>DASXIT010000140.1:0-48833 GCA_036497825.1 Candidatus Acidiferrum sp.
GCGTAGTGACTGCGCTCGAGTACCGGCTCCATCCAGTGACCGACGTTCTGGCGGGAACGTTACTGTATCCGGCTGGGAGAATTCCGGAGCTGTTGCAGGCGTTTGTTAAATTCGTCGCGACGGCACCGGATGAAATGAACACCGTTGGTAGCGTGTTACCGTCCGAACAGGGGACGCGATTCCGGATGCTAGTCTTCTATTGCGGCCAACCGAGCCAGGGAAATGAATTGTTGAAACCGCTGCGAGCGCTCAAACCGCAGGAGGACAATGTCAGAGTAATGCCTTATGTGGAAGCTCAGGCGGCAGCATTCCTTCCCGCGCCTATCGCGCATTTTCAAACGGACCTCTTTCTTCCGGAACTCAGCGAGGCCGCAATTGCGGCGATAACAACGGCAACCAACCAAGCGCCAGCAAACAACAGGGCATTCATTGTGCCGTTTTACGGCGCCATTTCGCGCGTGGGATTGAGTGAGACGGCGTTTGCTTTGCGGCAGCGGGGTTACGAGGTGGACATTGTGAGTACCTGGAGCACTCCGGCAGAGAAGGCGAGTGCAGTGCAATGGGTCAAGGCCCTGCGCGACAATTTACAACCGTTCGCGCACGGGGTATACGTCAACCAACTTGGGGAAACCAGCGAAGAGCTTGTCCGGGCGGCGTACGGGCCAAACTACGCTCGGCTGGTGGAGATCAAGAAAAAGTACGATCCCAAGAATGTGCTGCAGCTTAATCAGAACATAAAGCCGGAATAGGCCGTCGAATAGTTAAGAAATACAGGGTTCGTCTTAGTGCGGTGACGATTTCTCTTCACAACCTTCTCGAACCATTGAACGTATTTGGCGCAGAGATCCTACATGGGCAAGTAATCATTCCAATTGCGTTTGTTGGAACAAATCGTGTCACTGTGCCGTATCTTGCAGTTAAATTTTGGCATGCTAAATGCTATAGACCCTGGGCAAGGCGCACTATGCAATTGACGCTAGCCCTTTGTCGTTTGCGGTACAACTGCGGGATGGGAACGGAGGCGTCGTCCTTTACGGCGGCCTAGGAAGCGATTTCTGGGTCGACTGCAATGACAACCTTATCTACGGGTGGGGGGCAGAGTTCAATCCCGGACTGTACGATCTTATCAAGGGTGTGGCTTGGCAGATTACCGGTTGGCAGAGTGTCGATCACTGCTGAAGATCGGCAGGCGTTAACCCTATTGCGAATTATGCGAGGGTGAAATCTGAGGATACCCACACAGGCTTGGGTGGAAGTGAATTTGATCGCCGCAATGCCACGATTTGCGTTAAAGTCGCTTACCGGAAGCTAGCACTGTGTGGAGTGCTTTGGTGCAAGAGTGGTCTCCCGGCCATAGAAGGTCTTAGGAGTTAAAAAATGAAAATGACAACGAGCATTCGGCAAGTGGGGGGCGTCACGATTGTGGACATCAGCGGACGGATTGAACTTGGCGAAGAGAGCGCCGCGGTACGCGACCTAATTAGCGACCTGTTGAGCGAGGGGCATAACAAGATTTTGCTCAATCTTGGCGATGTTGAGTACATCGACAGTTCAGGCTTGGGTACTCTGGTCAGCGCATTCACCAGCGTGCGGAAACAGAGTGGAGAGTTGAAGCTTCTCAACCTCACAAACAAAGTCAGTGACCTGATGCAAATCACAAAACTCTATACCGTCTTTGACATCGCGAATGATGAAGCGTCGGCCCTGAAGTCGTTCGGTCAATCGACGGCAGCCAACGCGTAAGTGACAAATAGGCGAGTAGCCAACAATTCCCAGAACCAGCACAGCATGGGCCAAATCTAGCATGTAGCCCTTTGCGTGCAGGAGACACGGTAAGAAGGCTCCCGGGGTATAATTTTGCACACTTATGGCATTGGCTGCGGGGGCAAAACTTGGGCCCTATGAGATCACTTCCCCGCTCGGCGCGGGCGGGATGGGTGACGTATACCTTGCGCAAGATGCGCGGTTAAGCCGCAGCGTCGCGATTAAAATTCTGCCGGACAAGTTTTCGTGCGACGCCGATCGTATGGCGCGATTCGACCGTGAGGCCAAGGTCCTGGCATCGCTGAATCATCCCAATATCGCGGCGATTTACGGCCTGGAAGAATCGAACAACGTGCGCGCGCTAGTCATGGAATTGGTCGATGGACCAACACTTGCCGAGCGAATCAAGCAGGGACAGCTTCCTCTCGATGAAACATTATCGATTGCCAAGCAAATCGCCGAGGCGCTCGAATATGCGCACGAGCGCAGCATCATTCATCGTGACCTGAAGCCCTCCAATGTGAAGATCACTCCGAACGGCGCGGCGAAGGTGCTGGACTTCGGACTTGCGAAGGCCCTGGAAGACGATTTCAGCGCTGCGTTCACCGCGTACGTGTGGCTGATTCATCATGAATCACCAACAAAGGTTGGCACCTACGCATACGTGAACCCGGTGGTCGCTGTGTTGCTGGGATATTTCCTCGGCGGCGAAGCATTGGGCCCACGAACGATCTTGGGAACGCTATTTGTACTTATCAGCGTGATTCTGATCACCACGACAAGTGCGAAGAAAGCAGTAGCTCCACGATTAGTGGAAGGCGAGGAGCGAATCGCCTAACCTCACTAGGCACTGACGGCGGCCAGGCAAAATGTCTCTTGCTATGCGCGTTTCGCAGGCGTAGGTTCAGCGTAGGTTCACTGTGGGATGCAGGTTTGAATCCTGGTTTCGCAGAGCGGAGGCGGCCCATCAGACCGCGCCTCATTTCCCCACTCCTCGAATTTATCCTGTATCCCAATCCACATGGACAGATTTCTGGCCTGATTTTGGGCGGAGAGGGGAATTCTCATGTTATCTGCACGACTGATTCAATTGATAGAAACTCACGCAGAGTCGCTCACTTTGCAAACCTTGGATGACATGCTCAGCAACGAGCATACGCGGTCCTATTGGCGGTTTTCTAAAACGGAACTTCGCCCACGGATTTTTGCGTTCTACTTCAATCTCGGAAACTGGGTCGGCAATCCGAATGAAGAGCCGGTGCGGCGGGAATACGAAGAACTTGGCCGAATCGGTTCTCGAGAGGGGATACCGCTTAGCGAAATTATCTACACGCTCATCATCATCAAGAAGCACTTGCGCCACTACATTCGAGAACACGGACTGATGACACTCTCGGGAGATCGTTTTGCGCCGAGCGAGATGGTTCCGTTCGAGCTTCATGCCATCCAGGAACTCAATTATCTTGTCGGCGACTTTTTTGATCGGGCTCTGTATCACTTGACGCGCGGCTACGAGGCGCAGGTCAACGCGAAACATATGGTAGCGTAATTGGATGGAGTACGGGCATCACTTACAAAACTAGCCGATTAGCTTGGGAATGGTGAGTTGCACGCGCAGGCCTGGCAGCGCGTTCTCTGCGGTAATCGTTCCGCGGTGCAAATGCACGGCGCGTTTCGCGATGGACAAGCCTAGCCCGATGCCTCCCGTGTCGGTTTCACGCGCTTCTTCAACTCGAAAAAATGGTTCGAAAATATTGGTGAGCAATTCTTCGGGAACACCGGGGCCGTGGTCTCGCACAGTAATGGTTGTGTGGCCGGCAGTCTCCGAGAGCGTAACCACGACGCTCGACTGCTGTGGCGAATAACGGATCGCGTTGCGCAGCACATTTTCTATCGCACGCCGGAGCAGTTCTGGATCGCCCAAAACTTCACCGGAGAGTTGCCCCTCCACGCGAATGTCACAATCACGGGCTTCTGCTTCCACGCAGCAATCGTCCACCGTTTCTTCAATCAGTTCGCCGAGATTCACGCTTTCCATTTTTCGAGATTGCGGGTCACCCTCAATCAGCGTTACCTCAACAATTTCCGACACCAGCGATGTAATGCGATTCACATCGCGCTCCACGCGGTCAAGCGCCGCATTCTGATCGGCCGCGTTTCTGCTCAGCCTGACCGAAAATTTCAATCTGGCCAGCGGTGACCTTAGCTCGTGCGAAATGTCTTGGAGCAGCCTTCGCTCGCTGCTCACCAATCTCTGCAGACGCTCCGCCATCTCATCGAACGAACGCGCCAATTCGCCGATTTCGTCGCGGCGCTGCAGGTTCACGCGGGTGGCAAGATCACCTTGCCCGAATCGTTGCACTGTGGCGGTCAACTTCCGGATTGGTGACATAATGCCAACCGCGGCCAGCCAGCACAGCAGTCCCGTCGTCCCGATCACCAAAAGATAATAAGGGAAAAACGTCCACCTGCCGGCCTGGTATGCATTGACGGCCACAAACCAATAGCGCCCATCGGCTGATTTATGCGTCACGATCATCTGGCCGTTCACGTGACCTCGCGATTTGCTAGCCAGCGAGGGCGGTAACAGTGCGGCCCGGTTTTCGCCCGAGACAACATCGACTCCATTTCCGTCCAACAGGTAATGCGCGCCACCAAATAGCCGATTCAATTGCTGTATGTAGGACGTGACCGCTGCCGCGCCTCCTGCATCCCACGCATTGCGTGCGCTCTCTAGCTCCAATTCGTCCATGGTCTCGAACACCGGATTGATATATTTCGTTGTCACCCGATCCGAGATCGCCAAGAACACCACGAGAGCGAGCGAAAGCGTAGCTACCAGCGCAAGCGCAACCCAGAAATAGAGGGACCTCATCCTCATACGCTCGGCCCCAGCTTCTCCGTGAACACGTATCCAATTCCACGAACTGTTCGGATCGCTCGACTTCCCCGTTCGAGTTTGCTGCGCAGATGACTGATGTGCACGTCGAGAGCACGATCATAGGGCGTCGCCTCCCGCTCCAACAGTGCAGCGGTGATTTCCTCTCGAGTTACCACTCGGCCCGCCGCACGAGTCAGCATATCGAGGATGTCGAATTCCAGCGTGGTGAGCTCGACTTTCTGTCCTGCGCTCCACACCTCGCGGGTTTGCGGATTCACCAGAATGTCTCCATAAATCTTTACTGAACCGTCGCCGTATTCCCGGTTGCCGGCACGCCGCAGTACCGCGTGAATTCGCGCCAGCAGTTCATCGGGGTCGAACGGCTTTGGTAAGTAATCGTCGGCGCCGGAATTCAACCCCTCAATGCAATCTTGTCGATGAGTTCGCGCCGTCAACACAATGACGGGCACATCTTTGCGGCGGCGTAATTGTTGCAACAGCGTGAATCCGTTGATGGTGGGCAGCATCACGTCCAGAAGCACCAAGTCGTGCGCACCGTTTAGCGCGCGAGCTAGTCCGTCGCGGCCGTTGTAGGCGCACTCCAGGCGGTGGCCCACCTGAGAGAAAAACTCCTTCATCATGCTGCAGAGTTCCGCGTCGTCATCGACCAGTAGCAGAGAGAGTTGCGTCAATTTCTCTGAAGAGTCCATCCTGACTCACCCTTGTGCTGAGAGCTCTTGAACAACATCACTCTCTCACATGTCAACATCACTTCCTTCTTAAGAATTCTTAAGGCTGCACTCTTCGCGAGCTGGGCTAGATTTGCTCTATGGAGCCCGGCATTTCACAAGTATCCGAAGCGGCGCGCGATCAGAGCGTTTCTTTTTCGCGGCCAGAGACCAATGACATTTCTGCGCAATCCGCGCACTTGAATCCACTCTTCGCTAACTTGTCCATGCGAGAAATACCCAGTCTCTATGGATTGCGCGGTGCCGCGGCCCTCGCCGTCGTTTTCTTTCACTACTGGATAGGTCATTGGAAATATGCCTCCCTCTTCCCAGGACCATATGCAGTCACTCTCTTCTTCGAACTGAGCGGACTCTTGATTACTTGGCTCTTGCTGAAGGAAATCGGCGAGCGCGGAAAGTTGGACAGGCGGCAATTCTATCTTCGTCGTGCATTACGCCTCTTCCCCATTTTTTATGTGGTGTGGGCCATGTGCAGGCTGGAAGGTCCATTTGCCGGCAGCTGGGCAACATTTTTCTACATGGGCGACTACTATCACGCCCTGACCCAGCACTACAACAGCCTGACAGCCGCCTGGTCTCTGGGTGTTGAGGAAAAATTCTATTTGCTGTGGCCTTTCCTACTGGCGCGTGTTGAGCGAACCAAGCAGGTAAAGATTCTGTACGGAGTGCTGATCTTTGAACCACTGTACCGTTCTGTTCTGTCGCTACTCGGATATCGCGCCTACACCTGGTTCGCGTTCGATACCCACCTAGACGCAATCGTGCTTGGTTGCCTGATTGCATTTGCCGCAAAGGGCGGTTGGGTCGCGCCAAAATGGATGTCGCATCCACTCACTCCACTTTGCGCACTGATTCTGGTGTTTGCCCTTCAAGCTCAAAGCGACATCGTCACTTACCTGCTCGCGGTCATCCTGGTTTCGGTCGTTTGCCGGCCACCGGTGGTTCTGAACCATCCGGTCGCTCGCTACTTAGGAGCTATCTCTTACTCCCTCTATCTCTGCCACGGCTATGCCTTGGATGTTTTATGGCCACGGGTCGCGAGCTACGTCCACATCCAAAATTTTCCTCTCGTATTTGTTGCTCAACTTGGGCTCGCCATAATTCTAGCGTCAGTTCTCCACTTCACGGTCGAACAGCCATTCTTAAAACTCAAGGATCGCTTCCACGGTAAGAAGCACAAATCTCAACCTTCCGGAGAATTAGCCGGGCAATGACTCTCTAGCTAACTCAGTTTCGCGACGATAACGGTCATATCGTCGGCTTGCTCCGCTTCGCCAGCCCACTCTTCCGTTGCGGTCATCAATGCTTCTGCAATTTTTCGTGGGGACAACTGCCTCACACGTTGGGCTGCGGCTTCCAATCGCGGAATGCCAAACTGTTCTCCATATGCATTTTCCGGCTCAACCAATCCGTCACTGTAGCCGATCAGCACCGAATCCGGCGGCACCGTAATGCATCCCTCTTCAAACGGATAATCTTCCATCACGCCCAATACGATTCCGCCTTCTCCCAAACGCGCGGTGCCGCCATCCGACAAACAAAACGCGGGAAGGTGTCCTGCATTGGTATACCGGAGCCGCCGCGACACCGTGTCATAAATCGCCACAAAAAATGTGGCGAACCGATCATCGCCTGTGTTCCTCACCAAATGAATGTTCAATCTCGCGACCAGTTCCGCCGTGCTCATATTCTCGCTGCCTGGCACCAACAACTGGCTCCGCAAAGCCGCTTGCAAGCTAGCCATCAACAACGCCGCCGATATTCCCTTTCCCGAAATATCCGCAATCGCAAACGCCACATGCGTCGTTCCCAACTGGATAAAATCGTAATAATCTCCGCTGACGCTGCGCGCTGCCCGGCAAATCGCTTCCACTTCCACGCCGTGCACCTGCGGCAGGTTGCGCGGAAACAATTGATCCTGCACTTCCCGCGCGATAAAAATCTCATTTTCCAAACGCTGCAACTGTTTCTGTTCATTGATCAGCCGGCTGATGGAGCCGGTCATGCTGTTAAACGATTCGCCCAGCACTCCCAGTTGATCTTTCCGCTCCACTCGCACGCGGTGAGAAAAATTCCCTTCCTGCACATACTGCGTCGCTCGATACAGGCTGGACACCGTCCGCGTGATTGCCTGCGTCAGTACCACGCCAATCACCAAGGCCACGATTTCGATCAGCAGAAAAATCACCGAAACAATCTGCAGGCCGAACAGCTTGGCATCGCTAAATTCTCCCACCGAAGCAAAAATTCGCCGGTTCAATTGCGAATTCCGCGCCTGAAAAAACGCAAACACTGGATGGTTGCGTTCCACTTCTCCGTTCCCTGACAAATACGTAGCTTCGAGCTTTGAGAAACCCTCCACCAGCGGATCAGTCCAGGAATTCGCGGCGGGAAGCGCTCGCTTGTGGGTCATCACCCGCGCTACGGCTTTGTAATCGTTGCTGCCGATACGCACCGCCGATCGCGCGGAGTCCCCTTCCACGCGCTGTGATAGCGTCACATCAATCGGACCCAAATCCGTCGCCACTCCTTCCAGAAAATCGGATGTTACGGGGAGACTTAATTCAATCACGCGCCTGCCCCTCGGCGTTTCCGCTTCTTCCATGCTCACCAGCCGTAAGTTGTTTCCGGATTGCACCAGACCCGCAAACGAGGGCGATTTCGGCCCGGCAATCTTCCGAAATAGTTCTTCTTCTACATGAAAGTTTGGAGTCAGCCCAGGTAGTTGTTTCCGCTCTGCGATTCGCAGTTCGTTCCGCAATGACTGCTCCAAAATCGTCTCATCAATCGTTTTTGGCAGCGCTGCCTCCGCGGCTGCTATATGCGCCGTGGATTCTGATAGCATCTCCACCCGGTGTTGAATATCTTCATAGAGCAGGTACGCACCAAGCTGCGAATAAATAATCTGTGCCGCCAGAACGGCCAGCACCAGCAGAAGAATGATCGGCACGAACGCGATAAAAATATACGCAACAAATAACCGGTTGCGCAGGCTCCAGAGCAGTTCGCTGCGCCAGCGACTCCAGAATCGGTAGATGATGTAGAAAAGCGCGATGGCGCTCAAATAGCGGAGAAAGCCCATTCCGGGCTCATCGTGTAAAGGAGCACCGACCCACGTCGCAAACAGGCCGGCAAGGGCAATGCCCAGCGCAAGCCAATCCCACTTCGAGAGGCTTTTCCAGAACGAACTGCGATGGATTTCTGTGCCAGTCATGTCTCAATGAGTTGCAAAAGACACTTTACCCGATTCGGCGTAGCACGACGAGCCCGCACAGCCAGCCATATTCGCCGCGTAATTAAAAAAATTGCAGATATTGAATCTTCAACTTAACTAGGCTTGCCGTTTCGCACGTGGCTGTGTTTCACGCTGTACGTGAAATAAATCACCATGCCGATAATCAGCCAGACAATCAGACGAATCCACGTTAAACCCTTCAAGCCGGCCATCAGTCCCAGCGAAATCAAAATCCCCATGATCGGTACGAACGGAACCCATGGTGTTTTAAAAGGACGGTGAAGATCTGGCCGCCTGACTCGCAGAATCCACACACCAGCACAGACGATCACGAACGCGAGCAATGTGCCAATGCTAACCAATTGTCCTAAGTCTCCGATTGGCACCAACGACGCCACAAACGCGACGCAAATGCCGACAATCGCCGTGGACTTCCAGGGTGTCCGGAAACGCGGATGAATATCGCCAGCCCATTTCCAGAGCAACCCGTCGTGCGCCATCGAATAGAATACGCGCGACTGGCCCAGCAACATCACCAGCATCACGGTACTTAACCCTGCGAGCGCCCCGGCATTAACGATGTAACTTCCCCACTGCACACCCATTTCGCGCATCGCCAGAGAAACAGGTGCGCCGATATTCAGCCGCGTGTAATGCACTGTGGCGGTCAATAATCCGCAGACAATAATGTAAAGAATGGTGCAGACAATGAGCGAACCTAAAATCCCGACCGGCATGTCCTTCTGCGGTTCGCGAGCTTCCTGCGCCGCAGTCGAAACCGCGTCGAATCCAATGTAAGCAAAAAACACCACGCCGGCTCCACGAAGAATCCCAGACCATCCAAACGAACCAAATGTTCCGGTGTTGGGCGGAATGAAGACGCTCCAATTGGCATGGGCCAATTGGGTGTGCTTCAGCACAAACGGAATCGCCACACCGATAAACGTCAGCACCGCGATCAGCTTGACGAAAACAACTCCCGAATTGAAGTTAGCCGATTCCTTAATTCCGATAATCAAAATGACGGTAACCGCTAACACCGCAAGAAATGCCAACAGGTTGAAGTGGGCCGTGGCGTGCGGGATGGAACTCAATTGTGCGGCGCTCAATTCCAGCGTGGAAAGCGGCGACCATCGGCCTTGATAAAAGACCCACGGCGTTCCCGGCACATCGCAAATTGCCGGAGGGATGTTGACTCCATAATCCTGCAGAAACGCAATCAACGTGCTGCTCCAGCCACTAGCCACCGTCGCCGCACCAAACGCATATTCCAGGATCAAGTCCCAGCCGATGATCCACGCAACAATTTCGCCGAGCGTCGCATAGCCGTACGTATAAGCCGAGCCTGCAATCGGGATGAGTGAAGCGAATTCCGCGTAGCACAATCCCGCGAACATGCATCCGATACCGGCGAGCACATAGGACAACATGATCGACGGGCCCGCGTACAACGCTGCAGCGGAACCGGTCAATACGAAAATGCCAGCCCCGATAATCGCTCCAATCCCGAGGGTAATCAGGTTGACGGGGCCCAGCGCTCGCTTGAGGCTATGCTCTCCAGTGTCCCCCGCCTCTTTCAACAGCGAGTCGATCGATTTCGTCGCAAACAAGGGGTTGCCCATGCAACTCCTCCTTTTCCGTCGTTCTATCCACAAAGATCTTTTTAATGCGACATTAAACCTTGTGGGCCTGCCGTGACCACAACCAATAAACCGGCAAGCCAATCAACACGATCCCCATGCCCGCTCCCGCCGTTTGGGTGCGATATAACAACATCACCACCATGATTCCTGTAGCCGCCACTATATACAACAGCGGCACGAGCGGATACCCAAATGCTCTGTAAGGCCTGTCAACATCCGGTCTGGTTTGCCGCAAAACAAAAATACCTACGATGGTCAGCACGTAAAACAGCAAGACGGCGAACACCACATAATCCAACAGATCGTTGTACAGGTTTCCATACCCACCGCCTGGCGTCCGCGTGCGCAGCAAAATCAAAACACTGATCCAGATGCCCTGATACACCAGCGCGGTGCCCGGCACACCTTTTTCATTGAGAGTTCCCGTCGCGCGAAAGAACAGTCCGTCCTTCGCCATCGCGTACGCCACGCGCGAGCCGGCCAGAATCAGCCCATTGTTGCACCCAAACGTGGAAATGATGATTGCCACGGCCATCAACACCGCGCCTTTGGCTCCAAAAACCGCCGACAAGGCCGCTGTCGCCACGCGTCCATCCGGTGCATTTTGAATTTGTGCTAAGGGCAGGGCACACAAATACGCCAAATTCGCCAGCACATAGAGCGTAATCACGATAATCGTTCCAAAGGCCATCGACAGCGCCACGTCGCGCTTGGGATTTTTTACTTCCCCGGCCGTAAAGCCGATGTTGTTCCAGGCGTCCGCGGAAAACAGTGAACCCACTTGGGCCACCGCCAGCGCCAGCAACAATCCAAACCAGCCACTCCCGGCGGTCACTATAGGCAAAATCCCGCGTAGGAAACTCGCGCCCGGTTCGATAGGTTGCGCATCACGAATTGCCCAGATATGCGAAAAATTATCCGCAATCGCAGCCGAATTTCGCGCCACCAATACGCACAGCAAAATTAGGCCCAGCAGCGAAAGCATTTTTGCTGATGTAAATATGTTCTGAATCCACTTTCCAAGTTTCACTCCACGGGTATTCAGAAACGTCAGGAAAACGATCATCAGGATGGCGACAAGTTGCTGCACGGAGAGACTAATGGCATAACGCGACCCCAAATTGATCGGTGGAATCACCCAGGTCTTGGGAGAAATTGCGGGAAACAAAACGCCAAGATAGCGCGCAAACCCAATCGCCACTGCGGCAATCGTGCCGGTCTGAATCACCAGGAAAAGCGTCCAGCCATACAAAAAGCCCCACAGCGGCGAAAATGCTTCCCGCAAATAAATATATTGCCCGCCCGCATGAGGAAACATCGCCGCCAATTCTCCGTAGGAGAGCGCGGCTGCAATCGTCAAACAGCCGGTCAGCACCCACGTCAGCAGCAGCCCGCCGGCCGATCCCGTCTGTCGCCCGATATCCGCCGCGACAATAAAAATCCCGGAGCCGATCATCGACCCGACCACAATCATTGTGCCATCAAAAAGCCCGATGGCTTTTACAAATTGGTTCTCCTGTTTGCCGGCTTGTTGCGCCGCAACGCTTGCTTCAGCCATTCGCTGAATACCTCATTGGGTGTTTCTCGCCGTCTTCAACGCTTCCAGAAACTGCCGTGCCCGCGCGCCCGGATACTCCGCCTTCACAATGCCGCTGATCACCCCCACAGAATCCGCACCAGCCTCGATCACTTCTGCCGCCCGTTCGAGGGTAATTCCGCCAATGGCCACAATCGGCTTGGTCGTTAGCCCACGCACCCGGCGTATGAATTCCGTTCCGATGACGGGATCGGGATTTTCTTTACTACTGGTTGCAAAAACCGGCCCCACCGCCACGTAGTCCGCCGAAGTCTCTATTGCGGCGCGAAATTGCGTTTCATTGTGCGCAGAAACTCCGATCCACTTCTCCCTTCCAATCACGGCTCGCGCATCTTCCGCGCTCAAATCCGTTTGTCCCACGTGCACTCCAGACGCGCCTGCAAGGTAGGCAATATCCGGGCGGTCATTTACAAAAAAGGTTGCGCCAGATCCTGTAGCTATTGCGGCAAGTTTCCGCGAAATTTCCAGCGTTTCACGCGCACCACCCCTTTTGCTGCGGTATTGCAACATCCGCACGCCTGCCTCGATCAATTGTTTGGCTTTCTCTTCTGTGGAACCCGTCATCAGTCCAGCGTCTAATATCACATACAACGTGGGCATCACAAGCGGCATCAAGAGTTTATTTACCGTTAGTGTTCAATATTTTTTCAATGAAGTGGGTATCAAATTTACCCGAAACAAAATCCGGATGCGCCAAAATCCGCCGTTGCAATGGAATCGACGTCTTGATTCCTTCGATCACGAACATCTCCAGCGCTCGCTTCATCCGGCCAATCGCTTCGCCACGATCCCGGCCCTTTACAATCAACTTCGCCACCAGCGAATCGTAGTAAGGAGGAATTACCGCATCCGAATACGCTGCTGAATCCACACGAACCCCTGTCCCACCCGGCGCTTGGAACGTGGTAATTCGCCCGGCGGAGGGCACGAACGTGTCCGGATCTTCCGCATTGATCCGGCATTCGATCGAATGCCCTGAAAATGTCATTTCCCCCGCGGCTTCGTCCATCCGTTCCCCAGCCGCAATTCGTATCTGGGCTTTCACCAGATCCAGTCCCGTAACAAATTCCGTGACCGGATGCTCCACTTGAATCCGCGTATTCATCTCGATGAAGTACAGCGCGCCATCGTCATCCATTAAGAATTCCACTGTGCCGGCGTTGGTATATCCGATCTTCTCGAGCGCCTTTACCACTTTGTTGCCCAGATCTTTTCTCTGCTTCGCGTCGAATACCGGTGACGGCGATTCCTCGATCAATTTCTGGTGCCGCCTCTGGATCGTGCATTCCCGTTCGCCGAGGTGAATCACTTTGCCATGCTGGTCGCCCAACACTTGAATCTCGATATGCCGCGGGTGTTCCAGGAACTTCTCCATGTACACGGCTGGATTCGCAAATGCCTGCTGCGCTTCGCTGCGAGCAGTTTGATATGCCGAAAGTAATTCCGTTTTATTGCGCACGACCCGCATGCCGCGTCCGCCGCCGCCAGCGGCCGCTTTCAGAATCAGCGGATATCCGATACGTTCCGCTTCCTTCGAAAGCTGCTCCTCGCCCTCCACCACCCCCTCACTTCCCGGAATGGTCGGCAATCCCGCCGTTTTCATTTCCCGGCGCGCCCGGTCCTTCTCGCCCATCATCTCAATCACTTCAGGCTTCGGCCCGATGAACGTGATCTCCGACGCTTCACACACCTTCGCAAAATTCGCATTCTCCGAAAGGAATCCGTAACCCGGATGGATCGCGTCTACGTTGGTGATTTCCGCAGCGCTGATGACTTGCGGAATATTCAGGTAACTCTCGCTGCTGCGCGGTGGCCCGATGCACACAGCTTCATCCGCGAATCTTACATGGAGCGAATTACGGTCGGCCTCCGAATACACCGCGACCGTCGCTATCCCCAGCTCTTTACATGCACAAATGACCCGCAGGGCAATTTCCCCGCGATTGGCGACTAGAATTTTCTGGAACATAGTTAGGCGAACTGACTATCTCTTCCGGCTCGGTCGAATCCCGAACAAGGGTTGACCGTACTCCACTGGTTGTCCATTCTCCACGAATATGCGGAGCACTTCCCCACTGACTTCCGATTCAATTTCATTCATCAACTTCATCGCTTCCACGATGCAGAGCGTTTGCCCCACATCCACGTGTACACCTATCTTTACAAACTCCTCGGAACCCGGGCTTGGAGAAGAGTAATACGTTCCCACGATTGGCGATTTCACCAGGTGGAGATCCTCTCCACCTCGCGTCTCCACCGGAGTTTCTGCCGAACCACCCGCAATCGAAGCAGTAGGCGCAGCCAGCGCGGCTGGCACAATGATTTCCGCCGTTCTGGGCGTGGTCACCACGGTGTTGGCACTTGGCTTGCGCAAGCGGATACGCAAGTCTCCCCTCGAGTATTCAAATTCCTCGAGGTTATGCTCACTCATGAAATCCAATAGTTGTTCGATTTGCCCAATGTCTGGGCCGGTAAAGGACTTGCTTTCACTCGTTTTTGACGGCTTTTTCCGTTTCATGCCTTTTTCAAATTTCGATGAGATCCCGCTTGACGCGGGTCAAGACTTCGCTGCCCTTAGCGTTCACTACGACGTCATCCTCAATTCGAATGCCGCCAATTCCTTCCACATATACGCCAGGTTCGATCGTTATTACGTTACCGGGTTCAAGCCGAAATTCCTGTCCCCTTGCGATCCGCGGCTCCTCGTGCACTTCCAGCCCTAAGCCATGCCCGGTGCTATGCACAAAATACTGCTCTAATCCGCTTTTTTTGAGGACTTCTCGAGTCGCCCCGTCTACTTCCCCACAGGTCACGCCAGCCTTCACGGCCGCTACCCCAGCCGCCTGCGCTTCCTGAACCGCGCTATACCAACCACGAACTCGCCTCGGTGCCTGCCCCATATACACCGTGCGCGTCATATCGCTGCAATAATTGCCGAGTATAACACCCAGGTCTAGCACCACCAACTCATTTTTCCTCAGGCGTTTGGCGGTGGGTCGGGCATGCGGTAGCGCGGCCCTCCGTCCTGACGCCACTATGGTTTCGAAGGAAGGTCCCTTCGCCCCTCGCTTCCGCATCTGGTACTCAATTTCGGCGCCCACTTCACTCTCGCGCACGCCGGGCCTTAACATCTTGATCGCGTATTCCATGACTTCATCCGCCAGAACGGCCGCCATGCGCATTGCGGCCAATTCACCGGCATCTTTTCGTCGCCGCACAGGCTCTACGATCTCCGCTGCCTCCACACTTTTGCAGTTCGCGCCAGCGCCCTTCTTTATTGCCTTCCACTGCACGACGGTCAATTGTCCCGGATCGAATCCAAAATTGCTCAATCCTTCTTTTTTTAGAAACTCCCCAACGGCCGGACACAGACTCCCTTTCTGCAACTCAATCTTAACGCCGTTGGTTTCCTCTTTCGCTTGTACCGTGAACCTGCCGTCGGTCAGGAGAGTGGTCCCGTTTGCCTTAACGATCAGGGCTCCGGATTCGCCCGTAAAGCCCGTCAAGTAATACCAATTCGCGGGGTGTGTCACTACCAGGCAATCCAGGCCACGGGCCCTCATTTCCAGGGCCACAGCTTTCCGTCTTCTTAAATAGTGTGCGTTCATAAAAAAATCGAGGAGACTTGCGTCTCCTCGATTCTAGTTCATTTAAATTATTCTGTCCTTTTGCTTACGGCCGATTGCATCCTCGGAACTAATTTCATCCAGGAATAATTCGCGGAGTAAGGAAGAACAGCAACTCTTGCGACGAGACTGTCGTATTGGTCCGGCGGAACAAATGGCCGATCAGCGGCAAACTGCCCACGATTGGCACTTCGGTAATGTCGGTTTGCTGCTGGCTGATGATGATGCCGCCGATGACTACCGTGCCTCCGTCTGCAACTAGCACTTTGGTTTCCGCTGCTTGCGTGTCCAAGGCAGGAATACCTTGAACCCGGGGAATACCGTTGTCAATCTGCGTGTTTTCCACCAGCACATCCATGAACACAGTGCCTTCCGCGGTGATTTGCGGAGTTACTTCCAGCTTCAGCACTGCGTCGATGTATTGGACCGAAATCGTATTGTTAATGGTCGTCTGAATTGGAATCTTTGTACCTTGCTTAACGGTCGCCTTTTCGTTGTTTTGCGTGATGACTTTCGGCTTCGAGAGCAATTTACCAACGCCCTTTGATTCCGCCGCAGAGATAAACAGGTCAACCGAGAAATTGGGCGAACGTTGAATGAATCCGAAGCCGCTTGTCGGTACGCCTGCACCTAGGTTTACGTTGTAAGGAAGACCCGGCGTTGACCCGCCGCTGCTGCTGGTCGGTATGGATATCAGTGGAGGCGTAGGCAATGTCGGACTGATCGAGGTACCGTTTTGAACCGGACTAACCCCGACGTTCGGATTGCCGCCGTAAATCGAACGACCGCTCGTCGTGGTGCCTGCAAAGCCCCACTGCACGCCGATGTCTTGCGCAAAGGAACGTGAAGCCGAAATCACTCTGGCTTCGATTTCCACCTGCTGGGACTTCCGATCCAACTGCCGGATCAGGTTATCGATGGTAGGAATGACCGATGGGATGTCACGAACTATCAACTGGTTCGAACGGTCATCCGCGAGAATATCTCCGCGTGGCGACAAGAACTTCTTTAGGGTATCTTTCAGTGTCGCAGCCTTAGCGTAGCTCAGAACGCGAGTCACGGTCACCGGTGCTACCGCCTCGGCCTGCGCCTTCTCCAGGTCCCTCATGGTTTCCGCTTCTTTTTTCAATGTATCCCGGGTGGCGATGCGCAACACGTTTCCGCTGAACTGTTTGTCGAGGCCGTTATTCTGCAGCACGATGTCGAGCGCCTGATCCCAAGGCACTTCGTCCAGAACGATAGTCAAAGTGCCCTTCACGTTTGGATCCAGCACCACGTTCAAGCCGCTGATCTCATGGATCAACCGGAAGAAATCCTTCAGGTCAACATCCTTCAAGTTCACCGAAATCGGTTCACCGGTATAGCGGCCTGGTTGGGTATTCTGCAACGAGCCACTCGATTGCCCCGCCGCCATCGTGGATGCGGCAGTCGACGCTTGTGAAACCGCCTGCTGTGCAGCTTGCTGTACTGCCTCTGGACGCGCCGGCTGTTCCGTTTCTTTCATGGAGGCCAGCAAAACTGTTGGCTTGGTCAATTCGTTTGGCAATGCAAAACGCGGTGCCACCACATTCGTCGATTGACTGGTGTGGGCTGTCATCCGCGGAGCTGCTGCCGTATAGCTAATCTCCTTTTTCGCCTTTGTCTCTGTTGCAGCAGTTATCTGCTTCGCGGGCACCACTTCGGACTGGGCTTCGGTGACGAAGTAGACCACCACAGCTTCGCCTTCATGCGCAATCTGATAAGGCGCCGCTGCCGTCAAGTCGATCACTACACGGGCAACGTCTGGCCGGAACTGGCCCATCCGTACTCCGCGCACCGGTGCAGAGACTCCCGGTATCGACGTTTTCTGCACGCTCATTTTCGCGCCGCTGAAATCCAGAACCAGTCTTTCCGGGTTCTGCATCCGCGCCGCGTGAACATCCAGGCGTCCTTCTCCTTCCACGCGAATCGCTGCGCGCTGTGGCTCCTGCATGATTGCCACGCTTGAGATCACCGCTGCAGTCGAGGTCGCGCCAGCGGGCTCCTGTCCACGTGCCACTTGTGAGCCCCTGCTCACCAGTATGCCCGCGAGTATCAGGCAGCCAATTTGAAAGGCCGGCCGGTTCGTCTTCATTGCTGTTCTCCTGCACTGGAGTAAAGTCTCTTGTTCACTTGGCGCTCCACTGGTTTTCCGAACGCATCCTTGCCCAACTCATGGAACGACACGTTGTCCATCCCAATCTTTTCTACTCTTCCGTCGTATAGCTGATCGCCTTCGCGCAAAAAGTACGTGCGCGACTGCGGATTCGTCACCACCGCAATCATCCCGTTGGGCGCACGCACGATTCCGTCTAAGCGCAGCGTCCCAACTTGCAACCCCGCTTTTCCCGGTGGCAGATTTGCCGCTGATTTTGCCGCCGCATCCTGCCGGCTCGTCAACGACTCAAATGGATCCCGCCTGGCCACTTTGTCCGTAGATTCAGCCGTTCCGCTGGGCCCGGTCGATTTGCTCGACTTCTTCGCAGTCGATTTCGAGGTTGTCGATTTCGACGGCGTCGTTTTCGCCGCAGGTTTTGTAGCCGGCGCTGTTTGTGTCTGCGCGCGCAATCCGCTTCCGGCGGCTGCCAGCAGACTCCCGAGTACCAGTGTTTTCACTAGACGCATGGCTCGCTCATTCCTGCTCACGGTTTATTCGCTGGCTGAGTAGAATTTGACCCCGGTTTTGCCGCACCTGCCGCGGCCGTCGGTGTCGTATCAGCCGGCTTTGTGAAATAAGTCGTTATCGTAAAAACGCCCGTAACTGTTGTCCCCGGGCGAATTGGGTACTTCGCCCCCTTGCCACTGCCGTTCGGATCATCAAACTGCAGATCTCCCACATTGATGATTCGCGATAACCGGCTCAGGCGAGAAAAGAAATCCAACACGTTGAAATACGGCCCGTCAGCCTGCGCTTCAAACGGCATTTCGTAGTGATACTCTTTCGTGTCAATCTTTCCAGCCGTCAGTCTCCTCAATTGCACGTTCGAAGCGCTCGCGGCTCCCTGCACCTGGCGGATAAATTCGTCCACTTCCTTTTCTTCCGGCACGATGGTCTTCAGGGTATCCAGCTGCTTGTTCAACGCGTCCATCTGCTGCTTCAATTCTCCGTACCGTTGCTTGTAAACCTGCAACTGCGTTACTTCTTGATTCAGTTTGGTGCGGTCTGTCACGGCCTTGTCGTAGTCCGCACGGGCCTGGGCCACAGGTGAAAACGGCAGGTACAGGCCGGCAAGCGCCAATGTGACCGCGATTGCCAACGCCACCAACCCTTGCATGAATACAGACATGTCTCTGAAAGGATTTGCCATGGGTCCTCGTTATCCTTTCTTCGCCGGCGTCGCACTACTCGGCGCAGCCTGCCCGGGCGCACTTGCTGCTTTTGTTTGTGGCGCCCCCGGCGTTATTGGAGCATTCGGCGCAATTTCTGCGTTGATTGAGAACAGGAATGTCTGAACCGCCCCTGATCCCTTGTCATCCTGCTTGGCTTCTTTGATTTCGATTTTCTGGAAATAACCGGAACGCTTCAGGGCAGTGATGAAATTCGCCACCGAATTCAGCGAAGCCGAAGAGCCTTCCAGCGTGATGGCAGAACCCTTTTTCGTCATCGTCGTCAGCCACAGATTTTCCGCTCGCGATACCGTGTTGGCGACCTCGTCAAGCAATTCTTGCCCGCCGGTGCGATCCCGTTGCAGTTGCTCAATCGTGGTGACTCGCTGCTGCAGCACCTGCTTCTGTTTCTCAAAAGCTTCTACCTGCAGCTTGATCTGCTCCAGTTCTGTCTTCTGAGCGGTGAGCGTCTTGATCCGCTTATTTTCGTCCGCCAGTTGCGTCTGCCACGAGTGATAGACGTAGAACAGGAACAGTCCGCCGAGCAGCAAGCCCGCCGCGATGAACACCAAAGGCAGCGCTGCCCCCGTGTCCGCCGTCCGGCGTGCGGCTTTCGGCCGCGTTTGTCCAAGTAAGTTTATGCGGATCATGGCTAGTCAAAGCTCCTCAGGGCCAGTCCCACGGCTACTACTAGTTTTGGTGCCAATTCCCGAATCTGATCTTCACTGTGCTTGGCCGGGTTCAAAAGCACTTTGCGGAACGGATTCAACTCTTCCACCGGCATGGCAAACTCTTCCCTTAGTAGGTCAACTAATCCCGGCACCCGTGCGGTTCCACCGGCCACCATAATCCGTTGGATATTCTCTCCGCTTGCCGTCGCACGGAAGAAATCGAAAGTCTTCTGAATTTCCAGCGTCAAGATGTCGGATACGCTGCGCAGAATCTGGCCTTTCTGTTCATCCGTCACGCTAGGCAGCGTTTCGCCCTTCTTCAGTCTCTCGGCATCGTCAAAACTCAAATCCAATTCCTTCTGCAACGCGTCGGTGTATTGGTTGCCGCCCACGCTGACGTCGCGCGTAAACAGTGGCACACCACCGCGCACGATATTGATATTCATGACGCTCGCGCCAATATTCAGCAGCGCTACCGTCTGCCCCGCATCCGGTTCGTAATTGACCTCGAAACAGTTCTGCAGGCCAAACGCATCGATGTCCACAACTTCCGGCGTCTTCCCTGCCTGGGCGAGCACGTTGGTGTGATTTAGAATCTTGTCTTTCTTCACCGCCACCAACAGCACATCCATCTGCGCATCCATCGCTTCCAGTAGCTGGTAGCTCAGGTTCACGTCGGCAATGTCGAAGGGGATATGTTGGCTGGCTTCGGAAGGAATCCGGTCGTACAACTCTTCTTCCGTCATCAGCGGCAACGGCACTCTCTTCACAATCACCGAATGTCCCGACACTGAAGTTGCCACATTCTTGGTCTTAATATTTTCAGTATCAAAAATTTTCGTGATCGCGTTGGCTACCTGCGGCGCATCCATGATCGCGCCGTCCACGACAGTGTCTTGAGCCAGCGGTTCCATGCCGAAGCTGACGAGCTCATAGCCGGCCTTCGTCGATTTCAGTTCGATGGCTTTGATCGAACTGGATCCGATATCCAGTCCCACCAACTGCTTATTCTTCTTTCCCCCAGGTAACCACATATCGCGACCTCTTTCCCTATCGGCCGAGCCGGATTATCGCCGTTTCGCTACCACCTGGCTCATCTTGCGTTCCATCCACCGATCCAGGATTGTCTTCCTTAGTTTCCATCGATTTCCTAATTTGAATGCAGGTATTTCGCCCTCTGTGATGTACCGGTACAGCGTATCCGGGCTGATACCCAGATACTGAGAGGCCTGCCGTACATTCATCACTTCGCGCGATTCGCTCAAGAGAAATGCCACCTTGTACCACAACGCTAAAGAGTTTTCAGCGTTCCAGCACCTTCACTTCGTTCCGTCTTTTACCCGCAGGTGCTGGCCTTGCAAAAGTTATGTCATCCCTGAACCTTGAGCGTCAAGGATTTCCCTACGACAGTTGTCCTAAAAATGGCGGTTATCGTAGGCAGTTCACCTGGTATTGTAGGCAGGCTATCCCATATCTATGGCTTTGCAGCTATCGGCACCACTACATGTAGTAGTTTTATCGGCAAACACCCCTGTCCCAGCGGACGGTTATCCTTTGTCCCCATCCACTTCATCTCTTTCCTTCTCTGACTGCTCTTCTCAGCTTTTTCTAATTTGTAATTTTTCGTTCATACGCTTTTCTTCGGGATGACCCCCTTCAATATCGCGCTGGCTGCTTGCCCATAAGTCTGCGGATAGTTATGCTTGTGCTTCATAACTACTAAAATTCTCTGACCAGTGCGAGGTGATGTTACGTTTTCTCCCGACCAACTCTTTGGCTGTTCTTTTTGTGCTGAATTTTCTTCGTGCTGAAGTTCTTAACGTGGAATTCTGGGCCTTTCCTGCTGGACGGCTCAACTTTTCTCAAATTCCCAAACTTCTCCACATCCCATCTACACGCGCCTTCGTCGTCTCATCCATCAGAATCTCATCCGGCCATGGCCGCGTAAATCCCTCGGACTTCCATTTCCGCGTTGCATCAATTCCCATCTTCGAGCCAAAATCCTGCATTCGCGCCGCATGGTCCAACGTATCGACCGGCCCCAGCACAAACTGCACATCGCGCTCCGGATCAATCGCGCAGAGCGTTTTCCACACTACTTCTTTATAGTCGTGGACATTGACGTCGTGATCCACCACCACGATCGTTTTCGTGAACATCGCTTGCCCCAGTGACCAGATGGCGTTCATCACTTTCCGCGCATGCCCTGGATACGATTTTCGTATTGCCACAATCATCAGATTGTGCACGATCCCTTCCGCTGGCATCGACACATCCACAATTTCTGAGTGCTGCATCTTCATCAGTGGCAGAAATACCCGTTCGATCGCATACCCCATATAGAAATCTTCTTGCGGCGGACGTCCGACCACCGTCGCTAAGTAAATTGGATCCTTGCGATGCGTCACGCATTCCACGTGGAAGATTGGATACTCTCCTTCCAGCGAATAAAATCCGGTGTGGTCGCCGAACGGTCCTTCTGTTCGCATTTCATTTAAGCTGACATAACCTTCCAGCACGATCTCCGAGTTCACAGGCACTTCCAGATCGTTTGTTTCGCACTTCACCAGTTCCACCGGCTCCTTTTTCAGGAATCCGCTGAACATCATTTCATCCAGGTCTGGTGGAATCGGCAAAATTCCTCCCAGCGTCGTCGTGGGGTCCGACCCAATCGCCACACTCACGGGGATTCTTCCATCCGGATTCGCCAGCCGCGCACGACGAAAATGCTCCGCACCATGCTTCTGTGTCTGCCAATGCATTCCGGTGGTTCGCTCGTCGTAAATTTGCATCCGGTACATCCCGACGTTGCGCTTTCCTGTTTCCGGATTTTTCGTGAACACCATTGGAAAGGTGATGAAGCGCCCACCATCCTGCGGCCAGCATTTCAAGATTGGAAAATCGAACAAATTAACGTCATTCCCCTTGTGCACGACTTCCTTGCACGCTCCATCTTTCACCACTTTCGGGAAGAACGATCCCAACTCCGCCAATTTCGGAAGCATCTTCAATTTGTCGAACAACCCTTGTGGCGTCTGCATATCCAAAAATCCGCGGATCCGGCCCGCGACGTCATCCAATTTCTCCACTTCGAACGCCAATTCCATCCGCCGCGTGCTTCCAAACGCATTGATCAGCAATGGGTACCGCGAGCCTTTGCACTTCTCAAACAGAAGCGCCATCCCACCAGGATTCCCCTTCGGCCCAGGCAGCGCCTGCGCCCGCTGTACCACTTCCGCGATTTCCAACACGGGGTCGACTTCCGCCCTTACGCGCTTCAGCTCGCCTTCTTTTTCCAGCCGCTTCACAAATTCCCGCAAATCCCCGTAAGCCACTGACGCCCTCCGTACAAATCCACTGCCCAACTCAAGTAACCGCTCACACTAACACGCTAAGCAAGAACCGCGCAAAACATCGGGCGGCGAGAAACTTGCCGCCACTTTGAAAACATTGGAACGAATGGAAAGCTCAATTAGAGAGCGAAATCAGCGTTCAGTCTCATCTGCTTGCTGCGGTGGCTTCGAGTCTAAGATCTTCGCAGCATCTTCCGCGTCGGCTTCGCGCACTACTAACTTTATCCGGCCCATCGCGTTCGACCTGCCGCATCCAAAACACTCTTGTCAACGAATGCTGCGGGCATGTCCCGATAGACACGCAAAACCACGGGCTTGCCTGCCGAATCCTGTGAAGCATTCGTGTGGGCAACACCTGAATCTCCAGGCCACTCCATACCTCTATTCTGAAGCTCTGCTTTAAGAGTTTCTCGGGCCCATTCACTCAGCGACTCCGGGTTGCGGTTATTTCGACGTTCGAACGTTTACGGCCTTGATGTACTGATTGCCATAGCTCTCGATCTCGTATTGCTCTTTTTTCTTATCGAACTTGATCTTCGCGGCCGCCATGATTTTACCGGTTCCTTCGCCCCTGGCATTCAGCTTCAGCTGGATATAACCAAATGGGTAGTCCGTGCTGCGTCCATTGTTGTACAGCTCTGTAAAGGGCATGATTCGCGCCGTAACAATAGTAATAATCGTGTCAGTCCCGTGCATGCGTTTTCGCGCCACGGCAATCTGATTCCCCATTGAGCCGACCGGGAGCACTCGACGCTTGTCTTCTTTTTCCAATGCGCTCCGCAACGCCTCCGTCCCCTTGTCTTTCACCAACTGCGCAAACTTTTGAACCTCTTCATCCGTGGTGTACGAAGTAATTCGAACATCAAACTGTTTCGTCTTCCCTCCAACGCTTCCTCCAGTCCCCATGGCAACCGCGGAATAAACCTCTGGAAACGGTTTACTGTCCTGGGCGGCTGCGACATACGTGGCCGAGAGTAAGGACTGCCACAAACGGAATATTTCGGGACATCAGCTTTTTCATCACGTGAATCTCCTGGGTGCAAGAATACGCTTGCAGGGCGGAGGTGCGTTGCGCTCAGGAAGGTGACATACAAGTCCTTTACTTGCAAGCGATTCGTCCATCAGACCCCAATAAGCCGCCGCTTGGAAAAGGGTATTTCTAAGGCATTACCCAATATTTAGACCTTGAACTGAACAACCGTTTCTCTTACCCTGAACTCCGCCAGATTCAAGGAGACGACGGATGGCTACCTCCGTTTGGAAGGGTTTTTTAACGTTCGGACTACTCTCTATACCCATTCGCCTTTTCTCCGCCGCGCGCACCGACCGCATCTCTCTCAACCAGATCCACTCCGTCTGTCACTCGCGCATCCGCATGCCTCTTTATTGCCCCACGTGCGATCGTAAAGTGGAGCGCAACGAAATCGTGAAGGGCTACGAATTCGATAAGGATCAATTCGTTTTGTTTGAGGAGGAGGACCTCGATAATCTGGAACCGGATTCCAGCCGCACCATGGAGATTCTCGAGTTCGTAAAATTGGATGAAATTGATCCGCTGTACTTCGACGCCTCCTACTACGTCACTCCAGAGGAGGAAGGGCGCAAAGCCTATCATTTGTTGCAGAAGGCCCTGGAGGAATCCGGCTATTCCGCCATTGCCAAGCTCACCATGCACCAGCGAGAGCACACCGTCATTATTCGTCCTCACAAGAGCGGCACAAAAGGTGGCATGACGCTGCACACCATGTTCTATCAAAGTGAAATTCGCGAAGTGGCCGAATATGGCAACACCGATAATGTGGAAGTGAAAGATGCCGAGAAAAAACTGGCCCTTCAATTGATTGAGACCCTGGCCGCGAAATTCCAACCCGAAAAATATCGCGACGATTATCAGGAAAGCATGCGCGCGCTGATCGCCGCCAAGCAGCAGGGTAAGGATGTCGCTCCGGTTGCCCATCCTACACGCGCCCCGGTCATTGACCTGATGGCAGCCCTGAAACAAAGTTTGGAAAAGAAACCGGTGGCGGTTCCCAAGAAGCCTCCCGTGCGGGCCATTGCCCCCGATAAAAAGGAAACGAGAAAAATCGTCAAGAAGGCGTAAGCTTACAGTTCATGGGTACAAGTGAACACTTTACGCGTGCTGACGTTCTGCGAATCCTTGGCATTTCCGAAAAACAACTGGGAATGTGGGAGAAGATGCAGTTCGTTCCCTCCTTGCAAGCCGGCTCCAAGGACTTCTACGATTTCCGCGACCTGATCAGCGTGCGGACCGCCAAGCAGTTATTGGAAAATGGCGTTTCGGCTGACCGCTTGCGCCGTTCCCTGCTCGCCCTGCAGCAAAAACTTTCGTCCATTGATTCCCCACTGAATGAACTCCGCATCGTCTCAAACGGTAAAGATGTCCTGGTTGAAGACGCAGGCTCTCAGCTTGAACCCTTGTCTGGCCAGTTCATTCTGAATTTCAAGACGCGTGAACTGAGCGATAACGTCCTTTCCATGCCCCACCGCAACGCCGATTCTCTTTTTGACTTGGCGCTTCAGTACGATGCCGACCCTTCCACCCGCCCCAAGGCCGCCGAAACCTACGACCGCGTCATCGCTCTCGAACCTAACCACATCGATGCTCTGCTCAATCGCGGAATGATTGCCTACGAAAAAGGCGACTTAGAAAACGCCGCCGAGCATTTCCGCCGAGCCATCACGATCGAACCCGACAACCCCGTCGCCCATTTTAATTTGGGTAGCACCCTTGATGACCTCGGCCTGCTCTCAGAAGCTCGCCAACATTTGCGCCTCGCTACCCGTCTCGATCCCGGCTACGCCGACGCCCACTACAACCTCGCCATCGTCTGCGACAAAATGAATGCCGAGAGCGAAGCCAAACTCCACTGGACCATCTATCTCAAGCTGGACTCCGCCGGTGTACACGCCGATTACGCTCGGGCCCGGCTTCGATAAATTCTCACTCGCGAATTTCTCAGGTTTTTTGAGGACTTCCCGTCCACGAAAGATCGTATTCATTATATTTTTCAAATCTTCTATCAAGGATTGCTCATCTACGTAGAGAGTAAAAAGCCAAAGGAAAGGTGGCACGCTCCCATGCCCCAGCTAGCTAAGCAAGAAAGATTTGCCTCACCTGCTTATCAGTCCATTCAGTCGCCCAAAGTCCAAGGCAGTCATCGCGTTCTGGTTCTGACACCAAATCTGGAAGTTCGCCAACCCCTGCTCCGCACCTTGGATAAACTTTCGGCCGATACGGTCACCTGCTCCACCCGCATGCAAGCCGAAGAATTGCTTTCCACCCAGGATTTTGCGTTGATCTTTTGCGACGAGCACCTTTCCGATGGCTCTTACCAGGATCTGCTTCATCCTCACAATTCTGCGCGTAAAGTTCCTCGCATCGTGGTCACCACACGTACTGGCGAATGGGATCTCTATTTCAAAGCCCTGGGCAAGGGCGCTTTCGACATCATCCGAGCCCCATGGCACGCCACCGACATAGAAATGATCCTGATCCGCGCCATACGCGAACAAGACCATCCCGCCGATTCCGCTGCCGCTGCAGCCACCGCCTAGCGATTGAGAGGCGCGTCCCTATGTTGAACGAGCGGAGCGCCTTAGAAGGCGGTCCCTCCAAGAAACGAACTCGTTAGATTACAAACGGGCCAGCGCGCCTCGCCGTCATCCCGACGCAGAGCCGCCGCCTTTCGCGGCCCGAAGTGGAGGGATCGAGGTCCGCCATCAAATTCATTCCGCCCTCACCACAAACTCCGTGTAGAATCCGTCCTGCAATTTCGGGTACTTCCACGTTTAACTCCAGGGAGCCACAATGAGCATCCTCCGCGCCACCCTGCTGCTTTTGCTTTGCCAATCATCCGTAATCCTCGTCACACCGCCCGACACCGCCGACAAGGCCGCGAAAATCGACAAGCTGATGCTGCAATACGCCGACTGTTGCCAATTTACCGGCACGGTGCTCGTCTCGGAACACAACACTGTCATTTTCGAAAAGGGTTACGGCCTAGCGAACCGGGAATGGAATCTCCCCAACACTCCCGACGTGAAGTTCCGCATTGGCTCCATCACCAAGCAATTCACTTCCATGCTGGTGATGCAGCAGGAAGCCAAGGGCACCATCAAACTCGATGGCCATCTTTCCGATTATCTTCCTTACTATCGTAAGGACACCGGCTCAAAAGTGACTATCACGCAACTACTGAATCACACTTCCGGAATTCCCAGCTATACCGGCGACCCTAAATTCTTCCCCGATGTTTCCCGCAACTATTACGCCCCCGACGATTTCGTGAAAAAATATTGCAGTGGCGATCTGGAGTTCGAACCCGGCACCAAATTTCATTACGACAATTCCGGTTATTTTATTCTTGGCGCAATCCTGGAACACGTCACTGGGAAAAAATATGAAGTACTGCTCCAGGAAAATATTTTGCTTCCACTGGGCATGAAAGACACGGGCTACGATCATTGGGCCACGATTCTGCCCAAGCGTGCCACTGGCTACGACCAAGATTTGGCGGAAGTGGTGAACTCCGCGTACCTCGATATGGCGCTGCCTTTCGCCGCCGGCTCGCTTTATTCCACTGTCGAAGATCTCTACAAGTGGGATCAGGCCCTCTACGCCGACAAGCTTCTCCCTGCCGAGCTCAAACAAAAAATATTCACTCCCGGCCTGCAAAACTATGGATTTGGTTGGTTCATCCTCACGGTCCCTCAAGGAGAATCAGCGGCCGGGCAAACATTAATTGCTCATGGCGGCGGCATCAATGGTTTCAACACGCTTGAGGACCGCTTCGTCGGCGACCACAACCTCATCGTGATTTTTAACAACACTCCCGGCACCAACCTCGACAATATGGCCAAAGGCATTCGCGATATTCTCTACGGCCAGGAACCGCCTACTCCGAAACGTACCCTGCGTCACGATCTCGGTGAAACCATCGCCAAGAATGGCGTCGAAGCGGCCATCGCCCAATATCGCGAACTGAAACGCGCGAACTCTCCCAATTACACTTTCGATGAAAACGCATTGAACGGCCTCGGCTACACATTGCTGGGCAAAGACCGCACTGCCGACGCTATTGTAATCTTCAAATTAAATGTCGAAGAATATCCAAAATCCGGAAATGTCTATGACAGCCTGGCCGAAGCCTACGCCAAGAACGGCCAGAAGCAATTAGCCATCGAAAACTATCGCAAATCCGTAGAACTCGATCCCAAAAATCAAAACGCCATCGACAGAATCAAAGATCTCGAAAAGAACTAGCCCGCGCTCACTCACAGAACGTCTCCTCGCTCTCTGAACAATTGCCTCGATCCCTCCACGCCGGTCCGCAAAACCCGCGGTCCTTCGGTCGGGATGACAATCCCCGATTCACACCGCAAGCCCCAAAATGCTATCCTCCCCGCGCGCCATGTCGATAGATCCTTCGCGTCCACGACTCTTTTTCATCGACAACCTCCGCTGGACCGCGATCCTCCTGGTCCTAAGCATGCACGCCGCCGACACCTATAGCCCTCTAGGGAGCTGGTATTACGTTGACCCCCGCCCACTCTCCCCCGGCTCATTACTCTTCTTCGCCGCCTGGCAGATGTACTTGCAATCTTTCTTCATGGGACTTCTCTTCTTCCTCGCCGGCTTTTTCGTTCCCGCTTCTTTCGACCGCAAAGGCCCGCAACAATTTCTCCGCGAACGCGCCTTCCGCCTCGGTCTTCCGGTTTTGTTTTACATGTTCATCCTTGGCCCAGTCACCGAATATTTTTGCGCCCATTCCTGGACTTCCACTGAACCCACTTTCTTCGCCAACGAATGGATCAAGCACATCCGCAACGGAGAATTTCTGCAGGAAAACGGTCCACTGTGGTTTTGCCTGGCGCTCCTGATTTTTTCCATAGTGTATGTTGCAGTTCGCCTCTCGCGCCGGCACCGCCCGCGCAGCGAAGAAACCACCACACGGCCAAACACCATGCAACTGATCGGCTTTGCCATTGTGATGGCCGCCTTCACTTTCGTTGTCCGGTTAGTGCTGCCCTCCGGCACATCATTCCTAAATATGCATCTAGGCGATTTCCCTCAATACATTTTGCTCTTCAGTGCCGGAGTTCTTGTCGCACGCAAACACTGGCTGTTGAACCTAAATTCCCCCTCGGGAATCCGTTGGCTGACCATCGTCCTGCCGCTAGGATTTGTGGCCTGGCTACTCCTGCTAATCAAGGGCGGCGCAGTCACCGGCAATGGTCGCGCTTTTTCCGGAGGCTGGCACTGGCAAGCCGCCAGCATGAATTTGTGGGAATCGTTCACTTGCGTAGCCATCTGCTACGGACTTCTAGTCATTTACGCCAAAAAATTTAATTCGCAAGGCCCGCTTGCGAAATTCCTCTCAGACAACGCCTTCAGCGTTTACGTTTTCCATCCCCCAATCCTCATCCTCGCCGCCCGCGCCATGCATCCCCTAGCATGGCCAGTGATCCCCAAATTTCTACTTCTCACCACCATCACCGCCGTCGCCTCTTTCACTTTAAGCGCCACCGTCTTCCGCCGCATCCCGCTACTCCGAAACATCCTCTAATCCTCTGACCCGCCCATAACCCGTAGCGCCAGTTTCTTGCCCTGAGCCGCGAAGGACCCAGCCAGCAGGCCCCGCTGTCATGCCGACCGCAGGGCCGCCGCTTTTCGCGGCCCGCAGTGGAGGGATCGCGGCAAGGTGTTAGACCCAAGAAAAGGAAACGCACTTGCGTTCCCTCATACCGGAGTAGCGCTTTTCTCCGTCCCCTCAGCGCCCAACAACTCCGCAAGCCGGTCGTAGCTAACCGCAATGCCGCTCCCCATGCCAGACCTCAGCACGCCGTCGCGCGCCTCCTGCGACACATACAAGATCGTGTTCGTCATCACGGTCCTGCCGTCTTTCTCCACCAAATTCATCGTGAGCAGCGCTTCACCTGGATACCAGGCCTCGTCGAACAACTCCGTGCACACGATTCGCTCTCGCGGCACGATCTCTCGGTACACTCCGCCCATCCCCATTTCTTTACCATTCGCGTGGCGCCACACATATCGATATTTACCACCCGCCTTCAAATCAATCTCGCACACCGGCATCGACCAGCCCGCAGGCCCAAGTAGCCACCGCCTGACCAATTCGGGCTTGGTCAAAGCATCAAATACCAATCTGCGCGGGGCATCGAACGCCCGTGTCATCACGATTTCCCGCTCGCCACGCGTCGTCAGCGTCAGTTTCAACTCCCCGGAATTCTTCATCGTTGTCCCCTTATCGCTTCTTGCGTCCATGTTTCTTCTCCTTTCTCTTCATCTCCTCCAACAATCCGTCCATCCTCTGAAAGTTTTCCTCCCACACTCGCCGGTACTTCTCCACCCACGTTCCAAGCTCCTTCAGGGGCGCAGGCTGCAGCGCATAAATTCGCCGTTGTGCGTCTACGCGAACGGCCACCAACCCGGCCTCGCTCAGCACTCGCAAATGTTTGGAGACTTGCGGCTGGCGCAGACCAAGTTCATCGACCAGCTCCCCGACCGGCCGCGGCCCTTTCAACAACAGTTCCACGATTTGCAACCGGTTAGGCTCTGCCAGCGCTTTCAGTGTTTCCATCATGCAGGCAATATGCCTCAACACGAATATTCGTGTCAAGGAATATTCCCAGAAAAGAATGTACTCCGGCTTTCCGGAGAGTGTAGGCGCTGGACCCTACGTTTACCCTGCTTGCCCCGAGGCGTCCAAGGGGAGCTGTGAAGGGCCCAGCCAGCACGCCAGGTTGTCATCCCGACCGCGGAACCGCCGTCTTGCGCGTCCGCAGTGGAGGGATCGGGGCAAGCAGTCAGAAGCATGGCCGCGCAAAAAAGCCTGAAACGCGTTCCACATTCGCCGCGAAATCATAGACCTGGAGGTTTTCAATGTCCCAATTTAAATATATCCGCATTCTTGGTGTGTGCGCACTCTTGGCTGCAATAAGCGACTGGAGCGCAAGCGCCCAGGAATACGGGAAAGACCGCGACGGCCGGGAAATCAAGCATGTTTTCGTCATCGCGATGGAGAATCACAACTGGACTCAACCGACAACCGTCATGGGGGGAATTGAGCAGATTTTTCAAAACCCGAACGCTCCGTTCATTAACAGCCTGGTGAATGGAAGCGCGTTGGCCTTCATCGATGGCCGCGTGCAGAGCATCAGCGAGCATGTGTCCTATGCCACGGCCTACCACAACGTCCTAGCCACCTCTGGTGGAAACAATCTCCACATTCATCCTTCTGAACCCAACTATCTCTGGGCGGAAGCCGGCACCAATTTTAGCGTATTGAATGACAACGACCCCTTTAGAGTTCCGAGCGGCACGAACGAGAACACCGACCAGCACTTGAGCACTCTTCTGACAAAGGCTGGAAAAACTTGGAAGTCCTATCAGGAAGACATCGACTTGATGCAGAATACCAGCGCACAGCTCATCAACGTGCCGCTGCCGCAGGATCAGCGGACCTCTCCCATCGTAAGCCTTTTCCGGCGTATTTGCTCCCGGTTTCCTGAACGAATATAACGATTCCAACCAGTTCAACTACGCCGTCAAACACAATCCGATGGCGTTCTTCACCGATACCAATGGCGGCAACGATACCACCACCTCGAACCCGTTGGCCGGACACTACGCCCCCTTGCAACAGTTGGCATTCGATCTGGCCGAGGGCCACGTCGCCGATTACGTCTGGATTACTCCCGACCAATACAACGATATGCACACTGGACTGACGGGCGGGTTTGCTGGACTGACTGGTGACCCAAGCAACATTCGGCAGGGCGATAATTTCCTCAGCCGGATTGTTCCCGTGATTATGTCCTCCGAGGCGTACAAAGACGGTGGCGTGATCATTCTCTGGTGGGATGAATCCGAACAGGACGGCACGATGAGCGATAATCCGGACGACTTCAACCACACCATCGGCGAGATCGTTATCTCGAACCTCGCGCATCCCAACGAGAATGGACTTCCCTACGCCAGCTCTGTCGACTTTACCCATTCTTCCGATTTGCGCACCATGCAAGAAATCTTCCACGTGAAAGCAAATTCGGGCTCGTCAGCGTTTCTGGGTGATGCGGCCAATGCCACCGACTTGTCCGACTTGTTCGAACCTGGCGTGATCCCCAGCAAGCCGTAACAAATCTTCGTCGAGCGCTTTCGTCCGGATCCATCCATTCTTCCAGTCCAGTGCGCAGAGATCGTAACCACGATCTCTGCGCTTTTCATTTTTGTTCTTACGTAGCGCCGGCTTCCAGCCGGCTCTTGGGTTCGCTGGATGTCACCCTTGCGGTTTTCTAGGGTGCGGGTTTAGTTTCAAACTCATTCGCATATTCACAGGATGTAGCGTTGGCTCTTGCCCTGAGTTGCGAGGGGTTACGCCAGCGCGCCACGCTCTCATCCCGACCGTAGACCGCCGCCTTTCGCGGTCCGCAGTGGAGGGATTGAGGCAACTATTTCGTGTGACGGCTGCTGCGCGCTGTGCATCGAAACGACCAGCCTCCTGACATGTGCGCTAAAGGCTAGCATTGCCAGTCGGGGCCAAAAAATTTTAAGAACGAGGTGACCCAGAATGACTGCTTACGGTGGCAAGGAATTGGCTAACACCTTTCGCACAGTGCGCACGAACACCATTCAGGTGGCAGAGGATATTCCGGAATCGCAGTACGCTCATGTTGCAGCGCCCGGATGTAAACCAGTGGGCCAAATGCTGGCCCACATTGCCATTTCCGTTCGCTTTTGGGACGACGTTCATAGGAAGCAGCGGCGAACCACCATGCAGGGTCTGGACTTTGTCACATTGAGTGAACGAGCGGAAGCCGAGGAGAGCAAACCACGCACAAAGGCGGAGATTGTTGAGCTGCTTCGCACCGAAGGAGAAGATTTCGCCGCGTGGATGGAAGGATTGACGCCGGAGTTTCTCGCCGAAACCATGACGGAAGGCGACGGAAAAACTGCGAGAACGCGGCTCGAGTGGCTGCTTGGCGCCAAAGAGCACGAAATGCACCATCGCGCGCAGCTCATGCTGATCGAACGGCAACTGGGCATCGTGCCTCACTTAACTCGCCAGCGCAATGAACGTGTAGCGCAAATACGCGCCGCCAAAGCCTGAAGCGGAACGCTAACGTCTACTCTGCTTACCCCGAGCCTGGAGAGTAGCTGGGAAGGCCCAGTCATCACGCCTCGCCGTCATCCCGACCGTAGGGCCGCAGCCTTTCGCGGCCCGCGGTGGAGGGATCGTGGCAAGGTTTCGAAGGGAAGAAACTTCTTGTTGTTGGCTTCTACTATCTTCTAGGAGCGTGGAGTTTCACCGGCAGGATTTTGGCATAGGCCACAAAATCGGGGTCGCTGGCAAAGACGGCCCAATCGCGGGACAGGGCGATCGCGCAAATGAGGATGTCAGATACGGAGACAGCAACTCCACGAGCACGGCACTGATTGCCAGCACTAGCCGCGGATTCGTAATCATCGGTGGAGATAGGCTCATCGGGAAAAGAACGCAGCAGCATGCGCAATTTTTCGAACTGGCTGCTAGTCTTTATACCCGATAGCAACTCTTGCCGCACAAGTCCGATGATTTTGGCGCGGCCTGCGTTGATGAGGTTACTTAATTCAGAAACGGCTGCCGTCTCCGCCGGATTTAGGTCCTGAGCCTTTCGACGTAGCGCCAAAGACCAGACTGAAGTATCAACAAGGACGTTCACGCGCGCCTTTTTCTGCGTTCCTTCTTGTAATCATAGTTGCGGTGGTAATCGATGGTCCCGAAAAGCCGGAGAATGTCCTTTTGCTTCCGGCGCTGAATGTATTCATCCAGCGCAGCGGTGACCGCCGCTTTCTTTGTGCGGTGCTGGCCGAGTTTTTGGGCTTCCTCGATTAACCTGTCATCCAGTGCCAGATTTGTAGGCATAGGTCACTCCCCCCATGAATTCCACACATAATTCTACACATATTGCTGTGTAATCACAATGAGCCGGTCGGGTGTAGCCAAGGCTCTGTTGGCGGGCAGCCGACAGATTGAACGGTGGAACAAATGTGGGTGCCGCCCCCTTCGCCTCTAAGGGTTCGGTTTTTAATTTCAAAATCATTCGGTCATTCACAAAACGTAACGCCGAGTTCTTCTCCGAATGTAGGCGCTGGGCTTTAGCCCAGCCAGCAAGCCTCATTGTGATCCGACCGAGGGATCGCCGTCTTTTCAGACGGATCGCGGCAAAACGTTGGAAGTGAAGACCACTTTCTAGAGTCAAATCGCGAGCTAAAATAACTATGAGCAGCAAGAGCTTCCATCACGCAACAAAACGCCAAACCAAAAGGGTAGAAACCTGACGGGCGGGACTCGCCTTGAGTTTCCTCGTGAACCTCCCGCCACATTCTTATTTGAAACAAAATTCCGACCAGAAGAATGATTGAGATAGCCACCGTTCTTTTGACACCTCTATCTCCTGAATCATTTGGATGGTACCTCATGTAGCGAACTGGACTCGCAGTTGCCCGGCCCCCGCGCGCCATCTTCTAGTTTAAATACCGTAACAATAATTATTGACGTGGTAACTCTTGCGTGCTAGCATCAGTCGTGAATCATCCCTACCAACTCGCTTGCACCCTCACAAATTCCCGTTCTGGGCCTCTTTTCGACAGCCTTTTCGTCTCTCATTCGCTTTTTCTTCCCTAACTCCTTTTACTTCCCCTTCATGCAAGACTTCCACTTGTAAGTCCTTTGTTTCCCCCTGATACGAAAAACAGGGGGTAAGGGGGTCCCCGGGAAGTTCCAAATTAGAATGAATCCCCTACTCATTCCGCAGCGCGCCCGTGTTGCTTCGCGCTCGCAGAGGCTCTATTCTGAACATTCCACTGCCATGAAGCGCATCTATCTCGATCACAATGCCACTACTCCCGTCGATGCCGCCGTGCTCGACGCGATGCTTCCCTATTTCTCTGGCGATTTCGGCAACGCTTCCTCGATCCACAATTTTGGGCAACGCGCTCGTGCTGCCGTGGAAACGGCTCGCGAACAAATCGCGGCTCTCATCAATGCTCGTCCCCAGGAGATTGTCTTCACCAGCGGCGGGACTGAATCGGACAATCATGCCATCTTCGGAGTGGTCGCAAACGCGCCCCACAATACTGGAGCACCGCCGCACATCATCACCACTTCGATCGAGCACGAAGCCGTGCTGAACACTTGCCAGGCGCTTGAGAAGCAAGGCGTCGCCGTAACATATCTCGCTGTGGACCGCGATGGCTTGATCGATCTGGATGATCTGCACAAAACGCTTCGGCCGGAAACAATTCTCATTACCGTGATGCATGCGAACAACGAACTTGGCACAGTGCAACCGCTGGCCGAAATCGGCAAAATTGCCGCCGATGCTGACGTCTACTTCCACACCGACGCGGTGCAATCGGCCGGAAAGATTCCTGTCGACGTGCAATCGTACAAACTTGATTTCCTGGCTCTTTCCGGGCACAAGCTCTACGCACCGAAAGGCATCGGTGCGTTGTTTATCAAGAGTGGCACGCGTTTGAAGCAATTGCTTTACGGTGGGCATCACCAACGCGGATTTCGTCCCGGCACGGAAAATGTTCCCGGGATTGTGGGCCTGGGCAAAGCGGCGGAGCTTGCCCGGTTTTCGCTGGCCTCGGATAGTGCGCGAATCTCCACGCTGCGCGACAAACTGGAACAAGGGTTGCTTGCGCGCGTTCCTGACGCACATGCCAACGCGGCGCATGCTCCGCGCACTCCGAATACTACCAACATTACGTTCTCTGGCCTGGAGGGTGAAGCACTCATCATTTCGTTGGACCTGAAAGGGCTCGCCTGTTCCACGGGAGCGGCCTGCTCATCCGGTGCGGTCGAGCCTTCGCATGTGCTGACCGCCATTGGCCTTTCAGCGCCCGACGCGCGCAGCAGCATCCGCTTCAGCCTCGGCCGTCACACCACCGAAGCCGAAATTGATGCCGCCCTGCAAATCGTTCCCGCAGCCGTCGCGCAACTTCGCGATCTTTCCCCCACGTATCGCAAAGCGGGCGCACTTTCATGATTCACCTTCACATCACGGACCAGGAAATGTCTGCATTGGCGGACCGCCTCGGAAGGCGGTCCCTGCATAGATCCGCACCTTTGTTCACGCAAGGATACTGTCATTTCGACCGGAGAGTTGGCGCCTCTTGTCGGCTCGGAGTGGAGAAATTCTTCTTTTCTTCTCTGCAAAACTCAGCGGACACTCTGCGTTTCTGCGTTGTCTTTCCTACGGTTTTTCCGGCGATCTGGAATTGCTACTCCTGTACAATAGAAATAGCTAGAAATGGCCGAATCTATCCAACTCGATTCCCTTCCGGCGGCCGTCGCAGACCCCACGCCCGGCCTGGTTGCCGTAGCCATGTCTGGAGGTGTCGATTCCTCCACTGTTGCGGCGGTGCTTCAGCGTCAGGGACGCCCGATCGTCGGCCTGACCATGCAACTCTGGAATCAGCGCCGCTTGCCTGAATTGCAAGGCGATGGTCCGGCTCAACATCGTTGCTGCTCGCTCGACGATGTGTACGATGCCAAGCGCGTCGCTCAGCATCTGGATTTTCCGCATTATGTCGTCAATTTTGAGGATCAATTCGAGGAACGCGTGGTGCGCCCCTTTGTTCAGCAATATCTTGCCGGCCGCACCCCTATTGCCTGCACCAACTGCAATACCGATGTGAAGTTCGAGCCGCTGCTGCGCATGGCCCGGCAAATCGGCGCGGAGAAATTGGCGACCGGCCACTATGCGCGCATTCGTTACAACGAGACGAACGGGCGCCACGAATTAGTATGCGCGCGCGACGATTCCAAAGATCAATCCTACTTTTTGTGGGGGCTTACGCAGGAGCAGCTTTCGCGAAGTGAGTTCCCGCTTGGCGAACTTTCCAAGGACGAAGTCCGCGCGTTGGCCCGTGAGGTGAATTTGCCTGTCGCCGACAAGCCGGAGAGCATGGAACTCTGCTTTGTGCCGAACGGCAATTACGTGAAGTTCATTCAGGCATATTCGCTGGAACGCAAATTGCCGGTGAACAGCGCGGAAGGCGACATCGTCACCGAAGATGGCACGGTGATTGGCCGCCACAACGGCGTACACAATTACACCATCGGCCAGCGCAAAGGCCTGGGCTTCGCCGCGGGCAAACCAATTTATGTTTTATCGATTGATTCGGAAAAGAATCGCGTCGTGGTTGGTGAAGATGAAGCCCTGCGTACATCCGCATTTGAAATTGAAGATGTGAACTGGATTTCGATCAGCGAGCCAACCGTGCCGCTTCGCGCCGAAGTGAAGATTCGCCACAAGCATCAACCAGCGCCGGCAACCGTGGAAGCTTTGCCCGGCAATCGCGCGCGCATCAGGTTTGATGTTCCGCAACGTGCCATCACTCCCGGTCAAGCCGCGGCGATTTATTCAGGCGATGTAGTGCTTGCCGGTGGCTGGATTAAATAGGAAACTGGTCGCGGATTGCGTCCGATTGGCGTCCATCTTCAGGAATCAGCATCGCGGGCAATTACAACAGTGGTGCAGGAACTTCCGAGTTTGGGCAAATCGCGATTTGCGGCCATGCGGAAGTTGAGCCGTGGGCGCTCGCCCCGAATGATCGGACAATAAGAATCGGGTTGCGTTACCGCCCCTTGCAGGCGCCTTCGTCCTGCGCAGCCTCCGCGACACGTATCTCGAAACTCGCAAGGCCGGCACGCTTCTGGAAGTGTACGGGCCTGCTCAAAAGGTGCAGAGTTCAGAATCTCGGACCCTGACGAAATCAACTCTGACAGCGGCTCACCAGAGCCGGGCCAATAAACGCAAGGTTGCGTTGTGGCGCGGGGCGTAACTCGCACCGTGCTGACGCCACATCCTCCTTCGAGTGGCGGTAGGCCAGCCATTGCCCGCACTAGGGGCTCGCCGATAGCGATTACATCGGTATTCTCGAAAAGCTCACGAAACCCTTGCCAGTATTCTTCATAGGTGAGTGCGTAGACATCGGACCGCACTGCCTGATAGACGTTCACTCGCAAGGGAGCGCCAAACTGTTTCGCGACTCGTGCGACATCCGCCAGCCGCACGTAGTTTGACTTCATCATGACCGCGATAATCGTCACGGGTATACGCAAGCGCACACAACGCTCGGCCTGCTGACGAATCAGTTCCCAGTTACCTAAGCCGCGTTGGGCATCCTGTTCCGCTTGGGTTGGGTAATCGAGAGAAAACTCGATGTCATGGAAGGCACGCAAGTCATGGTCTTCCAGAACGGCAACACTGTGACCGTTGGAAGTGATGGTGAGCTTCACCGGTCGAGTTCGCAGGTAAGCCAATATAGTCTTGTAGTCAGGATGCATTCCGTTCTCGCCCGTTCCCAGATTCACAGAGCGAACCGGAAGGCACTCAATAACCGACTTGACTTGTTCTAACGAGAGTCGGTCGGTGCGAGTGGGATCGCGGTAGCAGAAGGAACAGGCGAGATTGCACGCGTTGGTGAGCCCGAGCCCGAGCGAAATGCCGGCATCCGGCTTGGGGGCCTTCGGAATGTTAGACGAAGGTGCCGGTTTGACATTGCTCATTCTTCTCCCTCCGATCCAGGTGTTGCACGGCTCGCCAAGCAGTGAATGTAACGAGCAACGCCGAAGAATTCCTGCCGTTTTCCGAGCTTGCGCTCCAGAGCAAAGATTCGCCCATACTCTGCCGATCGAGAAATCTGTGCCGGCAGGTAATCCGCGATAACGCGCACTCCCCTCCGAGCGTTGATTGTGAGTGACGCGTCTTTCAGAATCGCTTCGAGAGCCCCCGGCGTGAACAAACGTACTCTGCCTCCGTATAGCGATTCTAGTCCCCACTCCGCAGTCAGGTTATGTTCCGCTGCGGCCAAATCGCCGGCTTGGAGAACTGCCTTCAGCACTTCACCCGCCTGATTACGTACGATGACGGACAGTATCGCCGACGAATCCCGCATGATCCGCACGGCGCTGCGCACCACTGCACCCGGGTCGTCGCAATATTCCAGGATGTTGTGGCAAAGAATTACATCGAACGATCGAGTGTGGAACAAGTTCGCTAATTGGGCAGCGTCGCCGTGCCGCAGTACGACCTTGTCCGTAACACCTGCTTCCTGTGCCGCGCGCTTCGCGATGTCCAGCATCGCTGGAGAGGAATCCAACAGGGTGACGTGAATGCCAAGTCGCGCCAGGCGAACAGCAGTCGCTCCCGTGCCGCACCCGAGATCAAGTGTGCACAACGAAGGTTTGGTCCGTAGGGGAAGAAAATCCTGCAGGTTGGCAAAAGCCAAGTCAGAGCGCAACCGGCCCTCGGGCGTCTCAAGGTAGATGGCATACTTGTTCGCGCCGCTCTTGAAGCCTTCATTGTCGGCCTTGGCAGTCATCTGCATGCGACCCTCAAGTGAAGTCGTTCTCCAATCCAATCGGTAGAACCAGTTCCTGAGTTGAAAGAATAAAGGGTACTCAAGGGGACGGCAGAAACCAAGCCGCACGTTGTTTTGGATCGCCTGCTCCAGGCCGTCCCCGCCGACAGCCCGAAGGCGCAACGCGAAGCTCTCGCGCAAATCCAACCACTACACCACGACAAGTGTAGTGATTTTGCCCACGAGAGACCCTGACCGCGGAGGGTCACGATCCTCGCGTCATCCACGACAACCCGCGGCCTCCCCAACCTCTTCCCTTTCGCACGGGCATTCCTCAGCCCAGACTTCACCCGCTCGACGATAAGGGAACGCTCCAACTCTGCGACGGCGCCCAGGACAGTGAAGACCATCTTCCCCGCTGGCGTCGAGGTGTCGAGCGATTCACTCAGGGAAACGAAATGAATGCCGAGGGCATTGAACGTCTCGAGCGCTCGCAACAGATGTGAAACTGAGCGCGCAAAGCGGTCAAACTTCCACACGATCACCGAATCAAACTTCCGTCGATGCGCGTCCTGCATCATGCGATCGAGTTGCGGGCGTTTCTCCTTCGTGCCGCTGATCCCAATGTCCACGTATTCTCCTGCCAGCGTCCATCCCCTCCGCTCGACGTACTCCTTCAACTCCCGCGTCTGCGTCGTAGGGTCCTGCCCGGATCCTGTTGTACTCACTCGCGCGTAGATTGCGACTCGCATCCATCCGCCTAGGTGACGTTAGTTAGGCTCTATCGGCTGCTTCGAACCGCTTGTATTTACTTCTTACCCTTCTTCAACTCCCTGCGGGCAGTCTCAACTTCCCTCTTCGACCACAACCGAATCCTCAGCTTTCCAACCTTCACGATCGGAGGAGCCGAGATGCGCTCCTCGCGGATGGCCCTTTGCAGATTCGGCTGATGGATTCCGAGCATCTTGGCGACTTCTGGTGTCGAGTACTTCCGCATGTTGATATAGACATATATCACATCGCGGAAATCTGTCAACGCAAAAGTGCGCGTCGGGCGAGAATTGATCCCGCAGGCGACCCGCAAATTTCAATCTCGTGAAAGTTGCCGAGTCACTGCGGAGAGTGCCAATCGGCCAGGTTGCCAACGGCGGTCTCATCACACCACCGTCCGAATGGCACGCCAGCCCAGGGGTAGGGGTAGGAGAGAGACCACCCGGGGGTCAACGCAAACGAGTATGGGTGCGAGAAATTTTGGAGAATTTTGAATTCCCTGGCGATGACCGGTCACTCGGGCACTTGTGATCTCCCGTAACCGAACAAATCGGGAGTTGACCCGGTTTCAGCGTCTAGTTGGGTCTTCCCAACCAGGCATATTGCCTGGCGACCGTAACGCTCTGATAGTTTCCGCCATAAAGGACATAATCGCCGTTGCTGTAGCTAAACTTTAGGCTCTGGTGCTTGGTAAAAGGAATGGACGCGGTCGCTCCGATGCGGGAGTTCTTCTGATATGTATTGACGTTTTCTGTGCCGTTGATAGTGATGCGACCGCCGAACCAGAAATTCCCGTCGAGCGAGACCCAAAGCCGGGGTTTGAAACTGTAACTCAGGTGTCCCTCGAACGAGCCAACCGGTGCTTCGCTTTGAGTCCGTGTGCCGGGAAAGAACGAATTATGCGACCAGAACTCAGGGTTCGTCGTGAAAAACCACGCTCCTCCGTAGGCATCGAGAAGCCAATGACCCCAGCGTTCAGAGTATCCAAATTCGGGTTTGAAAGCCCAGCGGTTGGAGCCGTTATTTATAAGTTTAGTTGGATCATACTGACCTGTGGGAAGAACGACTTTGAGACTTACACCCAAGATTGTCTTCTGACGCCAGGATTCGTATTCCCTCGCGGACATCGCTGGGCCGCCCTTGATGTTTACCGCAAACCGAACAAAAGAATCTAGCAGGCCAGAGCGGTAAAGTTTGGTTTCATTGTCCAGAAATTTGCCTTGGAAGTGCCCAACACCGTAGGGCAGTGAGGCGCTGATGTTTGCGGAGCGTCCGAAGAAGCTCAGCGAGTGATAATAGCTTAAGATCGGGACGTCAAGTGTCGCCGTTGCGTTCGTAATCGGAACTGAATTGTCGAATAGAACTCCGCCATCAGAAAAGTTATAGGTCAAGAGAATGGCATTTGAATGGACGGGAGTGATGACGTAGGCCCTAGGAGTTAGGTCTTGACCATGGCAAACAGTTGCGACGAGACTGATGGCGAAAAGCAGACCCGCTGAGTGCCGCTTCCTAACCATGAATCAACTTTCTTCTTGTGTATGAGGCGAGGGAATTGTCAGAACTGCCAGTAGAGGAAACGGACATCTCGGTATTAGCCGCCACTTTTCCTGCCGACTAACCATCCAAGTACCATCCGATTATCGAAGGGAAAGCGACTACCAAGTGTGGCCTCTACAGGTGCAACTCTGCAACCCTTCACTTCACTATCTCGATGTCAGGCAGCGGCCAGCTTTTGTCGAAGTAGGGTTCTAGCGGCGCGTAGAATCGGAAAGCGGTGAACCCTGCCGAAGTTCGTAATGGTATGTGGGCGTCAACATCCGTTTCTGGGCTATCGAAATTTCGAAAAATTGCACATGTAGAATCAAGGGTTATGATTGTGGGCAAGTATCGCCGACACTTTTTAAGTAATGCACTGCCAACTAGACTTCCCACAACGCCGCTTCTGGCCATTGTCCGTTTACCCGCGTGAGTGATTCACTTCTCACGTACAATACCCTAATGGATAGATCGACGCGCCCAGCGGTCTGCCTGGAGGGTGGTAATGCCTTTCCGCGTCGAGCTTGTCTCATCATTTGCATCGCTGATACTTTTTTCTGCACTTCTTGGTATGCGTGCCTCGGTAGCAAACCCGCAGCCTCAAGCCGACCATCTGCAAGCCGTCCGTCAATCACATGATGAACAGTCAACTCCTTCACTCGAACTGCCTCTGACATTTGAGCGACATGTCGGCGATCTGGATGAAATGCTGAAGCGACACGAGATTCGTGTCCTCGTTGTCCCCAGCCGCTCAGGCTTTTTCTACGATGCAGGCAGACCACATGGAATTTTCTACGAGGCATTCAACGAGTTTCAGCGCTTTGTGAATCAGAAATACAAAACCGGGAGTTTGAAGATTAATGTCACATATCTTCCGATGTGGCCCGAACAGTTGGAACAAGCTCTCCTGCAGGGCATGGGTGACGTCATTGCTTACCCACTAATCGTCACGCCGGAACGCCGAAAAATCGTGCTTTTCAGTACTCCGATTGATCCCAACGTGAAGCAGGTGATAGTCACTGGTCCCACTTTGTCTTCGGTCACTACACTCGAAGACCTGAGCGGGAAGGAGGTCTACGCGAATCGTTTGACCGTCTACTACGAAAACTTGCAACGTCTGAGCGAGTCGCTCCAAAAGGCCGGAAAACCACCGATCCTTGTAAAGGCGGCCGATCCCAACCTCACAGATGAGGACTTGCTTGAGATGGTCAACGCAGGTTTGATTCCAGCAACAGTGACGATAGGTATTCGAGCCGACTTCTGGGCCAAAGTATTGCCGCACTTGACGGTCCATTCCAATATCGTAGTGAAAGAGGAAGGCCAGTTGGCGTGGGCGACTCGCCGGGACAGTCCGGAGCTCAGAGAGCTCCTCAACGAGTGCATCAAAAGCCGCGCCATCGGCACATCGTTCGGAAACACGCTGATGCGGCGTTATCTCGAAAACACGGAGTGGGTGAAAGACTCGACCTCTACTGAAGAGATGAAGAAATTCGATGCCTATGTTCGCTATTTCGAGAAATACGCGACCCAATACAATTTCGATTATCTAATGCTGGTCGCGCAGGGGTATGAAGAATCAGGCCTGGACCAGAACCGGAAGAATCCGAGCGGAGCAGTTGGCATCATGCAGGTGATTCCAAAATACGCTGCCGCACCGCCAATCAGCATTTCCAATGTAGAAGTCGCTCAGTACAACATCGAGGCAGGGGCAAAGATGCTGCGCAACATCGCAGATACTTACTTTAATGATCCCAAGCTCGACGCCCTCAACAGAACTCTAATGGTATTCGCTTCTTATAACGCTGGCCCCACCAGGATTGCGCATTTACGACAGCAGGCGGCCATGGACGGGCTTGACCCCAACAAGTGGTTTGGCAATGTGGAACTTGCCGTCGCCCGGGACGTTGGGCAACAAACTGTGCAATATGTCAGCAATATTTACAAATACTACGTCGCTTACAAGCTCACGCTTCAGAAGGAAAACCCAAAAATTAATTAGTGGACCCTGCCACCAAGATTTCTCAGTTTTCTGGTGACTTGTGCGCGAATCCGCATACGGCGAAATATACGATCGTGTACAGAACAACTGTTGCATCCATCGCTGCACCGGCCTTGAAACCCTGTGAGTAGGAGTTGCTTCCGTTTGCCACCACCAGATAAACCATGAAGATTTTTTCAAATAAGCTGTAGATTAGAATCGGTTTTCGCCATTCGACTTTGAATGCGGCGACGATCATGAAGACGCCCATCAGGCCCACCATGATGCCCCAATGCTGGGTGATGATCGTGTAGTCCTGGACAAAAGGAATTTTCCCGGCCGTTTCCGCCGCCCATCGCGGCCAAAAGGCGTAAAGACTGGCTAGAGCCGTTCCAATCCCGGTAATGACAAAGAACGGTCTAAAAGTAAGATCGAAAAAGCGTTTCATCTGCCCCCCGAATCGGATCTGAGCGTGCGCCAACTTTGTATCAAAGTCACTCCGCCGCAAAATGCTAAACCGAATCTGATTAATATGCGCAGGACGCTAATCCGGATAGCGCGCAAAATCGCCCAAGTCGGCCCAGTACCCAAATTACCGGTTTTGCAAATCAGGAGCTAGCGAGTTTTATCTCCGACGTTCATCTTTTCGGAAGCAGCCTTCGTCTCCCTCAGCAGATTTGTCAGTACGGTTGCGCTGGTCCTATTTGCGGCGCACGCACAGGCTTGGCCATTCCGAAGAAAATCACCACACCCTGGCCGCCGCAGCGTGTCGACAGCGCCTCAATTGCGCCGGGGTCGCAACTGTCGATGTCCTGCCAGTTGTTCAACGCCCACACGTCGCCTGTTGGCGAAACAGCGATGTCGGTCAGCAGCTGAAGACCACCACCGACGTAGCCGCCGGGCGGAGAGATTTGGTCGCCAGTCTTCATGCCGGGCGGACAGTTCTCGGTGCGTACGCCACAGATCTGAACGATCGGGCTCGTCGGCGACACGAAGTTACTGACCCACACGTTGTCATTGCCGTCCACGACCACAGCCCAGGGACCGGGCAGACCGCCGCCTGTGAAAGGCGAGCCCGGGAACTCGCTGCCATCAGGACGTAGCAGCGTGACACTGCCGGTGGCGCCTTTCTGTTCGGCCACGGTCTTGGTCAGATATTCGGCTGCCGAGAGAACCCCACTTGCCTTCAGGCGAGCCACCATGTCCACCATATGCGCCATGCCCAGCAAGCCAGCACCGAAACGGTTGGTCACCCAGACGTTGCCCTGGCTATCGATGTTCACCCCGCTGTTGTTCCAGCGCACGTCGAAACGTACCGCCTTGGTCGGGTCGGATGCCGGAAAGCGGATCACGTGAAGTGAGCTATCTGAAACCCAGATCCGGTCCTGCTTGTCGATAGCCAGGTGGAATGGCGCGATGAACGACTTGCATGGCTCGGCACTGTCGCCCTCACAGACGATCCGCCCTTTGGTCCAATCACCCTTGGGGATGTAGACCAGTTGCCGCTTCTGGACGCCCAGAGCCCAGACATCGCCGCTCGGCGTGACGATGATTCCCTGCATCAGCCCGAGCCGGCCCCCGAAGTTGACGCCTTCGGGCGGGGTCAGCGGCTTACCGTTCTTATCGAACGCCGCGATGGCCTTACTACCATAGGTGCTGAACCACGCATTGTCTTTGGCATCGACTGCGGCCCCGAAACTACCCCCCTCCATCCCGCCACCGATGAATCCCGTCGTGATCGGCGACAGCGGCTTGCCGTTGGGGTCGAACTTAGTCGCGTGACCTTGCCACAACGAGTCCTGCCCTTGCCAACCAACGCTGAAGTTGTCGCCGACCCAAAGGTTGCCTTCGCTGTCGAACATCCCCCCGCCGCCGCCGCGGTATCCGCCGCCATCGAATTTGAGCGGCAGCACCCACGCGCTCGGAGCGAATTGCAGATAGGGCATGAAGGGTACAAGGCGCAAATTGTGGTCCTGTGGGACTGGATACAGGTAATCCAGCAAACCAAAGAGTTTTTCAGGATGATACCAAGGATAGCGTGCGATATTTTCCGCTGCCGCCAGCGTGTCTTTCGGATACTCGCCCCTTGGCGACGTCGCTGCATAGAACAAGCTGCTGCAAGCGTCCGACCGGATCAGGGTCACACAGCCAGCAAGTATATCGGCCAGTGTCGCGAAATTGGCCATCGTTGTCGTCTGCCCGCTGTTGAGCGGGTCTTGGATTGTCGCGCCCCACCCGCCGGTCGCGAGGTCGACAAAGCTCGGTACGTTGCCGGCGGCGATCTTGAGTTGCAGCGGCAGGCCCTTGATCGCCGTGCCGTCGATGAACTGGTTGTGCGTCCACACGGATGCCACCGTCTTGAACTCGTTGATCGTCATTTCGGGTGGCGGATTATTCCCGAGGACTGTCACGAGCGCAATGGCCGGGTTATCTGCGCTACTCTTTTGAGCCTTCGGAACTCCCCCAGTCGCCACAAGATACAGGAAGGAGTCGGCCCCTCGCGCGGCTGCGCTGCGAATCTCAAATTGGCCCTGGTCGTTCGTTTTTGCTTCGGCCAATTTCTTGGGCTCGTTGGAACCCGCCTCCCACAAAATGACGATTGAATTTGCTATGGGATCACCGGCCCCAAGGACCCGTCCGCTCAAGTGATCGGCGGCCAGTACCGAACTGGCAATAACCAGAGGGGCAACCGACAACATCCCCACTAACCTGAATCGAATCCAGCTGGAAGTGTTGATCTGTCCCTCCGCGTTAAATTGGGGCAACTACAGTACGGGCCACACAAAATGAGGTCTATTGTCAAAAGTGACAGACGAACTCAGTAGGACCTCGCTAAACTGTCCATCCCTCCTCTGCACTTCAATCAGTGAGTCAACATGACCGAAGAACGTAAGCACGCAATTCTTTTCGCAGCCACGTTGCTATCTGCACGAGAAATCATCGAAGTCATAGACAACGACGACCCGCAAAACGTGGGGCGCAAATTTTTCAAGGATATGTCTGTGAGCAAAGCGATAGATCAAGCAGCCAACATTTTGAAAAAGATTGATGAGTGTTGGCCGACGGAAACCTAGCGCGGCATTCTTCCTGTATTTTTGGCGACCTAACCTGTCATTTCTGACAATAGCAATCAGTAAGCCCTGTGAAACCATAGAACATGCAGCACTATCGGGCGGTTATTTTTAGGGGGAATTCCATGCGATTCGCTATCCTCGGCCTCTTAGCGTGCGCCGTGCTCACGCCACTAAGCCAAGCACAGGCTCCTGTTTTCGCGATTACGCCGGAACAGAGTACGATCACGTTCTACGTGAAGTCATCGGTTGATATACAAGGTCATTTCGATAAGTGGGACGCCACTCTAACGTTTACGTCTCCCAATGTCTCAACAGGCGTCTTGGATATTAAGATTCAGGCAGCCAGCGTGAATACCGGAAGTGACTTCAAGGACGACAAGCTGAAGAGCAAAGATTTCTTTGACGTCAAGCACGATCCATTGATCACGTTCAAGTCAACGAAGATTGTGCGAACCAGCCTGGGTGTCTATCAGGTGCAGGGCAACTTTACGATACGCGGCGTGACTAAAACTGACACCCTGAGCATAACGACCGACCGCGAAGGCAAAGGCGTAGGCGAGATTAAAGGGACAATGGCCTTTGACCGTAAAGACTACGGAGTGGATGGCAGTATTCCCTTCATCAAGATCGCCGACCGTGTCGAGGTAACCGTCGCTTTTCAAGCGAAGCGAGTCAGTGGGCCTCCGCTGATCTTTGAGTAGTAATAGCCGGGCAAGGCTGTGATTATCGTCAGCCTAAAGGTGCTTTATATGTTCAGAGCCAGCCTACTCATTCTCATCGCTTGCGCGACTGCAATGCCACTGGACGACGCAAGGCTCACTTACAAAGCAGACAAAAGCTGCGCTGCCAATGGTCAAATGGCGGCTTTACAAAATAATTTGCCGAACCAAGAGATAAAGGTGACTTTGAAAATCAGCATCACAGTTTCGGGTCAAACAAGCGTAAGCGACGGGGATGTGTCAGTCGCTGGAGGAGCCGAACAACTCCTCGGTTGTACATTAAGTGGCGCAGAACCTCCGTACATCAGCCGGAAGTTCGAGATAGTTCGAGTTGAACGCAAATGAAGGCTTTATCTGAAGCGGAATCTAGGTGCGAATCGCTACACTGGCGAACCCGAACAGTTCAGAAGTGACGCTAAGTCATAACCGTCCGTTCCCACCGATACACAGACCAGCAAGTGCCACTACCAACCCGCTCAAACATAGCGCCTTAGGGACTTTTGGAGATGCTCTGGAGCAACGTCTTTCCGATTGCCCTGTGGGACAATCAATGTAGCTTATAGAGTGCGCACTTATTACGAAGGCCCGGACCGCCCACGGGCCTTTTTCATTTTCGGGCGCATTTTTGGTGAGTCTGCGCTGTCGCGGCTACTCGACGGAGAGTCTTGGATTCTTTTGATGGCGTGCTCGCATCCGTCTAGCCCACGATTCTGAGACGTATCCTACGAGCCAGAGCAGAATCCACAAAAATGAGATAACCCCAAGGCCGACGACGAAGTTCTTCATACCGTGGCTCCACTTCTTTTATATCAGGTCCGTAGACGCATTCCGCGTCATAACACTGCCGAAACCAAAAAGCTCCGAAGTCCGGTTGTGGATGTTTCCGTTCGTAGATTTTTCCATTCCTCGTCTGAGTTCTCCCAATTTGAGCGCAGGGATAACAAGCTCCGCATGTCCGCAATCTAAACAGACTAAAATTTTGTGGCTGTAATAAACGGAAGATAGATTGATTCGCGCTAATCCAGGAAGACTAAAGTTAAATTCGGCGGGAAAATACGTTTGCTCTGTGGATGAGCACAACTTACAAGACATAAGTTCACCTAGTTGTAATTTTCAGGCGGGAGGTGGGATTGGCGGTCCGCAGCCTGAGAGACTCTACCATATGTTCGCAATTTCCAAACGCAAAACTTGACGGCATCATGCTCTGAGCAGTGCCGCTCCGTTGATGTCAGTTCTGACAGGTAGCCGCGTTTTGTGGCGCAATTTGCGGCGTTGTGAATTCCGCCCTTGTTCTACGGCCCGTCCGCCACGGGCCTTCTTCATTATCCGCCCCATTTTTAATGATTCTGTTACGATTTCACCCGTTTAGGGTCATACGAAATGGTTAATTTAATATACTAGTAACAGTGGCCGCTCCGAATTTAGTGTGCGATGCAACTGTGAGTGTCGCGCACTGTTGGGCGGACAATGCGCAACGCGAACTTGGAACGAG
>DASXIT010000141.1:0-18961 GCA_036497825.1 Candidatus Acidiferrum sp.
TCACCTCGCTGCAGGATGTGACGCATTACAACAATTTTTACGAATTTGGCACTGATAAGGCTGATCCCTCGAAAAACTCCGGGAATTTTCGCACTTCTCCCTGGACCGTTTCGATCGAAGGTGAAGTGAAGAAGCCGATTAAGCTCGGCATGGAAGATATTTTGAAGGTGGCTCCACTCGAGGAGCGCATCTATCGCCACCGTTGCGTGGAGCGCTGGTCGATCGTGGTGCCATGGATTGGCTATTCGTTCAGCCAACTGGTGAAACTGGCTGAACCGACGGAAAAAGCCAAGTATGTGGCTTTCACTTCGTTTTACGATCCTTCGCAAATGCCGCAAGCAAAATATGGCGGGATTGAATTTCCTTATGTCGAGGGTTTGCGCATTGATGAAGCCATGAATCCATTGGCGCTTCTTTGCGTCGGCATGTATGGAGAATCCTTGCCGAATCAGGATGGGGCTCCGGTGCGCATGGTGATTCCCTGGAAGTATGGATACAAGAGCATTAAATCGCTGGTGAAAATCCGTTTCGTGAAAGATGAACCTCCCACGACGTGGAATCGCTATTCCGCGACGGAATACGGCTTCTACTCAAACGTCAATCCGGATGTAGAACACCCACGCTGGAGCCAGGCTACCGAGCGCCGACTAGGCGAAATTTTCACCCGCAAGACCCTGATGTTTAACGGCTACGGCGATCAAGTCGCCAGCCTGTACACGGGCATGGACCTGAAGAAATACCACTAAAGCGAGCCATGTGTTGAATAAAATTCTTTCCAGCAAATGGAGCAAGATTGCGGTGTTTGTGCTGTCCACCGCTCCGTTCCTATGGATTCTACTGCGTGCTTATCAAGGTAAACTGACCGCCAATCCAGTGGAGTTTCTCCAACACGCAACGGGAGATTGGACTCTTCGCTTTTTGATCTTTACCTTAGCCATTACTCCGCTGCGCAAGTTGCTTGATCTCGCCGACCTCATACGTTTTCGCCGCATGCTGGGACTTTTTGCATTTTTCTACGCATGCCTTCACTTCCTGACATACATCGGCCCGGACCAGTCGTTTGATCTTGCAGGGATGTGGCGCGACGTACAGAAAAGGCGATTCGTTACTGTCGGCTTTACGGCTTTCGTTTTGCTGATACCGCTGGCCGTTACTTCTACGAAAGGCTGGATTCGCCGGCTTGGCGGCAAGCGTTGGCAAATGATTCATCGCGCAGTGTACGCGGCGGCAGTTTGCGGCGTGATCCACTACTACTGGCTGGTGAAGTCTGACGTTCGTAAGCCATTGTTTTACGGCGCGCTGGTGGGAATTTTGCTTCTGTGGCGCTTGGGAGATTGGTTTTTGAAACGGAATCGATCGCTGGCGACAAGTACAAGAGCAAGTACCACGGCATGAAATTATCGGAGCGGAGACCCAAGACGGGCACGGTGCCGTCTCCTACGCCAAAATTTAGAGATGTCGAAGGGGCGAGAAGAATGTGCGGCAATCGAACTATTGCGCTTGCGGATCTGAATCCGGCGCTGCTTGCGACGGTTCGAATTCGATTCCCCAAAAGTGGGGGGCGGGGGTAAGAAACTCAATGCCAATGCGTTGCCCGCGGTTTCCCGCTTCACCGATAAAGACGATCCGGCATTCCTGTTCTTCCTGGGTCACCGGATTTTCCAGGACGATCATCTCGCCGTTATCCACTTCGTTGCTCAAGTTCAGCAGTCCGCCATGTGCGTTCACCACCACGGTCTCGCAAATCTCGCGAAATTTTTTGCCGTTGTGCGCGCGGCCGTGTGCCTTCAGCCGCATCCTGTGAAAGACGCGCTGGCTTCTCCGTGAACTGACATGCACCGTTTCCTGCATGGGCCCATCTTGGGCGTACCCGCAATCGCCGTCAATTGCCCGAAGGTACAGGTGTCCCCGAACTGCAATGCCATTCCGGCAACGGCCAGAGCTATTTGTGGGTACGCTACCGTCTAAGGCTTATGCGTCTGTGCAAGTCCATATTCCGCGTTCGTTTCGCATCATTTATTTGCTCGAAAACTTGTGCGTTACTAACGCTGGCCGTAGAATTAGAGATGCGGTTTCGGCACCGAAATATTTCGATTGGTCGCCAACCCAGGGTCGCAACTTTATTTGAAATTTTACGTATTTATTCTGTGGCCGGATTATTGTGCCTGAGGGTCCCCTATGAACCTTACTGAATTTATCGAAGGTCGTCGCGATCAGCATTTGACCGAATTATGCGAGTTCCTCCGGATTCCATCGGTCAGCGCCAAGAGCGAGCACAAGCCGGATATTGAACGGGCCGCCAAATGGGTCGCCGATCACCTTCGAACCGCCGGATTCCAGAAAGTGGAAATCGTTCCCACCAATCTTCATCCCCTCGTTTATGCCGAATCGCTCGAAGCCCCCGGGAAGCCCACGGTTCTTTTTTATGGACATTACGATGTGCAGCCCGCGGAACCTCTGGAATTGTGGACCTCGCCCGCATTCGAGCCCGAATCGCGAAATGGAAACCTGTATGGCCGCGGAACCGCCGATGATAAAGGTCAAGTCCACATCCACTTGAAGGCTCTGGAATCGCTTCATGAGCTCAATGGGAAATTTCCAGTCAACATCAAGGTATTGATTGAAGGAGAGGAAGAAGTCGGCAGCGTCAGCTTGTGGGATTACGTACAGAAAAATAAGGAAAAGTTGAAAGCGGACGCACTAATTGTTTCAGATACTTCCATGCTGGGTAAAGGAGCTCCCTCGATTACCTATGGCTTGCGGGGGTTGAATTATTATCAGATCGAGCTTACCGGCCCTGCGCGCGACCTCCATTCCGGTGTGTACGGGGGAGCCGTTCCGAATCCACTGACGATTTTGACGGAACTGTTTGCCAAGCTTCATGACAAAAATTACCGCGTTGCGATTCCCGGCTTTTATGATGATGTGGATACGGTTTTTGCAGCAGAGCGCAAGGCACTCCAAAAGTTGCCTTGGAAGGTGAAGGATTTTGAAAGAGCTGTTGGCGCGCCGGGATACTTTGGCGAAAAGGGATTCTCAACGGTGGAGCGCTTGTGGATTCGTCCCACGCTGGAAATTAACGGTATTTGGGGTGGCTATCAAGGCGAAGGGGCAAAGACGGTGATCCCCTCCAAGGCTTACGCAAAATTCTCCACGCGGCTGGTGCCGAAACAATCTCCGCAAAAAATTGCCAAGCTGGTGGAAAAGCAGATTCGCAAGTTGCTTCCAAAAAGCGTGCATTGCAAATTTGAAGTGTTGAGCACCGGCAAACCCTGGGTAGCAGCCTTCCAAGCGCCGATTTTTCAGGTTGCACAAAACGCGCTCGAAAAGGGCTTCGGCAAGAAGGCGGTGTTTATTCGCGAAGGCGGCTCCATTCCCTTCGTTACCCAGATGCACGATACGTTTAAGGTTCCCTGCGTGTTGATTGGCTTCGGTCTACCCGATGAGAATGCGCACGCCCCTGATGAGCACATTGCGCTGGAAAATTATTTTGGCGGGATTAAGGCAATCGCGCATCTGTACGAAGATCTAGCTTCGCTGTAGTAGAACCAAAGGCGCCACGTAGGGGTAAAGAAGAGACGAAACACGGGCACGGCAGTGCCGTGCCCCTACAATTGCAGGCGATTGCTTCAGATGCGTTGCAGGCGGAACAGGAAGCAGCCAGCCTCGGTGCTGCGGACATGAATATAGTGAACGGCCTCATCCGCAAATAAACGATTGGCGATTTCTTCTTCACCGCCCCCTGATAAGAACACTCCTTTCCGCAAAGCACCATCAGCATCGTAAGCGTCAAACGTCAGCTTGCGCCCTTGGTAGCCTGCCGGAAACATCTCCTCCTCATTGTGGCGCGGGCATTCTTCTGAATGCACGTAAACGGGGCCTGGGAGCGGCGGCGCGCCCACTTCGCGAAACGGGTCGTAAGTAAAGAGAAGCAGTTCTTCTTTTTGTTCGCGGATCAATTCCAGACAATGACGGCAGGGCGCACGTCCCGTGGCAATTTCCTTGTGCGCGGGGAATCCGTAGACCGGCGATTTTCCGCTGGCTCTGACGTATTGCGCCACTTCCGTGGGAATGGCGACCACTTTGAATGAATTCATAGTTCACCTCAGTGATGTTATGCAATGAGGTGAATTCTGCAGAAAAACGTTGCGGCATTCTATCCGCAAACCGCCGTCAAATTCAGGCGCTGGCGAGTTCTTGCCGGCGGCCTCTGGCGTAGTTGAGCAGGGCGGTGTTGGCGCTTTCAATTGTTTCCAATGCATCTGCGATCGCAGGCAGATCTTTTCCGCATACGACAACGTACAGTTCATCCTCGGACAAGCCGGTGTACACACGATTGCCGATACAGCCGAGGCTGGTGATCGCGCCGTGCTGCAAAGATGCCGGCAAAGCCATGCAGGTGGGACGACCCAATGCTGGCGCACCTGTTCCGACCCCAGCGCGATTAGCCGCCTCTTGTAAAAGCATCGCGCCTGCCGGCTTGCAGGCGAACAGGACGACATCGGGTGCCGCGTTCGCATCGCTCAGAGGAGAATACAGAATCGCCTTGGGGCTCTTAGCGAGCCTCGGTATTTGCGGCACTTCTTCGGGCTTTACGTAGCCGAGATCGAACATCATCTTCAATGTCTGCTCGGTTTCCTTTTCGCGTTCGGGAGAAAGAGAAATGTTGTGCGTGTAGGCTCCTACGGCGCAGTTAAAATGATTTTCAGGGAGCGTGTAAAAAGTGCGGCCGGCCGCTGCCAATCGCCAGAAGCTGCAACCGGAGGGCTCGGTACCTTCAAATTTTGTGACGCCTGACGGCGGAGCATCGAGGAACGTCACAGCTACGGGCCGGCGTCCTGACTTCACGGCCGTGGAAATGCGTTGTTCCAATTCCTTCCAGTTTGAACTCGAGCTCATGTTGCTTTCTCCTTGATTAATTTGGAATTAGAAAGAGTAGCATAGGGAGAAGGCGGTTCCTGGATGGGAAGATTTGCGCTGACCCGCATGAAATCAGCCTGTTTTGCACATCCCCTGAAAAAAAACGCATTTTTCCCTTACTTTTTGCTGTTTGGCACTTGCGTTCCCTGCGCGCCTTCGTTATAGTCCGATGCGGCCCGAGTTATTTGCAGTAAAAACGCATGTTTTTGCTCGTGGCTGGCCTCGATCGTTCGAGGTGGATAGACATCTCAGGAGGATAAGCAGAATAAATGGCAGCCAAGCCTTTGAGCAAAACTAAGATCGTCGCGGTACTCGCCGAGAAACTTGGATCGTCGAAGAAGACCGTCGTGACCTTTTTTGATGAACTGCATAAGCTTGCCGTTAAGGAAGCCAAGGGCAGCGCAGGAAAATTCGTCATCCCGGGCATCGGCCGCGTTGTGAAAGCACACCGCAAGGCGCGCATCGGCCGCAATCCCCAGACCGGCGAACAGATCAAGATCAAAGCGAAGACGGTTGTCCGCCTCCGCCCGGCCAAGGCCCTGAAAGACGCCGTTCTGAAGTAGCTTTTACTCTCGCAAAAGAGAGTGGAATTATCGACCCCCGGCAAACCTGAGTGAATCAGGTTGCCGGGGGTTTCTCTTTGGGGTTGCAAAATGGGAATCACTTACAACTGAACACGCAAGCACTCTCTGCAGTTTGTGTGGAAACTTTAGTTACCCGGTGGGGCCGTAAAGCTCCGGACTTAACAGGCCTGGGATATAAGACCCTTAAAGGGGTGTCTTTTGTTGCTCGACGTATTGCTGAATGATGCCCAGCGGTGCCCCGCCGCAACTGGCAGCGAAATAAGAAGGCGACCACAGGACGTTGTTGCAATAGCGTTTCTCAATATCAGGTCGCTCAAGTCTGAGCAGCCGGCTGGAAACACCTTTCAGGCTGTTGACCATGCTCGACACCGAGCGTTTCGGTGGGTAGTTGATCAGCAGGTGAACGTGTTCGGCCTGGCCGTTCATTTCAACCAGTTGAGCCTCGAAGTCGAGGCAAACCTTTTCGAACATGACCTTAAGCCGTTGGATGGCGTCCCGGTCCAATACCTTTGTTCGATACTTTGTGACAAAGACCAAGTGAACATGTAATGCGAACACGCAATGCCTGCCGTGACGAATATCTTTTGACAATCGCATAGACCAAGAATCTAATGGGATTGTGTTGAGACGGCAAGCATTCAAATTCGAGTTGATGCCCAACGGCGAACAAGTTCGCAACTTGCGACAGTTCGCTGGGTCCTGTCGCTTGGTCTACAACAAAGGACTAGCTCTCAACAGCGAACGCTACAAGAAAAAGGAAAAGCGTTTGGGCTATGCTGGTCTATGCGCCTTGCTGCCGAACTGGAAAATGGAGCACGAGTTCCTGTCAAACGTACCAGCGCAGGCGTTGCAGCAAGCCCTCAAAAATCTTGAGAGAGCCTACACAAACTTCTTTCAAAAGCGAGCCGACTTTCCCAAGTTCAAAAAGAAAGGTCAGCGGGAGAGTTTTCGCATCCCGCAAGGGTTCAACCTAGACAGCCAGAATGGGCGGATCAAAGTCCCCAAGATTGGCTGGATGCGCTACCGCAAATCGCAAGACGTACTTGGCGAAGCAAAGAACATCACCCTCAGCGAGTCGTGCGGCAAATGGTTCGTGGCTATCCAAACGGAGCGTGAGACCGAGACACCGCAGCACCCAGCAACATCGGCAGTCGGTCTGGATTGGGGTGTAGTCAACTTCGCTACCCTGTCAAACGGCGAAGTTGTGGGCCAGTGCCAACCGCTGAAAAAGTTCATGCCGAAACTGGCGAAACTGCAACGCCGTATCGCGAGGAAGAAGAAGTTCTCGAAGAACTGGCGTAAGGGGAAAGCCGGTATCACAAAGTTGCACAGCAAAATCGCCAACCTCAGAAAGGATTTCATACACAAGGTCTCGAACGACATCAGCAAAAACCACGCCGTTGTTTGTGTCGAGGACTTGCAAGTTCAAAACATGAGTCAGCGAGCAACAAAGAAGGTAGCGCAGAAGTCCGGGCTGAACCGCTCGGTCTTGGATGCCAGCCCATTCGAGTTGCGCCGCCAGTTAGAATACAAAACCCAATGGCAAGGCGGTCTGCTTGTCCCGGTGCTAGCACAAAACACGAGCCGCAAGTGCCCTGCGTGTGGGCACGTATCGGCTGAGAATCGCAAATCGCAAGCGAAATTCGTTTGTGTATCCTGCGGCTTCTCAGCCAATGCGGATTGGGTTGGTGCCGTAAATATCAGAGAGGCGGGACTCGCCTCGTTAGCCTGTTCGTCATCTTCGGGTGATGTAAGCCCGTCGTGTCAGGAACCCACCGAAGGTATCCCCGCTTAGCGGGTGAGCCAGTAGGAATCCCCTCCCTCGAGGGAGGGGAGGATGTCAAAGAGTTTTCACGTAGGCGATCACGTCCTTCAGTTGTCCGGGCTCCAGTTGATCTTTAAACGGGGGCATTAACTGGTCGCCGTTTTCAATCCAGGTTTTCAGGGAGTCATCTGTGATCTTGTTGCCGTTGACGCTGAAAGTACCGCGCTTGTTCAATCCTTTCAGGCCGGGGCCGATCTTTTTCTGGTCGCTGGTGTCGTAGTGGCATAGAGCGCATTTCTGCTGAAAAACTTCTTTACCACGGCCTACTGCTGCAGCGTTTGAGCTTCCTGCCTTCTTGCTGGTGTCTTGTGCGAAAAGTGCTCCGGCGCAAAGAATGGCGGCAGAAGCACCGATCATGATGAAAGTTCCGAAAGTACGATTCACAGTTCCCCCTCGTTGAAATAGCGCACCCTTATTTTCTACGTTCTGGCAAGGAATTTCCACTGACACCCCGTCATATAGGACAGTATCCCCTATGCACAGCTAGCACTTTCGTACCTTTGACGTAGTTCGCTTGATACGGCCACAATGGGCGCATGAATCAGGAGACTCTGACTCGGGCGTGGGAAGTATTGCAAGATGCGTATCAGGCACAGATGGAAGGCGATTACGACCACGCCGTAAAGCTGTATCAATCTTCCCTAGATCTGCATCCGACGGCGGAAGCGCATACTTTCCTGGGGTGGACGTACCATTTCCAGGGCCGCTTGCTGGATGCGATCGCGGAATGCAAACGGGCGATTGAACTCGACCCTGATTTTGGAAATCCTTACAACGATATTGGCGCTTACATGATTGAGCTGGGGCAGTTTGACGAGGCAATTCCCTGGCTGCAGCAAGCGGTCGAAGCGCGGAGATACGAGCCGCGGCATTTCCCTCATTACAATTTGGGGCGCGCGTATCTCGGCAAGGAAATGTATGGGCAGGCGATGCGCTGTTTCCAGGAAGCGCTGAACGTCGAACCGCGGTATACGCTGGCGCGTCAAGCGCTGGATTCGCTGCGACGAATGGTTAACTAACTTTGGGATCTGCGGTCTCCTCTTTGCCGGGTTGCACGATCCGGTCATAAATCCACAGCAAAACAGTTGTCGCCAAACCAATGGCGGTGAGGGCCCACAGGAAAAGCTGGGGCTGGTGTTGCACTTCGCCGAAATGATGGAGTAGGGCTCCGCCGATGGGGCCACCCAGGAAGGAGCCAATGCCTAAGGGGAGAAAAGCGAAACCCATGTAAGTGCCTTGCTGTCCGGCGGGAGCAAGGCGTGAAATGTAATCGTAATAACGCGGCTGCTGTATCAATTCACCCACGGCGATGACGACAAGGGAAGCGTAGAGAGCCCACATGCTGGTATGCAGCGCAAGGATGGCAAACGATACCATCGATACAAGAGTGCCGAGGATAACGGCGCGAAAGGCAGAGACTTTTTGCGTGAGCACACTGAAAACCACGGTGAAGCAGATGACGATGATCGGGCCGATGGAGAGCATGCGCTCGGTGTCCGCTTCAGGATTGACGTAATCGTGAACGTAGATGGGCAGAGTGATGAATAGCTGCCAATAGACGATCCAGTATCCGGTGAAGATTAGGAGAAACAACATGAATTTTGGATTGGAAACCACTTTGCCAAAATTGCGAACGGTGGCGGCGATGCTTTCGGTTTGCACTTCCTCGGATTTACGCGGTTCGCGGAAGAAAAGCAGTACCGCGAAAAACATAAGGAACACACTGAGTGCAGAAACGCGGAACACATTTTCCACGCTCATGTGGCGATGAACGACAGAGGCAACGAAGGGGCCGAGCGCGCTGCCGATGTTTACAAGCGTGTAATAGATGGAATAGCCGATGGACCGGACGTTGGGATTGGAAGCGCGGGCAGTGGTGGCGACGACGCAAGGCTTTACCATGGAAATGCCCAGAGCAGGAAGAATCAAGATGACACCGACAAAAAGGCCAAGAGGAACAGCGTTGCGGATAGGAGCCAGCCAAGGTGAGCCGATGGAGCCAAGAGTAAAGTAAGCCGCGGCGAGAATCAGGTAGGCAAGGGAGAGCGCGCGTCGAAAGCCCAAGCGATCGGCGATCGCTCCACCGAAGATGGCGAGAAACCAGACCAGGCCGCCGAACAGACCGGAGAGGCTGGAGGCACGTTCGGTTGGGAAGTCGAGAGCTTCGTGAAGATAGCGAGCAAGAGAAGCGAAGGCGGCGTAATAGGAAAGACGCTCAAAAAGTTCGCTGATATTGGCGACCCAAAAGGGCCGCTCGAAGCCGGTGCGAATTTCAGTCAGCCGCTGGGAAAGGTTCATCGAGCCTCCGCGCCCTGGTGGCGGCGCACCAGGCGGGAATGATAGCAGACAAAGAAGATATAAGAAGAGAAGCATTTCGAACGTGTTGGATTTTCAAGACGAAGAAAACTAGAAAAAAACAGGACTGCGGAAGCAGTCCCGTTTTTGCAATGCGAATTGCAGGGTTGAGGTTAGAAGCGCAAGTGTAAGGCCAGTTGGACAAAGCGGGGGCTGCCGATTGTGTGTTGAATTGTGCCGCCGTTGCCTGAAGGTGGAATCAGATAGCCGGGAGAAGCGCCGCAATTGAAAGAGGTGGTCATATCCGGCGGACTGCAGAAGGAAGGATTGAAGGCCACGTTGTTGTTGGGAGCGTCAAAAACCGGGTGATTAAAAATGTTGAAGAGTTGAGCATCGAAGCGAAGGGCAAAGCGTTCCGTCAGTTGAGTTTCCTTGAAAGCGGAAAAGTCAAAGCGTCCGCCTCAGAAGGTGGGATATGACCGTGAAGGGAAGAGGCTCGAAGCGAATTGTAGGGAGGCGGGGATGTGGGCGGCGAAGTAGGTGTAGTCGTGGCGGCCGGGGTAAAGATGGAACTGGTGAGGGATCTGGCGGGTGGTGAGGATTTTGTCGAGGGCCGTGGCGCCGGCTTCAAAACCGTAGTCGTCCTCCTCACCGCAGTCGAAATAAATTTTCAGGCCGGAAAGATCGGCGGTGCGCACAAGGGTTAGCGGGCTCGTCTGCTGCCAGAAGACTGGATCGAAGGGGACGCCGAAGACTCCGCCGAAGATACGATTCCGGGGAGAGGGGGGAGCAGAGGCAGAGACCGAGGCAGGAATCTTATCGATGAGGGCAGCGCTGTGGGCGCTGACGGAGGAAAAAAGTTGCGGGTGGCGGAAGGCTAAGTGGAGGGCGCCGAAACCGCCCATCGAGACTCCATCGATGGCACGATTGGCCCGGCCGGATGCGACTCGATAACGCTTCTCGATGAACGGAAAAAATTCTTGGATCAGGAAGTCTTCGTAACGATTCCTGCCGTCTTTGGAGTTGATGTAGAACGTTGTGCCGCCGTCTGGCGTAGCGATCAGGAAATCTTTTAGCTCGCGCTTGTCGCGGAGATCTTCGACGACATTCCAGAGGCCTGAGTGGACCAGGAACTGTTCGTTATCGCCGAGACCGTGGAAGAAATAGAGGATGGGGAAGTGTTTGGTTTTATCGGCGTCGAAGGAAGTCGGGAGAACGACGCAGTAGGGAACGGGGCGGGCGAGGATTTTGCTGGGCATGGAGTTGCATTCGACGCGGCCGGCGGCGTGGGTGGGGAGGGGCAGGAGAAAGAGAAGAACCAAGAGTAAGAAGATCGATTGGGCAACCGCAAGTACTGTTGGGTCGGGCTCAACGGGATTAGAAAAAACCAGATCATTCATAGCGGAGGGCGTCGACGGGATTGAGCTTGGCGGCACGAGAAGCAGGATAAAGGCCAGCGGCAAGACTGACAAGAATGGCGAAGGCAATCGCGGAAAGGATGAGCCACCAGGGAACGGAAGAAAGTTCGATGGGATTAAGATTTTGGCGTTTGAGGTAGACGTTGGTGCCGAAGGTGAGACCGCGACCGATGAGCCAACCGAAAAGAACTCCGAATATGCCGCCGAACAGGCCCATGACACCGGCTTCGACAAAGAAGAGTTGCTGAACGTCGGAGTCGGCAGCACCGAGGGCTTTGAGGACGCCAATTTCGCGGCGGCGTTCGAGGATGGCCATCACCAGAGTGTTGATGATGCCGAGAGTGGCGACAGCAAGAGCGAGGCTGCCAAAGATTCCGAGAAGAAGATCGAAGACAGAGAAAAAAGTGCGGAGGGATTTGCTGGCGTCGAGAAGAGAGAAGGCGTTGAAGCCCATGGATTTGATGGAATTTTCGAGCGACTCGGCAAGCGAAGGGGATTTGGCGCGAACCGAGAGAGAAGCATACGTGATTTTGTTGGCGGTATTGTCGCGGACGATGTCCCGAAGATCATTGACCTGAGCGGCACGAAGAGTGGAAGCGGTGTTGAGCGGCATGAGGAGACGGGCATTGCCGTAACCGCCGAAGCCTTGGGCCGGTTCGGTTTCGACGATGCCAACAATTTTCAGGTGAAGTTCTTTGGGGACTACCGAAAAGCCGCCACCGCCACCAGGAGGATCGGCAGAATCAGGCGCCGCAGTATCGGTGGAAGCAGGGAGAGCCTGGCGTTCGGCGTAGCGAAGAACCAGATCCTGGCCAATGAGAGAAGAAGGATTGATGGAAAGTTCCTTGGCAAATTCAATTTGCAGGATGGCTTCATCGGCGGTTGCGGAGGAAAAGAAATTGCCTTCCATGCCGTCGAAGGAACCGGATTTTTTGGAAGATTCGGGCATGCCCGCGACCATCGTGGCGAAAGGTTTGCTGTTGAAGCGAACTTCGGTGAAGAAACGGACTTGCGGATAGACTTCGATCACGTTGGGAAGTTTTTCAAGTTCGTGACGAGCATCTTCATCGAGAATGCGTGGAGGCTTATCGGAATCGGCGGCTTCGCGACGTGGAGGGCCTCCACCCATACCACGGAAATTATTTTTCGGCGTGACGACGATCGTGTCGAACAGTCCGCTTTGTGAGAGGCGTTTTGAGGCTAGTTCCTGAAGGCCGACGCCGAGAGAAAGCATGGCGACGAGCGAAGCCACACCGACGGCGACTCCCAGAGTGGTAAGAGCGTTCCTAAGAATGGCTTCGCGAAGATTGCGGAGAGCGAGATCGGTGAGGTCGCGCGGTTTCATTGGACTGGTTCCTTGACCGCAGCCGAGGTCGAAAGAAGTTTGCCATCGCCCATGATGGCAAGACGATCAGCGAATCGTTCGGCAAGCGGCCGTTCGTGAGTAACCATGATGATGGTCATGCCCATGGTGCGCTGGAGTTCGCGAAGAAGAGTGAGGATGGATTCGCCGGTAGCGGAATCGAGATTGCCGGTAGGCTCATCGGCGAGAAGAATTTTTGGGAGATTGACAAGAGCGCGGGCGATGGCGACGCGTTGCTGTTCGCCGCCGGAAAGTTCGGTGGGGCGATGGCCGAAGCGGTGGGTAAGGCGAACGCGCTCGAGAGCTTCACGAACGCGGGCTGGGCGTTCGGCGCGATCCACTTCGGCCAAGCGAAGAGGAAGCTCGACGTTTTCTTCTAGAGTCATGCGCGGAAGGAGATGGAAGGATTGGAAGATCATGCCGATGGTGTTCGAGCGATAGCGAGCTAAGGCGAGAGAAGAAAGAGCGGCTATGTTTTGGCCGTTGGTGATGATGGAGCCCGAAGTGGGGCGGTCGAGTCCGGCGATGAGATTGAGAAGCGTGGATTTACCGGAGCCGGAGGAGCCGAGGAGAGCAAGAAATTCGTTGGGGGCGACAGAGAGAGAGACATCGTCGACCGCGCGAACGCTGCTTTCGCCCATGGTGTAGTGGCGGGAGATGTGATCGAGTTGGATGGCGGGTTGGGAATCAGGCATAAGACATGGTGTCAACTGTGGTGTCAACTAATGATACGTCAGAACTGGAGAAAAGATTTCAGCGGGACTGGAGTTGCAGGGAATAGATTTCCTGGGCAGAGAGGTCTTGGACATACAACCGGGAATTGTCGGGAGTCAAGCGGCCCCACGTGCCTGAGGTAGTGTCATGGTAGAGGCGCCAAACTCAATGGCCACCAGCGGAGTTCTTGCAGCAGCACTGGGTTCTGGTGGAGGATTCTCACGTCTGCCGGTTTTTGGTCAGTTGCTGCGAGAATTCTGAGAGAGTCATTCCGAGCGAGAAGGAATGATACTTCAAGGTGTCCTGCGCAAAGAGAACAGGCGCCACCAAAAGGAACATCACCAGGCATAAAGTTGAATTGATAAACGATTTCATTTTCCGAATCTCAATAAGAAGGTGTACTCAAACGGGGACAAGGGATTGCGTCAAGCCAGTTCAGTCCAGTGAGCTGCCCATACTCTTTGTCCACCCATCTGGTTCTGAAAACGAGGTGTGCGACGAACGGTTGCCAGAGCTACCTTTCGCCAGCACCTGCCGCGCAACTTTAAGCATGTTCACTGCGTTTTCCGAAGCGTGTTTAGTACTGGCCGCCCATACCGCCATAACCGGCTGTAGCGGCTGCTGCCTTATCACCCGACTTTTCCTCAGCTATCAGGACTTCTGTAGTGAGCATCAAGGAGACAATGGACGCTGCGTTCTGAAGGGCAAGACGGGTTACCTTGGCTGGATCAATTACGCCTGCCTTGACTAGGTCGCCGAACTCGCCCGTCTCCGCATTGAAGCCGAAGTTCTCGTCCTTGGAATCGCGCACTCGTCCCACAATCAGCGCACCTTCATGCCCCGCGTTCAGAGCGATCTGGCGCAATGGTTCTTCGAGCGCACGCTTTACAATGTTCACCCCGATGGCTTCATCATCCTGGAGTTTGAGCTTCTCCAAGGCCGGCAAGCAGCGAAGGAGAGCAGTACCGCCGCCTGCGACGATGCCTTCTTCAACTGCCGCTCGAGTAGCGTGCATGGCGTCCTCCACGCGAGCCTTTTTCTCTTTTAACTCCGTTTCGGTTACTGCGCCCACTTTGATTATGGCGACGCCGCCAACGAGCTTGGCAAGACGCTCCTGAAGTTTTTCGCGGTCGTAGTCCTAGGTAGTCTCCTCGATCTGCATACGAAGCTGCTTGATTCGGCCTTCGATTTCGCTGGGATTGCCAGCGCCGGCGATGATCGTGGTGTTGTCTTTGTCGATGGTTACCTTCTTGGCGGTGCCTAGTTCTTCGAGTTTCACGTTTTCGAGCTTGAGGCCGAGGTCTTCGGTGATGGCCTTGCCGCCCGTGAGAATGGCTATGTCTTCGAGCATGGCCTTGCGGCGGTCGCCGAAGCCGGGAGCTTTCACGGCGGCGCATTGCAGAGTGCCGCGCAGTTTGTTGACGACAAGTGTGGCCAAGGCTTCGCCCTCGAGATCTTCAGAAATGATGAGCAGGGGCTTGTTCAATTTGGAGGTTTGCTCGAGAAGGGGGAGAAGATCCTTCATCGAACTTATCTTCTTTTCATGGATGAGAATTCGGACCTCGTCAAGCACGCATTCCATGCGCTCCGGATCGGTAATGAAATAGGGTGAAAGATACCCGCGGTCGAATTGCATGCCCTCGACAATTTCAAGGGTTGTCTCGATCGTTTTGGATTCCTCTACCGTGATGACCCCGTCTTTGCCTACTTTTTTCATTGCCTCGGCAATGATGCCGCCAACCTGTTTGTCAGTGTTCGCGCTGATGGTGCCAACCTGGGCAATCATGTCGCCCTTCACCTCGCGGGAGAGTCTTTTAATCTCTGCTACGGCAACTTCGACGGCTTTGTTGATGCCGCGCTTGAGCGCCATCGGGCTGGCACCTGCAGCAACGGTTCGCACACCCTCGCGGAAGATTGCCTGGGCCAGCACAGTCGCTGTGGTGGTCCCATCGCCAGCCACGTCCGAGGTTTTGGAGGCAACCTCGCGCACCATCTGCGCTCCCATATTCTCGAGAGGATCCTGCAACTCGATCTCTTTTGCGACCGTTACGCCGTCTTTAGTGATGATGGGTGAACCGAACTTCTTTTCAATGACTGCATTGCGCCCTTTCGGGCCGAGCGTGATTTTGACAGCATCAGCCAGGATATTGACACCGCGCAAAATAGCTTGGCGAGAATACGTACCAGTTACAATTTGTTTTGCCATGAGACTTCACCCTCCAGGATGATGTATTGTCCCGCCCGAAATATTCGGTTGGGGTCAAACCTACTTCTTGCCACCCGCCGCTTTTGCAGCTTCGTTGACTTTGACCAAAATGTCTTCCTCACGAAAGATAAGATATTCCTGGTCGTTGACCTTGATTTCGTTGCCGCTATACTTGCCGAATAAAATGCGGTCACCAACCTTCACGTCGAGTGGGACGCGATGGCCTTTTTCTATCTTGCCAGCACCAACCGCGACAACTTCTCCCTCTTGCGGCTTTTCCTTTGCCGAATCGGGGATAATGATGCCGCCTTTTTCCGTCTCTTTCGCTTCGAGCCTGCGGACCAGCACGCGGTCATGCAGAGGAGTAATATTTTGATTCATTTCTTTGATCTCCCTTTATTCCCTACAAAAAATCTTTGGGACTCTACCCCAACAACACGAGCAAAACACGTCTGCCGCACATCTGCCAACTCGATGGCGCTATCCTTAGCACTTGTGAAAGCCCCGGAGAACAGACTCCGCGGACGGGCCGTCCAACAAAACAGTCTTTTTGAGGCAACCCAACCTTAGTCCGGCTTAAAGAAGGTGTCTGTTCACTTGTATACAGGTTCCAGGCTTGTCGGCCTGGCAGTCCCCGCGTCACAGGAGACTGGCAAGAATTGTTCCACTTGTCCAAGTCGGCCAATCAGACATCTGATCGCATTCTCAAGTATGGGGCAGCTAGTCGGGGGAATATTATTACCAGCCTGAGGTCGGTATCAACATTACTGCTCCGACCGATCCTTGGGCTTATAAGGGTACCCCCGAGAACTTGGTTTGTGCGAAGAGATGAATTCGTCTAGGTCCATTTCGCTGATTCGATAATGTGCCTGCGGAGGATGGTCTTCGAATGCAGCCAGCTCACGATGAAGCCTCAGCGAACAGATCTCGGGAGCGTCTTGAAAGCGCACACGACGCGGGCCAAATGCCTCGTTCCCGATTGTTATTGTATATTCTGTGGACTCGTTTAAGGCTTGCCGCACGATGAAGCTATATTCACGCCCCAGCTCTTTCGCTTTAAATCCCACGTACTGCACGTTTACATTCCTAGTCATCAGAGTCCTTTTGTCCCGGTCGACCCGATTTCTACCGATTTCTGCATCGACTTCTAAGCTGGTTTGAGAGATTTGCCGCATTCCAGGCAATTTCGTTTGCGGCGCAAGGTGATGCGCCCGCAAAATGGACACATTCGCTGTGGAGGGAACTCCTCGTTGTGTGGCCTCATACCGAACAACTTTTTTGCCAAAGGAGGTAGGAACCCAAGCAAACTACGGATACGGGACAGGAATGCGTAAAGCGCGGGCATCGTGGCTGAAACGTGCTGGTTCTCTGAGGGCTGACCCTCCGCAACGCTCTCAACGACCAAGGATAAGGACTTTTTCAATACGTGACTGTCCAAATTCGCACATCTTGACGGTTTTCCCGGCAAACGATAACAGCCAAACGTAGTGCGGACTGCGTGGACAGATTGCAAGCAAATCTCAATCCCGCAAGAAAGCAATTTGTTTGTCTATGCGTACAGTCTACTGGACCGTTGGTCTGATCCCGCGAATTACCCCAGAACACCCGCATCTTGCTATCTAATGTTTGACTATTGTTTGTGTATCGCGTCGAGCAACGCGACCTTGCAACCCCCGCAGCTTCGAGCCCGGAATGAACACCTTCTGTCCGTGATGGTTGCGCCGTTCGACGTATTCCCGCTCGACCACCGCATGGCGGACGCTTACGCCAAGGTGCGCTGCCCTCGCGAAGACACTGCTCGGTCCGCTCGATACGCTCATCGCAGCCCAAGCGCTCAGCCTTGGGGCCACTCTGGTAACCAGCAACGGCAAAGAGTTTCCGCGCGTGCCTGGCCTGGTTATTGAAGATTGGCGATGATCTTCCGCCTACTTGACCCAGAGTTCTTGCCAAAACCGCCAGCCCTCTTGGCTTTGGCGGTCGCCTTGCATCGCGTAGCTTCGCGGCTCGGGGCACGCAAGAGTGACTGTGCCACAGTGTTTTGGATGACATTCATGAATTGAGATGGAACTGTAGGCTCATCTTAGATGAGGAGTGGATTCGAGCTGGCGGGGAAGGGTTGGGTAACGGTGCGATACATGGGAGGGCAGAAGCAATATGTTAGGATTTAAAATTGGCCTATAGAAATGTGCCTGTATGGGTGAGGAGCCTGCCTGAATGTCTGTCACGATGAAAGCGCTACGCAAGACCCGCGCGGGCAAAGGACTGCAAATCGAAGATGTGCCGTTGCCGGTGATTGGGCCGGCGGATGTGTTGGTGCGGGTGAAGGCGACGTCGATTTGCGGTACGGACTTACATATATATGGATGGGATCGCTGGTCGCAAGGGCGGATCAAACCGCCGGTAACACTGGGGCACGAGTTTTGCGGCGTAGTGGAAAAAGTTGGGGAAGAGGTAGAGGCGGTTAAGGTAGGGGATTTCGTCAGCGCGGAAATGCATGTGAATTGCGGGCATTGCCACCAATGCCGGTTGGGCGAAGCGCACATCTGCCAGAATTTGAAAATCATTGGAATCGATCAGGATGGAGCGTTCGCCGAATTCGTGAAGATTCCGGCGACAAATATCTGGAAGTTGGATCCGGCGATTCCAGAACACTATGCGGCAATTCTCGATCCGCTGGGGAATGCGGTGCATACGGTGTTGGCGGGAGCGATTGCCGGGCAGACGGTGGTGGTTACCGGATGCGGGCCGATTGGGTTGATGTCGGTGGCGGTGGCGAAAGCGTGCGGGAGCTCGACGGTATTTGCTACCGAAACGAATGAGCATCGCCGCAAGATGGCGAAAGAGATGGGCGCGGATTTTGTGTTGAATCCGGCGAATGAAGACGTGGTGCAGAAAATTTTGGAAGCTACCGGCGGAACGGGCGTAGATGTTTTGCTCGAGATGAGCGGGCATCCGACGGCGATTCAACAGGGATTCAAGGCGTTGCGAGCGGGAGGAAGAGCTTCGTTGCTGGGAATCCCAACCGAGACGGTACAACTGGATTTGGTGCAGGACGTCATTTTTAAGGGCGCAACAGTGCAGGGAATTTATGGACGGCGGATGTATGGGACTTGGGTGCAGATGACCGCATTACTGAAGGCTGGGCGGGTGAACCTGGAGCCGCTGTTTGGGGAACGGATGGGACTGGAAGGATTTGAAGCGGCGTTTGCAAAACTGCAGGGCGGATTGGCGGGGAAGATACTTTTGTACCCAAACGGGATACGGAAGTAGGAAAAGAGATTTAACGCATAGACACAGAAAGCGCAGAGGTTACGGCCAATCGGGAGGTGGGGCATGAGTGAAACTGGGGCAGCAAGCACGAAACAGAATCCATTGCAGTATGTGAGCGAGGCGCTGGCGGATTTGCGGGCCAAAGGAGTAGCGCCGAAGTTGCGCGTGCTAGAGGGCGAGCAGAAGCCGGTTTGCGTGTTTGACGGGCGAGAAGTGATCAATCTGGCGTCGAACAATTATTTAGGGCTGACAGCGGATAAGCGGTTGCGGAAGGCGTCGATCGAAGCGGTGAGGAAGTTGGGAGTGGGCGCGGGTGCCGTGCGGACGATTGCGGGCACGATGAAGATCCACATGGAACTCGAAGAG
>DASXIT010000142.1:0-21040 GCA_036497825.1 Candidatus Acidiferrum sp.
CCTCAGTAAACTCTTTGAGTTCACTGAAGATGATTCCCATAATGGCTTCTTGTTGATACCAGCCCGCCAGATCCGTCTCTCTACGGGAAGCATTGACCGCAAGAGCGAGCCCCTTCATCACTTCCTCTTTTTGCTTAGACTTCAGCAAATCGTGAGCATCAAGAAGAACCAGAAGAAATTTCTTGCTAGAGCGCTCTGCACGTTTCCGTTCCAGGCAGAGCATGCCGAGGAAGAGGTCTTCGTTTAAGATCTGTTGCATCAGCTTCAGAGGATTACCATTCGGCTGGCGGATACCGCGGTCTAACTTCCTATTGGTCCTTACAACCGGCTTCGCGTTTGAAATTATGGTATTGGCTATCGTAGTCATAAGTTCCACTCAAAAGTGCTGGCTGGGGCCAGATCTCTTTCTTTCAGGTCTCCTCAGGGAGCGAAGAGTTGATTTATCGCCCGTTTATCTAATCTCTGCTAGAAGACACTCTTTCTTCGAAACCTAATTTGCTAGTGGCCTTGCCTTTTACGCTCGCCAAACTCTGACAGGCTACCGCCACAAGAGTCCCGTTGGACACTCCCGTTAGCAAGTAGATGGGCAATTAGACTGCCAGAAATTAGCGATTAGCATTCAAAGGCCAGCCGAAATCCGGTTCTTTATATTACTGATAATGCTAATCTTATTTCGCCATAAGATTTCGGGACACTTCAAGGGAGTGTCTGCGACCGACCTTCTAGGTGGGAATGAGAAAAGCACTGCCTTATTGTTGCAAAGACATTCCAGTAGCTGGATTCCAGTTCGCATTTTCGTTAGGCCAAGGCCAATAAATGCATGATTTCCAGCGTGTTACGGTAGGATTGCAAAACGGTTGTGTCGCGGATTCTGGCAGCAACCGGTGAGAAACTTGGCTGTTTCATCCAACGTGCTTGTACAAGATATTACCGACAAACGAGAGACATTTCACAGGCAGATGAGCAAATAATTCCTTTGCAAGCTTCATCTTTAGCGAAGCTTCCTCTGGAGGAAAATGCATAGCAGTATTATCTTGATTTGCATAGCGTGAATAAGTCAGAACTGATTCGGCGGCTCCCCATCGTCGCTTGAAAATAATTAAACCCGCTTGATCAAAATCACATCGGCCAAAATCGAAAATACGGCAACCCGTTGTCTTCGCCTCCCGAATTGATTTCCAATAAAGCATGGGCATTCCGCCAAGACTATGGAAACGAGCGTCCGAACAACCGTATTTATAAACAAAGGTGCCTCTATGCCTGATTGTCACCATTCCTGCTACAGGATGGTCCCCTTTGAAGGCCATGCGAATCTTCAATCTTTCGCCAAGAGTTTCGATCAAGTTTCTAAACCAACTAAGCGGTGGAGGTGGAATTTTGTGTCTCTGCCTGGTCACAGAAAATAATCTGTAAAACGGATCGAGCAGTTCTAGATTTGAGTCTTCCCAGTAAATCAGACCTTCGCGTTCTGCGCGTTTGATTTTGCGTTGAATTGAATTTTTGTGAAAGCTCTTATAGATGGAATCCAGATCAGGAGTAAGGTCAAGCTGGTGAAAATAATAGCGTAGGGTTGAATGAAAAACCGAAGGAGATAACTCTAAAGTTCTGATTGGACGCATTTCGATATAGCGCCAATACCGGGAATGTACTAAGCGCTCCAGGTCTGTGTAAATCTCCTGGAGTTCATCGGCTTGATCAATTAACGGCTCACAATGGTCAGAAAAAGGCAGTGAAACAAGCCGCTTTCCAGTCAGCCAGCTATTGACCTCACAAAATAAAACACCATTCCGCAGAGCAGTCTCCCGCGGTGTAGTGGTGGTGTATACGACGGGAGTGTACCCATAAGTACGGCGAAGAGCCTCTAGCCACGCCTGGGTATGAAAAATTGAGGAACGCGGGTGATTCTCGACGAATTGTTCCCATCTTTGATCGGAGAGTGGATCGATAGCACGGATCGACAAGCCGACCGCTTCACCTTTTCTTGATTTCGTCAGAGCAGAAGAAGCACTTCCCGGAGAACCGTTTCTCAAGAGCTGATCAGCGGCGAGCCATTCTGCCATATCTGGTTTCGTGATGGTTCGCATGGATCAGCTCAATCACAATGCGGTGGTAACAGGATACTCGGGCGCAACCAGGTAGCCGCAAACCTAGCTAGCATATTCAAGTTCAAACCTTGAGGAATTACAATCGGTATAAACAGTATCCTTGGGATGTAACGCTACATGATTGGAGCTAATCTCAACCGCAATAGAGCGCTGCAGTAAATTTATGGAAAGAATCAGTCTATTCTTTCCCCGGCATTCCACCAGGATTCCCTCTAGGCCGGTCAAGGGGCCGGCTTGGACGATGACTCGATCACCAACCTCAAGGAATGCGCAGGGCTGATTTGGCAAGCCCGAAGCAACCACCGATTGGATGGCATCGATCTCAATTTCATCCACGGGAATGGGTATCCGGCTGTAGCCAACAATCTGCAGCATTCCAGGCGTTTTGAGGATGGGCAATCGGTTTTGCACATCGAATCTACAGAAAATGTACCCAGGGAAAAGGGGCAAATCAATTTCCTTTTTGCGGTCAGACCATTGACGCGCACTCTTGGAAAGAGGGAGAAATGTCTCGTAACCCATTCCATTCAAATAATTTGTCACGTTCTTTTCATGACGAGCTCGAACTTGCAAGGCATACCACGGCAATTTAGAGGCTAGCGATTTGTCTTGCACGAATTTCAGCACTTTCGATCTCTTTCTGGTCCGATAAGAATGCGCAATAGGATACCAGTGGATTGATGCATCAAAGTCACCGAGTCTATTGGCACCCAGCCTGCCATCTCACTCCTTGTGATCAATTCCTCTAAAGTCTTTTTCTTGTGTACTATAGGAGTTAGCCAGAAGTCGTGCTCTGGCACTGCCTTTGGGCAGAGGCGCAAGAGAGAAGCAGACTATCCAATAGTGCCAACTCTTTTCCATTTTACATGTATAACAAATCAAAGAAGTTAAGATTGGTAGAATTTCGATACAAAAGCACATTTTGTGGCCATGTTTCCCGCTGATTTCACAAGAGTTAGGGTATCGTTTTAGAGGTAAGTGTGGCGCTTGAAGTGCAAACATTAATCGGAACCAATAATAACCGATGGGCATTGATCGGGCCGAACCGGGCCTGCGGAGGATACAAAAATGAAGGGTGTAGTTTTAGCGGGAGGTAAAGGCTCTCGCCTTTATCCTTTAACGCGCGTGACAAACAAGCATCTGTTACCGGTGTACGATCGCCCGATGGTCTTCTATCCCATCCAAACCATGGTTGACGCCGGTATCCGCGACATCATCGTCGTAACGGGTGGTCAGAATTCGGGAGAGTTTCTTCGGCTGCTTTCCAATGGGAAGGATTTTGACCTGCATCGGATTCACTACACCTACCAGGAAGGCGAAGGTGGGATCGCCGACGCCTTGCGCTTGGCTGAGCCATTTGTGGAGGGTGAGAAAATCTGCGTAGTATTGGGCGATAACGTCATCGAGAACAATATCATTGCCTCGAAAGAAGCATTTGAGAAGCAATCAAGAGGTGCCCACATTCTACTGAAGGAAGTTCCCGACCCGGAGCGTTTCGGGTGCCCGGAAATCGCAAATGGCAAAATCTTGGGCATCGAAGAGAAACCCAAAACACCGAAGTCCAGTTTTGCAGTAACGGGAATTTACTTTTATGACGCAACTGTGTTTGAAAAAATTGGGAAGACCAAACCGAGTTCGCGCAACGAGCTGGAAATTACAGACGTGAATAATATGTATCTTGCGGAAGGAAATCTGACCCATAGCATTCTCGATGGCTGGTGGACGGATGCTGGGACTTTCGAATCTCTCCTACATGCGACTAACCTTGTCGCGAAAACAGGAGCGAACAAGATTCCTGGGCGGGGAGTGCCACCGCGGCATTCTCGAAATTCAGAATCATGAAAAGCAAATTAATTTTTGGTCCAGCAGACAGTTTTAAATCTAGGAGAGAGTAAATGAAAGTCCTTGTTACCGGCGGCGCCGGCTTTATCGGTTCCAATTTCATTCGCCATCTGCTGAAGTCGAATCAAAGCGTGCGGATAACCAACTTTGACAAACTGACGTACGCTGGAAATCCAGAGAGCCTTGCTGATATCGCAAACGATCCACGGTATGAATTCGTTCGCGGCGATATTGCCAGCAAGCAGGACGTCAACGGCATCTTGGAACAAGGTTTCGACGCAGTCGTAAATTTTGCCGCGGAGACCCACGTGGACCGTAGCATTGAGGATGCGTCGCCATTTCTCAGCACAAATATACTTGGCACGCAATGTCTCCTTGAGGCCGCGCGGCGCTTCGAGCTTCCCCGCTTTATTCACATCAGCACGGATGAGGTTTATGGCAGTGCGCCGGTTGGAGTCAGCTTTACGGAAGAAACAACGCTCGACCCACGTAGTCCCTATGCTGCCAGCAAAGCATCTGCCGATCATTTTGTAGCAGCATACGCAAACACCTACGGCGTTTCTGCTGTCATTCTCCGCTGCACGAATAATTTCGGTCCATTTCAATTCCCTGAAAAGTTAATCCCCCTCATTATCGCCAATGCCCGCGAGGATAAATCGCTGCCGATTTACGGAGACGGTCTACAGGAAAGAGATTGGCTTTTTGTCGAGGATTACTGCAGCGCCATCGCTTTGGCTTTGGACAAGGCAAAGACGGGTTCGGTCTATAACGTTTCGGCAGGTACGCCACAACCGAATCTGAAGATCGTACGAACCATTTTGCAACTCCTTGGCAAACCCGAATCCCTGATGAAATATGTCAAAGATCGGCCAGGCCATGATCGTCGCTATGCATTGGACAGCTCGAAAATCCAACGCGAACTGGGTTGGGCGCCCAAAGTGAACTTTGAAGAAGGGATTCACCGAACCATTGATTGGTATCAGGCCAATTCCGCGTGGCTGGATCATGCGCGCTCTGGTGAGTACCTAAAATACTACGATCGTCACTACACGAACCGTGCAGAGACCTTCCGCACCTAGCAAGCCGAGCCAAAGTACGCGCCAATATGTTTTTTTGTGAGACGGCAATTTTCTAAGGAGTGATTACTTGAAGGTTGACAAGCAGTCCGACGGCAGACGAATTCTCTATTTTGCTATCTGGCTTGTCATTTCAATGGCTCTCTTCATAAAGCCATGCATAGAATTGTTTCGTTTTTCACGGACCGATCCAAACGCCTCCCATATCATTATCGTGCCACTCATCTGCCTGTGGCTGATTTACCTTGAAAAGAAAAAAGTACTACAGCATATTTCCTACGATAATATTCTTGGCACAATCATTTTAATCTTCTCCGTCCTTACCTTTTTGCTGGCGAGAACATTCGCAGCGACCTGGCCCCGCGCCAATGTTCTCGCGGTATATGCCTTGTCTCTGGTACTCGTTTGGATCTCGGGATTTGCCTTGTTTTTTGGACGAGATGCATTTAAGAACGCCCGCTTCCCTCTATTTCTGCTGTTGTTTTCTATTCCGTTGCCCGACACATTGCTGAACCCCATTATCTATTTCTTGCAAAAGGGTTCTGCTGACGTTGCGGAGATGATTTTCGATCTTACTAGTGTGCCCGCCATGCGCGATGGATTTGTATTCCATCTTGCCCACGTGAATATCGAAGTAGCCAAGGAATGCAGCGGAATTCGTTCGAGCCTGGCACTCATTATACTTGCGCTGATTGTGGGACACCTTTTCTTGCGCACATTTTGGAAACAAGCAGTATTCGTGTTTGCCGGCGTCTTAGTAATGATCATTAAGAACGGCGTGCGTATCGCTACGTTGACAATCCTTGCACAGTATGTCGACCCAAGTTTTCTGTACGGAAGGCTACATCACGATGGTGGTGTCGTCTTTTTCTTACTTGGGCTGTTATTGCTTTTGCCGATCTTGTGGACTCTTCAGCGTTCCGACAAGCCGACAAACAGAGTACTCGCAAGCTCTGCAACAGACTGACTAGAGGGTTGGTTCATTTCGACGGGGATCAGGACTTATCCTTTTCCGCTCCATAACCATAATAATATTCGCCGTAAGATTCACTCTTTTCGACGCAGTTTAGGACTACGCCAAGCAGATTCTTTTCGTGGAACTCCGTAGAAGCTTTCTCGGCAAGCTCGAAGTCCGTGTATCCGGCTCGTACAACAAACAAAACCCCATCACAAAGGTCAGCAAGCATACTCGCATCGTGAACCGGCAAGGCCGGGGGCGAGTCTATGATAATCCAGTCAAAAATGGGCGTGACCATTTCCAGTAACTGCTTCATCCGCTCGCCCAAAAGCAATTCGCTTGGATTCGATACAAGACTGCCACCGGGGATGAAACAGAGATTACCATCGAGCCCGCTTTGCATAACGGCGAATTCATCCGCTTCACCTTGCAGATAGTCAGTTAATCCAGGTGATGAGGGCGCTCCTAAAGCCAGATGCAAACGCGATGCCCGAAGGTCAGCGTCAATCAGCAGGACGCGGCGATCGTTCTGCCGGACGATCGACTGCGCCAGGTTTGCAGCCACAAACGTCTTCCCTTCCGCTGGGATGCTACTGGTGATCAAAACTTTTTTTAGTGTGCGAGTTCCGGCAATTTGGTAAAGCCTTGAACGTAAAGTGCGGAAGCGTTCAGCCCCTGTTTTGTCTGTTTCTTCGCCGTGGAAAACACTGCTTCTAGAATCGAGTCGCCATGTTGGATGAGTGCATTTCTGAACCAGCTGTTCGAAGCTCAGCAGTAACCGACCACCGTCCTTCGGAATCTCCTGAACTTTTGGCAGCAATGTGGCGGGAGGAAAGATTTCGGTTGTCCGGGTCACCTCAGCGACATCCATAATGTCAGCTGAAGCGGCGGACAAAAGTCTCGATGATTTTTCTTCAGCTGCTTTTTTCAATGCTTCGTGAATCCGGCTCATTTTTTCCTCAACACTCCCCGCTCAAGCTGATTTACCCAAAACTTTTAAGGTCTGCTTAGCTTGGCTTGCCGCTACATTTAATGTGGGAACCAAAGTTAAGACCGGAAGCTTCAAGGCAATTTCGACATCGCGTTCGTTATAAAGTGATTTGTCACTAGCCGCCAATAGATAAAGGATTCCCAGACCAAGCACCAAACCACCGGCCATGCCGCCGCCTGCAAAGTAAGTTTTCTTTGGGAAAGAAGGTTTATCAGGCAAACTCGGCGGATCGTAAACTTGAAAACGTTCGCTTTCCTCTTGGCCTTCCAAATCGCCCGCAACACCGGCGTTTTGCCTCTTCTTCAGCAAGTCGTTGTAAAAATCCTGAGCAGTTTGGTAGTTGCGCATCAATTCCTTGAATTGTTGCTCGACCATGGGACTCGCTTGCACCTGCCCTTGTAAGTGGCGAATCTGGTCTGCTATTTGCGTTTGCCGACGTGACAGATCATTGATACTCATTTCGTTTTGCTTCAATTTCGCTCGGAGTTGCTGAATTTGAGGCGGCTCCGTCAGCGATTGCGAATTGCCACTGGCCGGGGCCATGCTTTTCGGCGTGGCCGCTTGCTGTTTTTTCAGCTGTTCGATCTGACTCTTCAGCTTTATGACGTCAGGATGTTCCGGAGTGTAACGAGATTCCAGGCTAGTCAGTTGATCTTGAAGAGCAGTCAGTTGCTGTTCCGTGGTCTCCGGATTTTGGCCCGTTTGAGAAGCTTTCCAGGTAGCCTCCTGCGCGCTCAATAGCGATTCATTGAAAGCTTTGTCCTGCTGGGCCCTGCTTAGCGCCTGGGTATTTGCTTCCAACTGCGAATTCATTCCCGTAAGTATGTTCAGGTTGGTCTGTTCCTCTTCCGGTAAGGAACCCAAATTCAGCTTCTTAAACTTTGCAAGCTTTTCATCCTGCTCATCCAGACTTTGCTTGGCTTCTTCAAGTTGTTGGCTGAGGAAGTCTGTAGTCACTTTCGCCTGCTTCTTCCGATCGCCGGCGCTTTGCGCCAGAAACATAGAAGTAATCTCAGTGCAGATTTGCTGCGCCAGTTGGGGATTATCGAATGTTACGTTCACATAAAAGCCGGGTAACTGGCCCCGCGTTGTGCCTGGAGTTGGCTCCATCGGTTTGATTGTGATCGTGGTACGCAACTTCTCCACAAGTTCATCCATATGCATGCGGTTGCGTTCTTTGGGATAAAGGCCAAATTTTTCAATAATCGGTTGCAAACGCGTACGGCTCAAAATCTGCTCCTGCATGGCCGCCAGACGATGATTCAGATCTTCACTAATTACCGGCTTGACGTAATCAGCGCCAACCGTCGGTTGCTCAACAAGGACCATCGTTTGCGAGGTGTACTTTTTGGGGAGCACCACAGCCGCGGCGAGTGCGATTGCGGCTAAGGAAATCGTGGTGATAGGCAAAATCCACCAGTAGCGTCGAAGCACTCGCTTTATATCCGCCAAACTCATTTCGCCATTACGTACCATAAAGCCTCTTTGACGAAGAGCCTGCACAACACTTCGCCAGACAGAGTAGCAGCAAGGCCGATGCCACGCCAATGCAGCAGCGTATCGCTCGTAGGTTTCTCACTAAGCTTCATATTATCATTGACTTGAGATGGCTGCTTTGGGAAATTTCCATAATTGAACCCTTAGATGGACTTTCAGAACATCCGCCAGTGGAAGAATTCTATCCAAAGTTAGCCTCCTGATTCTCTTGCCGTACACTGGTCTGAGCGGGAGATAAGCTCTCTACAAAGGGAATTGCCCATGATCTTTGGCAATCAATATTGATTAACTATTGTATTTTCATTATTTTACAAGATGGTACGACTTTGACCTTCCTTTGAGACTTTGCAGGGCGCAAAATTGCATCTGTCACAGAGAGGAAAAGGCATAGTGTGCGAGAACTGACTATTGATTTGAGTTTAAACGATCGAAAAAGAATCATTTGGGCATTACTGGTTTTTTGCACTCTGCTAGCGAGTTTTGGGGTGGGTTGTTCTCGCGACCCGAATATCAGGAAACAAAAATTCCTTGACCAGGGCAATCTGGATTTTAACAAGGGGAATTATGCCGAAGCCTTGATTTCCTACGGGCGCGCCATGCAGATTGATCCGCGATTTGCGGAAGCCCACTACAAGGCCGCGCAGTGTTATATCCGGGAAGGAAGTTGGCTGTCGGCTTACCGTGAATTGTTGCGAACCGTAGAATTGCAGCCGGAAAATTGGCCGGCACAACTCGATCTAGGCAGAATTTATCTATCGGGCGGCAAACAGCAGGAAGCGAAAGATCGCGCTCTTCTGATTCTCAAAAGTGAACCCAAAAATGTTGATGCACAAATCTTACTGTCGCAGTCCGATCTGGCGTTAGGGAACTTGAAAGAAGCATTGCAAGAAGCCAGCGACGCCGCGAATATGGCGCCCGATCACGCGGCAAGCTATCTGAATCTTGCGGTCATTCAAACTCGATCGGGAGCGGTTTCTGACGCCGAAACCAGCTTGAAAAAAGCACAAGCTGCCGAGCCATCTGCAATCTTGCCTTTGCTTACGATGGGAAAATTCTATCAACAGCAGAAACGCTGGCCAGAAGCGGAGAAGCAATACCAGGCGGCGATCCTGTTAGCGCCGAAGAACGCGATCCCGCGCGCTGCCTTGGCTGGTCTCTATGTAAGCGAAGGTCAGCCTGCACAAGCAGAGAAAACGCTGGCGGAGGCCAAGCAACAACTTGCAGATGATCCCACGGGGTCTCGGTTGCTGGGTGACTACTATGTGAGCCGCGGGCAATATGACAAGGCCCTCTCCGAATTTTCAGCACTGGCGACACAACATAAGAACGACCTTGCCATACAAAAGAGCTATGTGCAGTTACTCATTTTGAATCGCAAGTTTGATGAAGCCGCAAAACTGAATAGCGATATTCTGAAAAAGGCTCCTCAAGATTCCGAAGCTCTCATCTTGCAAGGACAAATTCTTCTGCAAGAAAAAAAGGTGGACGAAAGCATCCAGGTTTTGCAGCAGGCACGGAAAAACGCACCCGAAAATGCGATTGCCCATTATGTTTTGGGTATGGCCTATCGAGAGAAGGGGGACACCCAACAAGCGGAAACGGAACTGCGGCAGGCTGTCGGTTTGCGTCCGTCTCTTGCTCAGGCTTGGATCGGTTTGGGCGCCATTGCTGCCGGGCGCGGCGATTGGCGCGCAGTGGAAGAAGCTAGCAATCAACTGAAAAAATATTCCCCCAATTCGATCGAAGCTTATTTATTCCACGCCACTGCCCGTATTAATCAAGGTGATTCACTCGGTGCCGAGGCCGATCTCGTCCATGTTCAGCAAATGACCCCTAACAGCCCCGAGCCCTACTCGAAGCTGGGTGAACTACGGCTTACGGAAGGAAGACCCGGCGAAGCGGATAGCTTTTTTCGCGAAGCCCTATCGCGTAACACGGATTCGATTGAAGCCATGCAGGGGTTGGTACAAGCGCTTGTAAACCAGAAGAAAACAGCGGAAGCGATGAAATTTGTCCAGGAACAAGTTGCGCGCAATCCCAATAATTCGAGCTTATTGCTGTTGCAAGCTGAACTTTTTTTGCAGGCCAATCAAACCGATCAGGCCCAATCCACTTTGACCCGCGCCATTGAACTGGATGGTAAGAACGTCAATGCGCTGGCCTTACTGGCAAATGTGCAATCTCAAAAAGGCCAGACGGATCAGGCGATTGCAAATTTTAAGCGAGCGATTGAACTTGCTCCTTCGAATGCACGCCTATATGTGACTCTGGGCGCTGTCTATGAAACCACAGGAAATTGGCAAGAAGCCGAAAATGCCTATCAGAAGGCGCTTGCGATCGATTCCGAAAATGCGCTTGCCGCGAACAACCTGGCGTATCTGATGCTGGAGCATGGTGGGAGCGTGAATGTGGCGCTTACGCTGGCGCAGACAGCTCGAAAAGGTCTCCCTGGCCTTCCCAACTCCGCCGACACTCTTGGCTGGGCTTACTATAACAACGGAGCCTATTCGGTTGCGGCGCCTCTGTTTGAAGACGCGGTCAAAAAAGTGCCGGCAAACCTGACGTACCGTTATCACCTGGCAATGACCTATCAAAAATTAAATGACACAATCCAAGCGCGCGCCCAATTCGACAAGATTATCAGTATGGATCCAAAATCTCCTTTTGCGGATCAAGCGCGACAAGCTTTAAACGGCATGACCGCACGATAGGTCAACTCTGCGGATCGTTTTTATTGAGAAAGGAATGCAAATGGCAACTGAAGTTCATGCTGCAGAAAAGCTGGACGATTCCGTTGTGCCCTTAGGAACAAAAAATGGAATTGAAATGGCGATTTTGCGCCGGACAGAGAAGAGTCTTGGAAAAATCATCGTCAAGTCTGATTCTCCCGACCTCATTGACGGCATAAAGATCGAGCCATTGCAAGTTTATCCAGATGACCGGGGATTTTTCATGGAATTAGCCCGTCTCGGAAAAGGCTTGGCAACACAAATGGTCCCCGAGGGCGATCGGCAGATCCAAGTTTCCTTCACACTCACTTATCCAGGCACGATCAAGGCGATTCACTATCATTCCGAGCAAACCGATCTATGGGCTGCGGTTTCCGGCATGGTTCAGGTCTTCCTCTATGATCTTCGCCGCCACTCAAAAACATTTGGCTTGATGAATACAATCTATGTTGGAAGATTCCGCCCCTGGGAAATTCTCATTCCCCCGGGAGTTGGCCACGGTTACAAGGCTTTGGGCGTTGAACCGATTCAACTGCTCTATTTCACAGACCGTCATTACAATCCTGCCGACGAATTGCGTATCGCTTACAATGACCCGGCGATCGCCTACGATTGGGAAACACAACACAAGTAATCGATGCGAATCTTAATCATTGGCGCCAATGGCATGCTGGGTAAAGACCTCGTTCGGGAATGGACGCAGGACGAAATTATTCAATCCACTTCTCGTGACACAGACATACGCGAGTTCGGACAGGTTCGCGCGCTGATAGATCGCACCCGCCCGGAGTGGGTTATATTGACTGCCGCTTACACGGACGTGGACGGCAGCGAAAAAAATCCAGAGCAAGCCTTCGCCGTAAATGGAGAAGGCACCAAGAATGTCGCTAGGGCAGCTCAAGATCAAGGTGCAAGGCTGTTCTATGTCAGCTCGGATTATCTTTTTGACGGCACCGCAACCGAACCCATAGAACCCAACCATCCCATCGCTCCGTTGAACGTTTACGGAAAATCCAAAGCGGCTGGCGAAGCTGCGGTTCAAGCTCATCACAAGTGCTGGTGCATCGCACGCACTTCCTGGCTCTTCGGCGCTTCTGGCGCAAGCTTCCCTGAGAAAATCCTGAAAGCCTCGGAAACGAGACCGGAGTTAACTGTAGTTGCAGATCAATTCGGTTCTCCCACGTTTACTCGGGATTTGGCCGGCGCAATTCGAGATCTCGTCAGTAAAGACGCGCGCGGCATCTTGAATATCACCAATTCGGGCTCCTGTTCCTGGTTCGATTTCGCAAAAGAAGTGCTTCATCAAGCTGGCCGTCGTTCCATTCGAGTTTTGCCAATCACCACAGCGGAAGCGGGGCGGCCAGCCAAGCGACCAGCCTATTCAGTCCTTTCCCCCGACAGTCTACATGCCCGTGGAATTGTCTTGCGCTCCTGGCAAGAGGCCATCCAAGCCTACTTGAAGGATTTACGAGCGGTCGGAAAGTTAAATTGAGCCGAGGTTCGTTTGAGTATCCACGCTGGACCTATTGGATTCAGGCAATTCTAATGGCTGTATTGATTTCATCTTTTTCCACCCATTATTTTTCCAGCCAGCATACCAGTCGCATCATTACTCCAATCCTGCATTGGCTTTTTCCCCGCGCTACTACTCATTCCATTCATCTCATGCATGTTGCTATACGCAAACTCGCGCACGTCACTGAATTTGCCATCTTCAGCGTCACAGTGTTTCACGGAATTCGTGGCAGACTCACCGGTTGGCGTTTAAGTTGGGCTCTCGGCACCTTAGCGATCGCGGTAACTTACGCAGGTTTGGATGAATGGCATCAGTCTTTTGTACCTTTGCGCGAGTCAACAGTCCGCGATGTACTCTTGGACGCATTCGGTGCTCTACTGGCCCAATCTCTGGTCTGGATCTATTCCCGCTCGAAATGGAACTTCGCAGTACCGCAGGAAGCAACCATAGACGCCGCGAAGAAATAGTCGAACTATCATCTACCAACTCAGGGAATAATGGCCTGCGCTTCGTTGGAGTAACTGCTCTCCGTACCGCTACTGTCGACTGCAGTCGTCACGTAGTAATAGGTCGAGCTGTTCTGGACGCTTGAATCAGAGTAATTCAAACCACCCACCAGAGATGTATTCACCTTGGCATACCCACTGCCACTCGTTTTGGTGCGATAGACGTTATACCCAGAGACGCTCGATGTGCTGGCGTTCCAACTCAAAGCGACAGTGTGCGACTGAGCGACACCTGTGCCAGTCAACGAAACGCTCGCCGGAGATCCCGTTGCATTGCTCACGATAGAGACGCTGCCGTTGTCGGTTGCCCCAGAGGCCGGGCTGAACTGTACGGTAAATGTAAGCGATTGTGTGGGCGACAAGGTCACCGGAGTTCCCGCGCCGCTCAACGAGTATCCAGAGCCGCTGATGTTGATTTGAGAGATCGTAACGTTGGCATTGCCCGTGTCGGTAATGGTGACGATCTGCTGTGCGGAACTGCCCGTATTCACATTGCCAAAGTTCAAGCTGGTCGAACTCAGCGAAATCGTGGCAACTGCGGCGACTCCCGTGCCACTCAATGGCAAACTGCTCGGAGAATTAGGTGCGTTGCTGACCAGCGAAACACCACCCGTAACCGTTCCCGCAGATTGCGGCCCAAACTGTACGTTGAAAGTGCTGGACGTTCCGGGATTGAGCGATAGCGGTAAACCAACCGAGCTAGTGGAGAATCCACTGCCACTCACGGTCAATTGCGAAATCGTCAAGACCGCGGTTCCAGTATTAGAAATCTGAACGGTTTGCGAGTTCGGCGACCCAACGGTGACACTTCCAAAGCTGACGCTTGACGGAATCAAAGACAACGCAGCTTGAACACCGCTGCCGGTAACGGGTATGACCGCGCTAGTACCTTGCGTAGTCGACACGGTCACATTTCCCGTGACACTTTCGGAAGCAGAGGGATTAAAGGTCAAATTTAGGGATGCATTCTGCCCAGGCGTTAGGGTCATCGGCGTGGAAATTCCACTGGCGGTCACATCCTTGGCGCTCACCGTCACCTGGGAAAGCGTTACGCTGGAATTTCCGCTATTGGTGATGGTCACGCTCTTAGAACTTGAACTTCCGGCGTTCACACTCCCAAAGCTCACGCTGTTGGGGGTGGGCGAGATTGTGACTAAGCTGGCTACTCCCGTACCCGTAAGAGTGACAGAATTCGGCGAGCTCGGAGCATCACTGGAGATGCTCACGCTTCCACCGAGAGTTCCAGCTGTCGCCGGTGCAAACAGAACGCTGAACGAAGCGGTCTGTCCTACGCCGAGGGTTGTAGGAGTGTTTAAACCGCTAGCGCTGTAACCGGCACCTGCGACCGATATTTGGCTTACCGTAAGCGTGGCCGTGCCTGTGTTGGTTAGCGTAAAGTTTTGCGATTTTGTTTGCCCATCGACCATACTTCCAAAATTAAAGGTTGCCGGCGAAATGCTGAGTCCCGCCTGCGTTCCTGTTCCGCTCAACGCAATCGTTACTGGCGACCCCGCGCTGTTTGTTACCGTAATGCTTCCGGAGGCGTTGCCCGCCGAAGCCGGCGCAAATTTCACCGCGAGGGTAGCGGTCTGAGATGGACTCAACGTTTTCGGTATGCTAACTCCACTCTGACTAAACCCGCTTCCTGCCGCCGCTACATTCGTTATTTGTAGCGCCGCATTGCCGGTGTTTGTGAGCGTAACATTTTGTGTTGCGTTGCTTCCGGCAGCTACGCTTCCAAAACTTAAACTGGTCGGACTAGCAGTCAATTGACCGACCGGTGCAGTCGTCGCGGTTCCGCTTAAAGCTATCGTTAGCGGAGATCCCGCTGCATTGCTTGCAACAGAGATGCTTCCGGTGTCAGTGCCTGCGACTGTGGGCGCGAACTTTACACTAAGCGTTGCCGTTTGGTTTGCATTCAAAGTGAAAGGGGCAGTAGCGCCGCTTACGCTGAAACCGGTGCCGGCCGCAGTAATGCTGCTAATTTGTACGGCAACAGTTCCTGTGTTCGCGAGCGTAATATTCTGAGATGCGTTGCTTCCCGCAGAAACATTTGAAAAAGTCAAGCTCGTCGGATTTACAGTCAATTGTCCGGCTGGCGTCGTAGAACCTGTTCCGGTTAGCGAAACTGTTGTTGTAGGATTTGTCGGATCATTGCTGGTAATCGTGATGCTTCCTGGCACCGTCCCGGCCGCCGTTGGAGTGAAGGTGACTGACACGGGAACGGACTGTCCGGCGCTGATCGTTTTTGGCGTGGCTACCCCACTGATTCCGAATTCAGCACCACTCAAGGTAATCACGGAAACAGTCAGGTCGGATGAGCCACTGTTCCCAATGGAAAAGGTAGATGTACCTTTCGACCCTATCGTTACCGTTCCGAAATCCAGCGCGGAAGGCGTTAGGGTGATTTGCTGTTGAGGCGAAGTAGTGATCGTGCCGCTAAGACTTACAACTCCTGAGGTACTGCCAGAACCGGCACCTTGGATCGTCAGTGTTCCAGCCACAGTTCCTGACGCTGTTCCATCTAGCCAAACTGCGAAACTTGTACTCTGCCCCGCGTTGAGGGACATCGGGAAAGTCACGCCGGAAATTCCAAACTGAGGGTTTGAGAAAGTTGCCGATTGGACTGTGACGCCGACACTGCCCGTATTGGTGACCGTCACATTCTGTGTCATCTTCTGGCCAGCTGCAACTTTGCCAAAATTCAAGGTCGTTGGGGAAACTGCGATACTGGAAGTTTGCGTTGGTTGCGAGGCTCCACCGACCAGACCTGCGCAGCCGTTCAAAATCAACAAGGGCAAGAGTGCCAGCAGCACCAAACTTAATCTCAGCAAACAGCCACTGAAGAGGGACTCTCTGGCACATTTGCTCCCCATGGCAGCTACCAGACTGGTACTCATCGACTTACCCTCCGGGACTTCCATGGCTGCGAGAGTAAGTGTGTGGAAGGTCTAAAATAACTGGTGGGACGACCCAATTCGGTACAGTCTGTTCTCCTGTCCACAGGACCACTTTAGTACTAGAACCTAGTATCAATTCCCCGGCCTAATGGCTAAAGTATTTTATTTCAATGTGTTGGAGATTCGCTCTTTTGTGCGACGACCTTTACCGCCTCGGCACTCTTTTGAATGCCCTGTACCTAATTATTGGTGTACAATTCGCTCCCCTTCTCATTTCTATGGAAGTCTTTAGCTTTGAAGCGAGATGAGTTTGGAGCGTTGGCGTGCAAGACGATCAGAGAGGCAACCAATCGCTGCACAGAATCTGGCAATGGCTTCGAGGCCAAGTTGTCCAGTCCGTTCCGGACGATTCTGCACTGTGCGAATTTGACTGTCGCAAGCAGCAATGCACGATGGGCGAATGGGAAAATTGCGATCGGCGAATCAGCAAGGCGGCCGGAGAACTTATGCCCGCTCCGAAAAAGGATTGTCCCTCTGGGAAGTAGTTTAGACAGGATCCTCAGTTTTTGTTCTTCTGCAAATTAGTCATACTGCTCAGGATTCTGTAAACTTATGACTGGCGTTGTGTCTATGGTACTTGCACCCAAGTCGTTTTTGGAGAAATTTTTGCGTTTGAAGAAACAGTTGGTGCTGTTGGTTCTCGTTCCAAGCTTGGTCGTGACATTGTCTGCCCGAAGCAACCGCATTGTGGCTGCAGACTCTCGAGAAAGCGATACACGTGAACTCCATCTGTATCACACGCACACGGGCGAACGAATCGACATCATTTATCGCCAAGGCGACACCTTCCTGCCCGAAGCTGAACAACAACTCGATCATTTTCTCCGCGATCATCGGACCGGAGAGGTAAAGCATTACGATCCGCATGTGTTTGATATCCTCTCGGATTTAGCCACTGCCGTAGGTCATCCCGGAGCGGAAATTCAAATCATCTGCGGGTACAGATCCTCCTGGAGCAATGAGTTTCTCCGCGCTCGATCATCTGGCGTCGCCAAGAACAGTCTTCACAAGGAAGCGCATGCTATCGATATCAGAATCGCTGGTGTTGACACGCTTACCCTGCGGAATGCGGCTTTAGCACTCGGACGCGGTGGTGTTGGCTACTATCCGCGATCGGGCTTCGTGCATGTGGACACAGGGCGTGTGCGCAATTGGTGCTATGGGTGCACTCCGCAGAACAATCCCCAATAGAGATTATAGGCTGACCAGCCCTCGACTCTTATTTCCTGGTCTCCAGCCTTAGGTTAGGTTTTGGCAGCGTAGGCTTCCATAATCAGTTTTTCGAGCTTCTTGTCTAGGCCATAAATATCCTGAAAAAATTCTGCACTGCCGTTTTCAGGTACGATCGCTGTGCCGTAAACGATCAGCACGGGTATTGTCTTCAATAAATTGACTTGTTGCTCCTTTTGAGTTTTGAAAGCCGTATCGATTCGCTCTCGCGTCCAACCTGGATTGTTTCGCAACACCCATTCTGCAAGCGCCGCGGGATCTTCTACACGAATGCAACCGTGACTGAAATCCCGGCGACTCTGTGCAAACAGCGAAGTGGAGGGAGTTGAATGCAGATAGACATTGTTGCTGTTCGGGAAGATGAACTTGATCAACCCCAGGGCATTCTTTGGGCCGGGTTTCTGCCTTACCATTAATTTAGCTGCGCGCAACTGCACCAGAACATCCTCGTTCACAAGCCCATCGGTGACCAGCTGCCCGGAATAGGTGACGACCTCATAAGAATTTTTCTGCAGGTATGCGGGATCCTTGGCGATCTTGGGCACAATCTCATTGCGCAATATGCTCGGTGGGACGTTCCAGTAAGGCCAGAACACCACATATTTCATGTCCTCTTCAAGTACGGGAGTCTCCGTGCGCATCGCTCGGCCGACCACTACACGGATTCGAAGCGTTGGGTTACCGCTTTTATCGTATGCCCGCAGAACGAACTCTGGAATATTTACAACGATGGGAGGATCCTCGAAATTGTGCGGCAGCCAACGCCAACGCTCCAGTGTGAGTTGCAGTTGCCGAACGCGAAAGTTCATCGGGCGATTTAGTTCTTCGATCGTCTGTGGACCCAGTTTGCCTTCAGATTCTAGCCCGTGCCGCTGCTGGAATCTTTTCACCGCTTCAACGATTTCCCCCTGATAAGTTGTTGAGTCAGGCTGCAAATTCGAGCTGGCGGGCAAATCTCCCAAGAAATTCAAGCGCATTGCGAGTTTTGCAATAGCCTCATAATTCTGACCGGGTTCGATTGGCTTCTTCACGGTGGGCAAAGGATCCGGGGTTTCCTCTTTTGCGAGTTGCAGATATTTTTGCAGCGCCACGAGGGTTCGTTGATATCCCGGAAACGGCGGATCTATTCCTCGGAGAGCTTCCTTTACACTGGAGGCCGTCATGACGCGTTGGCGCAAGAACTCCGCCAAATCATATTTGCTACGCTCTGGATCAAAATCACGATGTAGCGTTTTTGGATCCACCCTTCCCATATGAAGATCAGAGGTGTACCGCATGGCGGAAACCGTCAAAGCAACATCGAATTTTACTAACTCGGGCTCTCCGCGGCCTTTTTCGCCGTTTAACATTCCAATTCTTCCGGCCCAGCGTTCTCCATCATAGTCTTTGCTGTCGAGCCCTTTCTGCTCGGCCTCCTCCAGAATCGCGATCAACTCCAACGCTTGTCTAGTTGGTTTTCCCTCACTAGTCCAGGCAAGTTGCACGGGCTCGGTTGCATAGAATTCTTTTACCCAGATGGCATAATCGGAAAAATTCTGCCACTGCAACTCGGCGAGCCTGCCACTGTCCACGAGCATGTGCAATTCCTGTTGTCCCGCGGGATCGAGGAATGCCGCCGCCGATTGCCTCGCCTCGATTGAGGTGGTATTTGTTGGCGTGCTTCCTTGCGAACAACCCACTGTGAACAGAAACACCAAGCAAATCATCAACGTCTGCATTTTCTCGATTTCTCCATCTGCTCCGCCAACGACTTTTTACGCGATTGAACGAGGCTTCTCCCTCAGTAGATTGTGTCGGTCACACCGAGTTGACAGTCTATATTCTCTAGGATTCGTCAGGAAAGAACACAGAAAAGGCAGTCGAAGTTACGAATGGATTCATGAACATAGAAAACTGCCCGCCATTTTGCGCGTTGGATTTTGACGCGAGACAACTCCCAAACTATTTCTCCGATGTTCTTGCTGCCCGCGATTTTTTTCAGTTCCCACATCCACAAACCCATGCGCAACAGCGAGACTGCTTTTTAGGCATATTCGCAAGCATTTTTAGCTATGTGCCGTCTCAGGCTAAAGAATCGTTGATGCAGAGTAAGACGCGGGCAGTGCCCAAGAGTGGGCCTTGACCTAAAACTGTTCTTCAAGCCAGTAGCTCACGCAACGATTGTCTCTCTATTCTTCACATTCCAGTTTCAGCGGACCCCCCGGCCCGAGAGTTGACTACAACGCGGTTGAAGTAATGAGTGCGGGAACGAGCTTTGCGCGAACGCGCACCCATTCTCTTCGCCATGTAATCGAGGGGCCGATGAATTCATTGACTCTACTAAACGTGGATTTTCAGCGAGAAGCTTGCAAAGTTCAACGGTTGCTTGAGCGCCGCGCACTACTCGCCTTCTTAGTGCTTGCGAGCACAGTTATTTTGAACGGTTGCGCTGGTGTGGTGAGCGCAGGCGGACCGAAGTCATCGGCTGCACCGCAAATCTCTATTCAATTGACTCCGAGCAGTCTCAACTTTGGCAGCACGGTTGTCGGCAAGAAGGTCTCTCAGACTGTTACCGTGGCGAACACGGGGAAGAGTACCGTCAAAATCAAAAAGGCAAATCTTTCGAGCGGCCAATTTTCTCTATCCGGCCCTGCCATGCCTCTTTCTTTGGCCGCCGGGCAATCCAGTAGCTTTCAAGTTTGGTTCGATGCCTCTACTGCAGGAAATGCGACCGGTACCTTATCAGTCCAAACCGACAACGGAGTTTCTTCAGAGCAAGTCGCGCTCGCCGGGACCGCGACCCCCGCGTCGCCACAAATCAGTGTTAGTTCAGGAAGCCTGAATCTGGGAAGCACAACGGTAGGAGCAACATCCGACGGGACGTTGACGCTAACAAACACCGGTAGCACGAATCTGATCATCTCACTGTTGTCCGTAAGTGGAGGTCCTTTCGGTATTTCCGGCATAACTACACCCCGCACCATTGCCGCAGGCGGCAGCACTTCCTTTAGCGTGTTGTTTTCTCCGACAATTGTGGGAGGTGATTCTGGCAGCATCACCATCACGAGCAACGATCCGCAAACGCCGACGACGATCATAGCACTCACGGGGACTGCAACTGCGTCACCGGTGGCACCATCCATCACGACACAACCAACCAATCAAACGGTAACCGCGGGACAGACGGCGACGTTCATAGTAGCAGCTGGCGGAACTGCTCCACTCAGCTACCAGTGGCAGAAAAACGGTGTGAACATCGCTGGTGGTACGTCAACGAGCTACACCACACCGGCAACGGCGACCTCCGACACTGGTACCACCTTCCGAGTCGTTGTCACCAATTCCACTGGCAATGCAACCAGCGCCGCTGCAACGCTGACAGTGAACGCGGCTCCCGTAGCACCATCCATCACGACGCAACCAACCAATCAAACGATAACGGCAGGACAGACAGCGACGTTCACCGTAGCAGCTGGCGGAACTGCTCCACTCAGCTATCAGTGGCAGAAAAACGGAGTGAACATTGCTGGTGCCACGTCAACGAGCTACACGACGCCGGCAACAACGACCTCCGACAGTGGATCGGCGTTCGCTGTAGTCGTGAGTAACACGACTGGAACGGTGACGAGCGCTGCTGCAACGCTGACGGTG
>DASXIT010000143.1:0-2674 GCA_036497825.1 Candidatus Acidiferrum sp.
GGCTCGAAATCCACGGCACATGCCGGATCGCGAGCGAGGTTTCCACCAGCGCGCGGTAGAGCTTCATTACCAGCTTCTTGCGCGCCTTCTTGTTGCCGGTCGCCGCCGTCTCCAGCTTGTCCTGCAACTGGGTCTGTTTGCGATGCGCGTTCTGGATATCAACGAAAATCTGACGGATGTCGTTGCGCTTCTTGGTGTCGGCCGGGGTGCCTTCTTCGATTTCTCCGCCGATATCGACCATATTGTCGAGATCGTCCGGATTCTTCTTCAGCTGGTCCGCCAACTCGACCACTGCCAGTTGCACCAGCGCCGAGCGGCTGATCGCCTTCTGCATGCGCAGCTTGCCGCGCTCCATGCGACGGGCCAGATCCACTTCGCCTTCGCGCGTGAGAAGCGGCACCGCACCCATTTCGCGCAGATACACGCGCACCGGATCGTCGGTGTAGATCGACTCTTCCACCGGCTGCTGGTGCGGATGGAGGAAATCGGCTTCAGCTTCGGGATCGAAGAATTTTGTTGCTTCCTCCTCGAAGTTGATGCCTACTGGCGCTTCGCGAAGAAATTGATCATCATCATCATGCGCCATGTTGATTTACCCTCCCTGCAAACCCTTGCCCAGCAAGTCCAGAAACCACGGAAAATAGCACGCCGAAACCAGTCATTTCTTTTGTTTTGTTATTGCTTTTTGTCTTTGCCACTACAGGAAGGGCCCAACAGCCATCTCTGAAATCAGAGCGCCTCGCCAGCCCAAAAGAGCTGTGAATCGATGGCAACCGCACACAACTCCCAAGGTCCCATGGTATCACAGGGACTTGTAATCCGAGCCGCCGAATTACGGACGCACCAACCCTGCCTGCTCGCCTCGTCAACAACTTACGGGCGTCAATGCATTGGATGCGCGGGAGTTGCGAAAGTTACGTGTTTGCCGGGCACAAAGCGCCGAAGGCTCGGTTTTGCGCGAAATCGAGTGTTACGGAGGGGTGCCCACCTTGAGTTGTATCGCACCCCGGGGTACCTCTGCCCCCGCCCCCGGATGTCTGGCATATCCCATTGCCTGGAAGCGATCCATCCAGGCTCACCCACCCGCCGGTCGCGAGTATGGACACGATCTCCACGGCGCCCTTGCCCGCCACCGCGTCGTTGCGCGGGTAAACCACGCTGACTTTCAAAGAAAACGTGCGTTATCTATATTCTCAGCGTTACCACTCAAACTAGAAAAGCCAAGTGGGGCAGGTTGGCAACCTGCGGGCCGATTGGCATCAATCGGCCTTTCAAATAAAAAAAGGGCGACGCTTTGCGGCGCCGCCCAAATTGCACTTCCAAAAACCTATTTCTTAAGCGCTTGCGCTCGTAGCAGTGTCGGCAGTGGGCCCATAAATCGAAGGCACCGCTGCATCAGCCAGCCGGAGATAAACGGAGAACTGCCCCCGGTGGTGAACAATGTCGAACTGGTTGGCCCAAAGAGCATCCAGCCGTCTCATGTCGTGTCCGCCGAAATTCACCATCTTGTTCAGATCGTCCATCGAAGCCTTTTCCAGCGCTTCATGGACCGCCTTATGGTTGTTCTCGAGGACCTTGATGATCTCCGCCATTGTTTTCGGGGGTTGATTGGCGAAAAGTGAAAAATCAATCGCGCCGTCGACTGCCTGTTTGAAGAACAATTCCTGATTGGCCAGCACGAATGCCAGTTCCCTTGCGCTACGGGATTTCTTATTCGGACGTATGTCCAGTTTGTCCTCCGGGAACGACTTCAACAGGTTGTAAGTCGTGGCGCATTCGCGGCCATGGGTACTTGCAAAATAATCTTTTTCAGTCATAACAGTCTCCTTATTCGCAAACTACCCAGTTATCTTAATGTGTTACTGCCCGGACTATTGATTTTTAATTCTGCGAATTACAAAGTGGTACGTTCCGAGACATCCTTTGAAATTAATAACGCTATTGAGGCGGACGCGCCGAAATCCGCGTCGCCTTCGTCTTACCGCCGTTGGTGGCCAGCACCACGCCGCTTGGAGACGTAAAAGTGGTCAAAAACTGGCTCTCATAGGAGTTCCCGTCCGCCGAGAGCGCAATCGTCTCCTGCACGGTCTCTATCGAACTGACCACGGAGCCAAAAGGAGGGAGCGGACTGTTATAAGTCAATTCGAAGTACTTAACCGTCGCCGAATAAAGGTTATTCCCGATTCTTGCGTAATCCCCATGGCCACTGCTGTTGACCGCGCCGGGCGTATTCGTGAGCGCGGGGAAACCATAACCGTCTGTGATTCCGACAGGTGAGATCGTGCGCAGAATCCGGTAGGGCGTGGCGCAGAAATCACCGCCACAAACCGGTAGCCAGATCACGACATCCCAAGCCCCGTCCAGTTTATTGCCGTTACCAGGGTTTTCACCCCGCAGAACATTTTGCTGAACGCCCAATATCGCCACTGCCGCGAGCGCGGAGAGTAGCAGCCCTTTAAACACTTTTTTCATTGCGAATCCTCTTTCCGTTTTTGTCCTTCTGTTGCACTGGAGCTATTCTGAATACCGAAAGCATTTCAAACAGGGTTGTCGAAGTTGGGCACAGGAACACAGGGTAACCCCGCGCCGGGGAAGACCAGGTACGTTGCTGGCAGTTCACCAGCTTTAGCTGCCTGATCACCGCGAAGCTGTTGATTTTGAATGGGCTGATCGG
>DASXIT010000144.1:0-13540 GCA_036497825.1 Candidatus Acidiferrum sp.
CATAGTCGCCGCAAGCAAAGTGGTGAACGATCGTAGCTTCATTGTGATGTCCCTGTTGGTTCAACGACGTGAATCGTTATCTTCATCGAGCCGTGCCCCGATCCACAAAAGTGCGAGCATTTCCCCTCGAATGTTCCCACTTTGTCCGGAACAAACGTAATGGGGGTTGGTTTGCCCTTCTTTTCATCAGTTGGCGGGATTCCCAGGGCTTCTACCACCAGTCCGTGAGTGACGTCTGTCGAGTGGAGAAGCAAAATAACCTCCTGCCCCTTGGTCACCGTGATCTCGTTAGGCTGAAATTGAAAACGACTTTCTGTGATTTCAATAGTTTTGCCACCCGTCTTCGCCTGTGGTTCAGCCCTGAGTGCCAGTGCGATCAACGAAATACTCGAAATCAACAGCATTCTTTTTAGTCTCATCAAATACAGTTCCTCTTTCTGAGGTCCTATGGTCTTAGGATATGTGTACGTTCATTTTCAGTTGTCACTGGAAAGTCAAACCGGCGTCACATCTTCCGAGTACGGCTAGATTTGCTGGCAGACTATTCATCACGGGGCCAGGAACTTCAGGATCAGCCGTTCGTCTTCGGCGCTCAACATGGCCCTGACCCGCATTTGACGAACGACCGCGCGCGCCTCACGTGGTGACAAATCTTCCGGTGGGTGATGGCATCGTCCGCAATTGATACGAAATCGCTGTTCGCCTTCCTTGGCTTCGTCGATCTTCGGCATAGCGTTCTGCGTAGTAGTCGTACTTGCTTGTTGAGGATGGGCGCTGCTCTTTACTGCCACAAATAGCGAAAGCAATAGCAGGGCAAACACAAAGAATTTGGAGTCTAGGTTTCTCACTGTCCACCTTTTGGCCAGAACGGCACGGGAAACAGAAAACGGTACGTAATATCGAGGGTCCAATTATTGGAATTTCCGGTGCTGCTGAATTGCCGCCCGTAGCTCCCGTTCAGCCGAACTTCGTGTGGAAGATAGTAATTGAGCCCGAAATCCACTCTTTGCGTATCTGCCCGCGGCAGTCCGTCACCACTCACGCTTGGTCCCAGCCGAAAAAATTGTTGCCCACGGATGGCCGGCTGAACATTTTTAAGCTCGCGACCTAGGAAACCTGATTCGCTGAAGCGGTACGCGCCCTCAATCCAATAGCCTTGGCCCTGCGGTGAGTAGGCATATTCCGCCTTAACGTCGACACGCGCCATGGGCTTCCACGCCAGATACGCACCGTAGGAATTGCTGTGTTGATCCTGCAAGAACCGCTGGTAAGACATGCCGACTTCCAGATTAGGTTTCGGCAGAAAAACTCCCACTCGCGTTCCAAAGGCCCGGCCAGCCCCAAACTTGCTGGAATTGCTCGAAGCCGAAAAGAAGGCGGTGTAGTTCAACAGCAAGTCAGGCCGTGAAATTGCCACTCCTCGAACCATTCCGCCATCGCTTGAGCCGCTTGTTCGCGTGCCAATGGGAAATATAATCGGGTCATCTTGAAAGTTGTGAATCCAGATGGGCCCCAGACGCTCGCTATAAATATTGAAGGGCGTCAAGAAACGGCCGGCCACTATGGTGATATGCGAATTTACGACGTAATCGAGTTGCAGGTATTCAATCGAACTGAAAGACTGCCACTCATATGAACCGCCCGGGCTCGAACGCGCCACGAACCCTTGCAAGAATGCGTCCGCCTCTACCATTAACTTGTTTCCGATCGGGAAAAGTAAAATCGGATTGATGACCGGCTGCAAAGCCGTTTGACCGGCGTCCTTCGAGTAAATAAAACCTGCCGATCCGGTAATTACCGGCACCCACTCTTGTGCTTTCGCAGGCCATGCCCCAAACAACATAACGATCAGGCCAGCCCAAATATGCAGATAGCGACTGCTTCTCATGCCCTATGGCTCCCATGCTTCACAGATTAGAGATTAAGCAGACCTGCATTTTGATATGTCACAAGAAGGTCAAATCAGAGTAATTCTTCCAGAATTCAAAATTCATGAACTTTCGGCACAACATCCGGCGTAAGGGCAAAAACTGACATCGTCGTTACATCTTCATGACAACCACTTCCTCTATACCCTCTATCATTTCGGTTTGGGATTCGCGCAAGACGGACCAGAAATAAGAGAACGCGTCAAGCTTAGGCTTTCAAAATTGCCTGTCATGTCCATAGCTCGCGACAAACTCTCCGAAGTTGCCGTAATTGTTCCTTGCTATAACGCAGCGAAGTATCTTGCCAGGGCCTTGGACAGTGTTCTCTCACAAACCCACCCGAATTTTCATATTTACGTAATTGACGACGGCTCGACAGACGAAACCGCAAGAGTTATGCGGCCCTATTCGGAGTATGTCTCTTGGGTCCGTCAACAACACGCTGGCCCGGCGGCCGCGCGCAATCACGGCATCTCTATTTCCACGGAACGTCATATTGCTTTTCTCGACGCCGATGACTTCTGGCTGCCCGCCAAACTGGAGCGCCAAATTGCCTTACTGAAACAAAATCCGAACATAGGGCTGGTCTGCTCAGACTGCGAAACGCTAAAGGAACAAAAATACACCGGTTCGTATTTTGCGAATACTAAAGTGCCAGCCACCGGAAGGCTCTTCGAGTCGTTGATTCGCGATTGTTTCATATTCACTCCGACCGTACTGGTGCGTCGCCAGTGCCTGACAGAAGTAGGTCAATTCGATGAATCCCTGGCGGTCAGCGAAGATTTCCATTTGTGGTTGCGCATTGCCGCACGTTGGGATATTGCCGTTGTTCCAGAAGTGCTCGCTGTCCGGGAAATCTGCCCGGAAGGCTTGTCATCGAGCACGCGTCCGGAGAAATATCTGGAGAATGGCATCGCTGCTTTGGAAAACGCGAAATCCGTCTGCAATGGACTATCTTGGCGCGAAGCCCGTGCTTTGCAAAAGGCCATCGCAGAGCGTTATTACGTTTTTGGCTCCTACCTGCTTGCCGGCGGTCACCCTGAGGAATCGCGGACAAAACTAACTGTTTCCTTGCAGCGTTGGCCAACGCTCTGGCGTGCCTGGGTCAAGTATGGGCTCACGATGCTTCCCGGTAGTGTTTCCAGGCGTTTGCTGGAGAGTCGTCGTCGCTCTGTGAGCGCAATGAGCTGAAAAACTTTATGCCGGAATTTGTGGGTCGATGCACGAACTCGAGCCACTACAAGTGGGAAAATTGGATCAATGGATACTTGACGTGTTGCTCGCTACGCCCAGGGATGTGGTGCTGAACCGAGTGCGGTTTTTGCGATGTGGTTGCGTTCCATAGCGACGACCTGGACGTCGCTGAAGCGCTTCAAAAAGTAGAATTAGACGATGTCACGAAACGATCGATTAAGCTCCCCGGGCTCCATACGGAAGATATCCCCCATGTCGATTGAGGATGCCAAGCGGCTTCTGGTGTTTGTCGCTCATCCTGATGATGAAGTCATAGGCTGTGGCGTACTCTTACAGCGCGTGCCCAACGCTTTGGTTGTTTTCGCTGTTGATGGCGCTCCCGCAGGCTATGGCTTTGAGCGAAAATTCGGCAGCCTCAAGAATTACTCTGACGAGCGTTTCCAAGAAGCCAGTCGCGCTCTAGCTCTCGCTCGCAATTGCTCCTTTCGGCGCCTGCAGTCGCCGCGTGGGGCTCATTTTCCCGATCGTCACCTGTTCGATCATTTGGAAGCCGCTTCGGATTCATTACTGACCATCGCAAAGGATTTCATCCCCGACGCAATTGTTGCCCACGCGTTTGAAGGTGGGCACCTCGATCACGATGCCTGCAATGTACTGGCGAGTCACGCCGCGAAAACACTTTCACTGCCGCATTTTGAATTTCCACTCTACTGGAAAAGTGAGGAGGGGCCCGACGTTTTTCAGCAATTTAGAAATCCCCAAGATGGTGAAATTATCGTGAATCCGTCCGAAGCGGAATTCGTAATAAAAAACAGAATGCTGGCGGAATACAAAACGCAACGCGACATTGTGGCCGTGTTTTCTGCAAACCACGAGCGCTTTCGCCCGGCACATCTATATGATTATTCTCAACCGCCATGGGACTCGCCTTACCCCGGCAATTGGCGAAACCGCCGTGACGCCCGAAAAGCGTTACTGCGATTCGCAGAATTCCTCCAGCGTTCGAGTTATCTTGTCTGAAGCCTCCGGCAGCTGAATTCCACTGGCCCTAGAAGAGTCTCCTGCAATGCATCTTTCGATACCGAAGGCCCCGGCGGCGTGCCCTGCGCCCTGAGAGGGGTGGTAGCTTCATTGGAGTAGCAAATTACTTCTTAACCGAAGCCAATTGCATCGGATTTGGGATTAAGTGTCCGGAGGTACATTCTCGTGCACAGAGCCGTTCGATTGCGAACGAAGTTCCTTCTCTCTCTGCTGGCGGTCACTGCGGGGCTCACAGCCGCTACGCTGTCGGTTGTCAGTTACAAGGTCCAGAACCGCGTTCGACAATCCTTTCGCGACGAACTTCACAATTCCGTAGACACTTACAAAACATTCTCGCAGCAGAGAGAAACCTCCCTGATCCGTTCAGCACAAATGCTGGCTAATTTGCCCAACGTTCGTGCGTTGATGACTACAGAAGATAGGGCCACAATTCAGGATGAATCCTTCAGCATCTGGAAGCTCTCAGGTGGTGATCTCTTGGTTCTTGCCAATCGCTCCGGTGAAATCGTCGGATTGCAAACGCGCGCCAACGATTTCAGCCGTGCCCAGGCGCAAACTTCGCTTCGCAGATCACTGGAGTTCGGTGAATCGCGAAATTGGTGGTTTGGTGGCGGCCATCTCTATGAAGTATGGTTGCAGCCCATCTATTTTGGCGCTGCAGATCAGGAAAATGTGATGGGCCTTTTGGCCGTCGGACACGAAATTGACGAGAGCAAGGCCCGCGAATTCAGCCGGGTCGTCTCCAGCGAAATCATCTTTCAATGCGGAAACACCGTCGTGGCAAGTACACTTCCTCCGATAGAAAACGTAAAGTTTTCAAAACTCTTGAACATGGATGCGGCCCAACATGACGTTACTTCTGAATTGGATTACGCCCAGGAGCGCTATCTGGTTACAAAAGTCAGGGTGTCATCCGCAGGCGAGTTGCCAGTCACTCTGATTGTCTTGAAGTCCTTGGAGAAATCGACTGTATTTCTGAATCAGCTAAATCGAATATTGTTGGCCTTAGGACTGCTCAGTGTCCTTGCAGGAGGTGTGCTTGTTTTTCTGATTTCCCACACATTTACCCAACCCCTTTCAGACTTGGTGGCTGGTGTCCGGGCTTTGGAACAGGGTGATTTTGATTATCCCCTGGAAATCGGCAGTGGCGATGAGGTCGGAAGGGTTACAGGTGCGTTCGATCGAATGCGCCGCAACCTGCAGAAGACCCAGGAAGAGCAGAAGCAACTGGAAGTTCGACTTCGCCAGGCGCATAAAATGGAAGGTATCGGAAGATTGGCGGGAGGAGTTGCGCACGATTTTAACAATCTTCTGACGGTAATTCGAGGGAACAGCGATCTCCTCCTGGATCGTGGAATGGCAGATAAACTTGAGCTCCGTTACCTCCAGCAGATTCAGAAAGCTTCGGACCGGGCGGTTTCCATGACCCGACAGCTCCTGGCCTTTAGCCGCATGCAGGTCTTGCAGCCCCGCGTTCTGGATTTAAATGCGACCATCTCCGAAATGAACAAAATGATTCCTCGCTTGATCGGAGAGCATATAGAATTCAGTTTTCAACCAGAAAGCAATCTGGCTTCGGTCCTTGCCGATCCCGGTCAGATCGAACAAGTCTTTTTGAACCTTGCAGTCAACGCGCGGGATGCCATGCCAGATGGTGGCAAACTCAACGTGCAGACGTGTAACGTATTGATGGGGCCGGAAGCAGCGAGCCTACGACCACCCATGTTTCCTGGAGAATACGTTTTGCTTTCCGTTTCCGACACCGGCCACGGCATGCCCCCGGAAACCAGGGCTCACATCTTCGAGCCATTCTTCACGACGAAAGGAGTTGGAAAGGGAACTGGATTAGGGCTTGCCACAGTTTACGGTATTGTGAAGCAAAGCGGCGGATTCATCTGGGTGGAAAGTGCTTTGGGAAAGGGAACCACTTTCGAAATTTATCTGCCACGTTCCGAAAAGCTCCCCACCCGGGAAGATTCAGCGAAGGTTGATCAAGTTCTGGGTGGAAATGAGACGATTTTGCTGGTCGAGGATGAAACTGCCGTCCGCGAACTCGCATCCGAATTCCTGAAGGCGGGCGGGTACACAATTCTGGAAGCAAAAGAAGGAGCCGAGGCTTTGGGGATTGCGTGCTCTTATGAAGGCAATATCGATCTGCTTCTCACAGATATGGTGATGCCGCGGATGAGCGGTACGGAATTAGCAAAAACTCTCTGGAAATCTCAATCAAAGCTTCGAGTTATTTTCATGACCGGTTACTCTGAATTCTCGGGGAAAAACGGTGAAACAATCTCGGGGGAGCTCAATGTCCTTCAAAAGCCGTTCTCCCGAACCATTCTTCTTGAAAAAGTACGGCAGGCATTGAGCTGTATACCTGGCGAACATCAGGATCGAACGAAGGCAAGCGGGCCCGCCTGATTTTGGTCAGGTGCCCTGCCGCCATGCTGCCTATATAGGAGGTAGTTTATGCGAGGCATAGGGTCAGCTAAAGGAATTTTGGGAACCAGTACGCTGATGTGCGCTTTGCTCCTCACGCCTCCACCGGCGTGTGCTCAAAGCACGGGGCAAGCCCCTAAGCAGGAGATGGACCTCGCCACCGTCGGCAAGCTGCTCCAACAGTTGCAGGGGCAAATTCAAAACTTGCACCTCCAAGTGAACGATCTTAAAGCACAGCAGCAATCTACAAACGCGGAATCCGCCGAACTGCGCAAAGAACTGGAAGCGGCAAAATTGCAACTAGTCGCTTTGGCGACCCCGGCCAAGTCCGTGCAGCCCGTGCAGCCCCTTCCAACTACGGAATCTTCATCACAAACATACGATGAGCGCATCTCCAGGCTCGAAGAGAATCAACAACTCGCCGATTCCAAAATCGCGGAAGAGAGCCAAACCAAGGTGGAAAGCGGTTCGAAATATAGAGTTCGATTGTCCGGAATTATTCTCTTCAACATGTACGGCAATCGAGGGACCGTAGAAAATGTGGATATTCCGCAGCTGGCACAGCAACCCGGGCTCCTTTCTTCAAACGGCTCAACTGGAGCTTCTCTCCGCCAATCGCAGATTGGCATTGAAGCGTTTGGTCCGACGATTGCCGGCGCCCGAACCAGCGCAAACATCCAATTCGATTTCGCTGGTGGCTTTCCGGAAACGTCCAACGGAGTATCCTTCGGAATCATGCGCCTGCGAACCGGCACCGTACACTTTGATTGGCCGGAAACATCAGTTGTTGCGGGGCAAGACTCTCTCTTTTTCGCGCCACTCAGTCCAACCTCTTTAGCTACTCTCGCCATCCCATCTTTGGCCTATTCTGGAAATCTTTGGAGCTGGACACCGCAACTCCGTGTTCAACACAATTTCACGGTTTCTGACTCATCTTCTGTTTTGCTGCAGGGCGGCCTTCTTGATTCCTTGTCGGGAGAAGTTCCCCCTTCGGAGTATTATCGGTATCCCACTTGGGGCGAGTCCTCGGGGCAGCCCGCCTATGCCGCAAGAGTGGCTTGGACCCGAAAGCTCGAGGGACAGAATTTGACGCTGGGTGCTGGCGGTTATTACGGCAGGCAAACGTGGGGATATAATCGCGGCGTGGATAGCTGGGCGGGCACGCTTGATGTCACCGTGCCGCTAGGAAATCTCTTCGAATTTACCAGTGCTTTTTATCGCGGGCGTGCTCTTGGTGGGCTGAATGGAGGTGTCGGGCAAAGCGTGCTCTGGAAGGGAAATCTTCTGGATCCAGAGACTCAGGTTTTTGGCCTGAATTCAGTCGGCGGTTGGGCACAGCTCAAGTATAAAGCGACTTCCAAGTTGCAGTTCAACGGCGCATTTGGACAAGACAATCCTTACGCGGGAGATCTACGAGAATACGGAGGCAATACCACGTATTACCCTGTGCCCATTTCAAAGAATCAAAGTGAATTGGTGAACTTCATTTATCGGCCACGTTCCGATATCGTGTTTTCGCTGGAGTACAGGAGATTGAAAACATTCACTCTGGATCGTGACGCAAATTCAGCTAATCTGGTCAATCTAAGCTTGGGATACATATTCTAGTGTGGCTATTTTCTGACCTCAAAAGTGTGCGGCTGGTTCTTGCTGTCTGCGTTGCGTTTTTCTGTTCGACGATTTCCGCTAACGCACAGCAGAGCACAGTCACTGTTCACGCCGTGATTCAGGGCAAATCTCCGAACAATCAAGAGAAGACCGACAAAGGAAAAATCGACGCATCCGATGTTGCGATCTGGCTGAAGCCGCTCGATCCCTCGGCAAGACCATCAACCGCGGACACTGCAACGCGCAAGAAATGGCAACTAGTCCAGCACAACAAAAGTTTTCAACCGCACGTTCTGATTGTCCCTGTTGGCTCTGTTGTCGATTTTCCCAATCGCGACCCGTTCTTTCACAACGTCTTCTCGCTCTTTGACGGGAAGCGCTTTGACCTGGGTTTGTATGAGTCCGGAGCAACGAATTCGGTGCGTTTCGACCGGTTGGGGATCAGTTTTCTCTTCTGCAACGTTCATCCGGAAATGAGCGCTGTGGTCATTGCTGTCGACACCGATTATTCCGGCATCTCAGGTCAGACTGGCCACATTACGATTCCCAATGTACCCGAAGGGAAATACGAGTTGCATGTCTGGTACGAACGTAGCCAGCCCGAAGATTTGAAGAGCTTGACACGTATCGTGACTGTTTCTTCTCCTTCAACCGATCTTGGCTCGATAAGCATCCCAGAAAATCCAAGTTTTTCTTCAGCTCACAAGAACAAGTACGGGCAAGACTACACCCCTCCCACCACCCCAACTTATTCACATCCATAGAATTTGTGTTCGTTTACGGCGTGGTAGATTCTGCGCGGTCCGTTACGCGCTCTTGAGAGCAAGGCAAGCGCACCAAAATAGTTGTCCCCAATTCTGAAGTGCGCTCCACGGACACGCTGCCGGCATGGTCCTGTACTATTTTGCTTACAATCGCCAGCCCTAAGCCAGTGCCGTTCGGTTTACCATAGCTGACAAATGGATTAAATAACGCGCTCCGAATGCTTACGGGAATTCCGGTGCCTTTGTCTTGCACACGAATTTCAAAATTTGTTCCCGTGCTCTTTGCCTCAACAACAATTTGGCCCTCGACTCCGTCCATCACTTCGCAAGCATTCAAGATCAAATTGAAAAATACCCGTTCCAATTTCCGCGCATCGAAGCTTCCTTCCAGGTTTCCTTTCATCAATAGCACGATTCGTCTATCACGAAATTCCGGCTTGGAGTGGATAGCTTCAATCGCCCGGCGAATTACATCCTCTATGCGGGCCTGCGTCGGTGTGATCGCGCTTCGTTGATACGAAAGTTCGCGCAACGAATCGATCAAGTCCGTCATTTGGTTGGCGGCAGTCTGGATTTCCTCGTAAATCTCGTCCTTCTTGAGTTTGAGTTTGTCGGCCTCGTATAGGAATTCGGCGTTGGCAACGATCGCGGCTAGATAATGGCGAAGGTCGTGAGAGATAGAGCTCGCCGCCTGAGCCAAAGCGCCGATACGTTCCGTTTCAATCCGCTGTTGCTGTAACGTAAGCAATTGGCCCCGCATTCGGGCAAAAGCCGTGCTCAACTCCACCAATTCAGTACCGCCTTGCGGTTTAATCGAGTATGTGAAATCCCCGGATGCTAATGCCTTAACCCCGGCAACCAGATTGTCCAGCGGGTGTGTGATTGTCCTGGCCATAAAATCAAACAGCAAAGCACCAAGTAGAACAGCGAGTCCCGCGATAAAATAAATCGAATAATTCAACCGCCTGACAAAAGTGTTAATCGGTGCCAACGGCATCATCACATAGCAATGCACGGGAGAAGGCGAAGATCCCTGCAACACCACGGAAGAGAACGTGTACTGATCTGTTGGTAGTGTAATTTCTCCGGCCGGATCTTTTACCTCACGACTCCCGGATGTAATCAGTTTTCCCAACTCTTCTGCATCTTTCGCCGGCAAAGTGGAGGCGATCACCGTGTCATTTGCTGTTAGTGCGATCTGGTTTCCGGCAACGACAGCAAGCTGCTGTGCCACTGCCGCATCAACCTGATATCCCACCGCCAGCACACCCATTTCCTGCGCAGTTGAACCCGCTCCCGAAGTGATGGGGTGCAGAAAAACCCAATAAAGGCGGCCTCCGTCGTACCACCAGGAGGCGCCCTCCCCAAGATCCAGGGATCGTTTCAAATCGCGCTGCACCGTCGCGGTAGACCAACTCGGTTGGTTCATGTACAGCGCGACCACTTCCCGGCCTGGTTTGGCCAATACGAACAGATCGCTGCCGCCAAGTTTCCAGAAGGTTTCTGCGCCGTCCTGAATTGTCGGGGCATGCTCCGTGGACATCAATGCTTTTAATGGCGGCAAGTTCGCAAGCATCGCCGCCGTGCGTGATAACTGCACCTCTCTCTGCTGTTGCACGCTTTCGAATGCCTTGATCGATACTTGCGTACCGTCACGCACCGATTTTTGGACCTCTGCATTTACAGTGTGTCGAATGAAAAAAAGGAGGGATCCTGTCAGACCGAGGATGATCAACAAGGCGGCAAAGAAGAGCTGAGAACGTAATCGAAGCGTGGGCATGGAACTCAGCTACAAAGTTCAAGCATTTGAACCTGTGCCTGAACCTCCAGGAATAAATTTGTATCCAGAACCGCGCATCGTCAATAAGTATCTCGGCGTGGCCGGGTCCGGTTCTAACTTCTGCCGCAATCGCAGAACATGGTTGTCTACAGTACGCGTGGAAGGATAATTTTGATAACCCCAAACCTCATTGAGAAGTTCTTCTCGAGATACGACACGGCCCGCCGAAGCCGCCAGGTACTTCAATAATTTGAATTCCTGAGATGTGAGAGTAATCGGCCTTCCCTCTACTGTCGCTACCATTCCTGTGAAGTCTATTCGCGCATCGCCAAATGTCAAGACTTCGCGCCCGGATGACTTTACGGAAACCTGTACGACCGGCGATGCGGCAGGCCCCATTCGTCTCATCGTACGCCGAACGCGCGCCAGCAATTCCTTCGGACTAAAAGGCTTTGTCACGTAATCGTCGGCACCCAACTCTAACAAGAGAACTTTGTCTTCCACTTCACAATTTGCACTCACCACGACAATAGGCACCGACGCGGCGAACGCCTTAAATTCGCGACATAGTTCTTTGCCAGACATTCCTGGTAGTTTCAGATCCAGCACTACCGCGCAGGGAAGTTGCTGGCGGAACAGGGCCAAACCTGTAGGCCCGTCAGAGGCGATTTGTACCTGCAACGAGTCCGACTCAAATAATCGTTGTAGAGTGCGCTGCATCGCCCGGCTGTCTTCCACGACTAAAATCGTATCCATGGCTATTCACTCGCTGGCAAGCGCGACTTTCTTCCCGTCCGCGAAAGCCCCACCGGGAAGAGAATGATTTTGCATTGGCAAGCGGTATTCACCGTCACAGTCTTGCCTAGTGTAAGGGGAAATCAAGGCCCGAACTCGCCCGGGAAAAACAAATTACAGTCAGGTGACAATTTTGAGACAAAACGCCCGAGAATCAGCTAACAAATACACTTTGCTTGACATACAGCGTGCTTCAAGGGGCGGCGAGCATCCCCTGTCAACAGGTGTTAACAGCCCATTCGCGGTCCGTCGTGCTTTGTTTGACAACCTGATTTACAAAATGTAGTCTCGGCGCTAGTGATGTCCAATCACCCGAATAATTTCCGTCTCGATGGCAAAATTGCCGCCATTACCGGCGCCGGCAGCGGAATCGGCCGTGCTATCGCCCTCCGATTTGCCAACGCGGGTGGTGTCGTACGCGCTCTCGATATCGACGAAAAATCGGCTGCATCTACAGTCAAAGAGATCACGCAATCCGGCGGCAAAGCCTTGGCTCACATCTGCGATGTATCCGATCAAGCCCAGACCAAGCAAGTCTTCCAGCAAATTTCGCAACTCGGTTCACTCGACATCCTGGTTAACAATGCGGGGATCTCCCATATCGGCAAGCTCGAAACCACTTCCGAAGCCGACTTTGACCGTGTCTTTCGCGTGAACGTAAAAGGCATGTACAACTGCATGTTTGCCGCAATCGATCTGCTGAAGGCGAACGGTGGCGGCGCAATTGTGAACATGGCTTCCATCGCAGGCACCGCGGGTTTAGCCGATCGCTTCGCCTATTGCATGAGCAAAGGCGCGGTCATCGCCATGACCTACTCCGTCGCCAAGGACTATCTGCCGCACAAAATTCGCTGCAATTGTATTTCTCCGGCGCGCGTGCATACTCCATTTGTCGATGACTACCTTCACAAAAATTATCCCGGGCGCGAACAGGAGATGTTCGAAAAATTATCGGCCACGCAGCCGATCGGCCGCATGGGCGAGCCTGATGAAGTGGCCGCCCTGGCGCTATTCCTCTGCTCCGACGATGCATCCTTTATTACCGGCTCCAACTATCCAATCGATGGCGGTTTTTTGAATCTCCATGGCTGAAATGGAATGGAGTGGCGCATTCTTCTATGAAGATTGATGCTCATCAGCACTTCTGGAAATACGATCCTGCTCGAGATTCCTGGATCACCGATCACATGGCAATCTTGAAACGCGATTTCTATCCCCAAGATTTGGAGTTTGAATGCCACGCCTCCGGCATCGACGCGTCGGTAGTTGTTCAAGTCGATCAGTCAGAAAATGAGACGCTTGCTCTCCTTAATTTGGCGGGGCGCAGCAAACGAATCGGCGGAGTTGTTGGATGGGTTGACCTTTCCTCTCCCAATGTCCAAGAACGTCTGCAATTCTTTTCTCAGTACAACAAACTCTGCGGATTTCGTCATATTGCGCAGTCCGAGCCCGACGATCGTTTCCTGATGCAGCCCAATTTCTTGAATGGCATTTCGCATCTTCGCAAATTCAACTTCACTTACGACATTCTCATTTACCCTCGGCAATTACCCGCTGCCATTGAACTCGCCTCCCATTTTCCCGAGCAGTTCTTTGTTGTGGATCACCTCGCCAAACCGGAAATTAAGTCCAACAATCTTGGCTCCTGGCTCACCGACATCCGCACCATCGCCGAAAATCCGAATGTTTATTGCAAGCTGTCAGGCCTGGTCACCGAAGCCGACTGGCAAAATTGGAAGCCGGAGGATTTCCGCCCTTATCTCGATGTAGTTTTCGATGCCTTCGGACCGGAGCGGCTGATGTTTGGTTCTGATTGGCCCGTATGCCTTCTTGCTGCCAGCTACCGGCAAGTGAAGCAAATTATCGACGAGTATCTGGAAAGTTGTGAAGAGGATTGCAAAAAACTGATCTTTGGCGACAATGCAATCCATTTCTATCGTTTGAACTCTCTACGATATGGACCTACTGCTTAAGGATGAAGTTATCTTGATTAC
>DASXIT010000145.1:0-59926 GCA_036497825.1 Candidatus Acidiferrum sp.
AGAGTATTGGATTGTTCATCAATGGGTGCATTAGTTCGGGCTCCGTGATCTAAGTGCCGATTCGATTTGTTGCCTCGTTCAGTTCTTTGAAACTTCCTTCGCGTGGTCGGGCGACAGTTAGAGCGGGACAGCTTTCAATAAAGGGAAGCATTTACGAATCTTTATTTTGTAAACGGATTCTACTTCAGGAGGGGTGCGGTTCACCAGCAATGCAGCGAACCGTATCGCGTGCGATCAGTAATTCCTCGTCCGTGGGTATAACGAAGGCTTTCAGTCTTGAATCGTCTGTGGTGATTCGCTCTTCCTTGGCTATGGCATGTTCATTCTTCTTGCTATCGAGGTTTAAACCGGCCCACTCCAGACCTGTGCAGATGCGAGCCCGAATGTCGGCAGAGTTCTCCCCAATTCCACCGGTGAAAACGACAGCATCAGCTCCACCCATGCATGCCAAAAACGCGCCGATGTACTTTCGCGCGCGGTAACAGAAAACCTCAATTGCTAGGCGAACCCTCCGGTCGTCATGCTCTTTCATTTCCTGCTGCAGCACGCGCATATCATTGGTGAGCCCCGAAATACCCAGCAGGCCGGACTGGGTGTTGAGGAGCATTTCGACTTCGTGAGGAGAAAGGCCTTCTTTTGTGGCGATGAGATTTACGATCGCAGGGTCGAGATCTCCCGAGCGTGTTCCCATAACCAAGCCTTCGAGTGGGGTCATGCCCATGGAAGTGTCAACCGGATATCCCGCGCGAATGGCGGCAGCCGAACAACCATTCCCGAGATGAAGGGTGATGATATGGGTCTGCTCTCGCGTCAAGTTGCATAGGACGCGATAGCGGTACGCCACGTAACGATGCGATGTGCCGTGAAAGCCGTATCGGCGAATGTGATGCCGCCGATAGAGATGGTAAGGCACGGCGTACAAGTAGGCGTGTTCGGGTAGGGAATGATGAAAAGCTGTATCAAAAACAGCCACCTGTGGAATTTTAGGTCCTAGGATTTGCCGCGCGGCGACAATGCATTTGACGTTGTTGGGATTGTGCAACGGGGCAAGATCGATACAATCTTCGATGCCTGCCAGGACTTTATCTGTGATGATCGCCGACTCCGTGAAAGTTTCGCCTCCATGGACTACCCGATGTCCCACGGCGTGAATATCCGCGGGGCTCTGAATTTGCGAAATGGCCGAGCGTTCTGACGAAATCCAGCGAATCAGATAATCCAAAGCAGCGGGAAGGTCGGCAAGTGAAGCAGTAAACTTTTGCCTTGGCGACTTTTTGGTTTCTACGGTGACGATGGCTTCGCCACCAATTCGCTCCACAACCCCGCGGCAAACGCGCTCGTCCGAATTGGTCTGGATATGTTCGCGGTCCGTCACAATCACTTGAAACTTAAGACTGGAACTTCCAGAGTTTAGTACGAGGACGTTCATGTCTTAGTAAGGCCAAGTCCATGCGGCAACGTTTGGCTCGTCTGTACCGTATTCGTGAGCGTAGTTGACGCACTCAATTTGTTTATTACGAAACTTTTCTTTGGCATGGGCGCCGATCTTTTGTAGCCGCGGCACGCGATCAATCACGTCAATCGCCAGGCTGAAGCGGTCGATTTCGTTTTCGATTGCCAATTCCATCGGGGTGTTTATGTTTCCTTTTTCTTTGTAGCCGCGAACGTGCAGTCCTTCATGATTTGCGCGGCGGTAGGCCAGGCGGTGAATCAGCCAGGGATAGCCATGGAAATTAAAAATAACCGGCTTGTCGACAGTGAAAAGAGAATCGAAGTCGCGGTCTGGAAGGCCATGAGGATGATCTTTGGGTGGTTGCAATTTGAAAAGATCAACGACATTCACGTAACGAATCTTGATGTCGGGAAATTCTTCTCGGAGGAGCACAATGGCTGCCAATGTTTCTTGGGTTGGAACATCTCCCGCCGATGCCATAACTACATCCGGTTCGCAGCCCTGATCGTTGCAGGCCCAATCCCAAATACCGATTCCTTTGGTGCAGTGCCTGATTGCCGAGTCCATATCCATGTATTGGAGATGCATCTGTTTGTCGCAGACGATCACGTTAACGTAGTTTTCGCTGCGCAGACAGTGGTTGGCCACGGAGAGCAGGGAATTCACGTCGGGAGGAAGGTAAATGCGTGTGACCGCAGCGCTCTTGTTGACGACTACATCGAGGAAACCGGGATCTTGATGGGTGAATCCGTTGTGATCTTGCCGCCAAACCGTCGACGTGATTAACAAATTGACTGAGGCAATATTCTCTCGCCAGGAAAGATTGTTGCAGATTGAAAGCCATTTCGCGTGCTGATTGAACATCGAGTCAATCACATGCACGAAGGACTCATATGTGGAAATGAAGCCATGCCGCCCGGTTAAGAGATAACCTTCCAGCATGCCTTCCATGGTGTGTTCGCTTAGCATCTCGATGACTCGGCCATCAGGCGCCAACTCTCCGCCGTCGGAGTCCTCTGGAAAAGTGTCTGCAATCCAGAATTTCTTGCTGACCTTGTAGATAGCGTCCAACTTGTTCGAGGTGTTTTCGTCGGGAGAGAGAACCCGGAAATTGCGCATGTTCAATTTCATGATGTCGCGCAGATACTGGCCCAGAGGCCGAGTGTTTTCTGCGCGTTCCACACCCGGTTTGTCCAGCGCGAGGGAGTATTGCTCAAAATCCGGAAGCCGCAGTGACCTCTTGAGTTTTCCACCATTCGCATGTGGATTGGAGCCCATGCGCCGGGCTCCAGTTGGAGCCATCTCTTTCAGTTCGGGAATCAGCGTGCCATTTCGGTCGAACAACTCCTCAGGCCTATATCCGCGCATCCAATCTTCCAGTAGCTTGAGATGGTCAGGATTTTTCTTTACGGTAGCCAGCGGAATTTGGTGCGCGCGCCAAAATCCTTCGATCTTATGGCCATCGATAAAACTGGGAGCAGTCCAGCCTTTCGGCGAGCGAAGAACAATCATTGGCCAGCGGGGCCGCACGGCCACACCGGTAGAGCGAGCTTCTCTCTGAACCTTTCTAATTTCGGTGACACAGGCTTCCGTAGTGGCCGCCATGGCTTGGTGCATACTTTCGTGATCGGAGCCTTCAACGAAATAAGGCGTCCAGCCGTAACCACGCATTAAACTCTCCAACTCTTCATGACTGATTCGCGCCAGCAGAGTTGGATTGTTGATCTTGTAGCCATTCAGGTGAAGGATTGGCAATACCGCGCCATCCCGGATGGGATTGAGAAACTTGCTGATGTGCCATGAAGTGGCAAGCGGCCCCGTTTCTGATTCGCCGTCTCCAACAACCGCTGCAACAATTAGTTCCGGATTGTCGAACGCTGCGCCACAGGCATGCGAAAGCACATATCCCAGTTCGCCTCCTTCGTGGATTGACCCGGGAGTCTCTGGAGTGCAGTGACTGCCAATGCCGCCAGGAAATGAAAATTGCTTGAAGAATTCTCGCAAACCTTCTTCGTCTTCGCATTTGTCAGAATAGATTTCGGTATAACTGCCCTCAAGGTAAACGGGAGCAAGAACCCCCGGCGCGCCATGGCCTGGGCCGGCCAAGAAAATCATATCTAGGTCGTACTTCTTGATCAGGCGCATCAAGTGGAGGTAAATGAACGAAAGACCGGGGCTCGAACCCCAGTGGCCGAGCAAACGATTCTTGATATGCTCTGGTTTGAGGGGTTCGCGCAAGAGGGGATTCTCTTGCAAGTACAGCATGCCAAGAGTCAGATAATTACATGCCCGCCAGAAGGCATCGGTTTTTCGTAATTCTTCGGGACTCAACGGAGTTCCCCGTACTGTGGATCTAGCTTTTCCGAAAGCGCTAAGAGTCTGAATGGCTTCAACGGTCGTTGTCATGGCACCTCGCTGTTCCAGGTTGGTAACGGTGGCTAGTCACCAACAATTAATGAGCACACATCCGTTGCCAAGTTTCTTGCAGGTTTCCGTCGGGGCGGGCGAATTCCAATTGTTCGACCTCTGCAGTTTAACCTATCTACGTTTCTCTGGTGTTACGCAATTTGCTGTACATCCTTCGACTTTGTGTGGCGGCAGCTCTCGCAACAAATCGATAAATCCTCGATCAGCGCGAAAAACCGTCGCCTTGAATATTCAATTCGAATGGCTGGCGAAGAGTCGGTTGACTTGCCGCGATTTTTGGGAAACTAGATACTGGACTGTGCCAAAATTGCCTATTCTTTAGAATTCCTTAGATTTGTGTAACGAATATTCGATTCCCGAACGTCTAATTAGCAGTGTTGTGTCCTTTTTGCCCCAACCGCTCGTACGGACCGAAGAAAAAATGGAACTTCAGGAGATTTTGATGGGAAGTATAAATGCGATGAAGCATGAAGGGAGTGGCCGCCTTCTGTCTCTGATTCGGTGCATGGCTTTCTTGACGATGCTGGCACTTGTAAGCCTGGGGCCCCACTCTGTCTTTTCCCAAGCCGCATCCCAAGCTCCTGCCCCCAGAACTCCTCCGGCGGTGGGAACCATCAAAAGCATCAATGCCACTACGATTGTGCTAGCAACAGATGCTGGCGCAGAAGTTAAGGTTCAGCTTAATCCTGGCGTAAAGTTTCTGCGCGTGCCACCGGATTCGAAAGACTTGAAAGAAGCTGTCGCGATTCAACCGAGTGATTTGCAGGTCGGCGATCGGATCTTGGTTCGAGGCAAAGCAGGAGACGATCCAAGCACTTTTGTCGCTGCAGCGGTCATCGCTATGAAGAAAGCTGACATCGACGAGAAAAAGGCTCACGATCGGGAGGAATGGCAAAGACGCGGGATTGGCGGACTGGTGAAAGAGGTGGACCCCGCAAACGGTACAGTGACCATTGGCACCGTGTCTGCCGCCGGCCCCAAAGATGTGACTGTCAATATTTCGAAGTCGACGAGCTTGCGCCGCTATGCCTCGGGCTCAGTGAAGTTTGACGATGCGAAGACAAGTACGTTCGATGAGATTAAACCCGGAGATCAACTTCGCGCGAGAGGAACAAAGAGCGACGATGGCAATAGTTTTACTCCCGTTGAGGTGGTAACCGGATCATTTCGCAATGTCTCTGGAACTATTTCGGCTGTAGACGCTGGGGCAGGCACGCTAACCGTGGCGGATCTCATTAGCAATAAAACCATCACAGTCCGCGTGAGTCCGGACACTCAGTTACGCAAGCTCACGGCACCGATGGCGCAGATGATCGCTGCCCGTCTGAAAGGTGCAGGGTCTGGAGGAGCACCACCGACTAGCGCCCCACCTCAAGCTGGCGGCGCAGGCAGTGCTGCAGCGCCCGCCAGTTCCGGATCGGGCGGCACTCCCACCGGAGCCTCTTCAAATAGAGGCGGCGGTGGGGGCGGAGGCGCACGAGGCGATTTGCAGCAAGTGCTCAGTCGATTGCCAGCTTCTGGGCTGAACGATTTTCAAAAGGGAGACGCGGTGCTAATCGTTGCGACCTCTTCCCCGAGCGATGCGAATTTTTTAGCAATCACAATTGTTGGCGGAGTCGAGCCTATTTTGCAGGCCTCGCCGCAAGGACAGGTCTCATCAATCCTCTCACCTTGGAGTCTGAGTAATAGCGGCGGGGGCGACACGGGTACGCCGTGAGCTGCGCCACGCATAGGAACTAACTTAATTTAAGGAATTTAAGGATCGAATGAAAACCAGGGTTTGCAAAAAAATACTTCGCATCACGTGTATTCTGGCAGTTTTCATTTTTGCACAAACTGGCCTGGCGCGCGCGCAATCGCTAACCGGAACGCTCCGGGGACAGGTCACCGACCCTTCAGCCGCAGGAATTGAGGGTGCGACAATTCTCGCGACCAACAGTAACGGCGATTCAAAGGGCGCCTCGACCACCAAGGACGGCACTTTCGAAATTAAGGATTTGCTGCCCGGCACATATCAGGTGAAGGCGATTGCCAAAGGCTTTGCACTTTTTACCAAAGAAGGCGTCGTAGTGACTGCAGGGCAAATCGCCAGAGTGAACGTTCAAATGACGATTGAGGTCCAGCAGGAGAAAGTTGTGGTCAATGACACCTCAACGAATGTCGATGTCGATCCATCGAACAATGCCAACACCATCGTGATGCAGGGAAAAGATCTCGACGCGCTATCAGATGATCCAGATGAGTTGCAAAGTGAACTCCAGGCTCTTGCCGGACCTTCCGCTGGACCGAACGGCGGCCAGATTTATATCGATGGATTCACGGGTGGGCAGTTGCCCCCGAAAGCCTCGATCCGGGAAATCCGCATTAATCAGAACCCATTTTCATCCGAGTACGACAAACTGGGTTATGGTCGAATCGAGGTATTCACTAAGCCTGGAACCGATAAATTGCATGGCCAGTTGTTGGTGAGCGGCAACTCTTCCTATTTCAATTCGCGAAATCCATTTGAAGGCCCTCAGCAGGGAGCTAATTTACCCAGCTATCAATCCACGCAATACAGCGCCAGCGTCGGCGGAGCCATCAACAAAAAAGCGTCGTTCTTCTTCAACCTGGACCAACGTAATATCGGAAACCTGGCCATTTTTAATGGCACTGTGCTGGGACCGGCCCCGACCTTCGACATCATCCCTAATTACAGCGTAACCGTTCCAAATCCTCAGAATCGGACAAATTTGAGCGCGCGCCTGGATTATCAGCTAACTTCCAACAATTCGTTGACTGCCCGCTATCAGTTCTTTCGGAATACCGAGCAGAACGACAGCGTTGGGTTGTTTAATATGCCGGAATTCGGCGTAAACGACTATGAGACAGAAAGCACTTTCCAGATCACCGATACACAGATCATCGGTGCTCACGTCATTAATGAAGTTCGTTTCCAATATATTCGCGACGATACTCAAACGTCCCCGGTCAATGCCAGCCCCACAATAAGCGTTGGCGGGGCATTTAACGGCAACGGCAGTGGCGGCGGGAAGATCTTAGATCTGCAAAATCATTTTGAACTGCAGAACATCACCTACGTGAATCGCGGGAAACATGCCTGGAAGTTCGGTGGAAGATTAAGGTCTACAGGCGATACCAACTCCACCACTGCCGGCTTCTTTGGAACCTACACATTCGGTACTCGTAATCTGCCCAACTGTATTCCCGTTCCCGCGAACAATAATTGCAAAATTACGCCAATTGAGGCGTATCAAATTACCGAACTCGGCTTGGAAAATGGATTGACGATTCCACAGATACAAGTCGAGGGGGGCGGCGCCAGTTACTACACCCAGACAATTGGAACTCCCCAATCCCAAGTTACAATCATTGATGGAGCTTTATTCGCGCAAGATGATTGGAAGATTCGCCAAAATATCACGCTGAGTTATGGGTTACGGTTCGAAACCCAAAATGATTTGGCCAATGCCACTGATTTTGCCCCGCGCCTCGGTTTAGCCTGGGGCATCGGCGGGAACGCAAAAAATCCCCCAAAGACCGTGCTGCGCGCTGGATTCGGAATGTTCTATGACCGTTTCTTGTACAACGAGGTCCTAAATCAGATAAGGTTTAACGGCTCTGTTCAATCCAGTTTTCAAATAGCCAATCCTGACTTTTTTTTGACCAACGCACAAATCCCGCCGAATGCAAGCAATACTATCTATCAGCAGAATCCGAATCTCCATGCGCCCTACACTATTCAAACGGGTGTGACCCTGGAAAGACAACTCACCAAAGCAGCCAACATTGCGGTCACGTATTTGAACTCCCGTGGTGTGCACCAGTTTTATACCGAGAGCCTGAATCCTGCCGATCCCCTCACTGGTCTCCGGGCCGATGGAAATAACAATATTTATCAATATCAATCGGAAGGCACGTTTAAGCAGAATCAGTTGATAGTGAACGGCAGAGTCAACATGGGTGCGAAGCTTTCCCTGTTTGGATACTACGTTTTAAATTATTCCAACAGCAACACAAATGGAGCAAGCACATTTCCGTCGGTTCCTGGCGATTTGGCTCTGGACTATGGCCGTGCGACTCTGGATATCCGCAATCGCGTCTTTATGGGTGGCACAGTCGGTTTACCAAAAGGATTCCGCGTAAGTCCATTCTTGATTGCCAGTTCCGGAATTCCTTTCGATATCACCAGTGGTGCGGACCCTTACCAGGACTCCCAATTCAATGTGCGCCCCGTATTCGCACTTTGCTCAACCGCTACGTATGTCACGAAGTTTGGATGTTTCCGCGAAGGCATCCCCGGGACTCCCGGATACGTTCCTATACCCGTTAATTCTGCAACAGGGCCTGGCAGATTTTCCCTGAACCTCCGTCTCAGCAAAACCATCGGTTTTGGGCCGGTGGTCGAAAATGCCGCAAGCGGCGGAGGGATGGGGCAAATGGGTGGCGGAACATTTGGTCGTGGTCCGGGCGGTGGAGGTGGCGGCAGAGGGGGACCAGGTGGTGGCGGGTTCGGAACGGGCGGTGCGACCAACAAACGTTATGCGCTCACCTTTGCGGTCAGCGCTCGAAACATCTTTAATAACGTGAATGCAGCGACGCCCGTCGGCAACCTTGGCTCTCCTCTCTTTGGTGAATCGAACGGACTCGCAGGCAGGCCATATAGCGATAACACGTCCAACCGCCGCATTGATCTGCAGGCGACCTTTACTTTCTAATTGGAAACTGGGGATCGTTCAACGCTGGCAGGCTTGCTCACCGCAGTTTGCTCGTTGCGCAAATTGGTGACTGCGTCCATCACCAATTCCCGAATGCGAGGATCGCGGGTAATGGAGAGATGCGATGCGTCCTTCACCACCACTTTAGCAATTACTTTCGTGTGTTCAGGGTCTTCCAGGCGAACATGCTTTGTGTTCATGAAAAACAGTGCGTCCCAGGCATAGAAAATGGCGCCAGTCTTGACGTTATCGGGGATGGTGTAATCGGTTATCCCGACGCTATCGATTTGAACTGTCAATTCCACAGGAATATGCTTATCGCGAAGGTCTCTCGCGACACTTAGCATTGCCCAACCGCCAGTGCTGTGGCCCACCATGATGACCCGTGGCGCAATTTCCAGCTCTTGCGCAGTCAGGGGGCCAGGATGGCTTGGAAAATGAGTGAGAATCCAATCCCGCCCAGAACTCCAGGAAATGGGGATGAACGAATTTGCGCAGACGTCCGTGTAGTCTGAACCGCGCAACATATCCCGAATTTGCACCACTCCCGAGTGCTTGTGATTCGAGGTTTCTAAGGCCCCGACAAAGCCCGCGTAAATGATCTTGCACCCAGAGTGTTCGTCGGCAAGCTCATTGGAACTTATTCCCTCCGTATTTGCGGCGAGTGATCCCTCCGAACTGCAATTCAGGAAGATGAATGCAGCAAGAAAGATAAGGAAGCGCGCACTTCTTCGGAGAAAACGCCTGTAAGGCGGCAAATTGTTATGATTTTGCACCGAATCAAAGCTACGTGTGCTTCGTGGCGCCGTCAAGCCAAATGCGCATTTTTGGCATTTCTGTTGCCCTGTAATGCAAATCGCGTCATTTTGTTCGTCCGCGTGATTGAGCTAAGATTTTGGAGCCTGGAGTTCATGGCTGACCAATCAGAACAATTCGTCAGGAGCCTCGAGTGAGGAAACGAACCCAAAGAATGAGAGTCGGCAAGCAAGGGAGCGAAAATGATCGTGCTCTAGGCATGGACAAGCTCATTAGTAGGCGCGATTTCGTGAATGGGGTCAGTGTAACCATCGGTGCTTCATTGCTGCCATCCTTCACTGGTTTGAATAATTTGCTCGATCCGGGCCCGGATGAGTTCGCCCCTGAAAAACAGCCTGGATATTATCCACCCACAAAGACGGGAATGCGGGGAAGCCACGATGGCTCATGGGAGGTTGCCCATGCTATGCGCGATGGCAAGCAGTGGGAAACTCCGGTACACGATGATCAAGTCTACGACCTCATCGTTGTTGGCGGTGGTATCAGCGGATTGTCTGCCGCATATTTTTATCAAGAGGCCGTTGGGCCCAAGGCGCGCATCCTGGTCTTGGACAATCATGATGATTTTGGCGGCCATGCCAAACGAAACGAATTTCACACTTCTAGCCGCATGCTGATCGGCTATGGTGGCACCCAAACTATCACCTCTCCCGATTTGTATAGCGGGGAAGCGAAGCAGCTTTTTCAGGAATTGGGGATTGAAGTTAAACGCTTTGAAAAATATTATGACCAGAAGTTTTATTCTTCACGTGGGCTGTCGCAGGGAGTTTTCTTCGACAAGGAAACTTTCGGGCAAGATCGGCTCGTCGTCGGTCTTGGCGGAAATCCGACGGCGCAGGCGCTGGCTAAAACACCACTCTCGGCTTCAGTCCAAAGAGACATCCTGCGGATTTACACCGAGAACGTGGACTATTTAGTGGGCATGAACCCGACTCAGAAAAAAGATTATCTTGCCAAAACCAGTTACAAAGACTACTTGCTAAAAAATGCGGAGGTAGATCCAGGCGTCATTCCTTATCTGCAGCGATCAATGTACGGACTCTATGGAGTTGGCATTGATGTCATTCCTGCGGGAGATATGGCGGGATTTGGTTACATGCCGGGATTTGCGGGACTCGGAATTACGGATACCGATGGGCCAGGTATGGGTTTGGAAATAACCCGGCGCGACGACGAACCCTACATCTATCATTTTCCGGATGGCATCGCTTCCGTCCCTCGTTTGCTGGTTCGCTCATTGATTCCCGGAATTGCCCCGGGAAATACGATGGAAGATGTAGTTGTCGCCAAATTCGATTATTCGAAATTGGATAGCACCTCGTCGCCGACCCGCATTCGCCTCAATTCCACTGTTGTGCGGGCAAAGAATATTTCGGCGAATGGCAGCTCCAAAGGAGTTGAAATCACTTATGTGCGTGGTGGCCAAGCGCATTCTGTCCAGGCAAATCACTGCATTTTGGCCTGCTGGAACATGGTCATTCCTTACATGTGCCCGGAAATGCCACAAGCACAGAAGGAAGGGCTCTCGTATAATGTCAAGGTCCCGCTTGCCTACATAAACGTCCAGTTACGCAACTGGACTGCATTTGAAAGATTAAAAATACACGGAGCACATTGCCCAGGCAGTTTTTACGGCGGAGTGGAAATGGACTTTCCCGTCAGCATCGGCGAGTACCAGTTTGCGCAAAAATCAGATGAGCCATGCCTGGTTCACCTGCAATATGTACCCGTCGGGCCGGGAAAGACGGCGCGCGAACAGCAGCGTACGGGCCGCGCGATCATGTTGTCGACCGATTTTGCGACATTCGAACGAAATATTCGCGACCAGATGAGCAGAATCCTGGGGCCGGGCGGATTCGACGCCGCAAAGGATATTCAAGCCATCACCGTGAATCGCTGGCCTCATGGATATTCCTATGAGTACAATTCGCTGTTCGATCCGGTTTGGCCCGAAGGTCAGGCGCCCAACGAAATCGGACGCCAACCGTTTGGAAACATTCACATCGCTAATTCAGACGCTGGGGTCTTTGCGTATACAAACGAGGCGATCGACCAAGGCCACCGAGCGGTTCAGGAAATCGTCGCAAAGAAAAGCGGAAACAATGACGCGGCTGCAAAAAAAGAAATTGGATAAAGGAACCGAGGCGCGCCGGCTTGCTCGGAAGTCGGGCATCGTTCCGGCCACAACCCGGGTTGTTCCTGACAAGCGGAAGAAACCCGAGAAGCACAAGAAACGCTTGATTTTGGAAGAAGAATAAAAATCCAGTTCTATTGCTTCCACTCTGTGCAGGTCCGACCGGACCTAATTTTTACTCCCTCATCCAGGCTTATAGGCGGGTACGACTTCATTGCTGCGGAAAAAGGGAACTGCCTGCAAATTCTTTCGCAAGGCCAGTTCAGCGGCAATTTTCTCGAGATCGCTTTTACTGAACCCCATGCAGCTTACTTTTATGGTTTTGTCCGATTCGATCAGAAAAATGGTAGGCACGTTCGTCAAGCTGTAAGTGTTGGACACGGGATATGGATGTTCATCGAGAAGAGTCAGAAAGTTTACTCCATATTCTTTGTTGAAGGTTCTGGTATCGCGTACATCGTCTTGCGAGATGCCCAGGACCGTCACGCCATCGCTGCCGTATTGCGCATGAAGCCGCTCGAGAAAAGGAAATGTAAACTGGCACACGGGGCAGGAAATTTTGAAAAACGCCGCAACAACCGGCCCCCGGCTTAGGAAAGAACTCAATGAATGGTCTTTGCCATCCAACGCTTTGAGAGCGAATTCTGGAGCACGTTGCCCATCGACAAGATTAGTCATGCTTTTCCCCCAGCCGAACCATCGGCCAATCGTTCTAGAAAAACTCATCAGTATAATGATACCCCATCAAAAGTTGCTAAGCAGGGCTGAAGGGCTTTGCCGGAACTGGCCGCAAATAAAAAAGCAACCCTCAGGGAAAGTCCCGAGGGCTGCTTTGATCGGCTGAAACTTCAGATGACGGAGAAATTAGCGGCCGCTGGCTGCCTGGCTCGGTCCAATTTCCAGTTCGTACTTTTTGCCGCTGGGATAAATGGCAACGATGGACTTACTGCCATTGGATTCTTTCTTGGACTCGTAACCCGCGCCGGCATTGGAAGTATCCTTGGCCACTACGGTTGCGGGGAAAGTGCCCAGGTTGTTCTTGCCCTGGAAAATGCCAACCTGCACATTCGGGCCCGCTCCGTCCCATTGAACGTTATATTTCCCGGGCTTTAGCTCTGTACCTTGGATGGTAACTTTCTCCGCCAAAGTCAGAGTGGTCTTTTCTTGTGCAAAAGCACCCACTGCAAAAAAGAGTGAAGTCCCAAGTAGAGTTGTAACAATCCTCGACAGTATCATTTCGATCTCCCTTTGTTTTGATTATTTCCGCGTTGCTGGCGAATATGCACCTCCGCCACTTTACGGAGCCAGTTTTTGTCTCAATTAGTTAGACGTAGGAGGGCCTGGGAATGTTGCAGAAAAGGTACATCACGAGCAAGGAAAAATTAAATCATGCTTAGCAAATAATTTGATGCGATGTGCACTCATCACATTGCTTTGCTGGGAGAAATAAAAGTAGGCAACTAAAACTCAAAAGCGAATTAAATTCTTAATGCTTTTTAACCATATTTTCACTAGTGAATCGTACGAGTTTTTCTTTGCATGTAATCCATCAACAGATATTGGCCTAAGTTATATGGTGTAGTGAAGTAGGCCTTGCCTTTGCACATCTCTGTAATTTTTTGAACGAAGTGCACCAAACTGTAATCTGTCGCTAACATAAATGTATTAATCAGAATGCCCGCGCGTTTGCATTTATTCACTTCCTGTAACGTTTCGCTCACCACAAAGGGATCCAGCCCGAACGCATTTTTGTAGATGCGGCCATCATCCAGCGTTAATGCAGATGGCTTACCATCGGTGATCATCACGATCTGGCGCATATCTTTTCGCTGACGAAGTAGAATGCGTTGCGCCATACGCAATCCTTCACGCGTGTTCGTATAGTAAGGACCAACTTGCACGCGAGCGAGCTGGCTCAACGGAACTTCCTCGGCCGAATCGTGAAATAAAACCAAATTAAGAGTGTCACCAGGATATTGCGTTCGAATCAGATGAGACAGCGCCAGCGCCACACGCTTTGCGGGAGTGAAGCGATCCTCGCCATAAAGAATCATGCTGTGGCTGCAGTCCAGCAGCAACACTGTGGCGCAGGAACTCTGGTATTCGCACTGGTGAACCATCAAATCGCGATATTGCATGTCCAGCGGAACTTTCGCCCCTTCGCGCCGAATCGTATTCGAAAGCGTTTGACTAATATCCAGATTCATCGTGTCGCCGAATTCGTACGGCCGCGAAAGTCCGCCCGACTCAATACCGGTTGAAAGATCGCGAGTGCTGTGACGACCAAAACTGCTGCGGCCCAGAGACCCAAGCAAATCCTTCAACGTCTTGAACCCGAGAAAATCAATTGTTTTATCGGTGATTTCAAAACGGGCCTCCGGATTTTCCTGCGGCTGGCCGAGCTGACCGCCCGGCGTAATCTGGGGTGGCGGTGTAATTTGTGGGGGCTGCTGCGGATTGATGAAGCCTTCCTGCGAGAGCCGGTCGACCAATTGCTGAATTAGATCGCGAACCTCTTTGTTGTTCAAAGCTCCAGGATCTTGCAACATCTTGCGCATCTCTTCGGTGAGCGCATCGTCAGGAATCAGGTCACCTTCCTGCAGAGCGCGAAGGATGGCTTCTCGCAGAGCTTCCATGGAGTTCGCGGCATCAAACTCGGAAAGACCGTAGTATTGCGATTCAAATCCGCTCTGCAGAAAAAAATCGCCCAAGCGCTTCATAAGCTCGTCGAGATCGACGACGTCGGCTGGTTCTCCCGTATATTTTCCGTACTTGGTAACTTTCATTTCGGGCCCTCACTACAATTACCGCTTCCTACGATCAACAAGCGATAGTCAATCAAATAGAGCGGACTAGTTATATCCCCGGCGTTGCCGGCTGGGTGTTTCTCGCGTTTCGGATGGACGCTGTTGCTTCTCGGCATAAAATCCGCGTTCCTCGCTCCGTCCGATCCGCCGGTGAGCCCATAGTCCCTCAAGGATCATTTCCGCTGCCGCCGCCGCATTCGCTTCATCCTTGCGGTCCCGCGCGCCAAGTTTGTCGATATGTTCCAGAAGCCCCTGGATGTTGGCCAACTGCCGATAGCGCTGACTTGTAGAGATGATGTCCGGCACCTTCAATTCGCCACCCAGTTCAAACCATTGAATGACTGGCTGGAAGTTGACGTCCGAAAAATGTTTGCTGAACACCCGGCCGACGGCGGCGCGAATTAACTCTCGCGCAATCGTTTCTGCACCCTTTAATTCGCCTTCGTACTCCAATTCCAACTTGCCAGTGATCGACGGCAGCGAAGCGTAAAGGTCAGCAACGCGTGCAACCGCACGAGTTTCACCCGTCCGTGCCGCGCGTTGTTCTGCGCTGCTGACCAGATTCTCCAGCGCGGAGATTGGCAAACGCTGGCTGACCCCGGAACGTTTATCGACCCGCTTATCATCCCGTGCCTGGAATGCAGTTTCCTCCACCACCTCTCGCAGGTATTCGGGAACTTCAACTTTGATTGCATCATTGCGATCAGTCCAAGCTTCCTGGGCAGTGATGGTAATGCCTTCTTGAACGGTGGAGGGGTAGTGTGTGCGAATTTCCGCTCCAATTCGATCCTTCAGCGGCGTAATGATTTTTCCGCGAGCCGTGTAATCTTCCGGATTCGCTGTAAACACAAGCAAAACGTCCAGCGGCAAGCGCAACGGATAGCCTTTAATCTGAATATCGCCCTCCTGCATGATGTTGAACAATCCCACCTGAATTTTGCCGGCCAGATCGGGAAGTTCATTGACGGCGAATATGCCTCGATTCGCGCGCGGAAGTAGTCCGTAGTGAATCGTCAATTCGTCAGACAAATCGCGGCCACCACGCGCTGCTCGAATTGGGTCAACGTCGCCGATGATGTCCGCAATTGTTACATCAGGTGTAGCTAGCTTTTCCACGTAACGTTGGTCGCGCGGCATCCACGCAATCGGAGTATTGTCGCCCTCGGCAGCTACTCTTTCACGGCAGGAGCGGCAAATCGGCCGCAGGGGATGATCGTTAATCTCGCAGCCGGCAATTACGGGAATCTCCGGGTCCAGCAGTTGGATCAATCCACGAAGGATGCGGCTCTTGGCCTGTCCTCGCAGCCCGAGAAGAATGAAATTGTGGCGAGAAAGCAGTGCGTTGACGATTTGCGGAACCACGCTGTCCTCATACCCGTGCACGCCAGGAAAGAGGTTTTCGTTTCTTTCAATACGCCGGAGCAAATTTCGCCGAATCTCGTTCTTCACCGAAAGTGAAGTGGAGCTCGCGTCATAATCCGGGATGCGTTTCCACTGTCCTAATGTGGTCGGCTTTGGCTGTCCTGATGGATTTAACAAACTGGAAGCTGTCATGGGCCCTCTGTCTACGATTCCCGTTGGAATCCCGTACACCTATATGTGATGCAGTTCAAACCGGCTGGGAAACGGACAACCTTCAATTGAGGCCTCGTCCATTGCCACCAGCCCGATGCCGCAATACCTCATTCTTTTGTAGATGCGGAGCCCACTCACGAAGGTACGTCATCAAGCGCTCTTGTCGGTCGGTCTCAGAGCGGAGCTCCAGAATTTGCTGCTTGCACAAGAGTTCGAGGGGAAGGGTAGAAGCAATTGTGTAGGACAGCCGCTCTTCGGGTAACCGTTCGAGGCATTTGGGCAGCGAGGAGTAGAGAAGCGTGTGGCAAGTTTCGTAAAGTTCGATCAATTGGTTCTGCTTTGCGGAATCAGGCGCGAGATCGTATTCCTCAAGATAATCCACCTCGCCATGCAAGAGAGGTTCCTTTGTATCGAGTTCAAGTACTCGAAACGGCTCGCGGCCGACGGTGATAATGTCCATCCGGCCGTCCTCGTAAGTCTTGATGACCTCCAGAATTTCCGCGGTGCAGCCCACCCGAACGACGCCGTTCGGCAACGCAAGCAGCAGGCCGAAAAAGGTCTGCTCATCCAAACATTCGCGGACCATTTGACGGTACCGCAGCTCAAAAATGTGCAAGGGAAGTTGCTCGCCCGGCAGCAAGACGACGTTCAGGGGAAACAGCGGGATGCGATCAGCTTGCATAAAACAACCTGATGATACCAAATGGGATGGTGTTGAAAAATAAGCTTATTTCTGGCCGGGGAGAGCCGGAGCCTTAGCTACCAGAAGCCCGTATACAAAGTTCCCGGAAGCAAATCCGTTCCTCACAGCCTGAAATGCCTTTAGGTATTTGATGAATTGTGGGCCATGTTGCAAGGCAAGGTCCCAGAAAGTTTTATGGCGGATAATCTCCACTGAGATATCCCACGTTTTCGCGCAATTCTTGTTCAACACTTCTTGATGAGTGATTTGCAAGCTGTTGGCGCTCAGATACGATTCATAATCCGCCATAACCTTCAATTCCACGAACATCCCTTGATCGATTGGGTCAATAGCCTTGCGCGTTTCCTTTGGTGTCAGATTCTCTTTCTTGAACCAATCGATTAGCGCAAATGTTCCTCCCGGTTTCAACAGCTTCGTCGCAGAAGCAAAAAACTTTGGCAGGTCATGATAATGCGATATGGATTCGACCGACCAGATTAGGTCGAATTTCCCCGCTTCGAATTTCATGTCCTCCGCATCCATCAGCAGAAACTTTACATCCAGGCCCGTCCCAGCCGCTGCTTTGTTTGCCATATCGACTTGAACTTGCGAGATGGTGATCCCGGTGGCGGACGCGTGAAAGTGTTTAGCCAGATACAAGCTGGTCGCACCCATTCCGCAGCCGATATCAAGTATCTCCGAGCCATACTTGACTTCCACACAACCGACGAGGTGCTTAATCAGTTGAACCTGTGCTATCTCTTTCGTCTCTTCGCCCGTTATCCAGTAGCCATGGTGCAGATGTTCGCCCCACAGGGCCCGATAATAAGGGCTCACCACGTCATAGTGTTCCACGATTTTTACTTTGTCATTGGTACGAGGGAGTGTATGCACAAGCCTTCCCGAACAAGGATTTACTTCGAACTATGCCCCGAAATTCTACATGCATCAATTCCTGAAGCAGGCGCGGGCGCGCCAAGCTTGTGAACTATACCACTTAATTCAGGTCAGCCAAGTATGATTCCATCTCCGACCGGGCATGCTGGTTGCCTTGGCGTATCGCGGATTCGATCCCTCTCGAAAGCACCGCTTTGGCCTCTTCCAGCCTCTCATTTTGCGCCAGCATTTGCGCGTACATCTGATAAGCCGGAACATAGTCTGGATTGCCCTGCAGTAATGTTTTGAAGTGCAGGTCCGCCGCGGCCAGTTCGCCCTGCCGGAAGCAATCCAGGGCAATGCCGTAGCGCGTGAAAGCGTCATTCGGATTTTCGGCCAAAAATTCTTCCAATTTCTGACGGCGCGTTTTGTTTTGTTCAGTCATGGTGGTCTTTCGTATTATACGTGGTAGTGTCAGCTGGCCCATAGCGACCATCTGTGCTGCAGAAACGGAAAATTCAACCAGGGTGACTGGTTCATGTGTGGTTAGGAGAGCGATGAGCAAAAAAAGCGCAACGAATAAGATCCAGCAAGATTCAGGAGAATTGAAAGGCAAGCTGGTAAGCGCTTCCGCCTCAGAAATGGCGGAGGTGGTGCTTCCGGCAGAGACCAACGCGCTTGGCAAATTGCTCGGCGGACACGTCATGCACATGGTGGATATCGTTGCGGCCATGGCGGCCAGCAGGCACTCCAATAGTTATGTCGTAACTGCATCAGTGGATTACATTGATTTTCAAAACGCTGTGAGCCTTGGTGAGATTGTGATGTTGAAGTCGCACGTGAACCGCGTGTTTCATACTTCGCTGGAAGTCGGCGTGGAAGTGTTTTCTGAAAATTTGCTGACGGGAGAACGAAAGCAGACCACCACGGCCTATGTCACGTTTGTCGCGATCGACGAATATACCCGCCAGCCGAAAGCTGTGCCCCCGCTCATTGTGCGAACTCCCGAAGAAAAGCGGCGTTGGAGAGAAGCGGCAGATCGCCGAAAAATTAGGCTTGCGCACCGGCACGGCAGAAGAAGTTAGAGCAGAACCTCGCGTACTGATTAATTCGCGAAGCTGACGCGAATTTCGTTGGCAACCTTCAGAGCCTGCTCGACGCAGGTGCCAATCGCTGGTCCATTCAGATAATTTCCGGAGATATACATCCCTGGAAAACGCATGCGAGCTTTCTCAACAGCTGCAAGGCGCTCAACATGCCCCAAATTGTATTGCGGGATGGCCCGCGGCCAAATTGTCACATTAGTGAAGACAGGCTCCTTGCCGATTTTCAAAATCGGTGCAATTTCACGATGAACCTGAATGGCAAGCTCTTCTTGGGATTGGCGAATGGCTCCGGGATTTGTTGCTCCGCCTACAAAGCTGGTTAGTAATGCTTCGCCGTCCGGTGCGCGGCCAGGAAATAAGGATGAATTCCAAACGGAACCGAGGATAGACAATCTCGAAGAACGGGGAACTAGAAAACCAAATCCAGTGAGTGGATTGCTCACATCCTTCTTGCGATAACCAAGCGATACTACCGCCACTCCTGAATATTCCACCGCGGACAAATTCGTTTCGAACGCCGGATCAAACGCGCTCAGAAGTTTTGCAGTCACGTTGGTGGGCGTAGCCATTACCAGGCGTTCTACCTCTAAGATTCTCGTGCCCTCACTCGACCGCAGCTTCACGCTGAATCGCGGTGCGTTGGGTTCGAGTCCAGGATCGAGAGCCTCAATCGAGGCTACCTCGAAGCCAAGCAGAAGTTGTTCCCCAAGACTTTCTGCCAGCGCCCGAACTAACGTTTCGTTGCCATCGCGAAACGTTTGCAACGTGGGCTTTTCGCGTGGTTCTGCGCCATGTTTTGCTTTCCGGTCTTTCAAAACTTTGAATACCCCTCGCATCAGGCTGCCGGAAGCTTTTTCCGCCTTGTAAAGAATGGGGAATGCTGCGCGCAAGCTAAGCTTTTCCGGATCACCTGCATAGATTCCGGAAACGAAAGGTCCGACGAGGCGATCCAGTAATGTCTCCGAGAATTTTCTGCGAGTAAAATCCGCGACGGACTCATCCGGCTCAGGAGGCTGCCTGTTTCCGAAAATGTCGCGCACGATCGAAGTGCGCGTTCCACCACCAAAAAAAGATGACGCGAGAAGGGCAGGGCTCATTGGGACGTTTTGTAGCGCCCCATTGATCAAGACGTACCGCGGAGCTTTCGGATCCGCCAATACTCGATCTTCAAGGATGCCAAGTTCCAGGCAGAGCTGGCTGATCTGCGAATTGCCGCTGAAACTCTGCGGTCCGTACTCAAGCAAATATCCATCTCGTTTGACGGATTGAATCACACCGCCGGGCCGCTGCGCCGAGTCGACGACGAATGCGGAGATATTTGCCCTTTGCAATGCGAAACCAGTGGCGAGGCCGGAAATTCCTGCGCCAATCACGAGGGCCTGGATTTGGCTGGGCATGGAGACAGTTCGTCGCTTTACAGTGTTTTCGAAAACAGTGGCTTGGAATCCAGCTTCTGTTTCTCAAGATAGGGGTCGAACACCATGGCAAGATTGCGAATAAAGATTCGCCCCAGCCACGCGGTGCGGATTTCCTTGTCGTTTACCACGACCAGGCCATCCTTTTGCGGTGTTTTCAGGCGTTCCAATTCCGGGGTGAAATATTCATCGAAGTTGATGCCAAACTGCTTGGAAATTTCGTCTTTAACGATAATTGTGTGGCAAAGCAGCCGGCTGATGACTTCGCGCCGAATCACATCATCGGTGGAAAGGTGATAGCCACGCATGGTGGCAATGCCGTGCTCGTTTACAGCTTTTTCCCAGGAGGGAATGTCGCGATAGTTTTGCGCGTAAGTATCCTGAATCCCGCTGATCGCCGTGATGCCCATGCCGTAAAGATCGGCACCGGCTTTCGTCGTGTAACCTTGAAAATTGCGATGCAGGGTGCGATTGCGTTGAGAAACGGCCAGTTCGTCGTTCTCCTTCGCGAAGTGATCCATCCCAATGTACAAGTAGCCCGCTTCCAGAAATTTCAGCAAGCCGCTTCGGAAAATATCGAACTTCTGCATGCCTTCCGGCAGATGAGCGACGAACGATCCCTGCTGCTTTTTTAGCCACGGCACGTGCGCATAGCTGAACATGGCAATGCGATCGGGAGAGAGTCCGGCGATTTGATCGACCGTATGCGCGAAGCTGTCGGCGGTTTGATACGGCAAGCCGTAAATCAGATCAACGTTAATACTGTCGAACCCAAGTTCGCGCGCATTGGCGATCAGATCGCGTGTGACTTCATAAGGCTGTATGCGGTGCACCGCTTTCTGCACTTCCTGCTTGAAATCCTGAATGCCCATGCTGAGCCGGTTGAATCCCATCCGGCGAACCGTCTCCAGGTGCGCTAGAGTAGTCACGCGAGGATCGACTTCAATGCCAATTTCCGCGTCAGGCGCAAACGTGAAGCGTTCGCGTGTATACGTAAACAAATCCTCAATTTGCTCCGGTGAAAGATAAGTTGGAGTGCCTCCGCCCCAATGAAATTGGGCGACCTGACGTTCCCGCGAGACCCCCTTGGCAATCCGGTCCACTTCTTTCTTCAGTGTGGACAGATAGGGTGGCGTAACACTTTTGTTTTTCTGAATGATGACGTTGCAAGCGCAAAACAGGCACAGGCTCTCGCAGAATGGCAGGTGCATATAGAGAGAAACCGGCGAGCGCTTCTTGTCGGCGGCTAAAATAGCTTCTTCGAAATCTTTGGGGCCAAACGAATCGGTCCACACCGGGGCAGTCGGATAACTGGTATAGCGTGGGCCTGGGCGATTGTAGCGAGCTACAAACTCTTCACCTACGGAGAGTTCTTCGTGCATCTCGTGGATGCTTGGATTCATCAGTGGCAATTCCAAAACCTCCTCAAGCGCTCAATAGCGCGTTGCAACCGGCGACTTGGCTTCGTGAAGCGCTGCTTGCTGGCCCGTGCGGATGAAGAGTTGAGCGTTCTCTACGGGCGTGTGTTGAAGAATTCCGTGGCCCAAATTCAAAATGTGGCCTTGACCAGACAATTCAGCAACGATGTCCAGTGTGGTTGTTCGGATTTTGTCGTGTGAAGCAAAAAGAATTGCGGGATCAAAGTTCCCTTGAATCGCGACGCGAGGACCCGCTAGCTTGCGGAGTTCCCCAAGAGGTATGCGCCAGTCCACGCTCAAAACGTTTGCGCCGACACGCATAATCGCGGGAAGCAAGTGATGCGAAGCCTTCGTGTAATAAATGACCGGAACAGCGCCGCCGAGGCCAGCTATGATCTGCTGCATCGCCGGAACAACGAACGCGCTGTAATCCTGCAGGTTCAATTCCCCGCACCACGTGTCAAATAACTGGACCGCGCTGACTCCGGCTGCAATTTGCGCCTTGAGATACAGAATCGTTGCCTGCGCGATCTTGTGCAAAAGCTCGCGAAACACTTTCGGCTCACGATAGAGAAAACTCTTTACCGTCGCGAAGCCTTCCTTGGTGCGCCCTTCAACCATGTAACAAGCCAACGTCCAAGGGGAAGCCGCGAATCCCAAAACGGGAACGTCTGGCCCGGCTAATTTTGTTGTTCGCCGGAGCGCTTCCATCAGAAAGCCCGTCTCAACCTCCGGATCAAATATGTTGAGTTTTTCAACATCTGCAGCCGTCCGAACCGGCTCCGGCAAGTTCGGCCCAGCGTCCCCCAATTCCAGAGGAAGCCCCATCGCTTCTGCGGGTATCAAAATGTCAGAGAAAATGATGATGGCATCTACATCCAGCCGCCGAAATGGTTGCATAGACACTTCAACCGCTAGATCTGGGATTTTGCAGACCTCCAGGAAGGAATGTTTCGCCCGTATCTCTCGATATTCGGGAAGGTAGCGGCCGGCCTGGCGCATCATCCACACTGGCAGGCGAGGTACCGGCTCGCACCGGCAGGCGCGCAGAAACAGTTCTTTCCGGGTTATTGACGGCTCTTGAAAACTCATATACTACTCCAAGGATAGCAAAAACTGCCTGAACTTGCCTGTGACACGAGCCATTGCCCGCCTATTAAGCCCTGTGTCTCCTTAAGGGTACCTAAAGCCAGAATTGGCATGCTATGACTCGGGTCATTGACGCGAGGCCCTAATTGGCTTTATGACTTCATCACAGGGACCTTGAGCCGTGAGTTCCCGGCGTGCCGCAGGGGAGTAAGCTATACTTTGATGATTGAATACCATTCAAAACCCGCAAACTGGGCAGCAGGGCGTTCACGCATCTACCCAGATCAGCGTGGATCGAGCCGATGACTCAGACTTTTGTCTTGCTAACTGTATTGGCGTACTTGGCCAGCATGAGCTTGTACATACGCTATTTGTATACCGGACAGGAAATTACCGGGCGCTTCGCTACCTTATTGATGTTTATCGGTTTAGGGGCTCATTACTTCGCGCTTCTAATGCGTGCCCGCGGAAGCCACACCGTTCCATACCATGATTTACAGGGCTCCATGTCCCTGTTTGGATGGCTGCTCGCCGTAACTTACCTGTGCCTAGAAATCTATCACCGGCAAAGGACCGTCGGTGCCTTCGTGGTTCCGATTATTCTGGCTTTCTTTTTCGCCGCTTACCTCATGCCCGATCATCCTGGCGCACCAATTCCTGCGAAGGGTGTGGTTTTCGCCCTCCATGTCACACTGAGCATTCTTTCCTACGCGGCCTTTGCACTTTCATGCGTTCTTAGTCTGATGTATCTAGCAGAAGAACGCTTGTTGCGAACCAGGCGATTGGGGGAAGTGGTTTGGCGCTTTCCTTCCCTGGATTTGTTGGAGCGCATGAGTCACACCAGCGTGCTGGTTGGATTGATCACCATCGCGGTTGGCACGTTGATGGGATTTGTCGCCTTGGACCGGCAGGCCGGTGGCCACACCTTTGACCCCAAATATGGAGTAACCCTGATCGTTCTGGTGCTTTACGCAATTTATTTGCAATTGGCACGCACGAACGCGTGGCGCGGGGCCAGAGCTTCACGACTCTGTGTGTTTAACTTTGTTCTGGTAATTTTGAGTTTCACGGTTGTAAATCTTTTCTTGTCCCAGCATCACCGCTTTTTATAGGAGTGCGCAAATTAGCGCCATGGAAATTGTTTTAGTCGGCCTGAATTTTCGCACAGCGCCCGTAGAGGTGCGGGAGAAGGTGTCTTTTTCCGCCGACCAGGCGCAACGCGCGGCCGAAGAACTACGTGCCAAGGGAATCCTGGAAGAAACGTTGGTTCTTTCCACGTGCAATCGCAGCGAGGTATACGGCGTACTCGCCATGGCCAAACGCGAATCTGCCGGCGCGCTCAGTTCTTTCCTAAGTAATTTTCACTCAGTGCAGCCGGATAAATTGAATCCTTCTCTGTATCACCATTACGACCACGACGCGGTTCGCCATCTATTCCGCGTATCTGCCGGCCTGGAGTCCATGCTGTTGGGTGAAGCGGAAATTCTCGGACAAGTACGGGAAGCATATTTACGCGCGCATGAAGGGCACGCGACCGGTCCCGTCTTGAATCGCTTGTTTCAGGCTGCGTTGGAAATTGGCAAACGAGTACGCGCTGAAACCGAGTTAGGAACTCGGCCGATGGGTGTGGCGTCTGCTGGCATTAAGCTGGCCGAACGAATTTTTGGCAAGTTGAATGAGAGAACGGCGCTGGTGTTGGGGGCTGGTACGATCAGCGAACAAGTTGCTTCGCAATTACGCGACCGCAACATTGGAACACTGTACATCAGCAACCGCTCGCGCGAAAAAGCCGAAGAGTTCGCGCAGCAATATAAAGGTAAAGTAATCGATTGGGGCCAGTGGGACACCGCTCTGAAGTTGCCGGACGTAATCGTCTCGGCTGTCGGTGTACAAGAAGCGCTGCTGACCAAGGCCATGATCGAGCGTGCCATGTCAGCGCGCGGCAATCGAGGCTTGTTCCTGATGGATTTGGGCCTGCCACGGAACATTGAGCCTTCAATCGCTGAACTGTACAACGTTTACGTTTATACGATGGATGACCTCACGGAAATTGTGCAGCAAAATAAGAGTGCCCGGCAGAGTGAAGTGCCAAAGGCCGAATTTCTGGTCGAAGAGCACGTAGGCAAGTTCATTTCCTGGCAGGCCAGCGTGGAGTTAATCGGCGTGCTGGATACCTTACGTGGAAGCTTGAAGGAGCGCCGCGCCGCCTATTTGCAGGAGAAACTGAATGGCGTCAACCATTTCAGCGCTGAAGACCGGGAAAGCATCGGTAGCATGATGGATGAACTGATTGAGAAGTTGTTGATCGCCCCCGCGGAACGGTTGCGCTCTGAAAAAGAGCTGCGCAAGAAAATTCTTAGCGTGGAAGCGATCCGTGAATTGTATCTTTCCGATCGGGAGAAGCCGTGAAGCCGCTCAGAATAGGAAGCCGGGGCAGCATTTTGGCGCGCTGGCAAGCCGAATTTATCCGCAAACAATTGTTCCAGGTTACTGGCGTGGAAACCGAGATCATTATCATTAAGACCTCTGGCGATAAAATGCAGCAGTCGCCGCTCACTCAAATCGGTGGGAAGGGAATTTTTATCAAAGAATTAGAAGAGGCGCTGTTGGACGAGAGTATCGACTTGGCCGTTCACAGCGTGAAAGACATTCCTACTGACATCCCAAGCCGCTTGTGTTTTCCTGCGGTTTGCAGGCGCGATGATGTCAGGGATTGCCTGATCTCCAACACAGGAACGAATCTCGCCAATTTGAAACAAGGCGCTAGGGTCGGCACCAGCAGTTTGCGCCGGCAAGCCCAGTTGCGTCATCACCGCCCTGATTTGGACATTCGCGAATTGCGTGGAAATGTAGATACCCGCTTGCGCAAAGTAGAGAGTGGTGAGTACGACGCCATCGTGTTGTCCAAGGCTGGGTTGGACCGGTTGGGTTGGAGCCAGAAAATTACCGAAGCCTTGTCGACTGAGATTTCGCTTCCCGCCGTAGGGCAGGGTGCGATTTCGATAGAGTCTCGATTGAAAGACGAAGAATCGAATCAAATCCTGGGAAGGCTCGACGACGCGGAAACCCGGACGGCGATTATTGCCGAGCGCGCATTGCTTTCCGCACTCCACGGTGGATGCCAAGTACCTCTTGGCGCTTGGGCGCGGTTGGAACGCGGAGAATTGGTGATGGAGGCCGTCGTATGTTCAGTTGACGGCGTGCAGTATGTGCGTCATCGCGCGACCGCACCTCCGGATCAAGCAGCGCAATTAGGCGAGCATATGGCGCAGCTGCTAACGGAGGGCGGGGCGCGGAATATTTTGGAAGAGGTCAACAGAGCCCGTGGCTGATTTCAATCAAGCATTACAAGGAAAACGGGTCATCGTGACGAGGGCCGTGGAACAGAGTGAAAATCTGGTCGCAGAATTGCGCAAAAATGGCGCGACGACGGTGTTAGTGCCGATGGTCAGCTTCGCTCCGCCGGAAGATATAGCACCCTTCGATGAAGTGCTCCGAAACTTGCACTCGTTTCATTGGCTCTTTTTGACCAGTCAAAATGCGATTCGCGCCATACAAGATCGCTCTTTGTCTCTCGAACTTTCCATGCTTGAGATGATGCGGGGAGTACAAATTGCTGCGGTCGGGCCGGCCACAGCGGAAGCGGCGGAGGAAGCTGGTCTAAAAGTTACCTACGTTGCGCAGAAGCATCAGGGTGTGGCACTCGCGCAGGAACTAGCGGAACGTGTGAAAGGGCAGAGGGTCTTGCTGCCACGCAGTGATCGTGCCAACCAGGATTTGGTGGAGCTGTTGAACAAGCTGGGTGCCCCCGTTACCGAAGTGATCGCCTACAGAACGATTCGGCCTGCAGAAGACGAAATTGCGAAATATGCTTCAGAAATCGAGCGCGGGGCCGACGCCATTTTATTCTTCAGCCCTTCAGCCGTCCGCCACCTGCAAGATATTGTGGGCGCGGCAAAGTTTGTGATTCTATCGCGAGCTGCTGCATTCACCGCCATCGGTCCAGTCACTGAAAAAGCCCTGCGCGCCGCGGGAGTGCAACGGATCATTTCAGCAAAAGATACGCAAGTTATGGCGGTAATCGATGCACTGATCGATTTTTTCTCGGCTAGCAACCAGCTACAAGCAGGAGCGAAACGCGGATGAGTTTTCCCATTGATCGTCCCCGCCGTTTGCGTCGCACCGAGACGCTGCGCGGAATTGTTAGAGAGACCAGGCTAAGCACTTCGGGCTTCATCTATCCGATGTTTGTCTGTCCCGGCACAAATGTGCGCAATGAAGTCATCTCAATGCCCGGCATTTACCAGCAGTCGGCCGACCAAATTGTCGAAGAATGCCGCGAAGTGGAACAAATGGGCATTCCGGGCATCATTCTTTTTGGCTTGCCGGACGCCAAGGATGCGCGCGGAACAAGTTCTCTTGCTCCTGACGGTGTTGTGCCGAAGGCCATCGAAGCTATTCGCAAAGCAAAACTAAATTTGTTGGTAATCACTGATGTTTGCTTGTGCGAATACACCGACCACGGACATTGCGGCGTAATCGAGCACGAAGAAGTTGTGAACGACCCTACACTGGAAATCCTGGCGCAGCAAGCGCTGACCCACGCACGCGCGGGAGCAGACGTAGTCGCGCCTTCAGACATGATGGATGGCCGCGTCGCTGCGATCCGTGGCAAGCTCGATGATCACAAGTTCGAAAATATTCCCATCATGTCTTATGCGGCGAAATATTGTTCCGGCTTTTATGGACCGTTTCGTGAGGCAGCTCAATCCGCGCCCCAATTCGGCGATCGCCGGAGCTATCAAATGGATCCCGGGAATGCGCGCGAAGCGTTGAAGGAAGTGGCTCGGGATTTGGAAGAGGGCGCCGACATCGTGATGGTCAAGCCGGCCTTGCCATATCTCGATATCATTCGCATGGTGCGGGACCGTTTTGACGTGCCGGTGGCGGCTTACAATGTGAGTGGCGAGTATTCCATGGTGAAAGCCGCGGCCCAGAATAACTGGATCGAAGAAAAGAGAGTCGTTCTGGAAGTCCTGACGGGTATTCAGCGCGCCGGCGCTGGCATTATTTTAACCTACCACGCTCGGGATGCAGCTCGCTGGCTGAAGGCGTAGATAAAGGTGCAACAATGAGTGCGACACAAGCACAAACAAAACCCTCACGGGCTCGCTCCAAAGAGATTTTCGAGAAAGCAGAGAAGGTGCTCGTTGGAGGTGTCAACAGCCCGGTGCGCGCTTTCCGTTCCGTCGGTGGAGAGCCGTTGATTATCGAGCGAGGAAGCGGCCAGCATCTCTACGACGCCGACGGAAATGTTTTGTTGGATTACGTTTGCTCCTGGGGCGCGATGCTCCTGGGCCACGCCCATCCAGCAGTCACTGCCGCGATTGCGGATCAAGCCCAGAAGGGAACCAGTTTTGGTGTAACCACCGAATTGGAGCTGGAACTCGCAACGCTGATCACCAAAGCCATTCCGTTCCTCGAAAAAATACGCTTCGTTTCCAGCGGAACCGAAGCCACCATGAGTGCGGTGCGCCTGGCGCGTGGCGTAACTAAGCGCGATTTCATCCTCAAATTTTCAGGCGGCTATCACGGCCACGCCGATAGCTTTTTGTCGGAAGCAGGTTCTGGAATTGCAACGTTAGGAATTGCTGAATGTCCCGGCGTGCCTCAAGCTTTGGCTTCATTAACCTTAAACGTGCCGTATAACGACCTCGATGCTGTCGAGAAAGTATTTTCCAGTCACAAAGATGAAATCGCCTGCATCATCGTTGAACCCGTGGCCGCGAACATGGGTGTCGTGCTGCCCCGTGAAGGCTTCCTAAAGGGACTGAGAGAAATTACGACCAAGAATGGCGCGCTGCTCATCATGGACGAAGTGATTACAGGATTCCGTCTTCACAACGGTTCTGCACAGCAATTATTCGGCGTACAAGGCGACCTTACCACCATGGGGAAGATTATTGGCGGTGGCGTTCCGGTTGCCGCGTATGGCGGCAGCGCAGAATTGATGAACAATGTGGCTCCACTCGGACCGGTCTATCAGGCCGGCACCTTGGCCGGGAACCCCTTGGCGATGCGCGCGGGAATCGCCACTCTGATTGAATTGGAAAAGCCGGGTTTGTACGAGAGAGTCAAAACACTGAATCACAAGCTTGGTGCAGGTATTCGCAGCGCTCTCAGCGATTCGGGAATCGCCGCCCACATCAACAGCATTGGCTCGCTGTCGACGATCTTCTTCACCGCGAACCCCGTCACGAATTACGCCCAAGCGAAAACGTCGGATACCAAACTGTATGCGCGATTCTTTCGCGAGATGCTGCAAAGAGGCATCTTCCTGGCTCCCTCGCAATTTGAAGCGGCATTCGTTTCGGCAGCCCATTCCGAAGCGGACATCGATCAGACCATTCTCGCCGCTAGAGACGCTTTGAAAACAATTTCCAATCAATCCTCGCCCAGCTAATCTATTTCGGGGGTATTGAGAGATGCACGACGTTTTGGAAGAACACGCGCACCGTGAACACGAAAACAATCCGCTCACTATGCCAGTTACCATTACTCTGGCCATCCTTGCCGTGTGTGTTGCGGTCGCGACACTCTTGGGAAACCAAGCCTCGAAAGAAGAGCTTTTGCTGCAATCGCAAGAGGCCGATCAATGGGCGTTTTTCCAAGCAAAAAACAGTGGACTCCGTACTTCGCAATCAAATGTCGATTTGCTGGGCGCTCTGCAACCAGTTGACAGAGAGTTGGCCGCGACCACTGGCGAAAAATACGTAAAAGAAGTCGAGCGTTATACGGAAGAGAAGGCTGAAGCGCAAAAAGAAGCGGAGGCGTTGAAGCAGGAAAGGTTATTGACTACCCGTCGTGGCTTCCGCTTCGAAACCGCCGAAGTCGTACTAGAAATCGCCCTCATCATTTGCACTTTCACCTTGCTGACCAAAAAGAAAGCCTTTTGGTATTCAGGAATGCTGCTGGGCGCTGCGGGAATTGTTGTCGCGCTAACCGGTTTCCTTCTTCACTGAGCCGCTCAAACCCGTTTTTGCAAGAACGTGACAAGTGCCCCGTAAAGTCGCGACCGCAGCCTGTCCATACGGACAGTACTATTCAAGCAATCCTGCGAAGGCGCAGTATTTACCGCGAGATAGTTATTCTCTAATGTTGTAGTAGCACTGGTACTTATTACGTACCAAGTTTTGTAGATGAGCTCACTCATCGGAGGCTTCCGCCTGAACCGCCGGTAGGGTCTGGTTCGCTCCTAACCGCGCGAGTGAAGCGTTTCCCATGGCACAGAAAATGGTAAGCGAGCCAGGCATCCAGCTTGGATCTCAACAGCTTGCGACTCTGCTTGATCATGCCAAAGAACTGATCGCCATTCTTGGACCGGATGGAACGTTCCATTTTTCCAATTCCGCTTTTCTAAAATTACTCGGATACTCCCAAGAAGAACTACTGGGCCGGAATTTGTTCACACTTGCGCATTCGTTAGATTTGGAACATATGCGGGAATGTGTGAACCGCATAGCCAGCGCCACTGATTCTTCACTGCAACAGCGCTCCCGATTGCGTAATAAAGACGGCTCATGGCGCTGGTTCGAACTGACCTACCGACGTGGAATGCAGGAAGGCAAGATTGACGGGGTCTTGCTAAACGGCGTTGATGTAACCGAGCAGCAGCGCATGGAAGCAGAGCGGCAGGTCATTGCGGACGTGGTCCACGCGCTCAATGAAACCTCAAATCTCGATCAGTTGCTGAAGCGAATTCATGACGCATTGAAACAGATCCTGCCTGCGGAAAATTGCTTCGTGGCATTGCATCAACCCGAGGACGACACTTTTCAATTTCCCTTTTTTGCAGACGAGTACGACACCGCGCCTCCACCACAGAAAGTCGGCCGAAGTTGCACTGCTTATGTATTCCGAACCGGGAAGGCCAAACTGATTCCGCAGTCGGAGTTCGATTTGCTCGTGGAAAGCAACGAAGTCGAATTGGTCGGGTCTCCTTCGCCAGCTTGGCTTGGAGTGCCGCTGAAAACTCCTACGGCAACAATTGGTGTACTCGTTGTTCAGCACTACAGGAACCCAGCGGCTTACGGTCCACGTGACCTTGAATTTCTGGAGTCGGTCGGCGGCCATATTGCCTTGGCTATCGAACGCCGCCGCGCGGAAGACGAATTGCGCCGCAATGAATCTATGCTGCGGCTGCTCTTTGAACACAACCCCCTGCCAACCTGGCTTTACGATATGGAATCGTTGAAATTCCTACGCGCCAACGAAGCGGCCGTGAAACTCTACGGTTATTCCGAAGAAGAATTCACCTCCATGAGTATTCTGTCGATTCGCCCGGAGAGTGAACGCGAAAAGGCGCTGACTTACGTCAGCAAGATGAAGCCTGATGACGAGGAATATGGGATCTGGCTGCATCGAACCCGCGACGGAAGCGTGTTCGAAGCTGAAATCATTTCACACGAATTGATGTACGCGGGAAAACGTGTGCGTCTTGTTGTGGCCCAGGATGTCAGCGAACGCAAGCAATTGGAAGGGCAGTTGCGCCAGGCACAAAAGATGGAAGCGGTCGGGCGCCTGGCCGGCGGCGTGGCGCACGATTTCAACAATATGCTGATGGTCATCAAAGGCCATACGGAATTATTGCTCAACATATTGCCACCGACAGATAGTATCAGTCGGAAAATCCAGCAGATTGACAGGTCCGCGGATCGCGCCGCGTCTCTTACCCGTCAACTTTTGGCTTTCAGCCGAATGCAAGTTCTCCAGCCTCAAGTTATCAATCTGAATTCCATTGTCGAGGAAATGGGCAAACTATTGCCGAGGCTAATTGGCGAAGACATCGACCTTGTGATGCGCAGTTCGGGAAATCTCGGCGCCATTCGCGCGGATGCCAGCCAGATGGAACAAGTCATCATGAATTTGGCTGTGAATGCTCGCGATGCCATGGCCGGCGGCGGTAAACTCTTGATCGAAACCGACAACGCGGATCTGGATTATAGCTATACCATGAGTCATCCGCTCATGAAGCCAGGCCGGTACGTACAACTTACGGTGTCTGACAGCGGCACGGGAATGGATGCGGAGACTCAAGCCCACATTTTTGAGCCATTCTTTACGACCAAGGAAAAAGGAAAGGGAACCGGATTAGGATTGGCCACGGTTTACGGCATCGTAAAGCAAAGTGGCGGCTTCATCTGGGTTTACAGCGAGCTTGGAAAAGGCACTTGTTTCAAAATTTATTTACCGCGCGTTGACCAGGTCGAAGAACAAATTGGAACTCCGAAACCCACTGCGGAAGTTCCGAACGGCACAGAGACTGTTCTGTTGGCGGAAGATGAAGCGGATGTGCGAGAAATCGCCAGGCAATTTCTTGAGTCGGGCGGCTATCAGGTGATCGAAGCGAAAAATGGAGCCGAGGCTATTCAAGTCGCGCGAGCGAATGTGGGCAAAATCGACTTGCTCGTTACCGACATGGTCATGCCTGGTATGACTGGCCAGGAACTAGCAATGCAATTGCAGCGCGAACAGCCGGGTCTCTGCGTGATTTTCATGTCGGGATACAGCGAACACGCTGCCACGGAAATGGCCAATGCCGATCCTGGTGTTCGCCTTCTCACCAAACCCTTTAGCCGCGCGGCGCTTCTTCGTGCTGTACGAGAAATGTTCGGAACCAAACTGGAATCGTGAAGCTAGGTCGCTTCGTTTCGATTCCTCACTGATTATCTAAAACTCATTCAAATGACTAATCGAGATTAGGGTGCTTACGGTGCCAGTCCGTGCCTAGCTGAAACGCGCGTCCCGCTTGCAGTACGGTCGCATCATCCCCGGCTCGCCCTACGAATTGAATCCCGACGGGAAGTTTCTTATCCGTAAAGCCACACGGCACCGAAAGGGCCGGTAAGCCGCACAGGTTTCCGATGCCTCCCAAGGGATCGGCGAAAGATAACCCCGTAACGAGATTCAGGGAAAGCAGAGTTGCGGGAACTGGCTGTGAGCCGGCAACCAGCACATCATAGGAGTCAAAAAGCGCGCGCATCTTCTGCTGCAATATCTCGCGCACTCGCAGCGCAGTCGTATAGTCTGCTCCGGAAATAGTTTGGTTTACGTACCCACCAATTTGCCCAAGTGGATCGGCGAGTTCTTTCACTCGTCCCGAATCGATCAGCGAAGAGAATGCTGACGCAACCTCGGATTGCAGGATGACATTCGCAGCTTCTTCCCATGGCCCAGCGGGAAGTTCAGCATCTTTCATTCCTGGAAATCGCTTCTGCAAACTCTTGTGTGTGGTATCCATCACTTTCGCAATGGACGGCTCGTAGTCACTTTGTTTCCACGCGTTGATCAGCCATCCAATTTTAAGTGGATGGCTCTTAAGTTCTGCCGACGGTGAAAACGTAAACGCCGCCTTATCGATGGGAAGTGTGTCGAGATCGAGCGGGTCGTGCCCGGCAATCGCCGCAAATATGCGCGTGCAATCTTCGGCCGAACGCGCCATGGGACCAATCTTGTCCATGGAATACGCCAACGCCATGGCTCCGTAACGGCTGATTCGTCCAAATGTGGGGCGCAGGCCGCTCACGCCACAAAATGCCGAAGGACAGATGATTGATCCCCAAGTCTCCGTTCCAATCGCAAAAGCGGCGAGTCCAGCCGAAACGATCGCACCGGAGCCTGAAGATGATCCACACGTCCAGCAAGTCGTGTCCCAAGGATTCTTGCATTCCCCTTGCAAAGAAGCCGAGGCGTACATGTAACCCATGCCTCCGGCCAGTTCGATCATGGACGCTTTGCCAATCATCACCGCGCCTGCATGATTCAGGTGCTCGATGACGGTCGCGTTGTAATCAAAGACCTGGTCCGCAAACGGTTTTGCGCCCCATGTTGTTGGAATTCCCTTTACCGCAAGTAAATCCTTAGCCGCGTAAGGGATTCCGTGCAGTGGGCCTCGATAATGGCCGCGATGAATTTCTTTCTCTGCAGCTTGTGCTTGTTCCAACGCGATTTCTGGTGTCAGTCTCGCATACGCATTTAGTTTTGGCCCCAGTTTTTGACTTCGATCTAAGTAACTCTGCGTCAGTTCAACGGGGGAAATTTGTTTCGATTCGATTTTCTTTGCGAGTTCGCCGACGGATTGGTAAAGAACAGAAGCTCCGAGCATTCATGCTCCTTCAAGATTTCTTGGCAGCGCCAGTCAGCCCACTCGATGCCTTAATGCCTGGTTGTTTCTCCCGCTCGACGAGTGGTCTCAAGAACAAGGCAGGAACGTCTCCATTTTGCAGCGCGAAAGATCGCAACCGCTCCAATCCGGGTTGGACCGTATAACACATGAACTTTGCAGACTTCTTCTGCTCTTCGTTCAATCGCGAACCATATCTGCTGAGCGCAAGTTGGTAGCGAGCCTCTGCTTCCGATTGTCCTTCGGCTGAAAGCTTAGGAAGATTGTCCGGCGCTTGAATTGATTCCGGCTCCGCAGCTGAACTATTCGATGGAAAAATTAGAGGATTGGAAGCGATGCCGGCACTGGCCGAGATTAAGGCAGCGTGCTTGGCGAATGCTCGTCGTGAAAGCAGCCTATTGCTTTGATTATTCATAGCCCCAAGCATCCCCATAGAAGAAAAGCAGTAAGGCGAGGCTACCCAATTCGCGATGAACCGTCAACTGGACGAAGACAGTGGCCCTCAACAATTGATCCCCAGCTCAGTCGATCTGAATCAAACTACGCACATGCAACTCCAACGCTTGATTATACTGGCGTTCAATCTGAAGTTCCGTCTGAAGTTTTTTTACTAACAAGTCCAACCTGGCAATCTCCGCACGTAATTTGTTTGGCTCGGCATGCGCCGCAGATGGTCGAGCAGTAGCCGGAGGCGCAGCTTGCTGTGCTGACTGCTGCCCGCTTCCCGGATTTTGCTGCAAGAAAGCCTCCGCAAGCGCGCGTGGCCAGACCCCATCTCCTTGAGCGGCTTCACTTGACGATGGATGAATTGGCACTTGTGGCGCTGCAGCAACCAGTCGCGGCGTCGCTGGAGCATTCGAGGGCTGTGCCGCGAACAGACTGCTCAGCGATGGAACGGCAGCCGGATGCTCTTCTTTTGCTTGTGCAGGCGGATTCGCATGACCAAGCAGATTCTTCACCCGGCCGATCAGCTCTTGCGGCTGAAACGGCTTTCGCACCAATTCGTCCGCTTGGACAGCCACCGCTCGATCCGCAACATTTTTGTTTACGACTCCCGACATAAGTATTACCGGAATCTTTGCGTACAGAGGATTCTGTTTGATCTGGCTGCACACCGAGTATCCATCTTGATCCGGCATGATGACGTCCGTGATGACGATGTCCGGCCGGTGTTCTTCAAACTGCCCAAGCGCGGAAGAGGCATCGGCGCAAGTTATCACGTGAATATTCTCGCGACGAAACGCGATCTTAATGACTTCCCGCATCGTGGCACTGTCATCAATAAAATAAACTGTGGGCACATGTCCCTTTTCGACAGTCCCGAGTGGTGGCATAGCGATGGTTTCGCTCATTGAGCCTCCTTGTCTGCGAAATCGTCGCTCATGTCGCGAGCTACTTCATCATATTCGCGCATGGCGTCTAGCATAAGGTCGGTGGCCGAGCGCAAAACAGTGCGCTGCCCGGAAGTTGCACCATAAACAAACTTGTAAACGCCGTTGCCACACTGCACGCAATTCTTCAGAATGTGCAGCACCGCTTCATCGCCAAACAGCGACCCGCACTCCGCGTGAGTGATTTCCCCGGCGTCGAAAAATAGCACCGCATCGGTTTCCCCAGCATTAATGTTCAGCGCGCCCGTCTGGTGCGCTTGACCGAGCATCTGCATCACTCCGGTCAAATCATGATGGGTCAAGTTTCCGCTTAAACTGGTGTCTGCCTGCCCCAGCATTTGGGTGGGCTGAAAGCCGTCAATTTTGCTCACCACAATGTTCTTTATGTGGGTGGCGATTGTGGCAGGGGCAAGATGACGATCAATGTAATCGTCGCACCCGGCTTGAAACGCTTCCATCAACGCTCGCTGGCTGCCGTCGCCCATCGCGATGATAGGCAAGCCTGCGTTTTTTACATCCGCGTGTACGATCTTTGCCAATTCCAGTGCGCCCATTTCTCGCATATTGCTGGAACAAACGATGGCGGAAGGGGCGTCGTATTCCAATGTGGTAAGCGCAAATGCGGCTTGCGTTGTCGTAATGACTTCAAAGCCTTCCCGTTTCAATGCATCGCCAAGGCGTTTGGCAAAAAGCACGTTGCTGTCGATTAGCAAAATCTTGGCGGGTTTTCCCGGAAGGATCATAGACCCACTTCCGCAAGCGGCTCTGCTTGAATCGCACGTTGCGCAATCACAATTTCCGGCGTAAGCGCATTCAGATTTAATACTTCGATTACCTCTCCTTTGTGCGAGAGCCAAGCCGCTACGTGCGGCGAGTCCGTAGAGCTTGCCGGTGTTAAATCAGCCCTGATCAATTCGCATTCACCGCTAACTGGCAACGCGACAGTTTCCTTCGAACCAACTTGTTGACGCCATGCAATCAGATAAAAACGACGCGAGACAATTCGCTTGCCGGTCAGTTTTTCGGCAAGGTCGCAAACCGGGACAACTCGTCCGCGTCGAAGAATAATTCCATCTATTTCCTTGGTCCGGTGTGGAAAACGGAAAATACGGCTGGGAGCAACCAGTTCGGCAACCTGGTCCGCGGGTAGCGCAAAGGTGCGCTCGCCGATGCGCAGAAGCACGCAGGAATGCGCATCAATTTGATCGGTCCACGTCATAGTGCCAATCCAGCCTCGGTTGCGTTCGCCTCTGCAGAAGGGTCTTGTGCGTGCCTCTCCGTGGCGAGATCAAGTTGCAGAAACTCTTCCGTTGTTAGAAAGCCAGCCGGGTTTACCACTGGAAGGACATTTTGTTCCAGCACGGTCAATCCGCGATACCATTGCCGCTCTTCATTGCAGAAAGCCACAGGTAGAGCTTGCAGCCGCGTCATCGTGGTCATCTTCTCGATTCCATCCAATAGCAGTGCGACTCGCGATTTGCGCAGCAGAAAAATCAGAGCCGCCGGTGTCGCCTTCAACCCAAAATGTAATGCAACGTTCACGACATAAATGCTGCGGTCGCCGCGCTGCAATACATGGCGCACTTTGCGAATACCGGGCACATTGATGTCGGCAGCAAGACCTGCGAGGCTATCCACGCTGCGAACTTCCTGCACTGAAGAAGAGGAAACCGCAAGTAACTGCGAACTGCAGCGAAAGAGTATGATCTGTTCGCTACGCACTGCCGGCGTTTTATGTACGGGCTCAAATCGCATTACCGTACTCCCACGGGCAATGCACGACTCAAACTCAAAACACGCTTCTCGATCGCCGGATATAAATCGTCAATTCCTAAAACTTGTTCCACTGCACCGGTCTTGATCGCTTCCGCTGGCATACCAAAAATCACAGAAGTGGCTTCATCCTGAGCCAGAACAATTCCACCGGCAGACTTAATTAGTCGCGAACCTCGAGCGCCATCACTTCCCATGCCCGTAAGAATCACTCCAATACTCATCGGCCCGGCAAAACTCGCCACTGATTCCAGCGTCACATCGATGTTGGGCAAATATCCTTCGATGCGCCCACTGGTTCCGTCAAGTTGAATGCGTCCAGTCTGCGATACGCGAAGATGTTGTCCGCCAGGGCAAATATAAAGAGTGCCCGGTTGCACCGGTTCACCGTTTTCGGCCTCTTTCACCCGAATATTGGTGAACTCCGCAAGTTGCACTGCATACTGCGTCGTGAACGTCGCAGGCATGTGCTGGACAAGGAATACGGCAGCCGGAAAGTCACGGGTAAATCCCGGGGCCATGCGCATCACGGTTGCTGGACCACCGGTGGATGCACCCAATACAACGACCGGAAACCGAAGCTCAGACCCAACGTTGCTAACGCGCGGGGTACTGGCTGGCGGCTCGGAATGAGATGAAGCGGAAGGCGGTGCCACAACGGAAGACTGGATCGTACTCGCTTGGCGCGACGCGGTTCGAACAACGCGAACTTTCGCCGCCATGCGCACTTTGCGCACCAGGTCTTCTTTAATGCTCTGCATATCCAGATCAATGCCGCTTGTTGGCTTCGTCACAAACTCAATCGCGCCAAGCTCCAACGCTTTCAACGCACTGAATGCGCCTTCGCGAGTTTCGGAACTCACCACAACAATCGGACGCGGATTGTTCGTCATGATATGCGCGGTAGCCTGCAAGCCGTCCACGTGCGGCATATTAATGTCCATGGTGATGACATCCGGTTTCAGCGATTCCGAAAGTGCAATCGCTTCACGTCCATCTTTGGCGTGACCGATCACCTGCAGTTGTTCGTCGGAATTGAATATCGATTCCAGAACTTTCCGCATGAACGCGGAATCGTCCACGACGAGCACCCGAAACTTCTTTTGTGCGCTGCTGACCATAGCTCGCCTATCCAACCGGCACGACTGGCCGTGCCGCCTCCGTCCCGATAAGTTGTTCGACTGCGAAAAGCAACTGGTCTTCCTGCACTGGTTTGGTCAAGAACGACGTCGCGCCTTCTTTCAACGCGCGTTCTCGATGCTTTGCTCCGGCGCGTGAAGTGACTACCATGACCGGAATCCGCCGCGTGATTGGGTTTTGCCGCAATTGCGCCATCAATTCGTAACCCGTCATTCGGGGCATTTCCAGGTCGGTGATGACCAAATGACATCCTTGCTGCGTAACCAGTTCAGCCGCTTCCAATCCATCGGCCGCAAGTTTTACTCGATAACCATTCTTCTCCAGCATCCGGCCGACAAATTTGCGTACGCTGATGGAATCGTCCACGATCACCACAACGCGTTCCTGATCAACCCGGTCGATCGCGTCCTTCGGAATCGAGCCCTGCGCGATTGCTTCCGAACCAGGAGCAAACAGGCGAGCTGCACTGGCGCTGGCTTGCACGGCGCGGCGTTCGTTCGGTTCTGTCGCCACCATGCGGTTGAGGTCCAGCAATAGAATCAGGCTGCCGTCAGGCGCAATCGTTGTGCCTGGAAATAGTTTGATCCGCCGTAGATATTCGCCCAAGCTCTTGATCACAATCTCGTCTTTGCCAATCACTTCTTCAACAACAACACCCACCTGACGCGTTCCTGCATTGGCCACCACCATCCGGAAATATCCATTGATCGGTTCAAGAGGAGGCAAGCCCAGATAAGAATCCAGTCGCACAACTTCGGTGACGACATCGCGTACTTTGGTCAGCAGTTTTCCGCCTATGTCTTCGATTTCGTCCGCCCTCAAACGACGAATTTCCTCGACCACGGCCAGTGGAATGGCGAAGTGATTGGATCCACACCGCACAAATAGCGCCGGCGAAATAATTAGAGTGAGCGGAACCTTTAGCGTGAATTTGGTTCCTTGGTTGGCAACGCTTTGAACTTCAATTTCGCCATTTAGCGCATTCAGGTTGGATCGAACGACGTCCAGTCCGACGCCTCGCCCAGCGAGTTCCGTCTTCACGGAAGCCGTAGAAAAGCCCGGATGGAAAAGCATTTCGCGAAGGTCGCGTTCCGTCAAACGCCCCGCTGTCTCTTGCGAAACTAGGCCGGATTCAATCGCACTTTGCTTGACGCGCTCATAGTCGATTCCGCGGCCATCATCCTCAACCTCGATATAAATATGATTTCCGCGGTGATAAGCACGCAGGAGAATTTTGCCTTGCTCGGCCTTTCCAGAGCGTAGACGATCTTCGCCGCGCTCAATGCCGTGCGCCACGGAATTGCGCACCAGGTGCACCAACGGGTCAGAAATTTGCTGAATGATGTTGTTATCGAGTTCAGTCTCGCTGCCAGAAAGATCCAATTCCACTTGCTTCTTCGCGGATTTTGCGGCATCTCGAACGGTGCGAGACAGCAGTGAATACAGTGTGCCAATAGGCACCATGCGCGCCGCGGTAATTTCATCCTGCAGGTGATGCGCAAGCTTTGTGAACTCGTCGATGTCGCCTTCCACGCGTCCAATAAAACCCTCAAGTTGCGCGAGAACTTCGTTCACGTCAGCAGAGATTTCCGTCATGGATCGCGACAAAATATTGAAATCGTCGTAGCGATCCATTTCCAGCTCGCCGAAGTCGCTGAACACCGAGCCATCACCTGCGGCAGCGCTGGTCAGCATTTGTTGCGTTTGCCGATTCGCCCAGGGTGTACCCGGCTGAATTGTTCGGATGCGATTAAATTCGTACTTGTCCTGGAACTCGCTGACTTTTCCCTGCAACCGCTCTTTCGAAAAACTCAGAGTGTCGATCAACTTTTCAAGTTCGGCCACACGGCCAACCATTTTCGTTCGGTTGATCACCAATTCACCGACCGTATTCATCATGCGGTCGAGTCTGCCCAAAGCAATGCGCACGGATTTAGTGGCAACGGCCTGCTTCTGCGTTTGCTGCGCAGCAGGTTTTTGCTTGGGTTGTTCTGGAGCAACCAATGCAGCTTCTTCAGCTACGAGTTCGTTCTGGGCTGCTGGGGCAGGCTGCTTCTCGTCAGCCTCTTGGGGTGCGAATTCCGCGATGCGGCCCAGCAGCGAATCGACGCCTTCGCGCATCTCCGATTCATCGTTCCATTCGCGATGCAACGTCTTTTTCAGCACGTCCACTGATGCCAGGCACAGATCAACGACAGCAGGAGAAGGCTGGATCTCGGCATCGCGCAGCCGCCCAATCAAATCCTCGACTCGATGAGCGATTGCTCCCAGGCGGCGCAGACCAACTTGTGCTGCGGATCCCTTCACGGTGTGGATCGCGCGGAACAATCGATTGATATCTTCCGGATTGTTGTTGCCTTCCAGGGAGAGCAGGCAATCACTCACGATCTGGAGATGTTCTTCAGCCTCAGGCTGGAAAAACTCAATAATCTCGTCGGGAACTTCGTCATCACTCGGTAAGGCGTCAAAATAAGAGCCCGTGAGCCCCGTGTGAATTGATTCCGATTCCGCCTGCTCATAATCCTCAGTCTCCAGCAAGAACTGCGATTCTTCCACGACCTCTCGCGGCGCATCCACGTTCAGCGGCGGTGGTTCGACCGGAAACGCAAATCGATAGCGCTCCTTAAATGCGGCCACGTCCTCCACATTTTCTTGCCCAGTATCGCTGATTTCGATCAGGCTGGTTTCCAGAAGGGAAATGCCGTCAGACAAAAATTCCGTCAGTGGTCCGTGCAAATCGTCGCCAAGCGGCGCGTTCAGTGCATATTGGAAAATATGCGCGAGCTTCCCGGCCACTTCCGAAAAGCGTGGAAAGCCATAACTCGCGGAAGTGCCTTTCAACGTGTGCGCCGCGATGTACAACCGCTCCATATCCTCGTGACGCGGCGAAACGTCTTGCAGCACGCTGACATATTCCCGCAGATACTGCAGGTGCTCCGAAGCTTCCTGGAGGAATAGCTCGACGGCTTCGCGATCCGGAGTGCTCACGCGCGCCCCTCCGCCACCAGTTCAGCCTTTTGCATCTCTTCCGCCAGCGGTTTGCGATAAAGAATGCAATCGCCCAAAACAATGGCCTGAAACTTCACCGGCATCTTTGAAATTGATTCCGAATGCCCGAGAAAAAGGTAACCACCGGGTTCCAGCGCCTCATAAAAACGCTGTACCAGCGCAGCTCGGCGCTCTTCGGAAAAATAAATAAGCACATTCATGCAGAAAATCAGATCCATCCGTCCCAGATAGACAGGTGACGCCAGATTCATTTGCGCGAAAGTCACAATCTTGCGCAGCCGGGGCTTCACTTGGTGGCCGTCCTTCACCGCGGTGAAATGTGAAGCGAGCTGCGGCGCCTTCACGCTGGAAATGCTACGCCCCGCGTACACGCCCCTCTCGGCATGCTTCAGCGCGTGGCGACCTACATCGGTGGCCAGGATTTCCACATTCCACGCATCCGCCAGCGAAAGCGTGTCCAGAATGGTTATCGCGATGGAATAAGGCTCTTCGCCGGTGGAACATCCTGCACTCCAAACGCGAAGCGTCCGCGGGTTCTTCCAGAATTTCTTGGCATGCAGTTCGGGCAAAACTCTTTTTTCAAACGCGTCGAAAACCGCGGGGTAACGGAAGAACGAAGTCTCTTGCGTCAGCAGTCGCTCAAGCAGCGCCTCATATTCCACATTGCTTTTGCGAATGGCTCTCACCAGTTCGCTGCCGTGATGAAAACTCTTCGCGAGCAAATGTTCGCGCACTCGCGTGGAGAAGAATCTCTCCCGCGATTCGTCGAAATGTATGCCTGTCCGCTCTTCGATCAGCATGCGGATCTCGCTCAGTTCGTGCTCGCTCAAACTGTGTCCCGCCCCGTGGCGTTCGCTCATATCCGTCCCGCTCTAGCCTCGATCACTTCATCGAAGCAACTATTTGCCTTACCGCAAAGCGCCCGCTGGGACGGGATGTTGCGAATCTTCGAATGCCGAATTGCCGTTGGCCTTCGAATTCGCACGGAATTGCGCCAGCGCTTCGTTCAATTGATCAGACAACTTAACCAGTTGACTAACCGTCGCGACCGTGCCGCGCGTTCCTTGCGAAGTCTGACGGGTAATGTTGGAAATAATCTGCATTGCGTGCGCTACACCTTCTGTACCGCGCACCTGTTGTTTCGAAGCGAGTGATATTTCCTGAACGAGTTCAGCCGACTGGCGAACCACGCTGGAAATTGCATCCAGTGCGCGTCCGGCCTGGTCAGCCAGGGTTGCACCGGACTCCACTTCCTTGGTGCCTTCTTCCATGACCACCACCGCTTCGTTTGTCTCGGCCTGGATTGCCTTGATGAGCGCCGCGATATCTTTGGTTGCACTGCGAGAGTGTTCCGCCAGCTTGCGAACTTCGTCCGCAACCACCGCGAACCCGCGGCCTGCTTCACCGGCACGTGCTGCTTCAATGGCGGCGTTCAATGCCAAAAGGTTCGTCTGTTCGGTAATGTCGTTAATCACGTTGATGATTTCCGAAATTTCCAGCGACCGGTCACCTAGCGATTTAATCTTTTTCGCGGTGGCCTGCACCGAAGATCGGATGCGCTGCATGCCGTCCAAAGTGTCGCGCACTGCACGGTTACCTTGTTCGGCGGCGTCCAACGCCCGTCGCGCCGCTTCTGCGCTGGCTTCCGCGTTGTTCGACACTTGTTTCATCGAAACGGTAAGTTCTTCCACTGCGCTCGACGTATTTGTAATCTCCTGATCCTGTTGCGTGGCTCCGGCTTGCATTTCGTCAGCGGCAACAAGAATATTGTTCGAGCATGCGGTAACTTCCATCGCGGCCTTGCGAACGCGTTCCAAAACTTTCGTGAAATTCTCGAGCATATAGTTGATCGAGTCGGAGACATTGCCCAGCGCGTCGTTGGTGACCTTCCCACGCAGGGTCAAATCTCCGCGTGCAACCTGGTTGATGACTGCCAGAAGATCCGTGATGCTGCGTTGCAGCGATTCCGTAGCCTCTTGATTGTTGGCGGCCTTGGATACACGGGCTACGGCGCGGTTCAGATTGTCCGCGATGTGGCCAAACTCATCGTTCGAGTTGACATCCGCGCGCGCTTTCGAATCCCCCGCGGCCAGCCGTTCAGAGAACGCAGCCAGCTCATTCACAGGTGAAAGGATTGCGCTCCCCAGCCTCCAAGCCAGAAACATGCTTGTGGCCAAGGCAATTACCAGCGCGAAGATCAAGCTTCCGCTAGCTCCGCTGGGCATGGCCCCAATATCGAAAATGGACGCGCCGTTTGCTTGGCGTCCTGCGCTGAATGCCAATCCCAGCACCACAAAGAAAATTGCGGCGTTCAGGATGGCCAGCCCCCAGATGGTACTGCTGAGTCGCGATTTCATTCCTACCTCCCAAGCTCAATGAGGAAACGTTTCAAATACTGGGTCCGGGGTACACTTCCAAAAGCCGGCGCAAATCAATGACCAGCGCCAACCGGTCCTCGTGACGCAACATCCCAATACAATGCGGCACGTTTTCCGGCGCTTGCTCCAACAAATCTTCTGCATCGTTTACCGAGTACGTTCCCACCACTTCGTCCGCGGCAATTCCAACGCGTATCTCATCGTGATGCCCATCAGCGTGCAATGAAGCAACCACCACATGCTTGGGCAACAAACCCGTCCGTCGACCCTCGGTCAACGCGATATCAATCAGCGGCACGATTGCTCCTCGAAGATTAAAAATCCCGAGCACATAAGCCGGTGACAATGGCAACCGCGTGATCAGTGGCCATTCCACCACTTCCTCCACATCCAACACCGGCAAGCAAAACCGTTCGCGACCACTGCGAAAAACGCAGTATTGCGATTCCGACGGGCGCTCGGCAATTGGCCCCAGGGCTTCCAGTAGGTCGCCCATCTCCGCATCAGCGGGCATCGGTGCAAGATGAAATTCTTCGTTCATTCCGTTTTCTTTCGCCTCTTATGCAAACCGTCGAACCGCGCGCAATAATTCTTCTCGAGTAAAAGGTTTTGTGACGTAACCGTCGGCGCCTTGTTGCTGTCCCCAGTAGCGATCGCTGGCGGTGTCCTTCGAAGTCACCAGAATCACCGGAATCGAATTGAAATCCGTGCTGCCTTTTAATTCGCGGCAAACTTGAAAACCGTTTCTCTCCGGCATCACTACATCCAGCAAGATCAGGCTGGGCCGTTCTGCTGTGATCATCTCTTCCACGCGCTTCGGATCATTCAAGCCCACGGGCCAATAACCTTCTGACTCCAGCAGCCCTTGAATCAGCTTCACTTGAGCGGGTGAATCATCGACGATCAACACTTTTTTCTGCACTTGCCCTCGCTCCGCGTACTTCTCCACGGCAGAAAAATGCACGTTGACAGCCAGCTTTACGGCTCTTTATGAATTGTTGTCGAATTCTGTTAAGTCTATGAAGGTAAGCCGGTTAGGGAAGTGCTCGGCTTTGTCAGCGGCGCATAAATTGCGGACTGTTCGATTCTTCCGTCTCAGTCTGAGAAGTCGTCTCAGCCTCCCGCATTTCGCTCGCTAGCGATGAGAATCTTTGCACGATTTCGTTGATCCGTAATGCCATCGTATGAATCGTCTTTATCTGCGCCAGGGATTGCCCGGAAAGTTGCCCGGGTTCCAACAACAGTAATTCCGCGTTGCCCAGCAGCGAAGTCAGCGCATTGTTCACGTTGTGTTTCATGTCCATCATGTAGCGGCCCAGCATTGCCTGGTTTGCATTGATCGAAGCGTTACGTTCCGCTTGCTTAGCAATTTTCAATGCTTCCGTGCGCTTCAGGGATTCGCCGGCAAGAAGCAAAATCATCTGCGTCCAGTCTTCACGCAAGGGAACGTGCACCAATCTCGGATACCGCTTTCGCAGCAACCCAAAATCCTTATGTTCCGACGGAGCGCAAAAAATAACCGCGGTATTCGACTCAATCGTCTGCATTACACTTGCTAATTTGTCTTCTTTTAGCGGGCCAACCACGATCAGATCCGGCGCGACTGCCTCGCTGCCTTTCCACAAATCGCTGGTGAGCACGGAAAGGCCGGGCAATTGACGCTCGGTCTGCCAACAAGCAGTGAGCAGACGGGCAAAATCCGTATCGTCAGTCAGAATCAGGACATTAGTGTTTCGCAAAAGAATGGCCCCCGAACTTGTTCGCTGGCTGAGCGCTTCCACAGCGACTAAAGCTTCTCGGCTTCGTCTAACGCGGACAGCAATCTCTTCGTGCTGATGCCGAGATTCACGGCCGCTTCCGTGTCCTTGGCCTGCTTGGCCACTTCCACGCGTTCCTGCAGCCGGGAAACTTCAACCCTCGCAATGGGTAGAACGCGATCGATGTTCGTTGCATTTGCGGACGTTTTTGCCCGCTCTGTGGCTGCCGTGACCATCGCCCGCGCCACCACGGCGCGCCTTAGATCTTCAGCCGCCGGACCGTCTTCACTTACAAACGCCGTTACTTCCCAAGACGACATCAGCAGTCGTGCTCCGCCGACCTTCACTGTAGTCATCGAACGTCCACGCGAAGGTGGCGCCGAAATGAGTTGCTCCCAAATCTGTTCCATGCACGTCTCAAAATCCAATTCGGGCTCAACCGGCGCATTTTTCTTTGCGACGGTGGGCTCTTTGCTTGCACTAGCCTTAACCGGCGAACTTGCTTCTGGCTTCGCCGCCGCAGGAACAGTTGAAGCGGCCTCCAGCGGCTTGCCCAAGACTTTTTCAACCGCCCGTTCAATGTCCGAACGCAGCGAGAGAAGCTTGTCGAATGCCTGGTTTACAGACCGTTCCGTATATTCCTTTTGAAATGGCTGTTTCCATTCATCCGCATATTGGCGCACTTTGGCGACCGGTTCAGCCGCACTCAATCCAAACGACTGACAATCAATCGTCTTGGTTCCCGCCGTTTCCAGATGGTTGATCCCAGAGCGAATGTAAATCAGGTCCGCATGCATCAATTCGATCAGTGTCCGGCGCAACAGAAAATTGAATCGTATGAACGCCAACATGGCATTCGGATCGTAAAACATATTCCCGGCGGTTTCTTTCACCCGCCTGCCTTGCTCGATGAAATTCGTTTTCAGAATGTCGCGCAGCCCTTTGAATCCACGCAAAGCCAGAATCATCTTTTCCAACGGCTCACACCACGGCAGTGGCGCAGTGCTTACCTCGCCAAACACGGGTTTCATCACTAGAGCCACATCAGCCAATTCTATTTGCTTGTGGAATATCTTTGCCGGTGCGCATAGCGCAAAGTATTGCACTAGCAGGAAATCAGCCTTGTCGCGATCCGTTATCGTTTTTCCCGGCTTCTTAAGATGCCGCATGATCAGTGCGCGCAAGCCGCTTTCACTTGCGTTCAGCGTGGTCATCTGCAAAAGATGACGCAACTGGTGCACCATCACCTGCTGATCCATCGAGTTCAGCCATGTATCTACCTGGGTGAAGAGCTCAAGTTCAGCTTTCTCTGGCAGCACCCGCTTGTTTTGCGCAAACGGAATTTCGATTTGCAGATGCTTTGCCAGCGCGATATAAATCGGGAAAACCGAGCGATTTTCCTCCCATTGCCCACTGCGTGAGTTATCTGGCTTCGGGGGTGCTGGCAAATTCAGCGTTGTTATCATTTTGTTCACGGCTGCATCATCCAATCCCAGGTGCCTTCCACAAATCGTACGGCCACTGCTTTCGTTCCTTCGTGATACTGCAAGGCGATTACCGCGGCTTCCACCGGTTGCCCTTTCCCATTGCGTGCGAGCTGTACCCGTTCATCGAACTCCAGCGGCAGTGTGGTCATGAAAATGGCGAATTGCCCCGCTCCATATTCGACCACCGTCGATTCCTGCAGCTTTTCACGCCCTGGCCTTACCGACTGCACCCGAACCATGAGGCGAGTTGCCGGCAGTCCAGGAAAAAACTTTGCCAGTTGTTCCGCGCATCCCCGTTCATCTGCGATCAGCGACATTCCGGTGGTTTACCCCACGCCTATGAAAAGAGTTGCTGCCGACAGCCCGTTCCCTCGAATTCAAATACACGCGCAACGTGCAACGGGAACATACCGCCCCAACGGGGAATTTGCACGCCGAGCGCCAAAATGTAAGTTTTCGAAGGTCCGGGGGATGTTGAAGAAAGAATGAGGCTTAAGAAATTCCCTACTTGAAAATCATGGCCAGAGTCTCACACTGAAGCATTTATGTCTCACCACAATTTGCGAATCTTGATTCGATTTCTTGGCATCTTGAGACGCCTTAGCTTTCCATCGAGTGTATCTCGTGGTCCTTTTCCAGCGAGTCGACGCCTCCTCTTGGCGGGATATTGTATCGCTTCAATTTCCGGTACAAGGTCGCTCGGCTGATCCCCAGCATTTTTCCTGCCAGGGCTTTGTCGCCATTTGCCTGTTCAAACACGCGCAGGATTGTCATCTTTTCCATCTCTGCCAAAGCCGTGGTGGAAAGGGAAGCTGCGTCTTCGGTTGCCATGTTTTGCGTAAATCCTTGTTCCGTCCTGATGGCTGGAGGCAGGTCTTTCACGTCTATCACTTCCTGATCGCCAAGCGTCAGCGCTCTCGCAACGCAATTCTCCAATTCGCGCACATTCCCTGGCCAGTCGTACTGCAATAGGCTCTTCATTGCCGCTGGCGTTACATGGACGTGGGCTCCCGGAGCATAGCGATTCAGAAAGTAATGGACGAGCACTGGAATGTCCGAACGCCGGTCCCGTAATGGTGGCAAATGAACGGTAACCACGTTCAATCGAAAGTAAAGGTCCTTCCTGAATGTTCCCGCGCGGTACGCGGCCTCCAGGTCTCTGTTGGTAGCCGCGATCACGCGAACGTCGATGCTGATCCGGTCATTACTGCCAACTGGTCTGACCTCTTTCTCCTGCAGTACCCGCAAAAGTTTTGCCTGCATTTCCAAAGGAATTTCGCCAATTTCATCCAAAAAGATGCTTCCACCATTTGCCGAAGCGAACAATCCGGACTTGGATTTCATAGCTCCTGTGAATGCGCCCTTTTCATAGCCGAAAAGCTCGCTTTCCATTAACGTTGGCACCAGTGATCCGCAATCCACGGCCACAAACGGCGTCTGGGCCATGGCTCCACGGAAGTGAATCGCGCGCGCAACCAATTCTTTGCCGGTGCCACTCTCACCGGAAATTAGCACCGGAGTCCGCGTATCTTTTAGTCGCGAAATCATTCGCAAAACATCCTGCATTGCGGAAGAACTTCCGATAATTCCATCCACATTTTCATCGGTGCTCACACGTTCCCGCAAAAACGCGTTTTCGTTCACCAGCCGGACTTTCTCCGCCATTCGCTGCAGCAATAGCCGCAATTTTTCCACTCGAAATGGCTTTTCGATGTAATCGTAGGCCCCTAGTTTCATGGCATCAACAGCGGACTCGATCGATCCGTGACCTGTCATGATGGCAATCTCCGAACGCGGCAAAACACTGCGTATCTGTTTCAGCAATTCCACTCCGGATTGGTTGGGAAGTTTCAGGTCCGTAAGCACCAGATCAGGTGGGTCGGTTTCCAGTCGAGTTACTGCCGTTTCGGCGCTCTCCGCTTCATTGCACAAAAATCCCAGCGAATTGCCTATGGTCATGCACAGTCGCCGGATGCTTTGCTCGTCGTCCACTACCAAAAGTTTAATTTTCAGGTCGTCGCTCATGGTTTTCCGAATGTTTTCTCCACAATAGAAATCAGATGCTGCACTCGAAACGGTTTCTCGATACAGGGAGTCGAACTCCCGCGCAGTAAAGACTGCGTCTCACTGTTAGCCGTGTCGCCGCTGATTAAGATGATTCGCGTGGCCAGCTCGGGACGATTTTTTTGGATCCATTGATGAATGTCCGCCCCATTGATCTTGCCCGGCATGCGAATATCGGAAATCACCCCGGCATATTTCGCTGATGCCAGTTGCTCCACCCCTTCGGTGCCCGAAGAAGCCTGCACCACGGTGTAACCTCGGCGCTCCAGGGCTGCACGTACAAACGCGCGCACCGAAGCCTCGTCCTCAATTAACAGGATGGGCGACATAACTTTGGTAGCTAGTGTCGCGCTCATCGTGATGCCTCTTTCGCGGCCGCCGCGGCCAATGCCGACTCAGACGTTTGCGGCAATCGCACCACAAACGTGCTTCCCGGTTCCTGCGCATTGTTCCAGCAAAGGATTTCGCCGCCGTGCGCTCGCACAATTCCATAGCAAATACTGAGTCCCAGGCCGGTGCCTTTTCCCACCTGTTTGGTGGTGAAAAATGGATCGAAAATTCTTTCTGGTTCGCTTACCCCAATTCCATTGTCGATGAACGCGACCTCCACCGAATCTTGTGTCCGCCGCGTACGTATCCGAATCTGTCCATGATTTCCGGATTCCTGTATCGCGTCGTACGCGTTATTCAAAATATTCAGAAAAACCTGCTGAAGCTGCTGCCCGTCGCCCAGCGTTGGCGCAATACTTTCGTCGAATTCCTCCACTACCTCAACACCGTGGCTAGAGAAATCGTAGCTGCGCAATTTGATGGTCTGCCGGAGGATTGCGTTAACCTGCACCGCCTCGCGCTGTGCGGGACGTTGCCGCGCAAAGCTCAAAAGATCCTGCACAATCTCTTTGGTTCGCTGCGTTTCCTGCAGAATAATCCGCAAATCCTCTCGCGCGTTCTCCGGCACATCGGGATTCTCAAGCAGCAAATCCGTAAATCCTAAAATGGCCGCCAGTGGATTGTTCACTTCATGCGCCACGCCGGACACCAATTGCCCAATTGTAGCCATCTTCTCGGAATGAGCCAGTTTCGCCTGCAGCAAAGCCGCATCCGTAATATCCGTCATCACCACCACCACGCTGTTCACTTGCTTCGATTCATTCCGCATGGGGCTCAGGCTGATCGAAAAATGCCCCATCGAGCCATCGCTGCGTGCCACGCGCAATTCCAGATTCTCAACCTGCTGGCCAAGGGCCGTGGTCTGCAATGCTGCTTCAAAATCGATACGGTGAGAGGCCTCAATCCAATTCTCCAACCGATGGCCAATTAACTCTTCTTCTTTATATCCCGCTTCATAGCAGCGCTTGTTCACGTAGCTGATTAGTCCGGCTGTATCCAAAACCAGAATCATGCTCTGCGTGGTATTCAGAATCTTCTGGTTAAAGTCCCTCTCACGCTGCAATTGCGACTGGAACATTTTTTGTTCGGTCACATCCAGCATTAATCCGCGCGTCTGGACCACATTTCCCTGGGCATCGCGCACGGCGCTTATATTCTGCATGGTATGCAGCAATCCGCCATCTTTTCGCCGTAGCGTCTCTTCGTAGTTCCGAAGCGCGCCGCGTTCCGCAATCGCGCGTACAAACCGTTCTTTCGCTGCTACCGTTGGATAAAGGTGAGGGCTGACATCGGCGCGCAGCAACTCCTCACGCGAATCGTAGCCCAGCATCCGCACCATCGCATCGTTGACGTCCAGAAATTGGCCGTCAGGCGTCGCAAAGAATAATCCTTCCTGAATGCTGTCGAACAACTCTCGATAGCGCCGCTCCGCCTCGCGGCGATCCGTGATGTCCTTTAAGACGTGAATAGTTCGAGTTTCTTCTTCGACGGCTCCCGGTGTCCGTGAAGTGGAAACCAGAAATGTGCGGCCGTCCGATGTGGCGGTGTATTCTTCGCGCAGCTGTTTGGTATTTCGGCAAAAAGGGCAGGGCAGCGCGCTACCAGTTTCCGCAATATTCTTCAGATTTGCCATTGGTTCGCCGACCAGGGCGGCTGGTGGCCTGCCCAGGTGCGTTGCCAAGGTCCTGTTGGTTCGCACAATCTTCCAACTCTGATCGTGCACCACGATGTAGTCGCTGATCGCGTCAATATCTTCAACCCACTGCTTCTTGGATCGCTCAAGCTGCGAAAATCGCCGCACCTTTTCCATGGAAAGGGCGGCATGGCTGGCCAGCGCGGTCAACAGTCGTTCCTGTGCCGCAGAAAATCCAACTTTCATTCGCATCAGGCACAGCGTGCCCATCAATTCACCGTCGCTGGCATAAATCGGGAAAAATGCGCAGTAGCCGGAGCCTTCAGGAAGAGTTAATACCTGTAAGCCATCCCGTTTGCAGGAAATATTCAGTAGTAGCCAATCCCACACTGCCGTATTACCCGGAAATTCTTGCGCGGGAGAATACAGCTCTACTCGGTTGCCAATGATTTCGCCAACTCCGCCCCATTGAGCATCCAGCATTTCCGCCGCTCGGGACGCGAACCCAGCCAGAAATGCCGGCAGCTCCCGCGAGTTTGCTGCAGCCACCGCCAGGTTCATCAATTCTTGTGCGTAATCGGAGTCGTTCTGGCCGAAGGGCTTCCGGCCACGAACCGCAGGTCTGCGGCGAGCAGTTGTTTTCTTTCGTCCACGCATAGAGGTAAGGGCTCTGCGAGTGTCTCAACTTAAGAAACCACGCACTTCCAAACTACTGAGCAATCTCATTCTGAGTCAATTGCTGTTCCTCTGGCTGATTCGCATGCGTTACCTGACCTAAATCTCTCTTTCACCATTTCGTCTCAGCGTGAGACCTCATCGGTCGTTTTCCTGATTACCTGAGACGTTCTCCTCGGCAACCGCTGATTCCTCGCGATCGCTCCAAAACTCTATCTCCCTTAATCTTAATAGCTTGCACCCCCAAACACCCCGTTTCCAGTTTTTCTTGGAAACCCTCCCAACATGGCACTGCACTTGCCTTTTCCTCATTGGGATAGTTTCCCTCGCTTAGGAGGCTGATGTGGGGACATGGGTTCGTTGGAGAAAGAAACTGATCGTAGGAGTTGCGACAATCGCGTTTGCAGCCTCTGTGGCAGGCGGTCAACAGGCCGAAGAAGGTAAGCGCAAGACCAAGAATAAAGTAAATCCAGTTTATCCGGATTTAGCTCGCAGGATGAATATTTCGGGCAAGGTCAAGATTGAGGTCGTGATCGCACCCGATGGCCGCGTTAAGACTGCTCGCGCCGTTGGTGGACACCACGTTCTCGTCCAACCCTGCCTCGAAGCCGTAAAAGACTGGCGGTTCGAAGCAGCGCCCGAAGAAACAACTCAACTGATCGAATTCACTTTCAGTCAATAGTCATCAGCTCTCGCAAGCTGACGAAATAATTATGGTCCAAATGCACGTAAGGGGAGTGGAGGAAGTGACGCAATGACGATCGGATATCGACTTTATCGAAGTTTCGGAACGATCTTGGCAATTCTTGCCGTTCTTTTGATCGTTGACCTCGCCACGATTTGGAAAGCCAAGTCTGCCAGCGCGGAAGCCTCATCCACTCTCGAAAGCGTGCGCACCGCCGAAGCGGCTCGTTATCAGATCATGCTGAATCGTCTGAACCTGAATAATTTCCTACTCAGCGGCGATCCCCGTGACGAAGAAAAGGTCAACCATGGCTTCTCAGATCTAAGTGATCTGGTAAAGCGCGCTCAGGCCCAGACCAACAACGAGTTCCTTCGCACCGCCCTCATCCAGGTGGAAAGCACCGAAGCCAGTTGGGCAGACAATTTCGCGAAGCCACTTCTTGCCAAGCGCCATCAAGTCGATTCCGGCGATGCCACCGTTTCCGACCTGCAAATTTTCTACCTGCAAAAAGACCCATCCTCCTGGCTGACGAAGTCGTCCTCTGTTCTCGATCAAGCCAACACGGATATGAGCAAGGCCCTTGCCGATTCTCAGACTGCGGCTTCGCGCGCCAGCACCATCAGTTTGTTTATTATCCTCATCGGAACACTCTGCGCGATGATCTTCATCGGAATCACCGCCGTCCGCACCGCCAAGTCCATCACCGAGCCCCTGCAGCACTTGATTGCCGTAGCCCGCGAAATTGGCGACTCCGGCGATCTTGACCAGAACATAGATATTCACCGCAATGATGAAATTGGCGCACTGGCAACCACATTCAACAACATGGTCGCCTATCTAAAAGAAATGGCCACCGTTTCGATGGCCGTTGCCGAAGGCGACTTGACCATTGAAGTTACCCCGCGCTCCAAGCGCGACACCTTAGGCAACGCTTTTGTGCGCATGTCTCATGGGCTGCAACAAATCGTTCGCTCTACACGCGATGGCGCCTCGCAAGTCTCTGCAGGTTCCAATCAGGTGGCAGGTGCCGCTGATGAATCAGCAAAGGTCAGTGTCCAAGCCTCTTCCGCCATTGAAGAAGTCACCAGCACCATGCACGAGATGAGCGTAAACGTTCAGAACGTTGTGAAGAATACCCAGGTACAAGCCTCCAGCGTCGCGGAAACTTCCGCCTCCATCGACCAGATGGTCACTTCCATCCAACGCGTTGCAGACACCGCCAAAGTTCTTCTCGATATTGCCAATCGTTCCAGAGAAGAAGTGGTCACCGGCATCGCCACCATGGAAAAGACCACGGATGGTTTGAATCGTACCAACCGTTCCATCCAGTCTTCCGCGGAAATCATCAACATCCTGGGCCATCGTGCCGACGACATCGGCAAAATCATTGAAGTCATCGACGACCTTGCCGAGCAAACCAATCTTCTTGCTTTGAACGCGGCCATTGAAGCTGCTCGTGCCGGTGAACACGGCTTGGGCTTCGCAGTCGTTGCCGATGAAGTTCGCAAACTGGCCGAAAAATCCACTCAATCCACTAAGGAAATCGCCGACTTGATCCAGAGCATTCAACGCGAAGCGCGCCAGGCCGTCGAAAACATGGAACACAGCACCCGCATCGTGGAAGAAGGACTGAGCTTCGGCAACGATCTTGGTACCGCACTTCACAAAATTTCCGATGTCGTCACCGAAGTCTACAAGTTCTCTCAGGAAATTGGCGCGGCCACCAATGAGCAGTCTGTCGGTTCTTCGCAGATTGCCAAAGCCACCAATCGCCTCACCGAAATTACCCAGGAAATTAGCTCTGCCGTCGAAGAGCAGGCTTCCGGGGCCCAGGCCGTTGTTCGTGCCATGGATAAGATGCGCGAACTCGTACAGCAATCGGCTTCCAGCTCCACGGAACTTTCTGCCGCAGCGGAACAGATGTTGAAGCTCTCTAGAAATCTCTTGGACAACATGGATCAGTTCGTTGTGGATCGCGCGGGGCAGGTTCGCCATCGGCGTGACACCCTTGGCAGTAACCAGCGTCGGTCTTCGCCCGATGAATCCAAAGAATACGAATACGCCGAAGTGAGTCGGTCCTGATCGAGTGCGACACATGGAGAAAGACCACCAAGTAGTTGGATTTCGAATCGGCAATGAAACGTACGGGGTCCGTATCGCTTCCGTGCGCGAAATCGTCCGTGTCCCGGAAATCACTTCGGTTCCTAACGCTCCCGAAGCCATCGAGGGTGTCATCAATCTTCGTGGAAAGATTATCCCGGTTATGGATCTGCGAAAGCGTTTTGGCGACAAGGATATTAAGAGCGACAAGCGTAACCGAATTTTGGTGGTCGAACTGGAAAGCAAGCTTCTTGGCCTGATCGTCAGCTCGGCCTCGGAAGTCCTCAAGATCCCGCCTTCCGAGATCGAAGCTCCAGGCACCGTCTTCGCCGAAGGCGAATCCAGCTACGTTACCGGTGTTGGAAAGTTGAAAGGGCGGCTCATCATTCTTTTGGATATTGCGCGTCTTCTGCGTCAGCCCGAATTCAAGAAGCTGGAGGAGGCCGCGGAGCCCGTCGCGATTTCCACATAAATCTTCCTCATCACGAAGATTTATCGATCCGAAAGGCTTAACGCACTCAAATTATGGGAACGATCATCGCGCAGGTGCAGCTTACTGAAGCAGAACTCAAACTCCTGCAGACTCTCGTCTATCAGGAATGCGGCATGTACTTTGATGAACGCCGCTCTCACTTTTTGAAAGATCGCCTGCAACGCCGCCTCAAAGCCTGTCAGCTCGACTCCTTCTACAGTTATTACCGCTTGTTGACCAGCCGTGAAGGACGAGCAGAGTTGGCGCTTCTGCTTGAGAATCTGACTGTCAATGAGACCAGTTTTTTTCGCAATCGTCCGCAGCTCGACCTTCTCCAAAAAAATGTCTTGGAAGAGATTCTTCACCGTAAGCAGGAACGCCGCGACTGGAATCTCAGGGTCTGGAGCGCGGGCTGCTCCGCCGGTCAGGAAGCCTACTCGGTTGCCATTCTGATTTGCGACGCCCTGGCTTACTACTATTTGCGCAATCCACTGCCATTTGAGATGCCTTCGCCGAAGCCGATGATCCCGCCGCCTTGGAAATTGGAAATCGTTGCTTCTGACATCAGTTACGCAAGTTTGCGAACTGGCCAGGAAGGCCTTTACACTGAAATTCAGATGGAGCCGGTCGATTACACCACTCGCTTGCGCTATTTCGAAAAATCAAGCGACAAGTACGCCGTTAAAAAGCAGCTCAAGGACCTGGTCCAGTTCGACTTTCACAATCTCAAAACTGAATTCTTGCCCCGCCGCAACGACATCATCCTTTGCCGGAACGTCATGATCTATTTCGACGAGGCCGAGCAAAAGCGCTTGATCGAAAAGTTCTGGCATTGCTTGAATCCTGGTGGCTACTTATTCGTCGGCCACGCCGAGAGCCTCTTTGGTTTGACCCAGAAATTCAAGATGGTTCACGAAAACAACGGCACCGCTTACAAGCGAATTGAGGAGAACTCTTGAGTTTTCTCCCCGAAGAACGAAACTCGGAACTCCGCTCTCTCTTCTTTGAGACCGCGGCGGAGCTTTTGCAGACCATTAATGACTCAGGGCTGCAACTCGAAAGGCATCCTGCCGACGAGGAACTTCTCCGCAGTTTGCGCCGCGCTATCCACACCTTAAAGGGCGACTCGGCCGCTTGTGGTTTTAGCAAGCTAAGCGAAATCGCTCACGAACTTGAAGATGTTCTTTCCTTGCAGGTCAGCCAGGCTCAGGGTGCACAGCTTGCAGAAGTCATTCTTTCGGCCGTCGATACTTTTGAAAACATGCTCAGTTCTTATCAACGGCAGACCGAACCTCCGCCGCCTACGGCGCTGCGACATTTAATTCACGCCCTTCTCGAATCACCTGAATCCAAAGAATCGACGCTTGATCCGCAAGCAGGCACGGTCCCGGCGGATTTTCAGTGGAGCGAATACGAGCGCCTGATGATTTCCGAAGCGCGCTTGAGCGGCAGCAATGTGTTCAACATTGCTCTGCGCATCGATCCAAACAGCGCCATGCGTGCCGCCGCTTTCCAGCTTGTTCGCAATGTACTTCACGCCTGCGGCACCGTGATTGCCCTTCGCCCAGAAGACAATCTCGCGGCTGCAAAAGTGGAAATTGTCGAAGCTGCCGTCGCCAGCACTCATCCGATGGATCACGTTTCGCACCGTTGCCGCATTCCTTCCATCGTTTCTGATGTTCGCATCGAAGATGCCGCCCAGGACGAAGGCGCTGAACACCAATTGTTGGGCGATATTCTCGAAGCGCAAGCGGCAGAACAGGCAGCCCACCCCGATTCATCCGTCTTCGCCGAAAATAAGGGTCAAACAGGCGCATCTGCCGTTGCCGCATTGGCGGAAAGCTCTTTGCGTGTCGAAGCATCTCGTATTGATGCGGTCATGAATCTGGTTGGGGAACTGATCATCGGCAAATCCATGCTTAACCGTACCCTCGCTGAATTTGATGTGAATCATGCACGTGATCCGGTTCGCGCAAAATTGGCGGAAACACTGGCTTTCCAGTCCCGCATTTTGGACGAATTGCACAAATGCGTTTTGAAAATCCGCATGGTTCCTGTCGAGCAGTTATTTCGGCGCTTTCCGCGCGTGGTGCGTGATGTTGCAAAACTTTGTGGAAAAGATATCGCCCTGGAAGTCGCCGGCGAGCACACTGACCTCGACAAAAGCATTTTGGACGCGCTCGCTGAACCACTGACCCACTTGGTTCGCAACGCGGTGGATCACGGTATTGAGCCCGCCGATGAGCGCCTGAGCGCCGGTAAGCCTGCCCGGGGAACGGTTTATTTGAACGCCTATCACCAGGGGACCCAGGTTGTTATTGAAATTCGTGATGACGGTCGTGGCATAGACCTCGATCTCATCCGCGCCCAGGCCATTCGCAGCGGCCTCCTAAAGAAAGAGGACGCAGAACGCTTAACGGAGCAGGATGTTTTGAACCTGATCTTCGAGCCCGGTTTCAGCACCGCAACGGAAATTACCGAAGTATCCGGCCGCGGTGTTGGCATGGATGTTGTCCGCACAGTGCTCGACCGCCTGAAAGGCACTGTTCACGTTTCCAGTTCGAAGAATAAAGGCACGACTATGCTCCTTCGTGTCCCCCTGACCCTCGCCAGCATACAAACTCTCTTATTCCGCGTGGGTGGGCGCTTGTTTGCCGTTCCTCTCTCTTCTGTTGTTGAAATTACTCGTATTTCTGACCAAGAAATTCAGCGCGTAGATCAACGAGAAGTCCTCCGCTTGCGGGATCAGATTCTGACACTCGTTCGGTTGAACTCCATCAAAGGCATTCACTCGGTTGAACCGCCCAATCCACATAAGAAAAAGAGTTTTGTGATTGTCATTGGAATTGGTGAGAAGCGTTTTGGTCTCCTCGTCGACACCATGGTGGGAGAAGAAGAATTGGTCATCAAGGCGCTCCCCGGTGAAATCGTGTCGAGTGATCTTGTCAGCGGTGCGTCCATCCTCGGCGATGGCACGGTGGTTTTGATCTTGAATGTCCCGGCAATTCTTTCCAGATTGTCTCGTTCGATTCCATTGGGGGCCATCGCATGAAAGAGCGCGTCCGAGTCTTGGTGGTGGACGATTCCGCGCTCATGCGGAAGTTGATTCCACTCATTCTTGAGCGCGACCCAGATGTCGAGGTCGTGGGAACCGCCATGGACGGCGCTTTTGCTCTTCGAAAAATTGCCGAGCTTCACCCTGACGTGGTCACGCTTGATCTGGAAATGCCACGCATGGATGGTATTGAAACGCTGCGCATGATTATGCGGAGTGCGCCACTTCCCGTGATTGTCTTCAGCACGCATTCGAAGGAAGGCGCCTACTCCACGTTCAAAGCCCTTGCTCTTGGCGCGATCGACTTTGTTCCCAAGCCAAAGGATGCCGCCGCCGGACATCTGGAGACGGTTGCCGTCCAACTCATTGAAAAAATCAAAGTGGCCAAGCGTGCTAGCGGAAGGAAGTCAATTCCCAGAGCGGATATGGAGCTTCCGCCCCCCAACAAAAAACGCGGACGCCCCGTCGTTCAACCGAATCGTGTAATCGCAATTGGCATTTCTACCGGCGGCCCTAACGCCTTGCAATATTTACTGTCGCAAATTCCGGCAGACTTCCCAGCCACGTTCGTTGTCGTGCAGCACATGCCTGAAGGCTTTACAGAAATGTTTGCGCGACGCCTTGATGAATGCTGCGCTCTCGATGTTCAGGAAGCGAAATCCGGCGATCTTCTGATTGCCGGCCGGGTTCTTATCTGTCCAGGCAATCGCCACATGATGGTTCGGCGCATGGCTCGAGGCGAGATGGCCATCCTTTCTGACGGTGTGCCCATCAACGGCCATCGCCCTTCAGTGGACGTTCTGTTTCATTCTGTGGCCCAGGATTTTGGTTTAACCGCGGTTGGCTTGCTTATGACTGGTATGGGTGAAGATGGCGCGGAAGGACTTGGAGCAATCCGATCTGCCGGCGGCGTGACAATTGCCCAGAGTGAGGATACCTGCGTGGTCCCCGGCATGCCTCGGGCCGCTATCACCAAAGGCTACGCCTCAAAAATTATTCCGCTTGATGGATTAGCTCAATTTCTTATCACCCATTTTGCTTCTGACCGCAGCAGTAGTGTTGAGAGGAACGAAGCCGAGCGAAGTGATCGCTCAGAGAAGAACGAGAAGACACCAGTTTCGACTCCACGCGTCTGAGGGCGCGTAGAGCCAAAGGAGAAGGTTATGCAATTTGCACCTTTACTTCGGAGCGACAATCAACCCGTCCGTTATTTGGTCGTGGATGACTCCGTTTTCGCTCGCAAAAATCTCATCAAGATGATCGAGCTTTTCGGCGGCGAAGTTGCCGGGGAAGCCGGAGATGGCCTGACCGCCATTGCGGAATACAACCGCACTAAGGCCGACATCGTGCTCATGGACATTACCATGCCCCAAATGGAAGGCATCGAAGCCGTCGAGCGCATCGTTCGCCAGCATGCCGACGCACGCATCGTCATGGTTTCTTCCGTCGGCTATCAGGAAAATATTCTGGCCGCATTGCAGAAGGGCGCTAAGCACTTTGTCCAGAAGCCGGTGAAGCCGGAAGTGCTGTATGAAATTCTGCGATACGTTTTGGGAGACGACCCGAATGCCGCAAGCGGGCCTATCGCGCTCGCAGGAGAGAGCCACTCATGAGAATGGAACTTATTCAGCCGTTTATTAATGCAGCTGATGCCGTTTTCGCTGAATCTTTGCAGGCCCCAACCAAGATTCTTGACCTGACCATGGAAGAGAATACTTATCGGCGCAAGGGCGTCGCGGCACTTATCGCTATCAAGGGTGATATCGAAGGTCGCGTCATTCTTGATCTTGATCCTGAAGTGGCCATCCGTGTCGCCAGCGCCTTGGCCGGTTCACCGGTGGCTGCCAGTGAACAAGTCGTCCGCGAAACCGTTTGCGAACTCGCAAATATGGTGATCGGCAATTCCGTTACTCTGCTGAACGATGCCGGCTTTCGCTTCAAAGTGTTTCCCCCGGAAATTCATGTCAGTGATGAGGGATTGTCTGGAAACGTTGAAACCGAAGCAATGGTCATCTGTATTGAAACCCCCTGCGGCAACATCTACCTGAACATTTCGATGCACTATCTGCATCGCCGGCGCCACGAACGCGACGCCGTCTCGACTCTCGATTAAACAGCACTCTGGCCCAAATCGTAGGGGCACGGCACTTCTGTAATGTGTCAAGATGGATACATGCGTTGATTCTGTTCTCATGTAGGGACCGCCTTCTGAGGCGGTC
>DASXIT010000146.1:0-2796 GCA_036497825.1 Candidatus Acidiferrum sp.
GCAAAGTCACGATCCCACTTACCAGATCAGGCCGCGGGGAGCTAATCATCAAGTCTTCGAAACAGCCAACAAAAAGTCGGTCGGTGAAGCCTAAAGGGTTCATGCCAAAAAATAAGTAAGGATTTTCACCTGGGCAGGAGAGTGTGTCACGGTAATTGCCAATGAGTAAATGCGGTGCGGCCGTGTTTGGGGAGGATCCCGCACTTTGGTGGCGGAGTTAAGGAATGAAACTGCAAACGAGGTTTCTGTATAGGAACCCAAATATACATGCTCGCATCAACTAAGTAGTGGTAAAGTTTGATACGCACAAAAAAAGAGGAGAAGTAGGTATGTCAGAGAAGGATTTTGCGACGCTAGTGGAGAATGCAAAGCGTATCTGCATGACGTCTGATGAACGTGAGCAGCAGAGGCGAAGCTTTGTCTGGGGGAACGCCAATATCGAAAATTCCGCCGTAACGCGCTCGGTCGTGAACGAAGTGGCAGACGGAATGGCCCGCAGCGGAGCATACGAAAAATCAAGTTCCCGTTAGGCTCCAATGGCCGATTTCGATAAGAGGGAAAGACAGAGTAAAGCAATCCGCACTGAATCTTTTGCGCCGCTCACCGACCCAGAACGAGCTCGCCAAGAAGCACTCAATACATTCGAACAGTACGACAGGATGACGGAGCTGATCGATGAGCGATTGGCGAGTTCAGACCGGTTTCGACTTCGGCCAAACGTTATCCAAGAGCTAAATCGCCTTTCAATTTACAAGTTGGAATCCGACGCTGGGCGCTGGCGCGACACCGAAATGGAAATTGAGCATAGCCGCCATAAGCCTCCTCCTCCCCTGGAGGTGCCCCGCTACATTGATGAAATGTGCGATTACATCAACGACAATTGGGGGGCGAGAGAGGCTGTGCATCTCTCAGCGTATGTGATGTGGCGTCTCAACTGGATTCACCCGTTTGTTGATGGTAACGGTCGCACAACACGGGCGGTCTCGTACTACGTTCTTTGCAGCAAGATGGCATTTCGGATTCCGGGCGTAAAAACCATTCCAGAGATGATAGCTGCCAATAAATCTCGATATTACGCGGCGCTGGAGGCGGCAGATGACAGGTACTCCGAAGGGCGCATTGATGTGTCAGACATGGAGGCGCTCCTGAAAGACTACCTTGCGAATCAGTTGATCGAAGCAACTGAAAGAACAGGTGCAGTGGAGCATCGGGTCAGGGGGCAGCACCTCAGAGGTCGCGAGAATAAACTGGCACAGACAGCGGACGCCTCTCCGGGCTCGGGACCCAACTTACCGGCAATATTCTCTTTCAAGAGCGGCATGATGTTCGGTGCGGTTGCCGTGGTCTTCTTCATGGCCCTCGTCTTGCTTCAGATGTTCGGGCATCCCGTTCCCGAAACTTCGAAATTTCTCGTAGTGATCATCTTGGCGCTTACTGGTGGGCTCTCTACGACCTTCTTGGGTGGAACCGGAATCGTCAAAGGTAGTGTGCCCGTGGGCGATGCAGAGCAACACCCGCTCGGTTATGCCGCTACAGGTGGCGTCGCGGTCTTGATTTTGTTGCTCGTTCTCGGGAAGATACTCTTTCTTTAGACAACGGCCTCCCAACCTCAAACTCCACAACTCTCATCCGAAGCAACAATCTACAGCGGTATATTCCCATGCTTTTTCGGTGGGTTTTTGTCGCGCTTGTTTTCCAGCATGTCGAGGGCCTGGGTCGGCTTGCGGCGGGTGTCGTCGACCTCAACTTCCACTTTGTGGCAACGCAGAGTCAGCTTGCTTTCGCGATGGCTCTTCATCGCGGCGATGCCTTCCATCATTACGTCGAATATCTTGCGCTCGGTCATCGCCGTAAGTCTACGCTCACCTTCCCGGAGCGTGTTTCAAGAATCGTGGTTCGCGCGACCCGGGTGCCGGGTGCCGGGTGCCCCAGGTTCGCCCTTCTTTTGGGCTAACCTGGGTTTACGCGGATTCAGCCGCCGAAATCCCCAAGTCGAAGAAGTAAGGAATCCATGCTAAAGTAAGGAATCGAGGTATTCCATGCAAGAACAGGCCAAGATCACCAGCAAGGGACAGATAACAGTGCCGCGCGAGGTGCGGCGCGTTCTGGGAGTCGGAGCAGGAGACCGCCTGCTCTTCGAGACGGAGGGTGACAAAGTTCGCGTGCGGCCAGTCCGCAAGAAGAGCGAATTTTCCAAGTATCGCGGGATCGGGAACCCCGGGATCGCCTCTGGCAAGAAGAGTATAGCCCGCTGGCTGCGTGGGCTGCGCGGGGAATGACAACCGCAATCGACACCAACGTCATCATCGCCCTGTGGGACAAGGATTCGGCGCTCAGTTCGGCCGCTCAAGGTGCCCTCGAGGCAGCATTCATGCGAGGTAATCTGGTCGTCTCGGCGCCAGTGTTTGCCGAATTGCTGGCCGCTCCTGGTCGCACCGAGACTTTTCTAAACAGCTTCTTCGACGAGACTGGAATTGCTGTTGACTGGAGCCTGCATGAGGCCGTATGGCGGTCGGCCGGAAGGGCGTTTCAATCGTACGCGGAAAGACGCCGCGAGCTTCGCGGCTCAGGGCCACGCCGAATACTGGCGGACTTCGTGATTGGGGCGCACGCCCAAATTCACAACTATCGATTGCTTACTCTGGATGAGCGTTTGTACCGCGCCGCCTTTCCCCGCCTCAAGATTGGGACCTTTTGATTTCAAACTGACAGGCTGGCTGGCGGCCCGCATGTGCCTGATGTTGGCAAATGTGGGAGTCGGCCAGCTGTCCATGCCGGCAACGAATTGCCACTGAC
>DASXIT010000147.1:0-39983 GCA_036497825.1 Candidatus Acidiferrum sp.
CGAGGCAGTCACCGTAACCTTGTAGAGTCCCAGCGGCATGTCCTGAAACGCGTACACTCCCTCACCGGTTGTAACCGTTGTGTGATCTATCCCGGTCGATAACTCTGTCGCCTTCACTTGTGCGTTTGGCACCGAAGAGCCAGCAGGATCCGTCACCGCCCCGTTGATCGCGCCGCGAAATGTCTGCGCACTTGCCGCAATGCTCAGGCATCCGCACAATAAGGCCAATATCAAGATTCGGACTGCGGCCATCCGCCGCAACCCAGTCTTTAACCCAATAGAAAATAGATGAATGATGCCCGGACTTTTCATCCAGCGCCCCCCTCAATGAATTTGTGAGCTGCGAACCCCTGTTATGGGTATCTAACTAACACGGTTGGTACTAGCAGTGTCAATGCAAATGTTTCGATTAGCTGATGCGGCTTTGTGGATATCACGAATTGTCACGTTATTTCCCTGCTTACCCTGAGGTACGAAGAGTTTACCCTGAGCCACGAAGGGTTCATTCCGCAGCTGTAAACGTTCACGGAAGCGAGGCCACACACGCACGCCGCATTTGCGTGGCTCTCGGCTCTCTATCACCATGTCGTTCTGAGCGAAATGGCCGCGCCTTTTTCTTCCTTGCCGTTCTTTGGCGCGCTTACCCTGAGCTTGGCGAAGGGCCGGGCCATGGAGTCGAAGAATCCCGGGCGTAAGCTTATCCGCCACACCATTCCAGCTTGGGTACCTAACCATATCCCTAGTCTTCTTAACGTTTTGCCCGCTCTAGTCTCCGCCTCTTCCCTTGCGTCTTTTTCCCTTCTCACTCGTATACAAGGTAGTATGAGCGCACAGACATTTATCCTGAATGCTTCGAGGTCTCCGGTCCTTTTCACCGCTCTCATGACCGACGACGCCAAAACGATTTCAGTCGGCCTCATTCGCCGCGATCCCAACCTTCTCGATCACTTGATCGAGCTTTACCAGCAGCGTCTCTATCGCTATATCCTTTTCCTCACCGGCAATCCCGCTCTCTCGGAAGATCTTTTCCAGGAGACTTGGATTCGCGTTTTGGAACGCGGCCATCAATACGATGCCAAATCTAAATTCGAATCCTGGCTGTTTGCTATCGCCCGGAACTTGGTCATCGACGTTTCTCGCCGCAAAAAAATGCCCAGCCTGGAAGATCTCGGCGATCCCGAGTCCAATCAGCCTTTCGATCCCCCCGACGACCATTCTGCTTCCGCACTGCAGCTTCTCCTCACCCGCGAGAATGAGCAAGCCGTGCAAGTTTCCTTGCTGAAGATTGCGCCTTATTACCGCGAAGTCCTTGTGCTTCGTTTTCACGAAGAGCTCAGCCTGGAAGAAATCGCGCAAATCCTCTCTACGCCGATTTCCACCGTAAAATCGCGCCTTTATCGCGGGCTCACTGCCTTGAAATCCGCACTTCCTCTCGCAGCGCAAAAGGGGGTCGTATGACCGAAAATCTGCACACCCGCGCACAGGAATTCTTTGCCAAGTCTCTCGTCGAAGGAATTTCCTCCGCCGATCGCGCCTGGCTCGATCAGCATCTGCGCGATTGTCCCGATTGCGCTCGCGAAATTCTTGCCACGCAAGATCTCCTCGGCGCACTGCGCAATGTACCCGTCGCCGTGCCGCGCGATCTCGCCGCGCGCACACAATTGCGCGTTCGTCTCCGCACCCAGGAATCCACGCAAACTTCCCAGAGCACCCTGATGCTCTGGCTCATCACTGCGATGAGCTGGCTGCTCGGGATCTTCAGCGCCCCGCTAGTCTGGCGCGCCTTTGCATGGGTCGGGGCCGAACTGAGCCTACCCAAGCTTCTCTTAGAAATCGGATTTGTTTTCTGGTGGACCGTGCCACCGCTGCTAGCGGCCGCAGTGATCGTCCACCAGAAAGCCCTGACCGCAGAATGGAGCAACAAGAAGTGAGCCCCGTAGCGGACGCCTTTAGGTGGCTTCTCGGAATGTAGGTGCCGGCCTTTAGGCCGGCAAGGCTTTTCAAAGGATTAAAGGAATTGTACGAAATACAGATTTAGCCGTAACAGTAAAAAGGAAAATCACATGTCAGATGCATTCTCTGAACGCCTTCGCCTTATCCGCTTCCGCCGCAAGCGCGAGCACTTCCGTTTCCGCGACGAGCTCCGCATCATCCCCAAGTGGATCGTCGTGATGTGCATCTTGCTCTACATCCTGGCCATGATTATTGGCCTCTCCGTCAATCATCACGGCTTTCAGACCGGCGGTGACATTTTCCCTGACAATACATCTCTTCGCAACGATGAGCCTCTTTCTCAATTCGAGCTCGCCGGTGTGATCACCTTTGGCGGATTCGCTCTTTCCATTTTGTTTTTCACACTCGGCTATGTCTATCGCGACGCCAAGCGCCGTGGCATGAATCCCGCTCTATGGACTCTGCTGGTTCTTGTTCTCTCCGGCGGCTATTTCTTCATCGGCTTCATCATCTACCTGCTCATCCGCGAGCCACTCCCCTACACCTGCCCGCAATGCGCCGCCAGTGTTTCCGCGCGTTACAACTTTTGCCCCAATTGCAAAACCAATCTTCATCCGGCCTGCCCTCACTGCCAGCATGAAGTCGGCGACAACGACAAATTTTGTCCCTATTGCGGCACGGATCTAGTCGCTCGGCCTGCCGCCAACACCGCTCCACTCTCCCAAACCTGAGCAAGTATGTGGCACAGTCACTCCTGTTTATCATGCTCCGCGAAGGGAATATGCTCTTGGGTTGACAATTGTTCCGTGCAAATTAGCTATCCGTAGGGGCGGCTTTACGCCGCCCTCTTGCCGTTTGCATTGTTTTTCGTTCTTGTAGGGACCGCCTTCTGAGGCGGTCCGCTCACCGTACGCAGGGCTTCAGATCGCGTCTATTCCTCATCGCGTTTGATCAATTTATGTGCCCCGCCTGCGAATATCCTCCGAACGACCAACGCACGCCCACCGTCGCATACAACCCGTACGGCCCCGTCGTACGCAAATCTCCCGGCCCGAGGTAATTCGAATACCGTCCCAGATAATCCACCTGATGCTGCGTTGCGCGAAGTTCCAGCCCATGCGGCAACTGAAACGCCACGCCAATCGACCGGTCAAACGCAATCGGCTCCATCGAACTGGTGTAACTCACCTGCGGAATATTGTTTCCAAACGAAAATTTTGGTTCAAAGAAAATAAAGATGTGCCGCGCAAAAGTCCGGCCAATGGGCTGCAGCTCGATGTACCCGCTGAATAGATAACGAGCATAGGCCGTGCAGTTGGTACCTGCTGCCTGCGGATACGCGCAACGTCCCAGGTCCGGCTCGTTGTGGCTGGGCGCAACTTGAAAATCCGTATATCCACGAATCCAGTTGTGTGGGAAAAATAATTTTGATTCAGCAAGCGGTGTGCTCTTCCCTGCGACATACGCATTTCCTTGAGCATTTCCTTGCGTTTTCGCCAATGGAGCAAAAATGAAACTAGCTACACCCAGAGCGAAGATCATCTTTTTCACGTGAATCTCCTGTCAAACAAGGCCCGAACTGCACTTATCTGATGACCAGTTCTAGTGTGAGCAGAGGAGAAATGACTGGATCCGGCAGTTCGCTTTGGGAACTAACTACCAGAAACCGCAGACCGCGCTTCCGTCAGCGCAACCCACAAGTACGATGAACTTTACATGAAATGCCGCTAAAGGAAAGTAAAATTCACATCTGGCGAAGCCGTAGTCTAAGATAATCGTCTATGCGAAACACCCGCGTCGTCCTCACTGCTCTCGGCGGACCCGGCGTTCTCAAGACGATCGAAGACGACATCCGCGATCCCGGCCCGAATGAACTTCGCATCCAAATTCTTACCTGCGGAATCGCTTTCGCCGACGTTTTGATGCGTCGTGGCTTGTATTCCGGTGTTCCACCGCTCCCTTATTCTCCTGGATACGATATCGTTGGCATCGTTGAATCCTGCGGATCCGCTGTTTCCCAGTGGAAGCCCGGTGATACTGTCGCTGCGTTGACACAAACCGGAGGATATTCTCGCTTCATCGTTCTCCCGGAGTCCGAACTGGTGCCCGTTCCTGCCGGGCTCGATCCCGCCGAAGCCGTCAGCCTTGTTTTGAATTACACCACCGCCTATCAACTAATCCATCGCATCGCAAATTTACACCAGGGCGAGAGCGTGCTCATCCACGGAGCCGCGGGCGGCGTCGGCACGGCCGCTCTGCAGCTTGGCTCCCTCGCCGGATTGAAGATGCTTGGCACTGCGTCCAAGCTCAAACATCCTTTGGTAACTGCGCTTGGTGGCACTCCCATCGATTATCGAACCGAAGATTTTGTCCAGCGCGCGGCAGGCGTCGATGCAATGTTTGATCCCATCGGCGGGCGCAACTGGCTTCGTTCTTACAGTACACTTGCCAAAGGCGGATGCTTTGTCGGTTACGGAATGTCCGCCGCGATCGAAGGCGGCCGCACAAACAAGCTGCGCGCCGTCGCCAGCTTCGCTTGGCTCGGCATCGCGGGACTCCTTCCCGGAAAGTCTGCCCGCTGGTACAGCATCATGACCGAAAAGAAAAAACATCCCGAGTGGTTCCGCGAAGATCTCTCGCGATTACTTTCCATGCTCCAGGAAAAATCCATCCGCCCCGTAGTCGCCGAGCGTTTACCCTTGCGCGACGCTCCCCGCGCCCACGAACTGCTCGAGCAAGCCTCCGTAACCGGCAAAATTGTCCTCATGTGTCAGGAATAGGTTTGACTTAGTTAATCGTTTTATTACTATAGATCCTATCGCTCAAGTCTTCCTGAAGTGTACAATGAACCGTTTGCTTTGGTGTCCTTATGGGTGCAGTTCGGAAGTGTTCCTACATACTTTTGTTTTGTCTGGCTTTGTCGGTTCCAGCTCTTCCCGCCAATTCCTGGAAAGGAATCGTCCGCGACAATGCCAATCACCCTGTCGCCGACGCCACGGTCTCTCTTCAAGCCGCCGTCGGAACTGCTAACTACTCCACAAAGACATCCGCATCTGGCGAATTCCTTTTCCCCGACATCGCTCCGCAGAGTTATCTCGTTTCCATCACCCTGAATGGCAAAACCTGGAAAGCACTCGATCCTCTGCTCATCGAAACGGGCAGTGCCCTCACCACCGATCTCGAAATCTCCGATCAAACGCAAACACTAAAAATCTCCGCTCGCTCGAATGATATCGCTCAACCAGCAATTGCCAACACGCGTTTGACTAGCGGCGAAGTTTCCAGCCTCCCCTTAAATGAACGCGACTTTAGCAAACTTTTATTACTGGCCGCAGGCACCATGACTGATACCAACGGTGCGGCCAACTTCACCCAGCAATTCACCGTAAACGGCCTCCGCGGCACCGCCTCTGTTTTTGCCATGGATGGCGCGGACACCAGCGATCCCGAATTAGGCGGCGCAACTTTCGCCAATTTCAATGTCGATGCCATTCAGGAGGTCCAATCCAGTTCTGGCGTGATGCTTCCCGAAATCGGTCACGGCGCCGCTGGCTTCACAAATGTAATTACCAAGGTCGGCGCCAATCAGGTCCACGGCAGCATATTTGAATTTGTCCGTAACGCTGCCTTCGACGCGCGCAATTTCTTCGATCACGCCAGCGCTGTTGACCCCCGGCGCATTCCCCCATTCGTCCGCAATGAATTTGGCGTGACCAATGGCGGCCCCATCGTCCTCCCGGGACTTTACGACGGCCGTGGTAAGACTTTTTACTTCGCCGAATATCAGGGTTTTCGCCAAGTCCTCGGTACCACCCAAGTATTTGCCGTGCCCACCGCCGCAGAACGCCAGGGCATCGACACCACCACTTTTCCCGGCGACACGCTCACCATTCCTGTCAATCCCTCCATCGCTCCGCTTCTCGCTCGCTACCCGCTTCCCAATCTTCCCACCGGCGCGTTTGGTGCGCGCACCTATGCCACCTCCTCGAAAGTCGTCACCGATACCGATCAATTCTCTGTACGCATCGATCAAATCGTCACCGACAAAGCTACCCTGTTCGGACGCTTCAGCCTCAATCAAGTCAATGGCCCAACCACCAATCCAGATCAAACCGCCATTGACCCCGACTTTGCCGTAAAGTTTTTCGACCATCAACGCAGCGCGACCGTCCGCTACTCCCAAACCCTTTCTCCGTCTCTCAATTTCACGGCGGCCTTCGGATATATTCGCAGCACTCCTTTTTTCCCTGCCTCCAATCACACCGATCCCGCCCTCGTTTACGGCGACGGCCTTTACCTCGGTTTCAATACTGCCGACGGTTCCATCTTTGGCTCCTACGGAAATGTTTACCAAATCAAATTTGATATGAGCTACATCCACGGCCCGCACAGTTTCAAATGGGGTTTTGAAACGCGGTTGAATAAGGACGCCACAATTTTTGGCACCAATCCCAGTGGCGTCTACACTTTTGGCGGAGGCACCGCTTACTCTCCGGTGCAAATCACCTCCGCAAGTGGTTTACACAACATTGCACCTGGCCAGCCGCTTCCGGATGCGCTCACCGGCTTACTAACCGCCACGCCGTACTCCTATTCCATCACTGCGGCGGCCGCGACAACTCCTGTTGGCGACAAGTTCGACGAGGCCGCCGTTCGCCGCGAAGCCTACAATTTTTATTTTCAAGACACTTGGAAACTCTCGCCCAAGTGGACTTTGAACTACGGCCTGCGCTATGAACTGAACAGCCGCATCAAGGAAGCCAAGCACCGCACTTCGATTTCTGTACCGTTTGCTCCCGACGGCAAGGAAACTTCCTTTCTCACGCCCGGCGCCACGCAAAAGTTTTTCTACAATCCGCAACCCGTTTATCCCATGGATTGGACCGGCCTCGCGCCTCGCATTTCCATTGACTACGCCGTCACGCAAAAAGCCGTGATTCACGCCGGCGGCGCCATAACCACGATTCTTCCCAATTTATGGCAAGACAATTTTGTCACCGGTGGCTTTCCATTAATATTTCAGCCGCTCACCACTGCCCTACCGGGAATTCCCGTGCCTTTCCACAACACCGCTGTTCCCTTAGCTCTTCCTCCCGCCTACACAATCAACGGTCAACTTCTATTCCCCAACGGTGACAGTTCCAACGTTCCTGCCAACACCCAAATCGATCTGCAGAGATTTCAGAAAGATCTCGCGGCCCTGACTCCCGGCGATCAGGCTCAACTCCTGAGCGTTGGCATAATTTCTCGTGATTTCCGCAACGGTTACATCGGCACTTACTCATTGGGACTGGATCAAGAAATCGGCAAAGCAAAACTAAGCGTCGCCTACGTCGGAACCGCAGGAATCCATCTCGCTAGCGTGTTCTCTCCCAACGGCTACGCAGGCGCCGATCCCGCCTTCGCCCCCTACACCCAATTCAATTCCGCAGGCCACGCTATCGGTGGATTCGGTCCCGAATCGGTGATGAATACCGGCTCTCATTCCGACTACAATGCGCTGCAAACCAGTATTAGCCAGACCGACTCGCGCATCGGCCTCAGTTTCCAGGCCAGCTACACGTTTTCCAAATCTATTGACGACACCAGCGCCGTGCTCGGTGGACTTCCCGCCAACGCTGGCGTCATCCTGCAAACGCTTCCGCAAAATCCCCTTGATCCCAAAGCCGACAAGGGCCCATCAACTTTCGATATCACTCATGTTTTTTCGCTAAGCCTGATTCAATCGCTTCCGCTGGATCACGTGCAGTTTCTCAAGCCGCTCAGCCATTACATTACGCAAGGTTGGCAGTTCCTCAACATCACGTCGCTTACTAGTGGCCCTCCGTTCACCGTTTACTCCGGCATTCAGCAAACCGGCGCGGGCGCAGGCGGAACGGATCGTCCCGATCTACTTTCCATGCCCAATTTTTCCACCAGCCGCAACGTGCGCGAAGATTATTTCGGCCGCGGCGTCAACAACAATTCGTTTTTCTACCTCCCCATCAATGTTCCGGGGGGCACTGGCCCGAACTCCGGTTTCTTCGGAACACTGGGCCGCGACACTTTTCGCGGGCCAGCTTTTCATCAATTCGATATCGCCCTGATCAAGAACACGCCTTTTGGCCATCGTGGCGGCGGCGAACTCGGCATCCTGGAATTTCGTGCCGAATTTTTCAATGTCTTCAACATCGTCAATTTCGGCCTGCCTTCCAACACCGTGCTAGGCAGTGGCTTCGGCATCATCAGCAAAACCTCCGGCCCTTCGCGGCAAATCCAGTTCTCCCTGAAAATAGTTTATTAATCTTTAGAGCCAATTTCCCTCCCGCTGAATCTAATTCTAGACATTCATCGATTTGCTTTGCGTCAACCATCCAGTGGAGGATTTCGTGGGAGAAATGATTCAGTTCGATCGTCCAGATAAGAAAGCCTGTCCGGGCTATCTCGCAACTCCCAGTGCGGCACCCAACGCGCCAGGCTTTGTCGTTATCCAGGAGTGGTGGGGACTCAACGACCAAATCAAGAAGACCGCCGATCGTCTCGCCTCCGCCGGTTATCGATCACTTGTGCCGGATCTTTATCGAGGAAAAGTCGCCAAAACCAGCGAAGAAGCAAACCAAATGATGACTGCCCTCAACTTCCTCGATGTCGTCGATCAAGACGTCCGTGGCGCCATTCAATTCCTGAAACCATCCTCCAAGAAGGTTGCCGTGGGCGGCTTCTGCATGGGTGGCGCCGTCACTCTCCTTTCAGCGGTCCGCGTTCCAGAGATGGATGCGGGCGCCTGTTTTTATGGTATTCCCCCGCTCGACTCCTCCGAATTCAAGAAAATTTCAATTCCCCTGATTTGCCATTTTGCGAATTTGGATGAGAGCTATACGCCTGCCAAGGTGAACGAGTTGGAAACCGCACTTAAGCAATCCAAATCTCAATTCGAACTCTATCGCTACGATGCGCACCACGCCTTCATGAATGAAGACCGCCCCAAAGTCTATGACGCTGCATCCGCAAAATTAGCGTGGGACAGAACCAAAACATTCTTAAAGAAAACCATCGTCTGAAACGATTCTTCGCATCAATGAGAGCGTCCAATGGCCTATCAACCAATCGAAAATTACGGAATCATCGGCAACATGCGTACCGTCGCGCTGGTGGGCATCAATGGCTCGATGGACTGGTATTGCTTCCCGCGCTTCGATTCGCCCAGTATTTTTGGCGCAATTCTGGACGACAGCAAAGGCGGTCGCTTCCAAATTTCTCCTATCGCCGATGGCTTGCACCACAAACAATTTTACTGGCCCTCCACCAACGTTCTCGTCACTCGATTCCTTCACTCGGACGGCATCGCGGAACTCGTCGATTTCATGCCCGTCGGTTTTCCTCCCGATTCACCCTGGTACCACCATCTCGTTCGTCGAATCCGCTGTGTGCGTGGCTCCGTCCGCATCAAATTAATATGTCGCCCCGCATTCGATTATGGACGCAAGCCCCATGAAACTTTCGTCGATGCCAATGGCGCTTCCTTCAAGTCAGACAGTTTGGGCCTGGCTCTCTCCTCGGCCTTGCCTCTGGTTCAAGATGGCCAGGGCGGTGTCACCGCTGAATTTGTTCTGAAAGAAGGCGAGTCCGAAACTTTCACCATCATCGGTGACGGTGTGGAGGAGAGTAGCCCGATCCCCTCTCCCACTACGCAGGAAGCGGAAGACCTTTTCCAGCGCACGGTAAAATTTTGGCAGACTTGGCTTTCTTCTTGCTCGTACAAAGGCCGCTGGCGCGAACAGGTTTACAGATCCGCTCTCATTCTGAAGCTCCTCACCTTCGTGCCCACTGGCGCTATCGTTGCCGCCGCGACGACGAGTCTCCCGGAGGTAATCGGTGGCAGCCGCAATTGGGATTACCGCTACACTTGGCTTCGTGATGCTGCGTTCACCGTTTACGCTTTTCTGCGCATCGGGTTTCGTGAGGAAGCTGTCGGCTTCATGCATTGGATTGCCGATTACGCCTTGAAGCAGCAGCGCCTCGACGCCAGCACTCCGGTCATGTACACCGTCGGCGGCTCCAGCCAGATTCCCGAAATCATCCTGGACCATTGGGAGGGATATCGTGGGTCCGGACCCGTGCGGATCGGCAATGGCGCTGCTACCCAATTCCAAAGCGATATCTACGGCGAACTGATGGATGCGTTTTATCTTTACAACAAATATGTGAGCCCTATCTCCTACGACTCGTGGGTAAAAATTCGCAATCGTCTCGATTGGATTTGTGAAAATTGGCAAGCCCCCGATTCAGGCATTTGGGAAATGCGCAATCATGAAGAACATTTTGTCTATTCCAAAGTGATGAACTGGGTTGCCTTGGATCGTGGGGTTCGCCTTGCCGATAAACGCGCGTTACCGGCAGACCGCGAAAAGTGGATTCGCGAGCGCGATCGCATCTACGAGGAAGTAATGACCCGCGGTTGGAGCGAAAAGTGTCACGCCTTTACACAATATTACGGAAGCGAGGATTTGGATGCGTCTCTCCTGATCATGCCTTTGGTTTTCTTTATGGTGGCCACTGATCCACGCATGATCAGCACCGTAAATGCAATCGCAAAAAATCCCAGCGACGGTGGACTCTTGAGCGACAGCCTCGTTTATCGCTATCCTCCCGATCCGCGCGTCGATGGCCTTCCCGGCGCCGAAGGTACTTTCAACATGTGCTCATTCTGGCTAGTCGAAGTGTTGGCACGCGCCGGCCAAGCCTTCCCCGAAAAACTAGATCAAGCCAGCTTAATGTTCGAGCGCATGCTGGGCTACGCAAATCACCTCGGCCTATTCGCGGAACAAACCGGCTCCCAAGGCGAAGCCCTGGGCAATTTCCCTCAAGCGTTCACTCACCTGGCCCTAATCAGCGCCGCCTACAACCTAGACCGCGCCCTCAACACCAGAGGCTGAGCCCGGCAGGTCACTTTCATTGGTCGAAGGATTGTGGATTCTCTCCAGTCTCTCCAGCAATTCACTTTCGTAGGGGCACGGCACTGCCGTGCCCGTCTAGGGGTTGACACTGAAGCCGGGTGCCGCACCCTTCGTTCTTAAGGGTGCGGGTTTTTCCAAATCATCTCTCAATCCCGCAAATCTCCCATCCCGTTTCTGCGTGTCTTCTTTTCGTGGTTTGAGCAAAGCGAAGTATCTCAACCGAACTATTCCGTCCAGAGTTATCATGTCCAAGCAAACATTCTGGAATCATTTTCAAAGGGGAATTTCATGACCAACATCGATCAAGACCTCGAAAAAATTGCCCTCCAGGAAAAACTCCTGCAATTTCAGCATTTCGATTCAGAAGTAGCGTGGACTCTAGGCTCCGCTCTCAAACTGGCTGCCGAAAAGCGCAACGCCGCGGTGGCCATCGACATTCAACTCCACGGCCATCCGTTTTTTTATTACGCAATGCCAGGAACTACTCCGGACAATTGGGACTGGATTCGCCGCAAACGCAACGTCGTGATGCGCTTTCATCGCAGCTCTTACGCCATCGGCCTGAAACACGAGCGCGCTCACACTACTCTGCAATCAACATTGGGACTCGAACTAAAGGACTACGCCACCCACGGCGGCTGCTTCCCTATTTTTCTCGTCGGCACTGGCTGCGTCGGCACCATCACCGTTTCCGGTTTGCCCCAGCGCGACGACCACTCCCTGGTCGTCTCTGTCCTCCAGGACTACCTCCATCTAACCAACGAAGACCTCGCCCTGGATCCGCCTACAACGTAATGACCTTAACGCGTCGCTGTACCCCTTGCCAAACCGAGCTCGTTCCGATAAATATCTTTTAGGGGTCGGAGCTTTCTTGCCCTGAGGTACGAAGGAGCTCCGACATAAAATCACATCTCTATTGGGCTTCAGAGGAAACTTCAGTTCTTCGCCGAGCCAATCGCCGAAGTTCCCACGATCAGATATTCGTACTTCTTGCCATTCACTTTAAAGGTCATCTTGTTCTTATTGATTGTGAATTCGATCGGCGTATTGGCTGGCAGGATCGATGAATTAGACGGCTTAGGTTGCCGGACCTGGTATTCAGTCGAGCCCGATTGCACCTTGTATTGCTGACACAGAATATCAGTAGATTCCTTCTTACCCTGCTTCTTGGTGCCACAGTCTACCGAAGTCTCGGACACGATGGTTCCGGCCATCGGCTTCTCCCCGGCCAAGCTGCACGAGAATCCAATCACACACACAGTTAGCGCAAAAAGTATTTTCTTCATGTCGCTCCCCTTCGCACTAGCGTACCGCGGAGTTCGCTCAAGCTCTTGTTTATTTTTCCACTTTTCTTCCACAGCACTCTTCCGTTTAAAAGATGGTGTACTTTCGAACCAAGTAATCATGAACCGCTACCTCTTAATCCCCCAACTTTTCGTCCAATCGCCTTCGGTGCTATGCTCTTGTCGCATCGCGGTCATAGGAAAACGCACACATGAACTTCGCACAAAGGTTTCTGGCTACTTCTCTCAGTTTGTCCTTGCTTCTTTTCACCATTCCCCAAGATCTTTCCGCAACTCCTCCCAACCTCCAGGAAGAATACGCCGATCTGTCGGACAACGATCTCGACGCACTCGTCGCTCCCATCGCGCTCTATCCCGATGCGCTCGTCGCTCAAGTTCTGGGCGGCGCCACTTACCCCGATCAAATAGTCGAAGCCAATGACTTCCTCAAAGGCAATCCGAATCTTACCGGTGAAGCTCTTCAGCGTGCCGTCGAGCAGCAATCCTGGGATCCCGCCGTTCAAGCCCTCACGCAATTCCCTTCCGTGCTCGATAATCTCGCCAAGAATATTTCCTGGACCTCGGCTCTTGGCGAAGCCTCTGCCCTGCAACAGGAAGCCACTCTCGCCGCCGTCCAGCGAATGCGCGCGCAAGCCTACGCCGCAGGCAATCTGAAATCCAGCAAGGAAATTAAAGTTGTTCAGGAAAGTCCGCAGGTCATCGTTATCCAGCCCGCGAATCCCCAAGTCGTCTACGTTCCCACCTACAACCCGACGGTCGTCTACGGCACCACGGTTGTCACTCCAGGCTATAGCACCAGCGATGTAGTTGCCGCTTCCGTGATTGCTTTTGGCGTTGGCATTGCAGTTGGTGCGGCCATCAGCAATTCTTCTTGCGGCTATAGTTACTGGGGTTGGGGCATGAGCTGGGGCGTCCGCACCATTTCCTGCGGCGGCGGCTACTACTACGGCAATCCTTATTGGTGGGGCGGCTACTATCCCGGCTATCGTCCTGGCTATCGCCCGCCCTATTATCCGCCGCCGCGTCCACCTTATTATGGCGGACGTCCTCCGTATCCCGGCGGAGGGAATCCAGCATATCCACGGCCGACTCCTCTACCTGCGCCAGTGCCGGGCAATCCTCCGCGTCCAAATCCCGGCCGGCCTCCTACAACTCTTCCTGCTCCGACACCTAGGCCGACTCCTGGCAGGCCTTCAACTTTGCCTGCTCCATCTCCGACTCCGCGTCCTACTCCGGGCAAACCCACTACAATGCCTGCTCCCACTCCGCGTCCCACGCCCGGTAAACCAACCGTCATGCCCGCACCGGCTCCAAGTCCATCGCCCGGCCCATCCACTCGCCCCACGAATCAGAGTTATCGCGGTTATCAGCAAGCGCCGGCCGCTAAGCCTGCGCCTTCAACTGCGCAAAAGCCGAACGCCTTCTCCGGTTCCGCGGGCGGCCGTCCGCAAAGCGCCCGCGGCAATCGCAGCATGAGCTCCACGCCAGCGCCTTCCGGTGGAGCTCGCAAACGTTAATCAATCCTCAATCGCCAATCGCGATTCACCAATGAATGCCACCAAAAAAGTATTTCGCGCAAGTCGAAGGAGCGAATCATGAAGCAGCGCCAGCAAAGCTCAAACGCAACGGCCAACGGAACACGAGTTGCCGTTCGCGCGTGTGCAACTACGATCTTGCTCTCGCTACTCATTTTCTCCGCCGGTTGCCAGAATAAATCCGAATCGCCCGTCGCCCCCGCTCAACCAAAAACTTTCGCCTCTCCCGATGCCGCCGCCAAAGCTCTCTACGGCGCCGCAAAATCCGGCGACGCCAACTCCATCACCTCGCTCTTCCCTCCCGACGCCAAAGATTATCTTCTCACTGGCAACGCCGACGATGACAAAGCCTCACTCCACGCCTTCGTTTCCGATTACGACAAGATGCATCGCTGGGGCAAACTCGATAACGGCGGACGAGTTCTCAGCGTTGGCATTGAAAATTATCCGTTTCCCTTCCCGCTGCTGAAGGATTTTAGCGGTCAGTGGTATTTCGATTCTTCCTCGGCCAAAAAAGAATTCCTCGCGCGCCAGATCGGTGACAACGAACTCACCGTCATCGACATCTTGAACGCCATGGCCGATGCGCAATCCGAATATTTCACCAAACCGCAACTCGGCTCTAAAGTGAAACAATACACGCGCAAATTTGTCAGCTCTGAAGGCACGCACGATGGTCTTTACTGGAAGCCTGCGCCAGGCGAACCTGACAGCCCGCTCGGCCCGATAGCAGCACGGGCCAGCGCCGAAGGCTACAAGAGCGGAACTGCCGGCACTCCCGCTCCGTTCCACGGCTATTTTTTTCGCATCCTCACCGAACAAGGTCCTGCCGCCAACGGTGGCAAGAAAAATTACATTGTGAAAAACAACATGACCGGCGGCTTCGCTTTCATCGCCTATCCCGCCGAATATCGCTCTACCGGCGTCATGTCTTTCATCGTCAATCAAGACGGCAACATCTACCAAAAGGATCTCGGCACCGACACCACCCAAATCGCCAAAACCACAATCGCCTTTAACCCCGACGATTCCTGGTCCCCCGTCGAATAACTCCTCCGTTCCCTGCTCTGATCCTGCGCGAAGCGGCCCGATTTTCTCTTCGCGCCGAATTTTGGCGTGCTTGCCCTGAAATCATTAACTCCATGAAACGATTCACGCCCCAACTTCACTACCTAATGAACCAAACTCTGAGGCGCAAGTTTCTCCACCCCAACTCTTCCGCCTCGATTTCGGGTGCGGCAACGCACTCTCGTATTTCTCCGAGCAGTACATTTCTATTTATCAATATGAGGTGTAGCAATGATCCGTCTTCCTGAAACAGCGTACGTATTTTTAAGTTCAGGTCTGACTATGGGAGCCAGCGGCATCGGCATTACCGCCAATGGAAACGTCGTAAGACTTCCCAGCAATAGTCCGGAAGGTTACCGCCTGGTGCAGATGGCTATGGAAATGGTCAGCGTCTCAGAAACCGTCAATGATGCCAATCTTCAATCTGAACTGCAAAAAAACGCCGCAAAATTAATGCAAGTAGGAAGAGCCATGCTGGAGCGGACCCTCAATGCGCTCCCACCAGAAGCAAATAGCCAATCCGCCTAACCCTATCTTTAGGCCCAATGGCTTGCCGCTGCCTTACGTTGTCATCCTGAGAAGCGAAGGACCTCAACTTAAACATTCTCTACGAACTTTCTAATGGCATGACCCATCGTCATTAAACTGTCCGCTACTCGCCATCGCCGCCAACGAATGCGCGCAATTAATCACCGATTGATCCAGCGGATCATTTTTCACCGCATCCGGATCGATGTAATTCATGTTCTGGGCCTTCGCGATGAACTTGTCGCTCAACTTTTTCATATTCGCAAATTCATTATTCAGCAATGCATACACGTTGGTATCGGAATCTGTCACGATTGCCGTAGACGCCATCCGCAAATTCTGCTGCGCCTGCGCCTGATAATTGCCAAGCCCCAAACTCGCGATCGGATATCCATTCGCCACTCCATTGGACAGCACGCTCCGCCACTCGCGAATCGCCGACATAAACTCAATCCCTGATCGCACAAACTCTTTTGAAAATCCCGGATATGCGGCTGGCGAAGGTTGCGCGGCCGGCGCGTTCGGTGCCGTATTATTCGACGACGCATTATTTGCCGCGCCATTCCCCGAGCCGCCCGGCAGCGTCAACCGCATCGCATTCCCCTGAAACGATACCGACCCATTCGCGGCCCGCGCCAACGCTTCCACTTCCACGTAGTTTCTTCCATTCATGTGCGTGACCGGCAACTGCGCTTGCTGCCCATTCATATCCAGCGTCAAACTCTGCGGCACACCTTGCGAAAGCGCCAGCATCGGCAAAATCATCGCAAACACCAACGCCATGCACACACTAAAAGGTCTCTCTCTCATGATGGCACTCCTGCAAGAACCCAATCTCTTGTTTCGCGGTCACCTGGATTCTCCTCTAACCATCTGCCTTGTTCAACCCTTCGTATCGCTGCCAAAGAGTCGGTAGTCCGTAGTTGGTAGTCCGTAGTTAACGACAGTCCACAGTTCCTGAACCCACCCCCTCTAATGAACGATCCGTATACCCTGTCCTTCCGAGTGCAGCGAAGGAGCTTAACCTAAACAAATCCAAACACCGCTCCATCTTGAGTACCGGTCCCGCCATTTGATGGCACAAACGGCACAAGCTTGTTGACCCCGTAATTTGCCTTTCGGTACAGTCAAAGGCAATCCTCCGGCCGGGGCCGGACACTCAATCCGTCGGAGTGACAGAATGCGAATCATCGCCACTGCGCTGTTCCTCGTTGTTTTTTCCTCTGCAACGATCTTTGCTCAAGAAACCCAAAAGCACGCCGCACCAAAGCCTGTAGTCGCGGACATCATCAATGCTCAGGGCCAGAACGTGGGCACAGCCACGCTTTCCGACGCGCCGAACGGCGTCAAGATCAAGCTCGATATCAAGAGCCTGCCGCCCGGTCCACATCTCATGCACATCCACGAGTTTGCGAAATGCGATCCGCCCGACTTCAAGTCCGCGGGCGCGCACTTCAATTCCACCGGCATGGATCACGCCGATCACAATCACATGGGCATGCCTTCGGGAGACATCCCGAATTTTATTTTGACCGTAAACGCCGATGGCACCGCCCACGTCACCGTGATCGCCCCCGGCGTCACCTTCGGCACCGAGAGTAACTCCGTCTTCACCAACGGCGGTACCGCCCTGGTGATCCACGCCGTAGCCCAGGAAGTTTCCGCGAGCGCTCCACCAAGAATCGCCTGCGCGGTAATCACCAAGCACTAACCCATTTCCCCGAATCGCTCGCCTCGGAGGGGCGGCTTTACATTTACCCTGAGCCGCGAAGGGCCGCCTTCGTAATTGGGAATAGACCGGCGGCGGAGTTTTCAGTTGTAAGTTTTCAGTCCTAAGTTCCGGATTGGGACTACTACCATCCCCTATCCTCCCGAATTGGAATGCCACAGATACCCCACCCCCCGGGGTACGCGTAAGTGCTTGGGTTGATTTTAGTTACGGGGGACTGGCTCGCATGTGCGGGAATAGTTGGACTTAGCGTGAGCGCAAGGGCGTGAACGAGCAACTTGGAAAGTCACTGCAAAAAAAGGGCCAAAGGACAAACTTCGAGTACAGGTCGTCAACTCTTCATTTTTAGAAGCGGTTCACTAGGGGTGAATTGTGACTATCGAATAGATTTCCGAAAGAAGGAAAAAGCATTGCTAGCCGGGCTAAAGCCCGGCGCCTACAGTTAGAAAAAGCAACGGCGAGGATTAATTCTCGGCGGGCAGAGTGTACTCGAAATCGTAGGAGTGTTTTTTGTTTTCGATTTTGATGTTGAATTTGCCGGTTAGGCCGATGAGTTGGCCAGTGCCGGAATCGGGGGCGACGGTGATCAGGAGTTGTTGCGAGGTGGGAGTCATCGAAGCGGTGTGCTGGAGGACGAATGTGCCGGTGCGGCCATGCAACGTTCCGGTGACTCGTTCGAGCGCGACGTAGGCTGCGGAACCTTTCGGGTCGCCGGTGGTGAGCATCTCGCCCTTGCTGGTGGCTTCCAGATCGCCATGCAATTCCTTGTCGATGGACAGGCGGCCGATGGCGGCGGCTGTTTCAATTTCAGTCGCGGCCTGCGGCAGGATTTTTACTTCAAACGTTCCGGTGGCGTGTGTGGCCATGTTTCCCTCTTTCTGAGATTTAGTTGGAATGCGGGCGCTGGAGTTTAATGCCATGGGCACGAGGACCGCGGCGAGAAGAAAGAAACAGCAGATTCCTCGCTTCGCTCGGAATGACAATGTTCCTTCCACACGGCCGCTGGCTATTTTGGTGTGCATGGTTGCTCCAGGTGAAAGTGTTCCATTTGGCAGAAGTTGGGAGAAGCAGTTTAGCAGAGACGAGAATGAGGAAAGAAAGAAAAAGCAAGGAAGACGATTATCGCAGAGGGTCGGATGGAGACGCAGAGGACACAGAGGGAAGGAAACCCAAGAGCACAGTCAAGAGTGACTGTGCCACCATTGAGTGGTTAGTAGCGTTCTACGGCTAGGGCTACGGCGTTGCCTCCGCCTAGGCACAGGGCTGCGATGCCCTTTTTCAGATTGCGACGCTGCAATTCGTAGAGGAGCGTAACGAGGATGCGCGCGCCAGATGCGCCAATGGGATGGCCGAGAGCGACCGCGCCGCCGTTAACATTTACTTTTTCGGGATTTAGGCGGAGTTGGCGCGTGACCGCGATGGCCGCAACGGCAAAGGCTTCGTTGAGTTCCACGAGGTCGACGTCTTTGTCGCGGTCCCAGCCGGTTTTGGCCAGCAATTTTTCCACGGCTTCAACCGGCGCCATCATCACCCACTTGGGTTCCACGCCGCTGACGGCTTGCGCCACGATACGGGCGATGGGTTGTTTGCCGAGACGCTGAGCATTTCGCTCGCTGGTGACGACTACGGCCGCCGCTCCATCGTTTGTTCCGGGAGCATTGCCTGCGGTTACGGTGCCATCTTTCTTGAACGCGGGCTTGAGCTTCGCGAGCGCTTCGAGCGTGGTATCTTCGCGCGGCGATTCATCGTACTTGATCACCAGGGGATCGCCCTTTTTCTGCGGCACTTCGACAGGCAGAATCTGCGACTCGAAGAAACAGGATTTGCGGGCGCGAATCGCTTTCTGGTGGCTTTCCCATGCGAACTTGTCCTGCTCTTCGCGCGTGATTTTATATTTTTCGGCGACGAGTTCACCGGTGTTACCCATATGAAAATTCTCGTAAGCGTCCCACAAACCATCCCAGATCATGGCATCGACAAGTTTCTGATCGCCGAGCCGGAAACCGGTGCGCGCGTTCGGCAGCAGATACGGCGCGTTGGACATGGACTCCATGCCGCCAGCAACGACAATTTCGCTTTCGCCAAGCTGCACCGCTTGCGCGGCCAGCGCCACCGCTTTCAACCCCGAGCCGCAGACTTTATTAATGGTCATCGCCGCGACGCGCGGGTCGCAGCCACCTTTGAGCGCGGCTTGGCGCGCAGGATTTTGGCCGAGGCCCGCCTGGATGACGTTGCCGAGAATCGCTTCATCGATTTGCTTCGGATCAAGGCCAGCACGGCGCACCGATTCAGCGACAATTTTGCCGCCAAGTTCCGACGCGCTGAAGCTGGAAAGGCCGCCCTGGAATTTGCCGATGGGCGTGCGAACCGCGGAGAGAATCACAGGAGTTTCCACAAATGCCTCCGAACAGCGAATCTTTATTATAGCCAGAGGATGCGTGGGAAGGAATTTAGAGTGGGCGCAGCGCAAGAAACTGCGCCCATCGGAGAGGAATGCGATTATTTATTGTGGAGTAGAAAAGCGGGAGCTGGGCTCCCGCACTCCAAGGCGATCAGCTTTGCTCATCGGCGCTCGGCCCGTACAGCGCCGGGACGGGGATGTCTAGCGTGCGCAAATACATGGTGAGCTGGCCGCGATGATGAACGAGGTGATTGAAGCAGAAGCTGCGAAGAACAGCAGCGCGCGGCATAGTGAAAAGAGTTTGGCCGCCCATCAAAAGTGTCCAGGGCTTCATGAGATCCGCATCGCTGACGCCGGCAATGGCGGTGCGGGCTTCCGCGGTTACTTTGTCAAAGACTTCAAGAAGCTCTTTGCGATTGCGAGTTTTGGGCGGTTCGTAGCGCGGGCCATTTACCGGAGCGAAATCAAGCTGCTCGGTTTGAATCGTAACTGTAGCCCAGTTGTTCAGGTTTGCGACGTGCCCCGCGAGCCAGCCGATGGTGCCGGACTTGGCGTGCGGCTTCCAATCCCATTTGTCGTCGGGAACGCGCTCGAGAGTTTTGCGGGTATTTGCAGCTTCTTGATCGAATTCGGGTAGATACATCTGACTGATGGCCATGTGAGCCTCCAAGGTGATCTCGTAGAGGACGAGTCGGGAGAGAAAGCTTACTACGAAAATGCGAATATTGTCTTACAAACGATATGGAGAGAGAATCGCGGAATGGCGCACCAATTCAGCACGTCCTATTTGGAAGATTCGATTTCACTTTTCCGCTACTACAAGAAATTGGCGGAGCGGGCGATGGAGCAATGCCCGGACGAAGGCTTGTTTGCGACGCTGGATGAAGAATCGAACTCGATTGCAATTGTTGTAAAGCATGTGGCTGGCAATACGCGATCGCGGTGGACCGATTTTCTGACAACGGATGGGGAGAAGCCGACCCGTAATCGCGACAGTGAATTCGAAACGCCGCCTGCGACGCGCGCGGAATTGCTGGCGATGTGGGAAGCAGGCTGGAAGTTCGTGTTCGATGCGTTGGGCGGAATGAGTGAGGCCGATTTGCAGCGCACGGTTACGATTCGCGGCGAAGCGCATTCCGCGATGCAGGCGATTAACCGGCAGATGGGACACTATTCGTACCACATCGGGCAGATTGTGTTTTTGGCGAAGCATTTTGCGGCGAAGGCGGGGAAATGGAATGCGGTAACCGTGCCGCGGAAGCAGTCGGCAAAGTTCACAGCGGACGTCATGGCAGGCAAAAAATCGCAGCGCTAGAGCCACGGCCCTATGACTACATTTGGATGGATAATTTGCGCTGTTCTTATGGCCGGGCGTCGAGTTGTGCGGTTTGGAACAGTATTCTGACGATGGAAATGACTGACAAGGTCAATGAGCGACTTCCTCACGGCAAGCAATTTCCATTGCTTTTTGGGCAGTATCGCTACTTTGAGCTTCGGCGAGAATACAGACTCCGATTTCCGGAGGACAACCTGTTGTCTCGGATTGATAGATTGACCGTGGCGATGTTTGCGCTTTTTGTCGGTGCAGTTATTTCCGGCCATCTATTTCGATCATAGGAATTTCCCATATTCATTTCAGATATTGATTGATCTGTTGCTCCCACTCGGGGCCTGACACGCGATCTTGCTGAGCCATTTCTTGGACGCGCCCGTCTGCTTCGGGGGTTAGCGCGGTGCGGTCGTACTCGACTTCGACTTTCGTTTGAGTGCCGTCGGGCTGCAATTTTATTGTGATCATGGTGAGCATGATTTCAGGAATGACGTAAACGTACTGTACGCGACCGTTAGCAAGATCGAATTCAGTGTTGACCCATGCCGCCTGCAGGTGATGATGGGCAACGGTGAAGACCATGCCGCGGACATCGGCTGCGGGAGATGGGTGAATGAATTGCGGGTTCCACTTGGGCGCCCACACTCGTTCTTTATCGGCGCCGAAGAGTGGGGCCACGCGATCGATGGAGCCGTGGGCAGTGAAAGAAAACTTTTCTTCCGTATGAGCGCGGGCTCCATTCTGGGATGCGCGATTTCCACGAATGGATGAACTTAGGAGATGCAAGTGTGCGGAGATGGCGGGAACCATTGCCAATCCAAGTCCACAAATCACGCCAAGAAGTAGGAGAAGAAGTGTCTTCATGATGATTTCTCTTTCAGGTGATGGCTGTCGCTGGCGCGCAGGGTCATACCATAAATTTTCTTCAGTTCATTGATCTGGTGGAGCGATTCCTTGCCGAAAGGTGTTTTGCCCTCGAAGGCGTGGAGAACGATGCCCTCCAGCAAGTCGCCAAGAGTAAGGTCTTTCAATTCGGCAAAGGCTTTTAGAACTTTGAGCAAACGTTTTTCAATGCGGACACCGGTCTGAATGCGTTCGACTTCGATCATGAAGGCAGTTCCTCTGGTATTTATGTACCATGGTACCACATCTATTGCAAGGAGCTTAGTTGCATTCGCTTCCTCTTCGCCATAAAACGGGTTACCCTTTTTAATATGAAGACGCTTTTTGATATGACGCCGCTGCCGCCGGAGACTTCAGGGCTGAAGCTGAACGACGCGCAGCGGCGATCGATAACGCATGGTGACGGGCCGCTGCTGGTGATTGCCGGCGCCGGGACTGGCAAGACCCGCGTGATTACCGAGCGCATCCGGCATTTGTTGGAATCGGACAGTTCCCTGCTTGGGGAAAACATACTTGGGCTGACGTTCACGAAGAAGGCCGCAGGAGAGATGAAGGGGCGGGTGGTGAAAGCGGCGGGCGAGCGCGGAAAAGATGTGGTGCTGGCGACGTTCCATTCATTTTGCGAGACGATTTTGAAGGAAGTGGATCCGAACCGGTTGGCGCTCGAAGGCGTGGATCATTGGATTTTGCTGCGGAGAAATCTGGGCCGATTGAAATTGGAGAAATTCCGGCGATTGGCGGAGCCGGGACAATTTTTGAGCGACTTCACTTCGTTCTTTTCACGGTGCCAGGATGAACTGGTTTCCAGCGAAGAATATGAACGATTCGCCGAACTTCTGGCAGAAGAACTGGAAGCAGAGAAAAACGGCCTGGACGACGATACGTATAAAGAACGATTGGAGCATGTGGCGCTGCAGAAAGAGATTGCGTGGGCATACCGAGCAAGTGAAGAACTACTGCGCGAGAAGCGCGCTGTCGCCCTGAATGGATTGATCAGCGAAACCGTGGCGCTGCTGAAGAGCGATACAGCCAGGCGAAAGCAATTGCAGGAGCGGTACAAGCATATTCTGGTGGATGAATTTCAGGATACAAACATTGCGCAACTCGAATTGCTGCAATTGCTGAGTGGGGACACGCGAAATATTGTGGTGGTAGGCGATAATGACCAGGCGATCTACCGGTTTCGGGGCGCGTCGTTTGGAAGCTTTAAATTGTTTTTGAAGAATTTTGCGAAGTGGGAAGAGGGGCAGGATTCCACCCGGTTTCGGGTTTCGCTGACAGAAAATTACCGGTCAACGCCGAATATTCTGCGTGTAGCCACCCAGGTGATCGGACAGAACGAAACAAGCCCGGAATTTCCGAAGAAGATTTTGCAGCCAAGCCGGGGCGAAGGCGAAAAGATTCGAATCGTGGAGTTGGAAACTGCAGAAGAAGAAGCGGCTTGGGTCGCGGACGAACTGCAGCGACTGCACGGGGCGGGGCGAAAGTGGCGGGAGTTTGCGGTGCTATACCGGCAACACGCGCATCGAGACCATTTGGTGCAGGAGCTTTCGCAACGAAAAGTGCCGTTCGTGATCACCAAGCTTTCGATTTTGGAGCATCCGCTGGTGCGCGATGTACTGGCGTATTTGAATTTAATTGCCATGCCTTACGACGATATCGCTTGCGCTCGGGTGCTCTCGGCTCCAGCGTGGCATTTGACGCCTGAAGATCTGGTGCGGCTGACGGAGCGAGCGCGGAAGAAACGCGGGACTGCGCTTTACGACGTGTTGCAGGCGCCACAATCCGAATTGGCATTTGATCCCTCGCAGGCAGCGTTGGGAACATTGCTGGAATTCTTGAAAGAGCAGCGCAAAACGCTGAAACGCCACACGGCGCGAGAGATTTTGGGCGAGCTGACAGAATGGCTGGAAGTCGCGCAGCGAACCGGAACGCATGAACGCAAATACGTAAATCAATTGGTGCAATTCGTAAAGGATTGGGAACCAAGGAGCGAGACGCGCAGCTTGCCGGAATTTTTGGAGTATCTGGATTACTTCGAGCAGGCAGGCGGAACGCTGAGCCTGGAAGATGATGCGCCGGGCGACGCAGTACAACTGATGACGGTGCATGGAGCCAAAGGATTGGAGTTTCCCCATGTGTTTTTGCTGCGGGTAAATTCGGGGGCGTTTCCGGCGAGGAACCGTTCGCCGCTGTTCGAATTTCCGGACCGGCTGATGAAAGAAGAATTGCCGGAAGGCGATTTTCACATTCAGGAAGAGCGGCGGCTTTTTTATGTGGCGGTGACGCGCGCGGAAGAGCGGCTGACGATCACCACGGTGACGGACAAAAAGGGGAAAGTTCCCGTTTTCATCGAAGATATCGTGATGGATCCAGGAATCAAGCGGCGAGACGTGTTGCAAACGGCGCCGAAGAAGAAACCGCTGAACGCCAGAGGTCTTTTGGAGGCGCAAGCGAGAGAAACGGAGTTGTTCCCCGTCAAAGAAGAACCACCAAGAATATTTGCGCGAATCGCGAAATGGGCAGAGCAATATCATCCACCCCTGGGAGAACCGCTGAAGTTGAGTTCATCGGCAGTGGAAAATTACCGGAAATGTCCGCAGCAGTATGCATTTAGCTACTTGTGGTCGTTGAAAGAAGGACCGCGCGCGATGCTGAGCTTCGGCAGCGTGGTCCACACGACCATCAAGCGTTTTATGGATCGGATGAAGAAGGGTGTGAAGTTGCCGTTCGAAGAAGTGCAACGGATCTACGAGGCGGAATGGAGCAGCGCGGGTTACGAGGACGAATATCAGGAGCAGGAATATAAGAAGGATGGACTGGAGCAATTAAAGGTATTTCACGCGGCGATGCTGGAAGAAGCTCCAACGATTTTGGAGCAGGAGAAGGGATTCGAACTGCCGCTGGCGAATGATGTGATTTTGACAGGGCGAATGGACCAGGTGAACAGTCTGGGAAAGAATGATGTGGAGATTGTGGATTACAAGACGGGTAAGCCGAAGAAGGATGTGGATGCCCGAAGGGATCTGCAGTTGAGTATTTACGCGCTGGCGGCGAAAGAGGTTTTTGAGTGGAACCCCGTGCGACTGGTATTTCACTACTTGCAAAATAATCAGCGGCAGGAAACGACGAGGGATGCGAAACAGCTTGCGGATGCGGAGAATATCGTGCAAGAAGCGGCGGCGAACATTCGAGCGGGGGCGTTTCCGGTGAAGCCAGGATTTGCGTGTCGAGGATGCGCGTATAAGTTGATTTGTCCGGAACATGAGGTAGCGTTGGGGACGCGAGAGTAGGGTGCGGAGTCGGTTCGGAGGATACGCGAAGATAACCCAAGAGCACGGTCAAGAGTGACTGTGCCACGGGCGAGTTTTTCGGGGCTAGAAAAGAAAACGCCCCAAAAGGATGGGGCGCTTCTAAACAAATTTTTTTGCAGGTCCTTGAGTTACTTCTTCTTTGCTTTCTTTGCAGGCTTCTTAACTTTCTTTGCCATCGATGATTCTCCTTTAATAAGTGACTGCTCCATGATGCATCGGGTGCTGTTTGCCAGGTAAAGGCAATCTTTCCCCTGCATCCCGTATACGAGTGCAGAGCGCAAGAGTCAAGACTTATTCGCGTAAATCGGAAATGAGTTGGAAATTATTTAGGAGCTTCGGTAGCGAAAGTTCCGCCGTAGTAGCCTTCGCGCGTGAGAATTGTCAGGCCTTCTCGTCGCACGCGAACTTCAAGCGTGTGGTAATCGACTTTTCTTTCGCCCTTTGGAGCAAACGCGAGCGTGTATTGATTGCGGGCTTGTTCGGTGATGCGAGAGTAGAACTCATCGAAGCTGTTGCTCTTCGCGCCGTAATACGTATCGCCGCCGGTGTCCTTGGAATAGCTGACCAGGCGAGTGAATTTGCGGTTGAAGTAGCTGCTGCCGGTGGCAACGGTGTAGACAGAAATGTTGTAGCGGAGAAGAGCGGCGAGAGTTTCGTCGTATTTGTGCGTATTGAATTTCGCGCCGTTCTGACCGTCGCTGATGAGCAGGATAACTTTGCGGCGATCGCGTGGCCGATCCTTCAAGAGTTCAGCCGCGGCATAAACCGCATCGTCGAGAGCCACGGTGGATTGCCCCTTGATGGCCTGCAGGCCCGCAGGATCGGGAGGAGCGCCGGGAGCCGGAATGTTATTAATGGTTGGTCCATTAAAGGGGCCACCGGGAGGAGGGGGAGAGGGACGCGAAGCGATTTCTGTGCGGCGGAGTTCAGTGAGAAGTTTATCCTGATCTTTCGTGAAACCTTTGCCAGGATAGAAATACTGATCGTAGCGGCAGACAAACGTTTCGTCGTTGGTGCTGAGACCGCCGACGATAGAACGAAGGCTAGGCTCGACCTGGTCGGCATCTTTGGTGGTGAGATCGTTGTCTATAAGGACGACAAGCGACAGAGGAAAAGCTTCAATCGAGAAAAAGGCGATTTGTTGTTCGACGCTATCTTCAAGAATCCGGAACTCGTCTTTTTTGAGGTCGGGAACGAGATTGCCCTGGCGGTCTTTCACGGTGACGGGCAGAACAACGAGAGTTGGATTCAAAACGATTCTGGTTGGCGAATCGGTGGGCAAAGATTTGGGATCGACAGGAGACGGTGGCGCTGGAGACGTAATAGGAGGCGGCGCAGGAGTTGTGGTGGGGGCCGGAGGAGTAATAGGCTTCGGAGTAGGAGTGGAGGGCAACGGCTCTTGAGCGCGGCAGTTTGCGGCGGCGATGAGCAAGCAGGATTGCGCGAAAGCGAGCAGCGCGATTTTGCGTAGACATTTAACAGTCATGAGGCCAAACTTTCCGAGATTCGTTAGAATAGCAGAGCTTACCCTGGTGGAACTTAAGACGCATCCCGCAAGGTAGCAGGTTGCATCGAAGTCGTCAGAGCTTGCCGTAGGGGCGAGTTGCCGTGACGACAAGTGGTTGGGCGCCCACCAGGTGAAGACCTATTAAGGATACCGATAAAACGTGAAAATCGGAAAACAGAAGATGAGAATTATCAGAAATGGAGTGGCGCAGGTGTTGGCATGGAGCGCCGTGCTGGCGATAGTGGTACCGGCTATGCCAGCGAGGCCGCAGGAACCAGCGCAGGGGCCAGTCATCAAGTCGGAAGTAACCTTGGTCAACCTGTTCGCCACGGTGCGGGACAAGAACCATCGAGTCGTGACGGATTTGAAGCAAGACGATTTTAAGGTTTCGGAGGACGGACACGAAGAGAAGGTGGCATTTTTCTCGAAAGAGATGCAGTTGCCGATTACGCTGGGACTGTTGCTGGATACTTCGGGAAGCGAGCAGTTCATGCTGGGAGCGATTCAGGATGCCGGTGGAAGATTCATGCACCGAGTATTGAAGAAGGGCGACGAGGCGATGGTCATCTCCTTCGACTCTGACGTGGACCTGCTGTCGGATTTTACGGATGACAAAACGATTTTGGATCGGGCGATTGGTAAGGCGCGGATCAATATTCCTGGTGGCGGAATGATCGCGGGGAATCCCGGGCCGGTCGGGTCGCAAAATATCACGGGCACGGCGTTGTATGACGCGATTTACCTGGCTTGCGGAGAGAAATTGAACGGCGAAGCGGGGCGCAAGGCAATCATCATCGTAACCGACGCGCAGGACGAAGGAAGCAAGGTGAGACTGGAAGAAGCAGTGGAATCGGCGCAACGAACGGATACGGTAATCCACATTTTGCTGGTAGCGGATCCGCGGTTTGGCGGAAATGTGGGAGTGGCGCACAAATTGACAGAAGATACCGGCGGACGGCTGATCGTAGTGAATTCTGAAAAAAGATTGGAAGAGGCGTTTGACCAGATTTCGGAAGAGCTGAGAAGCCAGTATACGTTGGGATACTATCCGACAAATACGGCCCGCGACGGAAAATTTCGGAAGATTAAAGTGGATATGACGAACCACGATTTGAAAGTGCTTGCAAGGAAGGGTTATTACGCGCCAAAGGGTTGATGCAGATTACATGTCGAATGTGGGCGCCGGGCTTTAGCCCGGCCGGTCGTGATTTTCTCGATCATTTGGGGCGGGAGTCTCGGAAAAAAGAAAGAGTACGCATTGACCACACGCTGGGGCTTGGCTAGTATCGCAGAGCGCATCTCTCTAGCGCCTGAAAAAGCCCGATGATCAACGAAACAATTGGACACCATCGCGTAATCCGCCAGTTGGGAAGCGGCGGCATGGGCGTGGTGTATGAAGCGGAAGACGTCAAGCTGGGACGGCGCGTCGCGCTGAAGTTTTTGCAGGAAAGTGGACGGACCGATCCGGTTGCGATGGACCGATTTTTGCGGGAAGCGCGCTCGGCGTCGGCGCTGAACCATCCGGGAATTTGCACCATTTATGCGATTGAGGAACACGACGGGCGAACATATATCGCGATGGAGTTGTTGGAAGGCGAATCATTGGACAAAGCGCTGGGGCGCGGCTCGCTGACCATTTCTCGAACCATTGAAATTGGTATCGAAGTTGCCGATGCGTTGGATGCAGCGCACAAGAAGAACATCATTCACCGCGATATCAAGCCGGCAAATATTTTCCTCACACAACGCGGAACGACCAAGCTGCTGGATTTTGGCCTCGCGAAATTGATGGAGGACGATGCCGCAGCCGGCCAAACGATTGGAGAGATGGAAACGGCATTCGTGACCAGCCCGGGAATGGCGGTCGGAACCATCGCCTATATGTCTCCGGAGCAAGCTCGGGGCGAAGTCCTCGATGCCAGGAGTGATTTATTCTCGCTGGGTTCGGCGTTGTATCAGACGGTGACCGGAGTTACTCCTTTCCCAGGTTCCACCAGCGCGGTCATTTTTGGAAATATTCTGCACAGCGCGCCGGTTTCTCCAATTGAATTAAATAATGGCGTGCCACCGGAGCTGGAAAGAATCCTGAACAAATTATTGGAGAAGGATCGCGAGCTTCGCTACCAGGTGGCGGCGGAGTTGCGCGGAGACTTGAAGCGATTGCAGCGCGAGTTGGAACCGGGAAGGCCAGCTTCCGATCCTAAAGTTTTGGCGAGCCGGGAAACGACAGCGGCAATGAAGGTGGCGTCGGGGGCCAGGGCGCTGGCGGGAACGGCAACGGGAGCCTCTGCGAAGCCAACCAGCGGGACGGTGCTGGCAGAAGCAGCGCAAAAAAATAAGGTGGGCACTGGAGTGTTGCTGGCGGGATTGGTTGCGGTGCTTGCAGCAGCCGGTTATGGCACATACGCCCTTTTGCATAAGACAAAGCCACTGCCATTTGAAAAATTCACGATTGAGAACGTTTCGAATAACGGGCACATTCCGCAAGCCGCTATTTCACCCGATGGAAAATATTTGCTGCAGGCTTTGGAAGAAAAAGGATTGCAATCGCTGTGGCTGCATCACATTCCCACGGGAGCCAACAAGGAAGTCGTGGAGCCGGCGGCAGTGGCGTATTCGGGGCTGACTTTTTCGCCAGACGGAAATTACATTTATTTCGTGGGACGCGAAGAAAAGGAAGAAGCGTACGCGCAGCTCTACAATGCACCGGTACTCGGCGGGACACCCAAGGTCTTAATCAAGGATGTGGATAGTCCAATCACTTTTTCTCCCGATGGACAGCATTTTGCATTCATGCGGGAACTCCATGACGCGCCACAGTGGGATTTGATAGTGGCCAAGAGCGAAGGAACCATTGAGCGCTCCATTTTTAGTAAAAAAACGATACAAAGCGATAGTTTTGTACCGGCTTGGTCGCCGGATGGAAGCACCATTGTGATCCCGATTGTGCAGCCGACGAAAGATGCCATTGGGGGATTTCTGGCCGTGGACGTGGCCAGCGGTAAGGATCAGATTGTGGGGATTTCACCCAATCGGGATTTTTATGCGCCGACCTGGATGCCGGACGGAACAGGATTAATTGTCAGCGATTCTCAGGTCGATACAGCTCACCTGCAAACTCAACTTGGATATCTTCCGTACCCCAGCGGTGAATATCGGGCGCTGACTTCGGACACAAATAACTATGGACATCAAACCATCTCGAAAGATGGAAAAACGCTGGCGGCGATCCAGGGGCGGTTGCGATTTGAGATTGCTGTGGGGCCCGCTGCGGACCCCGATCAATTGCGAGTCGTGCCGCTGGAATCGCAATCAACGGTATGGAGATGGAATTGGTCGCCCGATGGAAAGCTGATTATTCCGCAGGCAGGCACGATTAAGGCGGTTGATCTGGAAGGCAAAGAAACTTCGATACTGTCTGATCTGAAGCACATTGCCGATCAAGTGACCGTATGCGGAGACGGTCGATATCTGGTATTTCGCCAATTGGGTAGATCGAGCGGGGCGTCAGCGAATTTATGGCGAGCCAATCTGGACGGAAGCAATCAGAAGCAATTGACTTTGGGATTGAACGAGTATGCGCCGGTATGCACAAAGGATGGGCAATGGGTCTATTACATCGATAACGGAGACAATCGGAATGTGAAGAGGGTCTCGGTAGAGGGCGGCTCGCCGGAGACGATTGTCAAAGCGCCGATTGGGTCATTCGCCTTATCACCGGACGGCAAGGAAATCGTTTCGCTGGATGTGCGAGAGTTCGATCATAAATTGATCCTGCGGAGAGATTTCACCGAGACGCATACGATGTCGTATCACGATATCGATCAACGAGCGCTGGAACGTTATTTGGTTTATACCCCGGACGGGAAATCAGTTGTTTACGCAGTGCGGGAAAAGGGCGTGGATAATTTGTGGGTGCAACCGCTGGACGGCGGAAATTTCCACCAATTGACGCATTTTACGAAGGACCAACTTCTGCGTGTGGCGTATTCGCTGGATGGCTCGAAGCTCGCGATCGAGCACGGCGAGATGGAATCGGACGCGGTCCTGCTGCACGACACGGGGAAATAGAAGAGACTTGGCCGAAGCCCTAGCGATACCAACGTATTGGCCAGTCTTTAGACTGGCGCACTTCGCGCGAAGCGCGAGTATGTGAAACAGCCACTCCTGACTGTTCTCTTGGGTTGCCACCCGGTTGACTCTCGTCACTCCCAAACTGTTTCCTCAAGGAGAGAAGCAAGATCACGACCGCCGGGACCCAAGAAAAATTCCCAACCTCAGACGGCAAGAGTGGAGCACCCGGAACAAATCAAGAGGGCGGAGTAACCTCAGAGCACAGTCAGGAGTGACTGTGCCACAGAGCGACAAACACAGGTTTGAAGCCTGTGCTACTTGTGCTGGCCGGACCCTTCGAGGCTCAGGGTAAACATGAAGCCCGGCGCCTACATTTGGAAAAGAACCGAACTAAAGGTTGGCCGCTACGAAAACCAAACAGGGCGGACCCCTTCGGAAGGCGGTCCCTACAAAAGAAAGAAACAGGAATTATTTTACGGAGCCGGCGGGCTTGGTGGTTACGTTGGGATCGCCGACGGAGCGAGCGAAATAGCCGCGACGGGCGCGGGCCTGGTAGCCTTTGTGGTCTGGCATTTCGATTTTGATTTTGTGGTAGCGGCCATCGTAGGAGTGGTTCGAGGGATTGTAGGCGATGGAATATTGGTTGCGCAGTTCCTCGCCAATATCCTGGAAAGATTGATCCAAATCATCGACGTGATAGGGGTAGAAAGCGCGGCCACCGGTTTCTTCGGCAAGGTCCTGAAGAATCTTGTCGCCTTCGGTGAGGTGATATTTACGATTACCGGCCTTTTCCTTGGTGGGATCTTCGATGGTAATCCACTGGGTGCTGGTGCTGATGGTATAGATGACGACGCTGGTGCGCTGGGCCATTTCAATCGCTTCGGCGCGCGTGTGCGTGGAAAGATTATCATCGCCATCGCTGATCAAAATCATTACGCGGCGAACGACGTCGGGTTGATCGCCGGGCGGGCGCGGCGGATGGCTGAGTTCCGTCACACATGCTTCGTAAATCGCGTCGTAGACAGCAGTGCCGCCGCCGGCGCGAGTACGCAAAATCTTGTCGCGGAGTTGCCCGGTATCGGGAGTAAAACCCTGGATGATCTGCGGCTCATCATCAAAAGTCATGAGGAAAGCTTCGTCTTTGCCGTGGCGCAACACGCTAAAGAGAAAATTATTGGCAGCGTCCTGCTCGAATTTGAGGCGATCGCGAATGCTGTTGGAAGTATCGAGAAGCATGCCAATGCGGAGAGGGAGATCGGTCTGCTTGCTGAAATAGCGAATGTCCTGGGAAACATTGTCATCGAATATTTTGAAGTCCTGTTTCTCGAGATCGGGAACAAGTTTGTTGCGGCGATTCAGGACCGTGAAAAGAACGTCTACCAGGTTAACTGTGGTCGTAATTTTCGTTCCGGTCTGCGCAGGAGGTTGCTGCTCAGCGGGTGGGGTTGCCGGCGGCGTTTGTGCAGGCGCAGGGGGATTCTGGGCGGGAGGATTTTGCGCCGGTTGCTGGGCCGAAAGCAGAAAGGTGCCCAGGAGGGTGGCTACACACAACAAAGAAATAGAGCGGAATCGCATGTTGTTTGATTATAGGAAGCCTGCGAGGGCATCGTCAATTCGGATGGGATTATCCCCGGAAGCAGTTGCCAAGGCGTGCAAAAAATCGCGCAGTTCCTGTGGTAAAGGCGCGGTGAGTGTGATGGTCTTGCCGGAACGAGGCTGCGTGAAAATGATTTTAGCGGCGTGCAAAAAATTGCGATCAAGGGCGGGCAGCGACGTGTGGCCAACGTGCAGGTGGGTATCAGCGCCGTAAAGAGTGTCGCCAACGACCGGATGGCGGAGTGCAGAAAAGTGAACACGAATCTGGTGGGTGCGTCCGGTGTGAAGTTGAATTTCGAGCAGCGTAGTGTGGCCAATACGCGCGCGTACGCGCCAGTCCGTGCGCGCAGGACGAGAGTTAGGAAGCAGGCCGGCACGATCGGCCGTCATGCGAGTGCGATGATTCGGATGACGAGCGATGGGAAGGTCGATGCGGCCACGATCTTCGGTGAGCAAACCCTGAACCAGCGCTATGTAAGTTTTCTGGATGGTGCGGTCGCGAAACTCGTCGGCAAGTTTGGCGTGAGCAAAATCATTCTTGGCGACAAGGAGCACGCCGGAAGTTTCCTTGTCGAGCCGATGAACGATGCCGGGACGGAGAGGATCGTCTGATTTGGAGAGATGCAGGCCACGGCCGAGTAGCGCGTTGACGAGCGTGCCGTGAGAGTTCCCTGCCCCGGCGTGAACGGTCATACCCGCGGATTTGTTGATGCCGATGACGTCGTCGTCTTCATAAAGAATGTTTAGAGGAATGGGTTCTGGCTCAGCTTGAAGAGGAGGGCGTGGTTGCGGATCGATTTGGATGTGATCGCCGGTGCGAAGCTTTTGAGAATCTTTGGCAGGCTTGCCATTGAGAAGGACGAGGCCTTGCGCGATCAATTCCTGAACGCGAGTGCGGGAGAGTTCGGCGCAGTGGGAGGCTACGACGCGATCGAGGCGAAGGCCGGCGTCGGATTCGGAGATGGTGAGTTGGATGGGTTGGAGATCGGCCACGTTGAGAGTGTATCGCGAAAGAGAAACCCAAGAGCACACGGTCAAGAGTGGCTGTGCCACGTGACGCAGCGTCCCTACGGAATGGTGAGGCGGGAATCGAATTTGAAGGGAATGGGTTTGGAGGGAATTAATTTGCGGAAATCTGGATGCGCAGGATTGAGGAGGAAATTACTTTCGTTGGGAATGACTGCGCTGGGGACTTGGAAAACAGCTGATTCTGCTTTGATGAGCCAATTGTCGCCGAGCTTGCGAGTTGTTCTTGTTGCGGGATAGGCGCGCCAATTATTGGGAAGCTCCGAGTCGTCAATGCGCAGGACGAACTTTTGGTCGACTTGAATCGGAATCGCGGTGTAAGTATTCAATATTTTATCGGAATCAATGTGCACGAGAATTTCAAGAGCGGCGAGAGATTGGGATTGTGCGGTGTAAATAATGGCAAGACCGGGAGAATTCCAACGGCCTCCAAAACGGCGGGCACCTTCTCCGGTCAGGGCATGTTTGGTGAGCCGGCGTTGGACGATGCGCCAAACAACCAATGTCACGGGAAAATACCGTGTTGGAGCTGGCCAATTAGGTTTTCCACTTCCCGAGCACCGAGTTCCGTGGAGGAATACTCAAGTGGAGGATAACTGCCGAGAGCGTTGCGGGGGCTACGAAGCCAGGCGACAGCCGAGGGAATATCGCCTTCAAATAGTTCGACCGCTTGCTCAAAAATTCTGGCGATGCGAAGCAAGCGTTCTGATTCATCGGGGGCGAAACGGCCCGAGGATTTGCGGCGGGCGAAGGTGCGGTGTGGTATGCCAAGGATGGCAGCGAGTTCAGTTTCCGGAATACCGCTCTTGTGAGAGAGAGTCTCCAGAGACTTGAAGGGAAGCCCAGCTTGAACTTTGCGGATGAGATCGTGAGTGCGTTCCGCGGATAGGCCGAGGCTTGATCCGTTGCGATTGTGGCTGCGCACGGCTGCACGGAGGGCGGCAGGTTTGTGCTTGCGGGTTAGGGTTTGCGACACGAGGATAGTTTACAAGGTTTTTGCCAATTTGGCAAAGAGTTTGTGCCATTTGGCAGAGAGAACGAAGCGCGCTCGATGCATTTAAACCAAACCAAGAAAAAGAGAGTTGATGAGATTCAATCGTAGGAACCCACCCTTCGCGGCTCAGGGTAAACAGGAGTGACTGTGCCGCATGGCTGTGTTTCACATGCTGAAGCCTGTGCTACTAGAACCGATCTAAAGATCGACCACAGCGCGTGCAGGAGGGCGGCGTAAAGCCGCCCCTACGGGGGGAGGCACAATACAGTCGCGCAAAGCGGCGATTAGGTTAGGTTGCCAGTGGCGGCTAGTTTGGCGTACCAGAGGCCGGATTCTTTGATGATGCGGCGCTGGTCGCGGAAGTCTACGTAGACTATGCCAAAACGTTGAGTGTAGCCTTCGGCCCACTCGAAATTGTCGAGAAGGCTCCAGCAATGATAGGCGCGGATGTTGGCGCCATCGTTCATGGAACGTGCGAGTGCGCTGAGATAGCCGCGCAGGAATTCCACTTTGCGCTGATCGGGAACAGCACCGTGGGCGTCGGGAGCATCGAGATAGGATGAACCGTTCTCGGTGATTTCGATGATGGGCTTGTTGTAGTCGTTGGTGATGCGCATGATGAGTGCATGGAAACCATCGGGCCAAACTTCCCAACCCATGTCGGTCTTAGGACCATCTGCGCCTCCGTCCTGTTCTTTGACGCCCAGATAGGAGTCGGCGCTGGAAGGATCCGAACTGACCGGAGCAGCGGCGATGATGGTACGCCGGTAGTAGTTGATGCCGAGAAAATCGAGCGGCGCCTTCACAATGTCCATGTCGCCGGGCTTCACACCCATGGCGTCGAGAGGATTGCCACCGGGAAATGCGGCTGGGTATGTGCCTTTCAAGGCTGGATCGAGGAACCAGACATTGGCTAGCGCGTGAGCACGTTCCGCAGCGGCTTTGTCTTCGGGAGAGTTGGTTGCAGGTTCGCAGTAGGTCATGCTGTGTGCGGTCCCAACCTGCAATTTAGGATTGACGGCCTTGATAGCGCGAAACGCCTGGCCCTGCGAAAGATTAACGACGTGGCTGGCACGCAAAAACTCTCCGACATTTTTGTGTGAAGGGGCATGAACTCCCCACGCGTAACCGAGCATGGTGAAAACCCAGGGCTCGTTGAAGATGCACCAATAATTAATGCGATCGCCCAGGGAGCGAACGACGATGTCGGTATATTCGCTGAAACGACCGACCATGTCACGGTTCGGCCAGCCGCCCTTGTCCTGGAGAGCTTGCGGCAAATCCCAGTGATACAAAGTGGCGAGTGGGCGAATGCCAGCGTGCTGGAGTTCGTCGGTGAGGCGCTTGTAGTAGTCCAAACCTTTTTCGTTGGGCTTGCCGGTGCCATCGGCTTGAATGCGCGGCCAGGAAATGGAGAAGCGGTAGCTCTTGATATTTAGTTTTTTAGCGATGGCAATGTCTTCCTTATAGCGGTGATAAGAATCGCAGGCAGTGTCACCGGTATCGCCGCCCTTTACCAAGCCGGTGGTGTGAGAGAAACGATCCCAGATGGATTCGCCCTTGCCGTCTTCTTTCCAGGCACCTTCAATTTGATAGGAAGCAGTGGCAGCGCCCCAGAGAAAATCTTTTGGAAACTGATGAGGAGCAAAAGGAGTGCCGGGGTCGGCGAGCATACCGAGTCCACGAGCGGGAAACGAAGCAAGAGCGACAGCGCCAATCATGCCGCCCATAAAATCACGACGCGAAATTCCCAGAGGAAGGCGGGAAGCCATGAAGGTTCTCCTTATGAAAGATTTAGAAAATCGATTATCTACTGGCGGTTCGGTGCTGCCGGGAGAATAGTACATCAAAAATGAGGAGAATAGCACCTATGGTGATGGCGGAATCGGCAACATTGAAAGCGGGCCACCGATAGGAGCTGAGGAAGACTTCGAGAAAATCAGTGACCGCGCCGTGGAGGATGCGGTCGGTAAGATTGCCGGTTGCACCGCCAAGAAGCAGCGCAAGGCCTGCGGCACTTAGTGCGGAGAGATTTGAACTGGCAACCAAGAGCCAGGCGATGACGCCAATGATGATTAGAGCGCCGAGGATGAGAAGGAAGCGCAGGGCAGGAGAAGAGGAATTGGCGAAGATGCTGAAGGCAATGCCAGGATTACGACTGTGAACGAGGTAGATGAAATTGTGGACGACTTCGTGGCGCCAGGAATCGGTGGTTTGAGATTCGATCCAGGCTTTGGTGGCGCGATCGAGAAAGACAACGGCGAGGGAGAGCCAGATCCAGCGAAGGTGGCGGGGGAATTTCATGGGCAAAACTCGGTGAAGCGCAAGTTGAGGTTCTTCGCTTCGCTCAGAATGACAGAGGAAGAGCAAGAATAACGCAGAGACTCAGAGAAGCGCAGAGGGGCGCGTAGAAGACGGGAGTAGCCCAAGAACACAGTCCCTTCGCGGCTCAGGGCGAGGAGTGACAGTGCCACGGGTGCGGATGAATGGCATATGGCAACTTGCATGGAGTTAGTGAGCGACCGGAGCGGCGGCGGCATTGCCTTCGATTTCGGCTATGGCTTCGGTGCAGCGTTCGCAGATTGTGGGATAGCGCGGATTTTCGCCAACGTGAATGGAATAGTTCCAGCAGCGAACACACTTTTTGCCATCGGCGCGTTGGACGATCACTTCCAGGCTGGGAACGGCGTCGGAAGTGAAGTCGCCTTTGCCCGCGCTGAACAGATCGACCTGCGAAACGATGAAGAGACCAGGTAGTTGCGGTAGATAGTGTTTGAGCTTGGATTTCAATTCAAGATCGGCGTTGAGAAGAATTTTGGCTTCGAGGCCAGAGTTAACTAGTTTCTTCTCGTTGCGCGCGACTTCGAGGGCTTTCAAAACTTCGCCGCGAACTCTTCCAAGAAGTTCCCATGTGGCGATCTTGTCGGCGGGCAGGCCGGTGCGCAATTCTTGTTCGGTGGGAAACTCCGAGATGTGAACGCTGTCGGCTTCGCCGGAAGATTTGGGCAGAAATTTCCAGAGTTCCTCGGCGGTGAAGACGAGGATCGGCGTCATCAAACGAATGAGCGCGCTGGTAATTTTCCAGACAGCGGTTTGCGCAGAGCGGCGCGATTTGCTGTTGGGCGCTTTGGTGTAGAGACGATCTTTCAGCACGTCGTAATAAAACGAGCTGAGATCGACGACGCAGTAATCGTGAATGGCGTGATAGATGCGGTGGAATTCGTAGGAGCTGTACCATTCGCGGCAGCGCTTGACGAGATCGGCGGTGCGCTCGAGCATCCAGCAATCCATTTCCTCAAGTTGATCGTTGGGCAAAGCATGGTGGACCGGATCGAACTCGTTGAGATTGCCAAGAGCGAAGCGGAAGGTATTGCGGATTTTGCGATAGGCTTCGCTGAGCTGGGTCATGACGCGATCGCTCATCTTGACGTCAGCTTGATATTCCTGGGAGGCGACCCACAGGCGAAGCAAATCCGCGCCCCACTTTTCGCAAATTTCCGTGGGAAGCACGATGTTGCCCAGGGATTTGGACATGGGACGGCCTTGCTCATCAAGCGTCCAACCGTGCGTGACAACACCGCGATAGGGCGGCTTGTTTTTCAGGCCGATGCCGATCAGGAGCGAACTGTGGAACCAGCCGCGATATTGGTCGGGGCCCTCCAGGTAGACATCGGCGGGCCACTCATCGCCATGAAGAACGGCGAAGCTGGATGAGCCGGCATCGAACCAAACATCCAGAATGTCGTGTTCCTTGCGCCACTTGGTTGCGCCGCAGGAACATTTGGTGCCGGGGGGAAGCAATTCCTCGGCGGTGTGTTTGTACCAGGCGTCCGCGCCTTCTTCGGCAAACCAGCGCAGAACGCCGCGTAGCGCCTTGAAATCGTCGAGCTGTTTACCGCAGCCTTCGCAGAAAAAGACGATGATAGGAACGCCCCAGAAGCGCTGGCGAGAGACACACCAGTCCGGACGCTTTTCGATCATTTCGTAGATACGATCTTCGCCCCAAGCCGGAATCCATTTCACATTGTGAATTTCTTCCAGCGTTTCCGCACGAAGAGTCTTGGTTGCGCCGTGAGCGGCTTGATCCATCTTTATGAACCACTGCTCGGTGGCGCGGAAGATGACGGGGTTGTGGCAGCGCCAGCAGTGCGGATAGCTGTGCTTGTAGGCGTGATGGCCGAGAAGAGCGCCGCGATCTGCCAAAAGTTTTACGATGATTGGATTTGCGGCGAAGACGTCTTTGCCTTTGTACTCGGGCAAGCCTTCAAGGTAGACGCCCTTGTCGTCGATCGGCGCATAAATTTCCAGGCCGTATTTCTGGCCAGAGATGAAGTCGTCGGAGCCATGACCGGGAGCGGTATGTACGATGCCGCTGCCTTGATCGAGAGTGACGTAATCAGCGAGGAGGCCGGGGACTTGGATGGGCAGGAAGGGATGCTGAAACAGCATGCCCTCAAACTGACGCCCCACGTAAGTGTCGAGAATGTCGGCTTGCTTGATGTCGCAATCGGCTTGTAGAGCAGCGAGACGATCGGACGCGAGAAGAAGCTTGCCCTTTTCAGTTTTCACCACGACGTACTGGAAATCTGGATGAAAGGCCAAGCCACGATTATGAGGAAGCGTCCAAGGAGTCGTGGTCCAGATAACGGCAGAAACGTCGGAGCCGAGATTATCAACGTCGCCGCCACCGACAACTTTGAAGGTGACCCAAACGGACGGGCTGGTGTGATCTTCGTATTCGACTTCGGCTTCGGCGAGAGCGGTGTTGTCATAAATGCACCAGTAGACCGGCTTGCGGCCACGGTACACGTAGCCCTTCTCCATGAAGTCGAGAAGGTTACTCGCGATGATGGTTTCGTAAGCGTGGCTCATCGTGAGGTAGGGATCATTCCAGCGGCCGAAAACGCCAAGGCGCTGGAAATCACGCTTGTGCTGTTCGACGTAGCGGGTAGCATATTCCCGGCAGCGCTGGCGAAATTCGGCTGGGGAGACTTTGCCCTTACCGCCCAATTCCTTTTCCACCTGGGTTTCGATGGGAAGACCGTGGCAATCCCATCCGGGAACGTAAGGCGCGTAGTGCCCTGCCATGCTCTTGGATTTGACGATGAGATCTTTGAGAATCTTGTTCAGGCCGGTGCCCAGGTGGATGGTACCGGTGGGATAGGGCGGGCCATCGTGAAGAACGAAAAGTGGCTTGCCTTCGCGAGCTTCCAGAATGCGCTGGTAGAGTTTTGCCTCTTGCCAGGCGGCAAGCTGCTTGGGCTCATTGAGCGGCAAGCTGGCTTTCATGGGGAAATCAGTTTTGGGGAGATTGAGAGTCTTCTTCAGTTCCAGCGGTTCAGACATGAGGCAGTTTGCTATAGTCCCTTCTTCGCCAGCCAAACCGGGTATGCCGGAAAGGTCTACAACATTCGTTGTAGGGCGGGAAACATCGGAAACCGATGCAAGTACGTATGTTACAATGAAAGCTCGCAGGTGTCAGCCGTAGGGGTCGCGCAACCTTTATTCTTGGGCGAGAATCCTATGGTTAGTAAACCTTTCCAGGGGAACTTGCGTCTAGTAGGTTAAGTCGAGAGGATGACGTGGCGGATCCAATCAACCTTCTCCCAGATGAAATAAGCAGGCCGAAAAGGACCGGTCCGGAAGAGATTATTCCGGTGCCGAAAGAGGCGCTGCCGGACTTCGGTACGCCTGACGTACTGATGCCAGACGACTTCTGGTCCAACCTGAAACAATTCCTGTTCGAACGTCCCGTGAAAGTGATTGAGCGCAAGGATGCGCCGTT
>DASXIT010000148.1:0-3717 GCA_036497825.1 Candidatus Acidiferrum sp.
CTGGTTTCCAGAAATTCGGCGGCAACACGACGTGCCTGCAACTCATCGATACGAACCAAATCGCCATCATTGACGCCGGCACGGGACTGCGAAATCTGGGCAGAGACCTTCGCGCCATCGGCCACAAACAGGAGCAAATCCGTATCGCGTTCACGCACTTTCACTGGGACCACATCCAGGGCTTTCCGTTCTTTGCCCAGGCCTATGATCCCAAACAGAAAATCACACTCCTGACACTCGGCCGCGACCAGACAATCACCAATTTGCGGGAGATTTTCGAAGTCCAAATGCAGGCGGAATATTTCCCGGTGCAATTGGATCACATGGGAGCCAATTTCGAGTTCCTGCAAATCGCTGATGCCAGCGAACACTTTACCGGCATCAACAATGTGCCAACCATGGTTACCGCGCAAAGGCACAACCATCCCGGCGGAGCGTATAGTTTCCGAATCGAGCGGAACGGCAAAGTGCTTGTCGTTTGCACGGATGTCGAGCATGGCGAGCAGATCGATCCGCGGCTGGTGGAATTGGCGCGCGGCGCGGACTTGTTGGTCCATGACGCGCAATACACGGCCGAGGAACTACAGAAACGGCGCGGCTGGGGACACAGTAGCTTCGATCAAGCCATGCAAGTTGCGGAAATGGCCGGCGTCGAGCGCCTGGCCCTCACGCATCACGACCCCGACCACGACGACGAGTTTCTCGAGCGGATCGAAAAATTGTGTCAAGAACGGTTTTCCAATGCGGTGCTTGCCCGCGAAGGAATGGAAATAGCGATCTAGGAAGTAACCTAAGGCTTCATTTCCAGGTTAACGCCCCATTCCACGCGCGCGTAGGGCGAGAGTTCGCCGCTCGAGTCGCCCGATTCCACACGCGCGCAAGGATGGCAGCACATTGATGGACAAGATTGAACAGCAATGAAATCGGCAAATTTGTTGTGATTTTTGCTGTGACTCAGTCAATTTTCGGACATCTCCTTTTGCACAGTGGGAAATCTCGCCGTGCCGGCGATAAACCGCGCGTTCCCCGCTTTCAAGCGTTGCAGCGCGTCGTCGGCCTTCAGTCCGGAATCGGGAATCGTGCTCATGCCGGGTATGTCCACGATCTTGGCACATTCATTAATTGTTGCAGGCCAAGCAGAGCTTGCTGACTAACCCTAAGGACCCTTCTTGGGGTGTGGTCCAGGTCCGCAATTAGCTCTATAACCACAGAAACCCGAGGATAAAACCGGAGACTTCAGCGCAGTAGCAGCGCAGCTCAGCCCTCGAGGACCTTTGCGCCGCCGCGGCTCCGCACGACAGGTTGGTCGGTGATGATGACGGTCGTGCCCGGCGCCAATGTCTCGTAAACCTTGTTCGCAAACTCCGGATTGATCCTCAGGCGCGACGCGATCTTCTCGGCATCGACGCCGCGGCCGTTGCTGGTCACACCCATCCACCGGCGCGCCTCGCGGCCCGGTGCCAGTGAGCTTTGCCGGCCGGTCGTGCCTTCGAGCAGCGAGAAAACATGATTGCCAAGCGATCCGCGCCCGCTGATCTCGACCGGAGCGCGGCCAATGGGCTTGCCATTCCGATAGACGTAAATCATTTTGTCGGCGGCGCTGACCACCATCGTGACCGGCCCGCCCTCGCTGCGCTCCGGGTTCCAGTCGTACTCGTTTTGCGCGAGTGGGCGCACCATCGCGGGTGTGAAATCTTTTGGCGCAAGCAAAATGCCGGGATTCGACGCAAGGTGCGGCACCGGGACCTTGCCATCGCCCACTACGACCGTGCCCCCACTCGAGGTCACGCTGAAGAGCAACTGCGAGAAATCAAACGGCATGCGGATGCAGCCGTGGCTGGCCGGGTATCCGGGGAGATTCCCCGAGTGCATACAGATGCCGGTGTCGGTGAGCCGCTGCATGTTGGGCATCGGCGCGTTGTTGTATTTCTTCGAATAGTACTCCTTACTCTTACCGAGGATACTGAAGACGCCGCCCGGCGTGGAGTGGCCCTGCGAGCCCGTGCTCACGCTCGTGCGGCCGATGAGGATGCCGTTGCGATAAACGTGCATGGTCTGCTCGGGGACGCTCACCAGCACCACGAGCGGACCGCTGGGCGAGAGCTGCGGTTTCCACCAATACTCGCCCGGCTTGAGTACGCCGGTCGGTTTTCCAGTGGGCGTGCCTTTGGTATGAGCCGACGGTTGTTGCACCGCCTGCACGGTGGTGAGCAGGGCGACGGAGAAAGCGAGGATTTTCAGGAATTTCATGGGATCATCAGAGACATGAACGGTGATGAAAGCAGAAAGCCTCCGCATCCGCAATAAGACTTTCGTCCCATGCCGGCGGCCTAAGCCGACGATCAGCAGAAAGTATTGGGAAAGGATCGCTGACAACCATACCGTACGACCAATATATATTGGTTAGGCTGACTGTCGGCACCATACTTCGATGCGCTGAATTTTGTTCGATGTCCCACTGGCTGTAAAAAGAGAGATTTCTCCGTTGTCGGCATTTTTGACTCCCGAGTAATCGCCCACGGCGTATCCCTTCTTGCGCAAATCTTCTCGAATTTGATTGATCGAAATGACGCCTAATGGGGAGGCGCCGGTTTATCTTCGAGATTTAAAATCTCCGCCGGCACACACAGCCAGGCGGCTGCCTTCGCGCGGTCGCGAAATGCGCGCGCATCGATCAGCGTTTACTTCATCAGACTTTCGTAGAGGCGGGCAATGCCAAAACCGACCCAATCTTCGCTAAACAAGGCCGACTTCACCGGCGTGAACCCGGCGAATTGCTCTGCCCGCTTTCGCGCGAATGCAAAAACATGATTGGTGCGAACTGCCACTTCCGTTAATCGACTGAAATCAACGAATCTCTTCAACGGCGCTGACGCTTTTTCGATATCACAGAGCCATTCGCCAATCTCATCCAGCAGCTGATCATCCAGTACACCTTGTGGTTGCCAGGCCACCAGATTATCAGCCGGATAGTGCCGCAGGTCAGCCGGCCCAGGCATAATCCTGGAAGCCGGCAAAGGTTCCGAATCGTCAGTTGAATTGCCAGGCATAACGGCTATTCGCGAGATGGTGAAATCCAAGGGCTATTATTCGCTGACAACATATGTTAGTGCGTTTCTTTTTCTATGGCTGGAATAATTTATGGTTGAGACAGTTTCACGCCGCGACGTGTGCCTGCCGCGCAAGCCGGGCGCACTCTCTTCCACTCTAATTGCTAGGCTTGGTTAAGGGCGTCTCGAACGGCAGCGATAAATTTTTCGTTATCCAAGGGCTTGATGAAAAAACCAGAGGCACCGGCCTGCATCACGGTGGCTTCGGCAGCGCGATCCTCATGACCCGTAATGAAAATCACACGAGTCCCGGGCCATCTCGCACACAGGTGTGCTAGTAATTCCATCCCTGTCATTTGTTCCATCCAGATATCCAGGACAACAAGCCGCACGGGATTTGTCGCCATTTGATTGAGAAAATCTTCTGGATCGCCAAAGGCGCGTACCTTGAATCCCTCCAATTCGAGCAGGCGAGTGATGGATTTGCGCACCGATGGATCGTCGTCAACGACATAGCACATCTGCGCGGACGTAGTTGGAGAAGAGTCAGGTGCCAGTTTTGTTCCAGTTGTCTGGTTCATATATTCGAAGAACGCTGCCGAATTAGACAGCGTCAGTCAGGCAAATGGCAATGAGACCTTGGTCTTATGCTCTGCGGTCGACGGCA
>DASXIT010000149.1:0-40229 GCA_036497825.1 Candidatus Acidiferrum sp.
TGACATTTTTTGCAACCGTACTGCTTGTCGCATCAGAAACCGAAGATGTCGTCACGACAACAACATGAGTCTGCGAAAAAAGAGAACCCCAAGAGCCTCCCAACATTACGTGGGCTGGAGAGCCCGGCAAAAATCTTTGCTACTTCCAGTCGCCGGGGAGTTTTTTCTCTTGACTCTCCCCTTTATAGAACGCGGTACTCGTAGATGTGGAATCAGGCGCGAAAGCTCCCGGGCACTTGTCCGATTTGCCGAAAAACCATGGCTTGACCCCTTCCCTAGGAAAGACAGCAAGGCAAGCGCCACCTGGGTTGGCCGCGAGAGCCTAGTCATCGCCAAAATTTTGCATCCAGTGGCGTGTGCTCTGAATCTGAAAAGAGATCGGGTGTGAATCATCAAGCTTGCTTCAAGGAGGAAAGAATGAGCACATCACCAAGGATGTCCGAAGAGAAAAAAGTTCTGTACACCGCAAAAACGCATACCGTCGGGGGCCGTGAACATGGTGAGGGCCGCAGTTCGGATGGGCGGCTGGACGTCAAACTCTCGACCCCTGGGTCAGCGGGCACCGGCACCAATCCGGAACAGCTGTTTGCTGTGGGCTGGTCAGCCTGCTTCGAAGAGTCAATGAAAATCGCAGCTCGCAAGATGAAGATCAGGCTTCCCGAGGAAACAGCTCTCGACGCCGAAGTAGATTTGTGTAAGACCGGCGAAGACTACTTTCTGCAAGCTCGGCTCAACGTCAGCGTGCCGGGGCTGGACCGCAGCGTAGCTCAGCAGGTGGTGGACGCGGCGGAACAGATTTGCACGTATTCCAAAGCGATTCGCGGCAATGTGGACGTCACGATCAAACTGATCTGAGCGGCTGCAGCCGCGCCGAAAACCTTGATCGAAGAGATCCGGGCAACGTTCAAAGCGCTGAGCTGGACCGGAATGAGGCTGCGACGGGCACGAGATGTGCCCGTCTCGCTGCCTTGCAACAGCGCAGAGTTCTCAGATTCACACGCGGCGGGCTGGCGCCTCGGGGGAAACGCATGGCGACTCTTAACTTCGATAAAGAGATTACTGCAGTTCTCGTCATCGATCCGTACAACGACTTCATTTCCGAGGGCGGCAAAATATGGGATCGCATTAAGAATGTCGCAGAAGCAAATCATTGTGTTCCGCATATGCTGGAAGTCCTGAATACTGCGCGGAAGGCGGGGCTTCGCATCTTCTATGCGCTGCATAGGCGCTACCGCCCGGGCGACTACGAAACTTGGAAGTACATTGCGCCCATCCAAAAGGCAGCCTGGTCGCACAAGATTTTCGAACACGGAACGTGGGGTGGCGAGATCCGCCGCGAGTTTGAGCCTCAACCGGGCGACATCCTAGCCCAGGAGCATTGGTGCTCTAGCGGCTTTGCCAACACGGATCTGGACTTATTGCTCAAAAAGCATGGCATCCATAGGCTCATTGTCATCGGGCTCATCGCCCATACGTGTGTGGAGGCCACTGTTCGCTTCGCTGTTGAGCTTGGCTACGAGGTCACCATGGTAAAAGACGCGACCACGGATTACTCGGATGAGCACATGCACGCTGCTCTGGGCGTCAACCTCCCAAACTACGCCAACGCCATAGTGACCACGAAGGAAGTCGTCGACTCGCTTCCTTCTCTCAAACCCTTGGGATGAGCGCGCAGTCCTGATTTGTTCGTCAGCTGACCGATCGAGGCTAAGCTACGGCGGTGGCTGCTGCTTCGCTTTCGATGATGCGGGGGTCGAAGACGTGGGAGAAGGTGAAGGTCGGGGCCGCCACAAAGATTCGTGCCAGATTGTTCCAACCCTGGCGCAGGAGCAGGAATGCGATTCCGCAACCACTGATGACAAGCAGGAAAGGCGAGCCCAATACGACTCGTCTGGCGGCGCATTCTAAGCCACGTTCATGGAAGCGGGCTAGTTCTTCTCGCACTTCGTTGTTGCGAATATTTTTGAGGGCCCGCTCCCACCTTACGGACCAGTCCTGACTCGATTCGCTCAGTAACTTTATTCTGATCATGTTCAGGGTGATTTGAAAAAAAGTGAGCTGGTGTCCGTACCTGATGTAACCATTCATCATCTGGCGAAGGAGCCGGTAAGCGGGGCTGTCAAATTCGATCTTGCCGGAGGCGGCGTAGTCGAACAGCTCGTCTCTGACGATAAACATTTCTTGCCGGAAGGCATCCAGGCGGGCGGCAGACCAGAAGTGGAGTAATACAATGCCGAGAACTACAATGCACGCTGCCGATTGTAGAAAGGCAGCGATTTCCGGAACTCCCATCATTGGTCCTCCTCTCTGGTCAATCCTTCCGGGGTGAGCAGGCTAGAGGTTCTGCTTGGATCGATTTTCAGCTCCAACTGAGTAATCCGGGCCGTTAGCCGCTCCCTGGTCTTTCGATGCAAATTACGTTCTCTGAGGTAGAGGGTAATCGAAAACCCCGCCAAAGTCAGGCTTAGTTTCCAAACAATACTGACCTGGGCGAGCAATCGAAAGGTGAGGTCTGCAAAAGACGATCTGCCGGCGTAGGCGATTAGGACTTCCTTAGCTTCATAGCCGAGAAAGGCGATGCAGGCCCAAACGATGATCGTTCCGCCGAATCGCCGGAGTAGATTGAACAGGTTTCCAAGAATGTAGCGGGATGTGGAAGGTGGGCTTGGGGGCGGAGTGGGTATGGGAGTGGATTTTTGTTTTTTTCGCATATGGGGACAAAGAAACTGGCTTTCGCCAGAGTTCAACTGGATGGTAGCACAGAGGTATTGGGGGTAATCAGCGCACCGATTTAGCTCGGCTGCGGTGGGGGTGCTGTTGTCGGTGGATGGCCGGGATAAATCCCGGCACCTACATTGATGAGCAGGGAATTTGGAGGCTTAGATGCTCACTGGTGTGTGGATGGATTTCGGCGAATGCCGATAGAGAGGGCATGAGCGGAGTTATGCCTGAGCCACGCACGGCCGTGATGATTTTGATGGAAGCGTCATGGGCCGACCAAAGCGGAACGTTGCAAACGGTTTCTGCGCAGATGGTGAATAAGTCATCGATGGGCGCGTGCATTCGTGTGGGGACGCGGGTTCGAGTTGGAACACGGATGCGGATTCAGCGGCGGTGGGAGGAGTTCACGGGCATTACCAAATATTGCCGGAGCGATGGAGTGGAGAATCGAGTAGGTCTGCAGCGGGAAAGCCGCCGCGACACCGCAGATTGAGACGGAATTCCAAATGGTACAGCAACCTCCCGAGAAGGAAGCTGGCAAGGAAAGGAAACGTATGCAAACCAAATGGCTCCATTGGGGGAACAAGGAAGAAAGTGAGGCGCGGACGAATTTCACAAGCGGAGCTGCTTTCGGATGCGGCGCGGGTCGGTGCTGATGGCGCTGGATGCGGCAGAGGTATCAATACAAGAAGTGTTACGCGACGCGAAAGTGCGGCAAGAGGCGATTTGATTCCTATGAAGGCGAGCAACGTAAATTGTTTGAAGCGCACTGGGCGCAAAAAGAGGAACAGAACAATCAGATTCAGGCCGAGCTGGAGCGCATCAAGCGCAATCAGGATGGCGTGGCGCGAGAGAAGGCGACGTTCTTGAGCTGGGTGACGGCGAAGCAGCGTGAATCGCAGAGCATGAGCGAGGCGGCGGAGTTGTGCTCGAAGCCGGTGGTGATGGCGGAGCCGGTTCCGGCGCAACCGATTGCGACCGAGCCGGGGGAGAGCGTGTTGACTACGGCGAATGCTGTTGGCTCCGGAGCTCACGTTAAAGTCGTGTGAGTGACCTAGATAAAAGTAGGGACCGTAGCGGTAATTTTAGTTTATGGATGTAGCAAAGAAAATGCCAGTAGAGTGAGTTGCGGACCAAAATTCCGGGGATCCGAGAGCCCTCATCTTGGACATTCATTTTTAGCGATCCATCTGCAGGCATCAACATACGTTTGGCTTCGTCCGCATCTTCTGGGAACCAAATGGCGCAGCAAGTGGCGCCTTCCACTTCGCACAAGGTGGAAAATACGACCCCAAGTTTTTGTTTCATGCCAGCTTCAATCGATTGCCGAGCGAGTTCGGCGTCTTCGGATGAGGAAGGTGGCTTTACATACAGGAAGCGTTTTCCTGAAATGAGGACGTTCTCGGGGGAGAGCCAGATGATTTGCCGAGAATATTTGTTATCAGCAAGGAATGCTTGGAATTGCGCGACCGCCTCTGAAAAAGTGTCCTGCATTTGGGTCAGGAAGTGGTTACCAGAGCGAATTCTACGCGGTGGCGCATCGGGTCGATGCGTTCGGCGCGGACACGGATGCGATCGCCGAGCTTCCAGGTAAGTGGCATAAATTTTTTGCGGTGGCCACCGCGGCCTTCACTGCCGGCAACGGAAACGAAAGAATGTTCTCGTTCGCGATGCATGACGCGAGTGCCGGCGGCTTCCTCCAACGCGCTGACGGGCAGCAGCCCTTCCACAAAAATTTCCAGCAACTCGACGAAGCAGCCGTATTTCTGAACGGAAATGATGAGCGCGTCGTACTCGTCGCCAAGATGATCTTCCATGAATTGTGCGGTCTTCCAGTCTTTCAGTTCGCGTTCGGCGGTGGCGGCGCGGCGTTCGGTCTCGGAAGTTTCCTGAGCGATTTCCTCAAGATGCTTCTGCGAATAGAGAGCAGCTTCGGTGCCAACAGCGGGCTTGATGTAGGAAGGCGACGCTACGTCGGGATGAGCGAGCGCCCATTTGAGGATTCGATGAACGATGAGGTCGGGATAGCGGCGAATGGGCGAAGTGAAATGGGTGTACTCATCAAAACCCAACGCAAAATGGCCGAGGGGTTCGGCGGAGTAGCGTGCTTGCTTCAAGGAACGCAACATTAAGTAGGAGACGATGCGCTCTTCTGTTTTGCCGGCGAGCTTTTTGAGCAGGCGCTGATAATGATGTGGAGTAATCCGCACGTCGGCGGCGGGAAGAGCAACCTTCATGCCGCGCTCGCGGCCTTTGCCGTAGGAATCGGGACGGCCAGCCTTCGCTGGAGAAGGAACTTTGCCGTGACGCACGGCGACTTCTTTGTGGTAGAGATCTTCAACGCCTAGCGTGTAGCCAAAGGCGCGCGCGAGTTCCTCAAACTCCAGAATTTTGCGGGCATCGGGTTTTTCGTGGACCCGATGAATGCATTTGATGGCACGGTTGAGTAAGTAATGGTCGACGGCACGATTCGCGGCCAGCATGAATTCTTCGATGATGCGGTGAGCGATGTTTCGTTCGCTGCGCGAGATATTGGTCATGCGCTGCTCGGCGTCGAATTCGATGATCGCTTCGGGGAGATCAAAATCGATGGAACCGTTTTCGTTGCGCCGCGCGTTGAGCAGAAGCGCCAGGCCCTTCATCGCGCGGAAGTGATGATTGAGATGAGCGTAGCGCGCAGTCATCTCCGGGTCGCCCTCGAGAACTTTGTTGACGTTGGTGTACGTCATGCGTTCGGCAGAGCGAATGACCCCTTGCACCATCCAGGAATTGAGCATGCGGCCGGCGGCATCGAAGTGCATGATGGCGCTCTGCACCAGGCGCTCTTCGCGCGGTTTAAGAGAGCACATGCCGTTGGAAAGCGATTCGGGAAGCATGGGCACGGCGCGATCGATGAAGTAAACCGAGTTGCCGCGCAGACGAGCTTCGCGATCGAGGGGAGATTCGGGATGAACATAGTGAGCGACGTCGGCGATGTGCACTTGCAAGAGCCAGCCACCATCGTCGCGGCGTTCCACGTAGACTGCGTCGTCGAAATCGCGCGCGGTCTCGCCGTCGATGGTGACGATGGGGAGTTCGCGAAAATCTTCACGGCTAGCGCGTTCGGTATCGGAGACGGGAAGAGCGAGGCGTTCCGCTTCACTAAAAACTTCGCGGGAAAAAGAGTGGGGAAGATGATGCTTGCGAATAATGATTTCGGTATCGACGCCAAGGTCGCCGGGACGGCCAAGAATTTCGATGACGCGGCCAGTGGGCGAGGCGCCACCACGCGGATAGCGAATGAGTTCCACGTTGACGACAGCGCCGTCGAGTTTCGGAATGTGGGGCAGACGCTTGCCACGGCCAGCAGGTTCTTTTGCGCCAGCAAGAAGTTGTTCGCGAAGAGCAGGAGTGAGTTCTTCGCCGGGGTGCAGTTCGATTTCATGCTGCACACGAGGATCGTAAGGAAGGACAACGCAGCCTCGCGAGGTGTAGCGAAACTGGCCGACTACCGAGGGATGAGCGCGGCCAACGATACGAACGATACGACCTTCAGCGCGGCGAGCGCCAGTCATGCCGCTTAAGCGAGTTATTTTGGCGATGACGGTGTCGCCATGCATGGCGTCTTCGATATGGTCGCGAGGAATAAAAATATCGCCATCGACATTGGGAAGAGCGACCTCAGGAACAACGAAACCATAGCCGTCTTGATGGTGGACCAGGCGGCCGCGAATTTCGTCGCGAGAAGCGGCTTTGTGCTGCGGAAAATTGTCCGGCGCGGGTGAAGGGGCCAGAGGCGCGGCGTCTCTCTCCTTGCGACGAAGGAGGAAGCGGCTATGCGAGAGCTCCTCGACAAGGCCGCGTTTTTTTAGGCGAGAAAGCATCTGCTGCAAGACGTTGCGCTTGCTCTTCTTGATTTGGAGGGAGCGGGAAATCTCCTCGATAGAGACGGGGTCATTTCTAAGTTGAAGAAAACGTAAGATGTTATCGGAGCTAATCTGCGGCGGACGCGACATGGGACCCTTTCGGGGCGAAGCAAAAATACAGTAAGGAGTGTAGTCTTTTTTTTGAAGATGACTGTAACTTTTTTTGTGTTTCAGCGGTTTAATAGACAGGCCAACACACGACCGGCTAAGCCGCCCTCCGTCAGGCTTGCCGGTTTCCCCGAAAGGGGAAAAACGAGGAGGCGGGAAGACCTGGCCCGCCTCCTTTCTTTTTTGCGTCTGATTTTTCCGACTTTTTAGTTTGTTGAAGCGTCTCGGCCTCGCCCACACGTCTGAATTCCGCAAATTCTTATCGATTGTCAGTCGGAAGGGTTTCCGCTATTGTGCAGGTTCGGTTGCGGAGGACTGCGCGTGAAATCGTTTCTTGTTCACTTTTTATTTTTGCTGCTGCTTGTGGGGATAGGGGCAACGGCTTTGTTTGCGCAGGCCCAAGCTGGGCCGGAAGGAGCGGCCAGCGAATGGCAGATTTGGACTGGGGGCGGGCACGGAATTAATGGGAGTACGCAGGACACCGGAGTGTGGAACCTGGGATTGCGCTATGGAATCGTGATCACTTCGCCGAAAGGGCCGGGAATTTTGAAGGGTCAACTGGAGTACGCGCTGGATGTGGTACCGGTCTGGGTGATTACGCAGAGGACGAACACGGCGTATGGAGGGGGAATCAATCCGTTCGCGTTCAAATGGATTTTCACGACGCCGCGAAAAGTGAAGCCGTATTTTGAAATTGAAGGTGGAACACTATTTACGAACACGAATGTGCCAGAAGGAACTTCGCAGATTAATTTCACGACGGCCGGAGGGGTTGGGGCGCACTTTCTGGGGGAAAAGCATAATTTCACGGCGGAAGTGCGGTTTCAGCATATCTCGAATGCCGGGATGACCAAGCCGAATCCGGGGATCAATACGATTCAGGTAAGGATTGGGTTTGGAGAGTTTCGGAAGTAGGTGGCTGGCGGGAAGATAGCGGAAAAATTTGAGGTTGAGATCCTTCGCTGCGAGTCGCAAAGGTGCCGACTCTTCACTCAGGATGAGAATCATTGAACAAGACCTCAGAAGCAAACCCAAGAGCACAGTCAAGAGTGACCGTGCCACGTAGGGTTGTTGGGATTGTTGCGATGACGGACCGCCTCAGAAGACGGGTCCCTACATGATGAGGGTGCCCGCGCTCCAGAAGTCGGCGAACGGCCGCTACGAAGACAAACATAGGCCCATCGAAAATTAGTCGGCGGGGTTGACGGCTTTGAAGGTTAGGGCGGCTACGGCGCCGCCGATGAATTCGGCGACCAGGAAGATCCAGATGTTGGACCATGTGGACAGACCCATGATGGTTATGCCAAGTGCAACGCCGGGATTGAATGCGCCGCCTGAAATGTTTCCTACTGCGAACGCGCCGGTCATAACGGTCATGCCGATGGCGAGGCCGTAAAAAGAATTGTTGGCGGTACCCTTGGCGGTAGCCACGTTCAAGACGACATAGACGAGAGCGAAAGTAAACAGGAACTCGGCGAGGAGAGCAGGGAGGGTTTGCGGCGTGCCGGGAGTGATTGTGGCGCCGGCTTTGAAGAATTTGACGACGGCAGCGGCGAGCGCGGCGCCGATAAACTGGAAGGCCCAGTAGGGAGCGACGTCTTTCGTTTCGCACTTGCCGCGCATCCAAACGCCCAGGGTGACGGCTGGATTATAGTGGCCGCCGGAAATGTGGCCGCCGGCAAAAATCATAACCATCAGGGACGCGCCGATGGCGATGGGCGCGAGTGGGCCTGCGCCTTTGTCAATGACGGTACAACCCACGGTCAACACAAGAAAGAAGGTGCCGATCAATTCCACCAAATATTTGTTCATGGTTTTCTCCGCAAGAAAGTAAATTGAGAAGCGATCATGCGTGCAACGGACGATGGGGGCGGAAGGACAGGGCGATCGAGTTCAACACAATGTCCGCAGCATAAGGCATACGCTTCGAGACCGGGGTAACTCTATGCGAGGAGTGGGGAATGCGCTAGAGGAATTTGCGAGGGACCAGGATGCGGATGGTTGGGAGAAAGCTAACCCAAGAGCACAGTCAAGAGTGACTGTGCCACTAAGGGATGTTTAAAGATTGTGGAGTGGTGAACCGCCTCCCTTCGGGGCTCAGGGTGAACGGAAGGCGGTCCCAGGAAACGGAAAACCCAAGACGGGCACGGCAGTGCCGTGCCCTTACGATTGTGGGAAGAGTCGCGCAAGAAAAAAGTGTAAATGGCGAGTTGAAACTTAAAACTTAGGACTTAGGACTTAAAACTTAGTACTAAGCGGTGGCCAGGACTTGTTCCTTTGCTTCTTTGGCGGCGCGGGCGCCTTCTTTGCTGACATCGCGATCGGAGAAGCCAATGCCGATTTTTTTGAGGAAAGCGGTGGGAGGTTCACCGCCGGCGAAAATCCAGACGTAATCGTTGAGAAGCGTTTGCTGCGCGCCTTTGACATCGAGAATCACGGAGTCGTTCAAGATTTCAACGGGACTGGAATTGAAGATGACTTTAACTTTTCCTTTTCGCATGAAATCGTTGATGCGCTGGGTATTGCGATCCTTGATGCGGGAAAAAGTCTCTTGGCGGTAACTGAGCGTGACGGTGTTGCCGACCTGGCTGGCCAAGCCCATGGCGGCTTCCACGGCGGAATCTCCACCGCCGATAATCAGAATTTTCTTGTTGATGTAGTGATCCGCTTCGATCAGGCGGTACATGACCTTGGAAAGCTCTTCGCCTTTCACGCCAAGTTTTCGCGGGCTGCCGGATTTGCCAAGAGCGAGAATGACGTGGCGGGCGCGATGTTCGCCTGTGCCAGTTGTGACGGTGAAAATTCCAGCTTCGGTTTTGACGATGTTGTTCACTTTTTCGCCGGTCTTGCACTTAAAGTCAGTGCGCTTCAAAACAGTTTGCCAGAATTTCAGTAATTGTTCCTTGGAGATTTCGGTTTTCTTGAACTTGCCGTAGGTAGGAAATTCAACGGGGCTGGTGAGCACCAGTTTTTGGCGCGGATATTTGGCAACCGTGCCACCGATTTCGGATTCTTCCAGGGTGAGGTAGTTGAGTTTTTTCTCGGCCGCGCGAAGAGAAGCGCTGATTCCGGCAGGACCAGCACCGACAATCAAAAGATCATAAACTCCCGTGGAGTTTGAGGATTTGGCGGAGGTAAGGCGCGAGGCGACCGTGTCCACGCAATCGCGGCCTTGATTGATGGCATTTTTGATGAGAGCGAGGCCGCCGAGTTCACCGGCGATGAACATATTCTTGATGGTGGTTTCGTAGGCGGGAGTCAAGGTGGCGAGGCTGGCGCCAACGCTGGGGCTGGCCAAAACCATGGTGATGGCGCCGACAGGGCAGGCTTCGGCACAAAGACTGTGGCCGATGCACTTGTATCCGTTGATGATCATGGCTTTGCCGCCGATCATGCCGAGGACGTCGCCTTCGGGGCAGACGGTGGTGCAAGTGGCGCAGCCGATGCAGTAATTGCTGTCGATATGAGGATGCTGCGATTGCGGGCCGTCGGAGCGAATCTTCCCTTTTTCGGCGGCGGCTTTTGCGGCGGCGAGTTTTTTCTTTTCGGCGCGGAGATGGAAATAGAGAAAAGCGCTAATGATGGCGGCGGCAATCAAAAAGGAAATGAGGTTATCCATGGTGCGTCGTCCCTATGTGAGCTTTCTGACTGGGCAGGAAAAAGCGGCCGCTACACAAGAAAGAAGAAGGTAAGAAAGGAGGCATGGCTAGATCCGGTAGCCCATGTAGAGGGCTAGACCAATGTGGATAATGGCGAGGATGGCGAAGGCGTAGCTGAAGGGGCGATGGACGATGTGCCACATGTGAAAAACTTGTTGAGTGCGAGAAAGAAAAAGAATGCGCTTCGAAAGCGCGGCTTGTTTGCGCGCTACATCGACGGCATGCTCGAGTTTTGTGTCGCCGGTTCGGCGAAGTCCGCAGAGAGAGGTAAGCCAGGAAGCGAATCCTGTGGACTGCAAACGCAGAAGCGAAAGCTGGAGGGGACGCTTCATGTCGATCCAGATCATGCGAGCAAGAGATATAAGCATGGGCATGCTAGCGACTTCTGCGCGTGTAGGCAGATCGTAAAGCGCTTCGAGGCGCGAGCCGAAAGTGAGCTTCTGCTCAGCCAGCCGGGCGCGCAAAGACTCTTCCATCTCTTCGAGTTCCCTCATGGAGAGTTCGGCGGCGTTCACCCGGCGCGGAATTTGAGCGTAAAGATAGCGGCCGACAAAGCCGGAAAGCGTGACGGCAAGCATGCTGAAGAAAGCCATGCCCGCAATATTGCCGAATTTAAAGGACGCGTGGAAAGCGATGATGATGGGTGCGGCGGTACCAAGGACAACGTGAAAATCGAGCCAATGGCGAGAATTTCCCTGGCGCGCGAGCCAACCCCATTTTTTGCGTAACGGATAAAGATAAATGAGGAAAAAAAGCAGCACACCGAACATGCCGAGTTTCATGCCGATGGTGCCGCTGGGGCGCAGAATTTCGTGTTTAGCGGAGAAGGGGCGGTCGGCAGAGCTTAGGGCGTAATAGTCAAAACCATATCCGGCGATGACCAGAACGATGGCGAGCGACAGCATCCACGCGAGAAAGACCCGGAGTTTGTGGCCACGCTCAAGATCTTCGCGGGCTACGATGGCACTTTGAATGGTTGCTTCGGCACTCATGGCTTGGTATCCCCAAATTCTACCTGGATGGTTGCGCGGAACCGCTTGTAAGAAGTGAAGCGGTGAACATTCCGCCAATGCTGTTTAGGTGTCTCGACATCGATGACCGCCGAGGCAGGCATCCAGTAAGCCTCTTCGGGGTCGTGAAATTGCACGATCGAGTAATGGATTTCGCTGCGCAGGTCGTGAAGGCCGAGATCGTCCATGCTGGATTCAAGGGAGGTAACGAGTTTCACGACGGAGCCGGTTTCGCGCTCGATCCAGAGGTCTCCTGCAAGCGGCAAAGGATAATTGCGGCTGCGCAGTTGGATAGCAGCGGGAGAAGATGCGCCGGGCACGGGCTTGAAATGGATTTTGACGAGGCTGCGCCCGTCGATGAGTTCCTCGCCGACCGGCTGGAAAGTGTAGCTGGGCTCAAAATTTTGGTGCAACACCAGAAGCATGCTGGCGAACCCGTTGGTGATGAGCAGAGTCTTGGTGGGATCGCGAAAGGCTTCTTTGCGGGCTTCGCGGGATTCCACGAGTTTGAGAGAGCCGCTGCGAGCGCTGGATTGCAATTGATATTCAAAGACGGATTCTTCCCGATACATCGGCTTGCCATTTTTGCCGACCATGGTTTGCGCAACATCTTCGTTGCAGACGACGTTGGCAGTTTGCTCGAAGAACTTGTCGATGCGCTTGCGTGCAAGAAGCAGGGAATCATTGGCGCGAGCGAGAAAAGCCGGATCACCAGCGGGAGATGCGGGCATTGCGGCGGTGCCTGTGGCCGTAGGCGAAGCAGGAACCTCATCCGGAAGATTGGTGCGCATGGCGGAAATGGCTTGCTCACGTGGCGCCGGAGTGTTGGGATTTTGTGTGGTTGTAGCTGGGGTTTGCGCGTTGAGCAGGGCCGTACAGGCAAAAATCGCGGTAAGAAGCGCGAGCAGAGCCAGAAGGCGTTTCGGAAGTGTGGAATGTCGACTCAATGGCGTAAACCTCCGAAGCGATATCCAAAAACGGTGGACCACTGGGTGTAGTTGAGAGAGGTGCCCTGGTACCAGCCAAAAACACCTTCGACGAAATAGCGCCGGCCGAAGGAGTAGTCAACAACACTGTTGATGAATTTTGCATTGGTGTTGGTAGAGAACGGCGAATTGAATTTCTGGATGCCGGCCATGAATTGGAGATGAAGGTTATCGGTGATGCTTCTGGAAAGAGAGAGTGACTCATATTGACCGCTGCCGAAATCACTGTCGAACTTGGAATAGTGGGCGTCGAGGAGCAGTCCGGTGCGCCAAATGTTGGCGTAGGAAATTCCGTAGGCCTGGTTGAGGGAATTCTTGGTATCGGTAGTGGTTTTACTGCGGCCCAACGAAGCATAAAGGCCAATGTGCTGGGGAAGATCTAGGCGGACGTCACCACTCAGTCCGGTGAAAAGATATTTGTCCAGTAAGCCGGTCCCGATGAGGACTGGATCGAAGGTGGGGAGCTGGCGGAAGAAATTGTAGTTGACGCCAAAGCCAATCAGCTTGATGGGCTGGAAGTGAAGGGAAGAGTAGCTCTGCGAAACGCCCGTGGGATTGCTGCCACCATTCACGAGGGGAGAAGTGCGGGCGGCATCGACCTGGGTGGAATTGTAAAAGGAAATGTTGCGCTTCCAGTTGAGATTGTTTTCGAAGAAAGCGAATTGACGAGCGACGCGCCAGCCGATACTGGTGACAGCGAGTCCCCCAGTACTGAGGAAATGAAGATGATCGAAATCGCCATATTCCACGCTGGCAAAGGTGCCGGCGATTTGCTGATTGGGGTTGTAACTCCACGAAGTGGGGTCGGGAGTCGAGCCGGCAAACGCGCCGACCGTTAAAAGATAATTGATTTTGCGGCCGTAATAGCCGCCGTCAATGGTGCTCAGGCTGGGAGCCCAAGGAAGATAGACGCGGCCGACACCAATGACACTAGGCGAATAGGGGCTGGAATAAGTGAAGCCGAGTTGGTAGGTGCGATTGATGAGGTCAGTGAGAGTGGCGTTGCCTGTACCGGTGATGCTGGTGTTGCTGTTGGTGAGATTGCCGCGCCAGTAGCCGTTGAAATTCCAGTAGGTACCGGCGATGTGGGTCATGTCCATGTCGATCATCAAGCCGAGCTGCTTGGAATTCATTCCCGATTCTTGAATGCCGCCGTAACTGAAGCCGAAACGGCCGCGCATGGCGCCGACGATGCGAGATTCCGGATTCAGCAGATTATTCTGGGTATCGTGAATTTCGGCGTCGAGCGGATCGCCATCGGTAAAAGCGACGACGATGGGATAATTCTCGGCATCGCGCGCAGACTCCGCAAGGTGACGATCTTCCACGCTGGTAGGCGAGAGAAACGCAAACTCGCCGATCTTGAGATCGCCGGTGACGGTGATGACGTCACAGACAGCGGAAGAATCGGCAACGGAGATGACGTTGAGTTCCGCAACGTGCGGATAGCCCCGAAAACGCACGCCATCGGTGGTGGCGTTATCGGGGGGCGGCTCAACGACGGAGAGTTTCATGCCTTCCTGAATGCCCGCGTTGCGGCCGGCGTCGACGTAAACGGAATTGTCGGCAACATATTTCACACGAAAGACCGTGGGTTTTGCATTGGTGGAAGAAGAGTTCTGCGCGTAGACGCGAGGGGGAAGAAATCCAAATTGCAGGCACAGTAGAGACAACAGTGCCAAGAGCCCGATCAAGGTGGAACGCATTCTAGCCCCCGCCGCCGTTCTGGTGACAGTTGTAGCAGGTGGTGGGTCCGTAGCTATAGCCGTTCACGTCCGTGTGAGTCTGATTGGTTTGGGTTTGTTGGTGCGCAGTCTGGGTGTGGCAGTTGATGCAGGTGAAGCTGGCGTAGTTGGTGGCGACCTGGTGGCAATCGTTGCAGACCGATTTGTGGTGAGGGATCGGGAAATAAGTATGGTTGAAAGTTGCGCCAAGCCAACTGGTGGTGGTGTGGCAAGTGTCGCAAGTAGTCGGATAACCGGCGGCGATATGATTAGGGACTGCGCCGCCAAGAGTTTGCGTGCTGTTCCAATCGGCCGTATGGCAGCCGTAACACGTGGTGTTCGCCGCGGTGAAGGTGTAGTTGTTGTTGACGTGGCACAGGTTGCAGGCGGTCGTAAGGTGAGCGCCGGTGAGCGCCCAACCGGTGGTGCTGTGATCGAACGTGCCGGGCTTCCAGGCCGTGGTGTTGTGGCAAGTGGAGCATAGCGAAGTGGGGAATCCCGCGGCGACGTGATTGGGCACTCCGCCACCCATTGTGGCTGTGCTGGTCCACGTGGAAGCGTGGCAGCCGTAGCAATCGGTATTGGCAGCGGTCAGATTGTAATTGTTATTGACATGGCACAGCGTGCAGGCGGTGGTGACGTGAGCGCCCGTCAGCGGAAAGCCAGTGGTGCTGTGATCAAAATTGGCAGTGCCCCAACCGAGAGTGGTGTGGCAGTTCGCACAATTGGCAAGAGCGAAGGCCGCGCCAGCTGTGGAGTGGGTCGGATTATTGGTTTGCTGCCAGGTGGTCAGATGGCATCCGGATGTGCCGCAAGCCGTGGGAGCGATCTGCAAATTGTAATTGTTGGAGATGTGGCAATCGGTGCAGGCGTTGATTTTGCCGCCCGCGGACGTGAACTGGTGCAAGTTTTGCAATGGGAAGCCCGTGGAGTTGTGGCTCCACGTGGAAGTCCAATTGGTGGTGGTGTGGCAGGTGGAGCACTGGGAAGTGGGGAAACCAGCCGCGGCATGGTTCGGGACAGCGCCGCCCATCGTCGCGGTGCTGTTCCATTGAGTCTGATGGCAGCCATAGCAATCGGTGTTTGCAGTGGTGAAATTGTAATTGTTGTTGACGTGGCAATTGGCGCAGGGCGTGTTGGCGTGTGCACCGGTCAGCGGCCAACCGGTCGCGCTGTGATTGAAAGTTGCGGTAGTCCAAGTAATGGTGTTGTGGCAAGTGGAACAATTGGCGACGGCAAAGGGAGCGCCGGAAGTTGAGTGAGTAGGATTGTTGGTCTGTTGCCAGGTGGTCAGGTGACAGCCAGCGTTGCCGCAATCGTTAGGCTGAATCGTCAGATTGTAATTGCCATTAATGTGGCAAGCCGAGCAGTTGGGAACTTTGCCCGCAGGCGCAAGTTGGTGCGAATTGGTGAGCGGGAAACCTGTGGTGGTGTGATCAAATACGCCGTTCGCCCAGGTAGTGATGGTGTGGCAAGTGGAGCAAGCCGCGGCAGTGGTGGGGAAACCAGCCGCGACGTGATTCGGTACATTGCCGCCTAATGTTTGCGTGCTCTGCCAGGATGCTTGGTGACAACTCATGCAGTCCGTCGAACTCAGCGTGTAATTATTGTTTACATGGCAGGCCACGCAGGCAGTAGGCGTGGGAGACATGTGGGTGCCCGTCAAAGCAAAGCCGGTAGTCGCGTGATTGAAAGACGAAATGTCGGTCCACGCAATGGTGTCATGGCAAGTGGAGCAATTCGCGACAGCAAACGCGGAGCCGGCGCTGGGGTGCGTCGGATTATTGGTCTGTTGCCAGGTGGTCAGGTGGCAACCGGAGTTGCCGCAATCCGCAGGCTGTATCGATAAGTTGTAATTGCTGTTGATGTGGCACTGAGTGCAGGCAGTGACTTTGCCCGCCGGAGACATCTGGTGCGAATTGGTGAGTGGGAAGCCAGTACTGCTGTGATCGAAAACGCCATTTGCCCAAGAGGTGATGGTGTGGCAGGTTGCGCACGCCGAAGCACTGGTGGGGAAGTTCGCGGCGACGTGATTAGGAACATTTCCGCCAAGCGTTTGCGTTTTGTTCCAATCGGGCGTGTGGCAGCTTAGGCAATCGGCCGAATTCAAACTGTAATTATTATTGACGTGGCAAGAGGCGCAGGGTGTGGGCGTGGGCGACATGTGCGTGCCCACCAGAGTGAAACCGGTAATGCTGTGATCGAAGGAAGCGGCGTCCCAGCCCTTGGTGGTGTGGCAGTTGGCGCAATTCGAAGCGCCGAAGGCAGCTCCGGAAGTGGAATGGACCGGCGTGGTGGTTTGTTGCCAGGTGGTGAGATGGCAGCCGGAATTTCCGCAATCCGTGGGAGCAATCTGCAAATTGTAATTATTGTTGATGTGGCAAGAAGCGCAGGGAACGTTGGCGTGTCCATTGGTGAGAAGGAATCCGGTGGTGCTGTGATCAAAGATCGCGGTGGTCCAGCTAATGGTGTTGTGGCAGGAAGTGCAATTAGCAGCGGCAAACGCCGAGCCGGCAGAGGCGTGCGGAGGATTGGTGGTCTTCTGCCACTGCGTTAAATGGCAATTCTGGCAAGCACCAGAAGTGAGATTGTAATTGTTGTTGACGTGGCAAGACGCGCAGGGAACGTTGGCGTGGCCATTGGTCAGCGGGAATCCAGTGGAGCTATGATCGAAAATTGCTGTGGTCCAACTGATGGTGTTGTGACACCCAGCGCAATTAGCAGCGGCAAAGGCTGGGCCAGCGGAAGCGTGCGTCGGATTATTGGTCTGTTGCCATTGGGTTAGGTGGCAATTCTGGCAAGCGCCAGAAGTAAGGTTGTAATTGTTGTTGATGTGGCAAGCCGAGCAAGCCAGATTGGCGTGGCCATTGGTAAGCTGGAAGCCAGTTGAGCTGTGATCGAATTTGGCCCCGAGCCAGCTATCAAAACCGTGGCACTGATCGCACCTTCCGGAGGCGAAAAGTGGGCCAGCACTCTGGTGCGGAGGATTGGTGGTGTTCTGCCAATCTTTCAGGTGGCAAGAATCGCATTGCGTTTGCAGGCCAAGGAATTGACCGACGGCTGCGCTCTTGTGGCAGGAATCGCAAGGAACGGCAGCGTGGGCCCCCAGAAGGGGAAAGCGGTTCTGGTGATCGAGAACCTGTTTGGTGGCGATATTCCAGCCTTTTACCGTATGACACTGTGCGCAGTCTGAACCCATCTGGCGCCGGTGAATGTCAGCATGACAATCGGCGCAATTCTTACCGACGTTGGTGAAAACCGGTTGAATGTGGCATTGAACGCATTTCACTTTTTCGTGCATGCCCCGCAAGGGATATTTGGTTTTGTTGTGATCGAACTCCGGGACAACGCGGATCGGGCGCCAGCCGGCAGAGGTGTGACAATTTTCACAAGGGATGTTGATGGGCCCGTGGGGATTGCGGGTGGTTTGATTTTGCGCGGCAGGAAACGAAGCCACCGAACAGGTGGCGGCCGAAGTGGGCCGCGCAGGTGCTGAAGAGACACCAAAGAGAGCCCAGAGAGCGAACTGGAGCAACGTGAGCGTAGAAGTCTCCGTAGGCGCGGTCGGGCTAGTCGCCGCGCAGGGCATGTAAAGAATCTCTACTATTTTCTAACTGCGCCCCGATGATGAACAACTGTACAACGGGACAGTTAAAGGCCAGTCGTCAGCCTGACATTTGCAGTTCCAATGTTAGGGACCCGGTTCCGGCATAAAACATATGTTGCAAACAAAATGACAAGGGTTGCTTCGTAAAGATTAAAAATCACCTTTGTTTATATGGCGATTTAGTGATTACGAAAAATTGTGGGTGATGGACAATTCAACAGTAATGTCGAAGAGATTACATATGAAACTAAATATGCTCAGGAAATGGGCTGCTGGGAATTCATGATCTTGGGATTGTCGCCGTGGCAATCGACGCACTTCATGGGAGTATTCTTATAAATTACAATCGACTTTTCGCCGACTAATTTCGTTTGAATATGGCACTTAGCGCAGGGTACCTTGGCGTGTCCACCGGTCAAAGCGAAGTGGGTGCGGGTGTCGTGATCGAAGGTGGAAGGAACCCAGCGTTGGGCATTGTGGCAATCAACGCAATGGGTCTTTCCGTCTTTGGCTTGGAACTGAGAATCGTGGGCGTCGATGTGGCAGGCTTCGCATTGCTGGGAGGTGCCTTTGAAGCGTGAATCATAGCTGGTCGTTGGCTTGTGGCATTCGCCGCAGGTTACGGTGCGATGAGCGCCTAAGAGTGGAAATTTGGTTTTGGAATGATCGAAGCCGTTGATGTCCACCCAGGATTTTACGCTGTGACAGGCTTCGCAGCCGAACGGAGTACCGTTGGCACGTCTGCGAGCCATACGATCGTTGAACTCGCCCTTGTGCGGATCCTTGTGGCAAGCGGTGCAGGTGCGGTCTTCGAAATGGAAAGGAAGAATTCTGTCGGCGCGCCCGCCGGTGCCGGCTTTGTGGCAATCGGCGCAGGGAACAGCGACATGCGCGCCTGCCAATGGGAATCGAGTGGCCTTGTGTTTTGCGATGGTGAAAGTAGTGCGATGGAAATCGACGACGGTGTGGCAGGGCTCGCAACGATTGTTGTAGGGCGCGGCGGCGAATTGATTGTCGTGAGCGTCTTTGTGGCAATCAGTGCAGGCCGCGAATTTCACTTTATAAATGGTGTCTTTGCCCGCGGGAATGTGGCACTTGGCGCATTCCACTTGAACATGTTTGCCCTTGAGCGGATAGCCTGAATTGTCGTGCTCCTTCACGCCGAATAGCGATGGCTTCCAACCTTCCAGGTTGTGGCACTCCGAACATTCACCCTTCTTCTCGCGTTTCTCAAATTGGCCTTTGTGCGGGTCGGGCTTGTGGCAATCGCCGCAATTCGCGAAGGGAATCTGAGTTTTGAAGTCGCCGTTCAAGTGGCAAGCCACGCACGCAACCTGAACGTGTTTTCCAACCAGCGGATATTTCGTTTTGGAGTGGTCGAAATCAAAGCTGGGCAAAAGATTTTTCCAACTGCTGGTGGTGTGGCAGCTTTCACAAGATTTCTTGAATTCACCCTTGTGGGGATCGACGTGACACGCGGTGCAGGTATCGAACTTCATGTTCTGATAACGAACCGGGCCGCCAGGCGTTTCCGCCTTGTGACACTTCTCGCAAGGAACTCTGATGTGCAGGCCAGTGAGGGGATAGCGAGTCTTTGAGTGGTCAAAATCCTTGGCCGCTTTCCAACTTTCCACGTTGTGGCACTTGGTGCATTCGTTGCCGAGCTGCCCGTTGTGCGGATCGCTGTGGCAGGGAGTGCAACTTGGAGATTGCCCGAAAAAGGATTTGCTGAGGTCCTTCATCTTGATGAGTTCGCGATTGGCGGGAAGCATGTGCGCGGGCGTGTGGCATTTTTCGCAAGCCAGATTGGCGTGTTTGCCCTCCAGTTTGTAGCCCGTGAGCTTGTGATCGAATTTCTGTAGCGAAGGATCCCAGTGAATCAGTTGAAAGGCTTCACCGTTGTGTTCCAGGTGGCAGCGCACGCAATCTTTTCCATTGGGATTGCGCATCTGCATTTCGAAGTGATAGCCGTGCTTGGCGGAAAGATCTTGGGCAACTTCTTTGTGGCAATCAATGCATTTGAAGGTAGGCGTACTGGTTCCAAAGGAGTGGCAGGAAGCGCATTGTGAAGTGCCGCTGAGAGAAGAATGGGCTTTGGATAGCGGGCCGGGGGAGATTTGTCCATGAACTTTGCCTGGGGTGAGCAGACTGATTCCAAAGAGCAGGAACGGGAAAAGCAGAATTCGTTCGAAGAATAAGTAGGTAGCGCTTTTGGTGATGCCGTCCGGCGCGCTTTTGCGCACGCGGCCTCCGTCTTGCAACCTGAGAATACATTACGCGAAGTGGCAAACTTCGCCGCCACAAGGAATAACAGGGAAAGCTCGGGTTCGAAAGCTGTACCGAAGTTCAGTGGAAGGGAAGAGTAACGAGAGGCGAAAGGGAATTGAAGGAATAGGAAAAAAAGAAGTTGACAAAGAAAATGCGATGGGTGTATTTAACCAGTAGGTTAAATACGAGATGACTTCGGACACATTGAGTACGACATTTGCGGCATTGGCTGATCCCACGCGCCGCGCGATTCTGGCGCGACTGATCACCGGCGAGGCTTCGGTGACGGAATTGGCCGAGCCCTTTGAGATGAGTTTGCCCGCGGTGTCGAAGCATTTGAAGGTGCTGGAAAAAGCGGGATTGATCGCGCGCGGGCATCAGGCGCAGTGGAGGCCATGCCAGTTGAAGGCTGCGCCGCTGAAGGACGTTGCGGATTGGGTGCAGCACTACCGGCAATTCTGGGAAGAGAGTTTCGATCGATTGGGAGATTATCTGGCGGAATTAAAAGCGGTAGAGACAAGAAACAAGGAGAAGAAACATGGCCGCAAGTAAACAGGGAGCTAGTGCAATGGCGTCAACATCGGCGAACACAGCGGACCGAGAAATGTTTGCTACGCGCGTTTTCGATGCGCCACGAGAACTGGTTTGGAAAATGTGGACCGAGCCAGAGCGAATTTCGAAGTGGTGGGGACCGAGAGGATTTACGTCGACAACCTCTCAAATGGATGTAAGGCCAGGCGGTTTGTGGGTGCACGTGATGCACGGGCCCGAGGGAAAGAATTATCCGAACAGGATTGTTTACGTGGAAGTGGTGAAGCCCGAGCGAATTGTATACGACCACGAGTCTTATCCACCGTTTCGCGCGACCGCGACATTTGAGAAGCAGGGAGAGAAGACGCTAGTGACGATGCGGATGATATTCGAGACCGCGGAATTGCGCGATAAAACGGCCAAGGAATTCGGCGCCGTGGAAGGATTGCAGCAGACAATTGACCGGCTTGGTGAGGAGTTGATGGCTGCATCGGTGAAGGAATTGGTGCTGACACGCGAATTTCCTGCTCGGCGAGAAGTTGTGTTCAAGGCATGGACCGATCCGAAGCAAATGGCAAAATGGTGGGTCCCGCGTGGATTTACAAATCCACTGTGCGAACTGGATGTGCGGCCGGGCGGAAAGATCCGCATCGATATGCATGCGCCATTTGGAACGGTGTATCCGATGACTGGGGAGTTCAACGAGGTTGTTCCGCCGGAGCGATTGGTGTTCACATGCTGGGCGCAATTTGATGAGTGTGGCAACGCACAATTGGAGACAGTCAACACAGTGATGTTCGCGGAGCACAACGGCAGAACGAAAATCACGCTGCATGCGCGGGTGTCGAAGGCAACGGCTGCGTCCGCGATGGCAGTGGCAGGCATGGAGCAAGGTTGGACAGAGAGCTTGGTGCGGCTGGAAGAACTTGTGAGAGGCTGAGTTGATTAAATGAGAAAAGTGATTGTTTCCAACTTGATGTCACTGGATGGCTTCTTTGAAGGGCCGAACAAAGAGCTGGATTGGTTCATCATAGACGAAAAGTTTTTCGAGTATGCGCGAACTCTTCTTCGTCCGGTGGATACAATCTTGTTTGGCCGAAGAACGTATGAGCATATGGCAGGCTATTGGCCACACGCTCCCTCGGATGCGATTGCGGACAAAATGAACAGTCTGGCGAAGATCGTCTTCTCAGGAACTTTGAAGGAGGCGGAATGGAAAAATTCGCGAATTGTTCGCGGCAATGCAGCGGAAGAAGTGGCGAAGCTTAAACAAATGAGCGGCGGGGATATGGTGATTTTGGGAAGTGCCGCCCTCGCTTCGTCGCTGCTTCAAGCGGGGCTCATTGATGAATATCGCGTCATCCTCAATCCAATTGTGATTGGCTCGGGCAAGCCGCTATTTCAAAACATAAAGGAGAGGTTAATGCTCAAACTCTTGCGAACACAAACTTTTGGCTCCGGCGTGGTGGTTCTTTCTTACCAGCGAGCCTGACCTAATTGTTGGGATTAGGATGGTGAAAAGAGGAGTGAATCGAAAAGATGGTGCCCGAAAGAGGACTCGAACCTCCACGACCGTGAGGCCACTAGCTCCTGAAGCTAGCGCGTCTGCCAATTCCGCCATTCGGGCACAAGCTACTTACTTGCGAGGCAACAAACATTTTGCGGCCCACTGGTGTGTTTGTCAATGAAGGTGAAAGATGGGCAGTGGGTCAGCTTCCGGCCACGCGAATATTTTTGAGTCTTTCTCACGCTTGCTTGTTCCCAAGGTACAAGTATCTCAACAGGCGCCTTTCGCTCGTCAGGATATGGACACAGGATAGAAACCGCTGCAGTCCCTCGAAGTTACTTTCGCCTTCCACCGTTACCAATGTGTCTTTCCTCTCTGCCCGAGCAAGTTTCCAGCGCTTCGCGATCTGGGCTGCGTCCTCGGTTGTGTCCGTCGCAGATATCCGGCAAAACCCCGCCCTCTCCATGAGCCGCTCATTCTCTCCGGGCGGGCTGTAGACGTAAAAGCCGATGGAGCTCCGCGTGGCAATTTCCTCGTGGGAAACCATTCCGCCGATCACTAAAGCATCACTGAACAGCATACGGGCGCCCGGCTTAAGTACGCGATACACCTCGCCCAACACTTCGGCTCTGTCTGGAACATGGCAGAAAACGTCATTCGCAAATACCGCATCGAACAGCTCTTTGTCGAACGGGAGCTTCTTCGCAACGTCGCACCGCTCGAAACGTACCTGCGATGCGAGGTTCATGGCTTGTGCAAGTTGGTTGGCATTGCGAACGCCGAATTCATTCATGTCCAGCCCTACGATCCGGCAGCCTGTGATTTCGGCAAGGTGCAGTGCATATCCTCCCGAACCGCAGCCAACTTCCAATACGGACAAATCGCTCTTCAGGCCCAGAAGCCTGGGAATTTCGTTGGCTTCCTCAGTTGTTACCCAGCTTGTTTGTCCAAAATCATGGCCGTACGTGTCGATGCGTATCTGTCTGTAAGTGTCGGACTCAAAATTTACGTACGCGTTGTCGTAGAGATTTACTTTTTGTGACACGTTCTAAAATCTCCTGACTCGCATCCTCGGCCGACCAGCGTAACCGACGCGAATGAGATTAGCAGCGTGCTCGATCCTTTGAAAGATTCTGATTGGCGCAATTTCGGAATGTGGTTAACTACCGAAAAATGAATCAGATTTAGGAATCGGGTCCCGCAGAGTGGATCCGCCTACAAGAGTGAAGGCACTCAAATGGTGATCTACCGGATAGAGAAGATAGTAGGGTTAGTACTCTGGTAATCGAGAAATTGTAAGTTATTGATAATGCAGTAGTAAGTGAGGCGTTTGAAAGTCGTCGCAACACAATTTGCCTCAAATTGGAACGTCTGTCGCCCTATGCATCTGTGTTGCGTGAATGTGCTTTATAGGGCTAGCATTCGCGTTGCACAGTGCTATACTCCGCTCTAATTCGCCTTGCCTGTTTGTCGAGAATAGGCATCGATCGATTTTCAGGGGGTAATTCTATGGAACGCTTGGAAGAGCTCTTCAGGGGTCCACTGTTGTACCTTCTGATTGCCTGGGGAATCGCCACTGTCGCATTTATCGTGCTGATTATCTGGCGAAGCCTGCTTTCCAGCCATGAAGACGATCAGATATTTCTGGATGCAGCGCAAGAACATATGGCACGCGAGCAGCGTGAATTGGTCACCAAGATCGATTCGCTTTCGCGGCCTTTGATGACCAGTGGCATTGCTTCAGGGGTGCTGTTGCTGTTGATGCTTGGATTGGTTGTTTACCACGGACTGAGCAACTTCTAGTTGCCAGTGTCCAGTGATGTTGCCGCGAACAAAGTGATGCTAAGGCTTGACCGCGGCGGCGGGTTGCGGATTCGGTGCAACGGCGCCTGCAGTTAGGGGGATGGCGTTATCCACAACGGAGGTGTGGTTGTGGATGATCATCCATTTGTCTGCCCGCTTCTCAAGTAACAGCGTGGTCTGCCCACGTGATCCACTCTGCTGTCCATCGACCACCCCGGAAAATTCCCACTGATAGCAAACGGAAGCAGTGGTCCCATTTACGCGGATGAGCGTGTTAATGCGATCCAGGCGGATCTGCTGGACACGCGAACGCTGTAGATTGTAACCGGCAAGGTAGCTATTCCAACCAACAACGGGCGGAGCCCAGCTGCCGTTCACCACGACGATGTCGTCTGCAATGTTCTTGTGAAGCTTTTCGACATCGCCGATTTGCCACGCGCCCAGCATTTCCGAAATGGCAAAGTCGATTTTTTCCTGATCAGACATTTTGTCCGTCATTTCCTTGCTGACGGCTTTGGCTCCCGCGGCATCTTCCGCGTCCAGTTGTGCCTGCTTTTTCTTTTTCTGCGCAGAGGCGGTGGACGCCACAGCCAGGCTAAGGCACATCACAAAAATAAATGACAAAAAACGATACAGCGTCGTTCTCATTTCCATTTCCTCAGTCGTGCAGTTCGTTTACAGCTTGGGATCAATTTTACTGGGCATCAAAAGCATAACGCAATGCAAGGGTGGGGGAAGGGGATGTGCTTATAAAGTTCTCAGTGGTCAGTTCTCCGTTGTCAGTCATGTGACACAAAACAACAAAGCGAACTCAACACCCGTACTCTCAAGGGTGAAGGGGTGCGACATCCACCGCGAGGAGTTATTGGGATTTGGTCGCGCTCAAGAGATTGACGAACAGGCGGTAGGCCCCGGGGACTCCTTCCGGAAGCTCGCGGAAGAAGGCCAGGCCGGTGTAGATGTAAACGCCCTTGCCGAAATGGGTGTAAACCAGAGCGCCATTGAGCGCGGGCTCGCCCGGATCATTCATGGAGAGCAACGGGGTGTAGCGGGAATCGAAATCGCTCCAGAAATAGAGGCCGCGCTCTTGAAACCAATTGTTGAAATCGGATTGTGTAATCTTGTTGGGTTGATTAAGCAGAGGATCGCCGGGTTGGAGAAAGGTGACATGCGCGTTTTCATCGGTGATGCGCGGGAGGGGCGAGCCAGGTTTGGCCGGAGAGATTTTTGCGGGATAGGGAGCAGGCGCAACAAGCCTGTCCCACACATTGTCGCGATTGTATTGCACGACCAGGGTGCCACCTTGCGAAACGTAGTCGAGCAGGCGTTTGTTGGCGGAACCGAGTTCGGGGCGGAGTTCGTAGGCACGTACGCCGACAACGATGGCGTCGAACTTGGAGAGGTCGCCAAACGTAAGCGCGTTGGGGTCGAGCAAATCGACAGGAATGCCGAGTCGGCGAAGCGCGTCAGGAATCGGCTCGCCCTCGGCAGAAATGTAGCCGACATGAAGATTCGCGGGAACATTGATGTCGAAAGCGTGCACGACCGTTTGCGCAGGCTCGCTCCACAAAAGCATGGGCATGGAGGGAAGAGGATCGAGTGAAGTGGTGAATTTTTCTTCGCCGCGTTTGGCATAGGCCGTGACCGCGAAATTTCCGGCCGCGAGATTTGCGGGCGGAGTCACAGTTAATTTCGCGTACTGGTCGCCGATGCCGTTGAAAGTGAGATCGACGGGTGGACTTGATTTAATCCCATCGGGAACATCGAGGCCAACGCTGACGCTCGCGGATTTTGTGGAATAGGAATGGACCCGGAGGTAGACGTCGAACGATTGGCGCGGCGCAGCGAGGACTTCGATGAATTGATCAGGATCGACAGAGAGGGAATAAGCGGGAACGACACGCACAGGAACGCGGCTTACGGAGGTGGACGTGGAGGCAGTGTTATTCACTGGAACGGTGCGGTTGAGCGTGTAGTCGCTGAGAACGATTTGTTCTTTGAGGAAAAGAATCGGTGGCGGCTCAGCGCGGAGTTGGTCGATCACGGCGTTGGAGGGCGTGACCTGCGACGGCTTTTCCGATTCTCTGAGTACGACGGTCCATTTCAAAAAGCCGGACTTGTCGGGATCGCTTTTTGCAGAAACGATGCGATATGCGCTGTTGAGTTCTGACTTGCCAATCTGACAATTAATCTCTTGGCGGCAACGAGTGTGAAGACTGACGGAAAATTCATCACCGAGAGGCAGATCGGCGCGGTCTGCATCTGTGATGAGTTCAACCCCGGCGGCCAAGGTTAGAGCGCGATCCACTTTTTCTTTCTCGTGATGAAGGAAATCGAGTTGAGCGGCGAGGTCAGGCGGAACCGGAGAAGGAATGGAGAGCATTGAAGCCTTGTCGACACCCTTATCGGCAGAAATGAGCGCTACAACGGCTGATGGCCAATCGAGAACGAGGGCGGCGCGGCGAGCGGACTCCAAATCTTTATCGACTGCTTTCATTTGCTCGTCGCAACCACAAGGCCCCTTCTTTCCCGCAATCGTTGCGAGGCTCACCGCGAGAGAAGAAGGATCTAGTTCTTTCCCGTCCTCGCGGAGGAGGCCTATGGGGCGCCGTATGAACGCAGAATTGAGAAAGCCGGCGATGCCTTGAGTACGATGATTGGCAAAAGCGTCGATCCCAATTTCGCGCCACGTCTTGCCCCATAGCGGTGAGACTTCGTCGAGAGGAAGAACCAGGCCGCGCGGATGATCGCCGCTGCGATCCACATCGACAATCACAACACCTTCCTCGCCACCATTCCACGGTTGCAAACTCTCCTTCAGCAACTCTGGGAAGGCTTTCGTGTCGGCGGCGAGTTGGACCGCCTTTGGCGTCCATAGACCGGCAGTTTGGTGATGGCCATGGCCGGTGTGAACCCCACCCCAGCCGTTGATAACAATGTTGGGGCGGAAATCGCGGATCACTCGGACCATGTCCTCTAAAACCTGATCGCCCCAGATTTTTTCGGTCTCTTCGGGAGTTTTGGAATAGCCAAAATCTTTCGCGCGGGTGAAATAGAGTTTTACGCCGTAGCCGCGTGTCGCGGCTAGCAACTCTTGTGTGCGAATCAGGCCAAGCTGCGGGGCTTGTTCGGGGCCAAGAGCATTTTGACCACCTTCCCCGTGGGTGAGCGAAAGCAGCGCTACGTCCGCGTGCAGGCCGCGTGCGAGGTACGTCAGGACCGCTGCACTCTCATCATCGGGATGCGCGGTAACGTAGAGAATACGAGTGATGACGCGCGCGGAGTCAATCGCTTCAATCGTTTCGGGAAGTCCCGGGCCGGTGCCGGGAGCGGCGGGAAATTGCGCCCTAGAACAAGATGCGGTGAATAGAATGCCAAGTACAATTGCCAGCCACGCAGAAACCAAACGCTTCACGCGTCCTCCTCGACAATGCCGCTAACTTCGCTGCCAACATCCGGCTTCGGGTTGCCGGGCGCATCGAACGGCCAGAAATTTTTCACGCGCGCCCAGACCATATACGCCGTCACACCTAACGCAATTTCCATCAAACCATATTTGCGAGCTGGACCAGTCTGCCAAAAAAGCCAGGCCCAACCCATCATGGTGAGCACCGCAGGCAAAGGGTAAAGCCACATTTTAAACGGCAGACGCTCTGCACCCCAACGTTTGCGCAAAAGCATCACGCCGACGGCTTGCCCGATAAACTGGACGATCAAGCGCATCGCCAAGATACCCGCGATCGCCGTCTCTAATTTCAACACGATGCTGAAGGTAAAGGCCAATGCGCCCAGAACCAGCAGCGAGACATGCGGAAAATGTTTTGTTGGATGCAGCTTAGCGAAAAAAGGGAAGAAATTGCCGTCCAGCGCGGCGGAATAAGGAACGCGCGAATAGCCCAGCAGGAGCGAAAAAATCGAGGCCAGCGCAATCCACAGAACCATCCAGGTAACAAAATGTGCGGCGCCGACGCCGTACAGCTTTTCGACGAAAAGGCTGGCGATGAAGGGAGAGTGCTGGGCTTCGCGCCAAGGCACCACCCCGAGCAGGCTGGTCTGCATGGCCAAATACAAAATAGTAATGCCGAGAATCGAGAGAAAGATTCCCCGAGGAATATTCTTCTCGGGATCGCGAATTTCGCCGCCCAGATGGCAAATATTGTAGTAGCCCCAATAACTGTAAATGGTGTTGACCATGGCGGCGCCGAGCCCCGCAAACCACAACGAAGAAAGATGGAACGCGCCGGGCGGAAAGTCAAAAGCCAGCTTGGGATCGAAATGGCGAACGCCTCCGTAGATGAGCCAGAGCATGGTGCCGACAACGCCAATCCACAAGAGAACAGAAATTTTGCCGATGGTCTGGATGCGGCGGTAAAGAAGAACGACCAGCAGAATGACCAGTCCGCCAGAAATGCATTTGGATTGCCACAAATTAAGGGGATGAAGATACCCGGCGTAGCGCGCAAAACCGATGGAGGCCGAAGCAACGGACAGAGGAGCTTGCACAAAAGTTTGCCACACAAACAGAAAGGACATCATGCGGCCCCAGCGGCCCGGCCCGTAAGCCTCACGCAAAAAAACGTAAGTGCCGCCGGCTTTGGGCATGGCCGCGCCGAGTTCCGACCAGACGAAACCGTCGAGGGTGGCGAGCAATGCCCCGGCCAGCCACGCGATGAGGGCTTGCGGGCCTCCCATAGCCTTGATGACGAGGGAGCTTACGACGAATGGGCCGATGCCGACAATCTCAATCATGTTCAGCGCGACGGCTTCTTTCAAGCCGAGGCCGCGCTCCAATTGAATGGGCCCGGTGGGGGAAAAGTTGGGGGTGTGCCGTTTCTGCGGTTCAGACATGCGTTGCGAGAATATCACGCTCCACCATTCGGCTTGGAATGATGGCGTGTGCACTCTGGGCACTCAGGAAAATTTTGTTTATCGGCGTGGCCACGTGATTTATATGTCCGGGTATACTCCGGGATTTCTGGACGAACCGATTCCCGCAGATGCCAGCTTCCTGCAAAAGCCATTTCGTTTTGCATCTCTAATCGAACAGCTTAAACTTGTGCCGCGGAAGGTTTAATTGTAACCACCTTCTCCAGGATTATGCGGCGAGTCATTTTTCTCCTTGTGTTGATTTTGTGTGGCGCCGGACTATGTGGCGCCGCGCAACCGCTTACTTTGCCAAGCGGAACGGAAACAATCCTCAATCATATTTATTCTGGCCAAAGCAATTTGGCGATTAGCGAAGCACAACAGCTGCAGCAACAATTACCCGAGCATCCGTTGGGCTACATATTGGAAGCAGAAGCACTGTGGTGGAAGATCTGGTGTTCTTCGGCGGAGTTCAAATATGGGATGAGCATGCCGCGCCATAGAGAAAAACTGGCTGCGGATCAGCACTATCTGGACCTTGCTGCGAAAGCTCTGGCGACTGCGGAAGCAAAATTGAAAGAACAAGAATCAGCTGAAATGCATTTCTATGCTGGAATGGCGGAAGCATTAACGTCGCGACTTTACGGATTGCGGTGGGAATATCACAATACGGCGCGGGTGGGGGTACGAGCTCGGGAAAATTTCACGCGTGCACTGGAACTTGATCCTGGGTTGGCCGATGCCGACATGGGGTTGGGGCTGTACGACTATTATGTGGACACATTGTCAACGATGGCGCGAGTGCTGCGGTTTTTCATGGGGATTCCGGGAGGTTCGAAAGAGGAAGGGATCAAACTGCTGCAGCGTTCGATGCGCGAAGGGCAACTGACCCCGGTGGTGTCGCGTTTCTGCCTGGCGATGAATTTACATAACTATGACCAGCGGTTTCAAGAAGCGCTAGTGGTGTTAACTCCCCTCGCAGAGAAATATCCGGACAATCCGATATTCTTGCTGGCACAAGGGGATCTCTTGGGGAAGTTGGGGAGGAAATCGCAGGCAATAGAGGCATATCGAGCTGCGAAGGTGGCTGGCAATAGGCTCTCGGATCCAGCCATGAAGCAGAAGATCGACGTTTTGGTCCAGGAATCGCTGACGGCGCTTGAGAACCCGCCGCCGGGGAAGCAGTAAAAGAAATGGCGAGAGACCCACTCTGCGATTTCCCAAAAGGCCCGAATGAGCAATAATAGGGAAGGGTAAGGTGGTTCACCTGCACGGCCCGGTTCGACCGGGTTGAACCCGGACCGGCAATATTGCGGTCAACGCGTGTAGTGGTTCTTGCATCTCAACCCAATCAGGCGCGCCTATGTGTAGCTTCCCGTTGCGGGATGTTACTGCGGTGCAATTCTGTTGTCTGCATGTATGAAGGAGTCAGGATGAAGCGGTTTTTGACAGCATGCGCTGTCGCAATTCTAGCCCTGGGAGTGCTCGGGGGCTGCAGCCAAGGTAACAACTCGGTGCAAACCGCTACTGGCGCGACGATCATTTCACTGTCGCCAACCGTAATTGTCTTTGGCGGGCCGCAGTTCACGCTGACGGTGTTCGGCTCAACCTTTAACGGGTTTAGCAGCAAAACTGTCGTTCAGTGGAATGGGAGTAATCTAAAAACGACCTTCGTCGATGTTTCCACGGTGATGGCCGTTGTGCCTGCTTCGCTGATCGCGAAACCGGGCACTGCTTATGTGAACGTATTTGCGCCGCAATCCGGAACCGGCATGAATGGTCTCTCGAATTCCTTGGCGTTTATCGTTGCGGGTGCGCCCAATCCTGTGCCGGTGCTGACCTCCATCTCTCCGACGAATGCGGCCGTTTGTACCAAGAACTGCGCTAACATGACGATCACTCTGACAGGTACGAATTTCCTGCCGGCCTCGACCAATGGAAGTTCCTCGGTGACGTACACAGGAGTTGCTACCTTAGGTGTGCAGACCGCCATCAACACCACCAACATTACTTCGACCCAGATCAAGGCGGTCATTCCAGGCTCCTATCTTGCGGCTGCGGATCCCAATGCTCAAATTGATGTGATCAATCCGCCTAGCGCCCCTTGCATTCTGGCCAGTTGCCCAGAATTAGGCGGAGGAGCAACAAATAACGCGCCCAAAACCACACAGACCTTTACGGTAGGAGGTTCCGGGCAGGCGGCAGCGACGTCAACCACTGCTGCTACGGCGGTCGCGGAAGAAACCCCCGCAATTAGTCAGGACGGACGCTACGTTGCTTTTTCGTCAGCACAGAATAGTGTGAACCAAATTCTGTTGCGGGATACCTGCGTTGGCGCCACCAACGATTGCTCGCCAAGTACGAAAATCGTTTCGGCGGCCCTGGAAGGCACGGCTGGGAATGCAGACAGTCATTCGCCGGTGATCAGCTCCGATGGACGATTTGTGGCCTTCAGTTCCGCGGCAACAAATTTGTTGGAGAATTCGCCCAAGGGCAGACAAGTCTATATTCACGACACATGCATCGGGGCGACGGCTGACTGTAAGCCATCACTGGCACTGATATCAACGGATCCGGAAGGTGCGCTGAACGGAACAGAGGCAATTCTACCGTCAATCAGTTCGTCAGGACGATTTGTGGCGTTCGTCGCCATCACGCCCGACCCGAACACGAAACTGGCGGCTACAGAATCTGCCGCGCAGGGTTCCACTTCTAGTTCCACTTCGCCGAACAGCGGGCTCCGACAGGTCTTCTTGCGTGATACTTGTTTCAACGCTCCCAATTGCACGCCTAAGACCACGAGGATTTCGTTGCAACCCGGTGATGCTCCCGCGAACTCTACAAAACCCGCTGGACCCGCGCTCAGCGGGCTGGCGAAACAGATCGCCCTAGCGAATGAAAAGAGTGCCACCGTGTTCACGCACACTGTGCCGGTGGATGACAGTGTTTTCCTGGCCCTGCCCGCTGAGCCCAAATAGGTAACCAGTTTTCAGTCTTTCAGTTTTAAGCCAGAAGTAAACGATCAAAATTCAGGGAAAAAGGCGCTCCGGAAAATTGGCGCGCCTTTTTTTTACTCTCAAGTCGCGGTTCAGGGCTGAATTGTTATCCCATAAATCCCAAGTTGTTGGTGGAGAAGTTGCTCAGGTTCGGGAAGATAGTTGGAAGGTTGGCATTGCTGACTCCAAACCAGGAAGCCAGCGTGGCGGCGTATTGATCGAGCGCCGTTGTGGGAATCCAGCGGCCGTTGTTACCGGCGTCATCGGGCCCGGCAAGCACCAACGTGGGGAAAGTTCCATAGACGGCGTTGCCCTTAACGGCGCCGCCCTGAATCAATTGATGGCTCCCCCAGGCGTGGTCGGTCCCGGCATTGGTGCCGGGCTGCAGAGTACGGCTGAATTCAGAAAGAGTGAAGGTGGTCACGTTGTTGGCAACGCCTAACTCTTGTGTGGCCTCATAGAAGCTGTTCATCGATTGGCTCAAATCGCTCATGAGTTTTACGTGCTGCGGAAGTTGATCGCTGTGAGTGTCAAATCCGCCCGCGGAGCAAAAGAAAATCTGGCGTCCCAGGCCTAACGCACTGCGCACGGCAATGACCTGAGCAACCTGCCGCAATTGCTGCGACAAATAGCTATTTGAAAATTGTGTGCTCAGCGGGCTGACATTTTGCAGGGCGCTCGCCAGCGTCACGCCATACTGAACGGCTTCCCCAGCGACGGTGTTGGCGGACTGCACAAGGGAGAGGCCGCTATCAAAGGTAAGCAGTTGCTGCGTAGCTTGAAAGCGGGCTTGCGACGCGGCCGAAGAATCGAACCCGGCTAGACCAGGAGTGGAATAAGGAGTCATCGTGAATGGGCGCGTCGTGTTGCCCGTGCAAAAGATAGCGTTGCCATTGATGGAGAGAATCGGTGGAAATTGCGAGCTGCCATTGTAGGCGGCCTGAATACTGTCGGCCACTTTGCCGGCCCAGCCTGCTGTCTGTGCGCCGGATAATTGTGCGCTTTGCCATTGATCCTGCTGGTCGGAATGGGAGTACAGATTTACGGGCAAATTTGTGTAGGCCTTATACTGCGCTTGCGTGGTGGGCTGCACCAGAGTGCCGACGTTTGCCAGCACTGCGAGATTTTTCTGATTGTTGAATAGGCTTTGCAGCTCTGGCATGTTCGGATGGAGCCCGAAGTTCGCCTGCGAACCGGACTGCAGCGGGAGCACTTGGTTCTGAGGCAGGGCCATGTTGGCTCGCGCCTTCTGATAGTTCGCATAGCCTTGCGCATCGATCGGAATCACCATGTTGTTGGCGTCGTTGCCGCCGAACAGGAAGATACACACCAGCGCTTTGTAATCCGTGGTGCCTTGCGCCAGGGCGCTGACCAGGCCAAATTTGCTGAGACCACCAACCAGCGCCGCCCCCGCGGCCGAGCAGCAGCTCAGGCGCATGAAATCTCTACGTGAATGGTGCGTCATCTCATTCCTCCGAATTAGTGCTGCACCTGATACATCGATGACGACGTCACCAGGTAAATTACCGCCTTGGCTTGGCCGGTGATATTGGTGGGATCCACAGCATTGACGGCGCCAAGAATAATGGTGTTCATCTGGTCGGGCATGGTTCCGTGCAGGAAAAGTGTATTCAGCCAGGCCATCATTTGAGCCGGTGATCCCGCATTGATCACTGGAGAAAAATCCAGATGAGTGTTTGAGCCGATCGCGCCGTCGACAGCGTTGTTGATGAAATTGATGCGCTCAATGCTGGAGACGGAATCGTAGATGGCGAATTCTGGCCCATTGAGCGCGCTGCCTTGGATGGGGTTCACCGGCGGAAAATAATTAAAGACCGTCGGAGGATAGAAAACATTTTGCTCCATGCGGTAGCCGGCGTTGGAGAAGCCTCCCGCATCGGTTTGCGCATGGAAAGCACGGGCGATGCTTGCTTCCATCACGATGGGCTCGCGAAGTTTTCCGTCGGTCGCAACGGCAGTTGTGGACGAATCGCCACGGCGCGCTTCCGCATCTAGCAAAACTGCGGCGACGGTTGCCTGCATGTCACCGCGATTGCCCGTTCCGTAAGTGATCCCGGTGCCGGTGGTGTAGCTGCCGGAATTGAAAGCAGTCGCCACGCGCTGCACGTAGGCGGGTGAAGGATTGCTGGTCACCAGACGCAAAATAAGCTGTTTGCCGACAAAGGGTCCAACGTTTGGATGATTGAAAATAATCGCGAGCGCTGCATCGAGATCTGCTTGCGCACCCTGGCCCGCCGGAATGGATTGTCCGAGCAACGTTTTGGCTTCCACATCGTGATCGGCATCGGAAGAAACCATCGGCCCGCCGTAATATTCCGGATTGTGTTTTTGCTGCGCGGCGCCTGGTTTGGTTGGATAAGTCCACCCGGTAAACGCCAGTCCCAGAGCCATCACATCGTCTTGCGTGTACGCGGGCACAGGATTTCCGGAGCTATCCAACACTGGTGTGCCATCGATATTCAATTGGTTCAAACCCAGCGTGAATAGTTGCATGATTTCGCGGGCGTAATTTTCGTTGGCATGCTGGCCGATGGCGGGCTTATCGTTGTTGACCATGTCCAGATAGTGGCCCATGGCGGGGGTAAGCGTGACGTCCTTCATGATGTCGAGATAATTTCCAAAGGCATCCTTGTCCAACGTACGCAGATAATTTGTGAAGCCCAGGGGATCGCTGATTTTGTCGGCGCCCACGACCCACAGCTCGTTGAGGAACAGGCTGGTGCGCCCGCGAAGCTGGTCGCCCATGGCAATTTCACGAAGGAAATAATCGGATTCGATATTATAAATTTGATACGCCTCCGTCGGATTGCGATAAGCAGTGAGCGGAGAGGCGAATTGATTCTGCAGATAAAAATCGAAGCCCATGGACTGGACTTGATTGAGGGACTCCGTGTTGGGTCCGAAGGAACCTTGTTCCAGAAAACGCACCGCGGAACTGGCCGAAACCGGATTTCCAATATTGGTTACATGGACGATGACGCCAGAGGAAGTGCCGGCGCCTGGATTCGGATTGCTGACCGTAACGGTCACGTCGCCGGCGGCGCTAACGTTGCCAACCGCAGTGATTAAAGTAGGCGAGGCGTAATACACCGTCAGTGGCACGCCGCCGAAACTGACTGTCGAAGTGTTCACGAAGCCAGTTCCATTCAATGAAATTTGAAATGCACCGGTGCCGATTGTTCCGGGAGCAATGGAAGTTAATACCGGAATCGGATTTTGGATGGAGACGGCCGCATTGCCTGATTTCGTTGGGTCCGCGGAACTAATCGCCGTGACGGTAACGGGATTGGGGCTCGGCAAATTGTCCGGAGCTTGATAATTCCCATTGATGTCGATGGTGCCAAGCAGTGTGTCTCCGCCAAGAATGCCCTTTATTGCCCAGGTGACGGCAGTGTTGGTAGTTCCGGCGACCGTCGCGGTAAATGTTTGAGTCATGCCCGCGCGCAAAGTGATGGAAGACGGCGAAACGGATACTTTGATGTTTGGATTTGGGACGCTAACCTGCGCCATTAATGCCCCAGAAACGGCTGAACCTGGATTGGGATTCTTCACCGTGACGGCAACGGTTCCAGCCTGACTGGTTGCGGAGGTTCCCGTAGCGGTCAGTTGCGTATCAGAGACAAAAGTGGTCGTCAACGCAGTCGATCCGAAATATACGACCGCGCCATTCACAAACCCCGACCCATCCACAGTAATGCTGAAAGCGCCCACGGTAAACGCCACCGGAGATATTGAAGTTAGAACCGGCAAAGGATTCAACAGAGAGACCGCAGAATTGCCCGACTGCGTATTGTCAGCAACGCTGGTCGCTGTAACCGTGACGTTGTTGGCCGAAGGCACAGTGGGCGGAGCGGTGTAAAAACCGTTGCCGACAATCGTGCCTACGGTCGCGTCTCCACCGGGAATTCCATTCACCGACCAGCTCACGCCGGCGTTGGTCGAATTTGTGACGGTGGCGACAAACTGTTGCGTGCTGCCGGCGCGGACGCTTCCCGTTGCGGGAGAAACGCTAACGTTGGAGCCCCGCACCTGCGCGGTAATTGCACCGGAACGTACCGGGCCGGGATTTGGGTTGCTGACGGTTATGGAAATATTGCCGACTTCGCCGGCAGTGGCCGTTCCCGTGGCTGTCAATTCCGTCGAGGAAATCCAAGTCGTGGTAAGCATGGCCGAGCCAAAAAACACCGTGGCACCCTGTGCGAAGTGAGCGCCGGAAATCGTCAGGGAAAAAGCACCGACGGGAATGGTCAGCGGAGAGACGGTGGTAATTAACGGCACTGGATTTTGCAGCGTTACGGAACTGGAGCCGGATTTGGTGCTGTCGGTCGTTTCAACGGCTGTCACGGTGATGGTATTTCGATTGGGCGGAAATTCAGGCGCCGCGAATAATCCGGTTGAGGAGATCGTGCCGACTGTTGCGTTTCCCCCGGCTACTCCATTCACGGACCAAGTGAGCGCGGGATTTGAACCATCGCTGGTTTTTGTGGAGAATTGCTGCGTGGTGGCGCCCGGAACGGATGCGCTTGCGGGCGAAACCGTCAAACTGAAAAGCGTTGGCCCGGTTGGACCTGCGGGCGAGCCACCGTTACCCACTACGGAAGCACAACCTGCGGCTAACCATGCGGCGCAGAACAGTAGAACAAGTAGATGGTATCGTCGCACCGCAGTGTCTCCCTTTACTCCGGGTCTCAAGAATCCAGCGCGTCAAAGCAGCGTCGGTTTCCTCATTAATTGTGTGGCGGTTGGGTTCTGGAAGAGTACGAGTTGAGAGGAAAATACACCACTGCCCCGAAGGCCAGATTGCGGCCAACTGTACGCGCGTAGTTAAACGAGGGTAGAAGACGAATGGAAGATTTAGCTTGCGTGCACTGGCGAAGTCCCTACACAGGGAGGAGTCAAAGAGATCTTGTGAGCACGAGGGAGCGCTGGAACTCACTCGCTCCGGGAGATCAATCTGGTTCCATCCGTAGAGGGATCTAGGCGGCCTTTTTCGGGCTGTCCTTCAAAAGACCGAGGCGCACCAGACTTTCGGCGGTTGCGACGATGGCTTCTTCGTTTGAACGAGGCACCCAACCCAGCAGGCGCTTGGCCTTTTCGTTGGTGGCGTTCTTCACCTTGCCGAGTTCGGGCAGGATTAGTTTCACCGCTGGGTCACGCATCGCAGCGATACGCACCAGCCACTTGGGCAATTCTCGCGTGGGCACTCTTTTCGCCGACGCGCCCATGCGGCTCTTCAGCACCTTGGCGATGTCCAGCATCGACATGAAATCGCCGGCGGCGGCGAGGAAGCGCTCACCCTTGGCGGCGGGGTGAGTCATGGCGCGGATGTGCAGGTCGGCGACGGCGCGCACATCGACGACCCCGAAATAGAGTCGCGGGGCGCCGGGCATCGCGCCATCCAGCATGCGCTGCACCAGCAGGATTGAGGCTGAATAGTCGGGCCCCAGGACCGGGCCGAACACGCCTACCGGATTGATAGCAGAAAGCTCGAGTGCGCCGCCTTCCTTGGCCATGAAATCCCAAGCCGCGCGTTCGGCCAACGTTTTCGATTTTGTGTAGGGGGCCACATCATCGCCATTTGGGTTTGTCCAGTCTGTCTCATTGAACGGACTGCTCCGTACCTCTTGACCATATCCGATCGCCGCGAACGAAGAGGTCAACACCACACGCTTAATACCGGCGTCGCGCGAGGCGCGCAGCACCCGGAGCGTACCTTCACGGGCAGGCACGATCAACTCGTCCTCATGCTTGGGAACGTTCGGAGGCAACGGTGACGCCACGTGCAGCACATACTCGCACCCGGTGACGGCTTCCCGCCAGCCCGCGTCGTTTTCCAAATCAGCCGCGAAGAAGGACAAGTGATCGCCCGGCACCGCATTGCCTACTTTCAGCATCGCGCGCACGTCGCCCTCACGATCCAAATTTCGTATCGTTGTGCGCACCTGATACCCTGCCGCCAAAAGTTGCAGAATGCAATGGCTGCCAATGAAGCCCGACCCGCCGGTGACTAGAACTGTGCTCATTATTGCCCCTTAGTGTTTAGGCTGCGCTCATCAGCGCTGAGGTGGGATAAGAAAACTCTACGATGTACAAGCTCATATCAAGAGTCCTTCTAAAATAGATTGCTTGAACCTTCATTCGGTTAGATGCCGAGCGGGGCAATCAATAAATGTAACTTAATCTTCCGTGCTCACGTTTAAGCTTTGCAAGTACATATCGATGTACGAGGCCTCGATCATCATGCAAACCTGGAAGTAAGTACCGTGAGGAATAATGTCCGCTAATCCGACCTACCCGGACTTACTCCCCAGAAAAAGAATTGCCGTGCTAGGATTTCGCACTGACTTGAATAATTCCCCGAGCGTGAGGAGTGAAATTGTCCAATCATCGAACCACAAGGAAGCTTTTGACTGCAGTCGTATTTTTCGTATTCATTGCTCAACCTCACGCGTCTTCCGCTCAAACACCTGCCCCCGCAAAAAACTCTCCGTATAACATGATCGTTGCCAGGAACGTAATGGTTCCGATGCGCGACGGTGTGAAGCTGGCGACCGACATTTATATGCCGGCCCAGGGAGGCGCCGTGGTCCACGATAAATTCCCGGTGCTTCTCTGCCGCACCCCGTACGGCAAGACCCCGCACATTAGCCCGGGCACCGATCCGATCGCCGAGAAGGAACTGAACGCCGCGAGCTACTTCGCCAAGAACGGTTACGTCGTGCTCATGCAAGATGTCCGAGGCCGCTTCGACTCCGAAGGCAAATTTTATTTTGCGATCAACGAAGGGCCCGATGGCTACGACACAGTCGAATGGGCGGCAAGCCAGCCGTGGTCCAACGGGAAAGTCGGTACCTTCGGCGGCTCGTACCTGGCGCACGTCCAGAACGCCATGGCCGTGCTGCGCCCGCCGCACCTGAACGCCATGTTCATTATGGTTGGTGCCGGTGACTATTTCGAAGAGGGCGCATGGCGCGGCGGCGCGTTCATGCTTCTGCACAATGTTTTTTACGCACTGACCGCTCTTGCCGTCACCAGCCATGAAGCTCGTGCCAATCCGGTTACGTTGGCCGCTCTCAATCAAGCTGCTCATCAGGATCTGGGTTCGTGGCTTCTCGCTTTCCCCTACGGATCGGCAGCGACCCCGTTCAGCTCGGCTCCAGCGTACGAGAAATGGTTTCAGGATTACGTCGAGCACGATACCTACGACGATTATTGGAAGCAGAACGGCCTGAACGCTCAGGTTTCCTATGACAAGTACCCGGACATTCCGATCTATTTCACCACCGGCTGGTACGATTTCTTCGAGCGCGGCAGTTTGAATAACTTCCAGGCGATGGCCTCGCGGCACAAGTCACCGACCAAGCTTCTCATCGGCCCGTGGGAACATACCTCTGTGGGTCCACGCTTCACGGCCGACGTCGACTTCGGCCCTTCTGCCGAATTCGACATGTTCGCCGAGCAGTTGCGCTGGTTCGATGAGACTCTGAAGGGCCAGTCCACGGGGATCTTCCAAGAACCTCCCGTACGCGCCTTCATCATGGGCGGCGGCAGCGGTTCAAAAAATGATGCGGGCAGAATGCAGGACGGCGGCCAATGGATCACCGCTGCCACATGGCCTCCGCCCGCCGCAGTCGCGCATCCTTATTATCTCCACGCCGACGGTACGCTTTCGGAAACCGCACCCAAGGCCGAACCTCCCAGCGTTTTTGAATACGATCCGGCCCATCCCGTTCCATCCATTGGCGGACAAATGAACGACAGCGTTGGCCCTGCTTTCCCCGCCGACGGACCTCGTAACCAGGTGTGCAGCGTCAAGACATTTGGCTGCGATAACGATTTGCCTCTAGCCTCCCGTCGCGATGTTCGCGTTTTCCAGACTCCGCCACTTTCCTCGGATGTTGTCATCGCAGGCCCCGTCTCCGTGGATCTTTGGATTTCATCGTCGGCGCCCGATACGGACTTCACCGCGAAACTCGTCGATGTCGCTCCGCCCTCGAAGGATTATCCCTTCGGCTTTGCGATGAACATCGAAGATCGCATCATTCGTGTGCGTTGGAGCGAAGGTTTCGACAAGCCCGTGCCCGTCAAATCCGGAGAAGTTCGTAAAGTAAGCGTCGACCTTGTTGCGGCGGGGAATCGCTTCGCGAAGGGCCACCGCATTCGCGTGGATATTTCCAGCAGCAACTTTCCGTACTTCGACGCGAATCCCAACACCGGAGAACGCGCAGGCTTTTCTACCCATACCGAAAAAGCGCTGAACACTGTGTATCACGACAGTCAACATCCGTCTCGGCTAAATCTTATGGTGCTGCCGACAACGCCCACGGCGCAGTAGCCGCGCCGTGATTCGATCGCGAATTGCCTTCTTTTTTGTGAAGAACGCATTTACGTTTGATCGGATCGACACTGATTCGGCATTCCGCAAATATTTTCAAACGTTTGCCGAGAGGCTTTTGGCTATTGGCAGCTGAACTTTGACCTCGGTGCCATCTTTTGGCCTGGAGGTGATTTGAAGTG
>DASXIT010000150.1:0-13415 GCA_036497825.1 Candidatus Acidiferrum sp.
GCAATTACCGCAGCCAAGAACAGCAGAACGCTGACGAAAAGCCCAAAGCCGACGTAAAAATCCCAGTAGGTGCGGCTAAACCCTTGTACTTCGAAGTGAATTGTCTGCATGGATGCCACCAGCGAGTCGACCTTCCAACCAGGATCGATCTGGCGAAATCCCAACGTGTGTCCTACGGCGAAAAGCGTAAGCAAAACGGAAGCGATTTTGTAAAACAAGGACGGTTTCACAGTGCTCTCTCCTGGGTGCAGGGCTTTGTTCCACTATCACAATTTATTTCCATGCCAGACCGAAAATATATGCCAGGGCCGACAAACTTCCCAGGATTGTCCGCGCCGCGTGAAGCCGATTCCATTTCAGAAGCAATGCTCGCGTCTCTCGACCGGCATTTTCTGGTGGAGTCTTCATTAGCTTCTTGTTCACAGGCATCATTACGAGCATGGTCCATGGCCAGTTCGCCACCAACAAAACGGCGCCGATCGCGAACTCCACCTTACTCCTGAGGTACCACGCCAACATCCCCAGCAAAAATCCAAGGAACGCCAGCGTAGCTTGCATTGCAAATCCCCGCTTGTAGGCGAACTTCCATTCGGCCAAAAGCGCTCCGTCGTCCAACCGTAGACGCGCGGGCTGCTCGGCAAAATTGATGTAGCACGCCGCTCCTGTAAAAAGTCCTGCAATCAATAGAGCCAGGCACCCTGCTAGCACGATGTCATCTCCATACCTTTGGCAAAGTTAGGGTTCACATTCACTTCCTGGCCTCGAATTTCGCATTTAGTTCGTCTGCTCGGCATGTCGGGACCCCGATGCGTGGCCATTTCTCAAGGCAAAAGAAGATCCCACAAGCAGTACACCCAGTACAATGAAGAGAGCCCAGAAGGGATCGCCGCGGCGATAGATCAAAGCGCAAACTCCAAAAACAAAATAGAGAGCGCCGATCACGTTTGCGATAAACAATCCGCGCATGTCGCCGGCCCTAAGTCGAAATGAAATCCAGACAATCATCGCGCCAAATGCGAGCATCGCGCCGCTCACAAAGTACCAAACGACAAAGAGCGTCTGGTAAATAGGCAGAACAATCGGGAATTGGTCGATCGCTTCATGAACCTTGACTGCGGAATACCCGTGCCCGAACGCGCCAAGCCCGATCACTATCCCCACGGCCAGGAAAACATACCAGGAAATACTCTTCAGCATCTCAACCTCCTTTGAACTCAAGTTAAGTAACGTCGCGCTACCATTTTTTCGCGGTCATAACTGAACACTCAAGACTGCCAACGGATTACTGCTTCACCGCCGCAACATACTCCGCCAAAATCACTGGCCATCCGCCTTCCGCGCCCACCTTCTCGCGCATTGCCTGCCAGCCCTCGCCGTGCCGCTCCAGATGGCGATGCTCAAATTCGATTCGTGTCTTCTCCGGTCCCTCGGCAACAAATTCCAGCGCCACTTCACTTGCTTTCGCCAAGTCGGCGTTAAATGACCAATCCGGCTGCAGGTGCCAGGACAACACGACTTTCTTCGGCGGTTCCCAAGCGACCACAGTGCCCCAAATACACTCAGCACCATCTGCGTTTATTTCGTACCAGCGTCCGCCTTCCTCGGGATCAATCAGAATGTCTTTGAACGGCGTTCCGCCTACATGGTGCGAAGCCGGCCACCACTTCCCCATTCGCTCGGTAAATACCTTGAACGCTTTTTCAATTGGCACTTCCACGTGAAGGGTTCTTTTTACCACCGCGCTTTGAGCCGTTTCGGGTAACATGCTCTTTCTCCTTTTTGTATTCTTCTTCCGCAACTCTTTTGAAACTCAACAAAGCCTGATCCCACAACTGTGCAAAGTGATCTCGTAAGGCCTCAATCCCTTCAGGATCCATCTCGTAAATCCGCCGCGCCCCGTCCCGCCGGTCGCGTACCAGCCGAGCATCCTTCAGCACCTTCAAATGCTGCGATACTGCAGGCCGCGAGATTGGGAGTCCAGCCGCAACCTCGTTCACCGCATGAGGATGCTTCGAAAGCATCGCAAAAATCGCCAGCCGCGTGGGATCCCCCAGCGCCGCCAGCCCGTTTTGTACGTAAGTATTCACTAACCGTAAGCTACTACTTACCAATGAATGTGTCAACTTTTTTCTGACCTTCTCGATTTTCACTTTAGGGGGAATTCGATCGTTACCTCTGGATTATGTAGCACAGTCACGCTTGCTTGCCCTGAGCAGCAAAGGGACTGTGCTCTTGGGTTCTAAGAATTGGCGAAAAATCAATGAACTTGATGGTGCCCCACCCCTTGGTTTGTAAGGGCGGGCTCTCACGATGCCAGGCCGAGACTCTTATCTTCTCCCTTAGTCTCTTGTTGACCTTACACTATTTCAATTTCTGTTCCAGCTCCACCCATCTCGTGTACAAATCGTCGATCTTCTTCTGCGCCGCTTCCAATTCCAACGATGCCGTATGCAGCTTGGCTCCATCACTCATGATCGCTGGGTCCAGCAGCGCATCATGCTTGATCTGCAGTTCCTTCTCCGCGTCAGCAATCCGCTCCTCAATCGTTTCCAGTTCGCGTGTCTCTTTGAACGACAATTTCTTTTTCGTTAACGAGGCGCGGTTCGCAATCGTCGCAGGCGAAGCGCTGGGACTTTGCGTCTCCAACGAAGTGTTGCTCTTCCCCGCTGCTTGCTGTCCGCGTTGCCACGATTCCCATTGCTGGTAATCGGCGAATCGTTCAGCGCCGCCAAATCCGTCCAGACCGAGCACCACGGTCGAGACGCGGTCCAGCATGTACCGATCGTGCGTAACCAGGACGAGCGCCCCACTGTACTCCAGCAAACTCTCTTCCAATATTTCCAGCGTTGGAATATCGAGATCGTTGGTCGGTTCGTCCAGCAGCAAAACATCCGCCGGCTGCAGCATTAATTGAGCGATCAGCACACGAGCCCGCTCTCCGCCAGAAAGTCTTCCCACTTTCTGATTTAGATTTTCGCCATTAAACAGAAAACGCGCGGCCCAAGCCGCCACGTGGATCACTCGTCCTTGATAAATCACCGAATCGCTGTCGGGTGCCAGCGCTCGTCGCAAAGTAATATCGGGATCGAGTTCGCGATTCTGGTCGAAGTATACAATGCGCAGCGATTCCGCCTTGCGAATCGTTCCCTGCTCCGGCTTCAGCTCGCCCTTCAATAACCGCAGCAAGGTTGTTTTCCCGCTTCCGTTCGGCCCCACCAATCCCACGCGCATTCCCGAAGTCATGAGGAAGTGGACATCTTTGAACAACGTTCGGTCGCCAATTCCGTACGTCACGCTGTCAAGGGTAATCAACTGTTTCGTCTGCCGGTTGGACGCGGAAAAATCAATCTGCGCGCTGGTGCTTTTTGTGCGCTCTATCAACTCTCCCAGTTCGCCAATCAGTTCGTGTGCCTTATCAATCCGCGCTTTCGACTTGGTCGTTCGCGCTTTTGGTCCGCGCCGCAGCCAATCAATTTCTGTGTGCACGCGATTCTCCAGCGCCGCCTGTCGATTCTTCTGCGCATGGAGATATTGCTCCTTGGCCTCCAAGAACGTGCTGTAATTTCCGGAAACGCGTAGTGCGCCCTCGTCGTACCCGGAATTCAACTCCACCACTTCGTTAGCGATATTCTCCAGAAAATACCGGTCGTGGCTCACAATCACGCTGGCAAACGACGGATTCTGCAACACGCCTTCCAACCACTTGATTCCCGCTAAATCCAGATGATTTGTCGGCTCGTCCAGCAACAAAATATCCGGCTTCTGCACCAACGCTTCCACGATCGCCAGTCGCTTACGCCAGCCGCCCGACAATTTCGCCGCATCCACATCCAGGTCCGTAAATCCAGCGCGCCCCAAAATTTCCGCTATACGCGACAACCGCTCGTCTTCCGACACCTTGGCGCGATCCAACGCCTTGGTCACCACCATCCGAATCGTTTCACCGGGAGCAAATTCCGAAATTTGCAGCACCGTGCTCATCCGCATGCCTTTGCGAATCGCCACATCTCCATTATCCGGAGTGACTTGTCCGCTCAACATCGCCAGCAACGTCGATTTACCGGAGCCATTTGGTCCGATGATTCCGATCCGGTCGCCTTCCGACACCGTAAACGAAATATTCTTGAATAAAGGAGCTACGCCGTATCTCTTGGACAGTCCCTGTGCACTAATAATCGGTGGCAAGTGTCTCGCTCTTCTCTGGAATGGCCGCCAAATTTGCTGAATATGTGCACTTCCAGAATAGCAGCAGCCCCAACCGAACACGAGCCAGCAACATAGCAATGTAGGTGCCAGGCTTTGGCCCGGCCGGCCCAAACAAATAATCTTTGCCCGAGTGAATTAATGAGAATTGTTGCTTCCTGCGGGACCCGCCGTTTGCCCGGGCGCAGCGCCGCGAGTATCCACGCCAATTTCCATTGCGGTATGCTTTGCGAAAACCACTTCCGTGCCACGCGAGATAAAATTATTGTAAATCGACCGGCTGGCCCCAAACGCGCCCATAGCGATCGCTAAAGGCTGCGAATGCACGGTCGCCCCTATCACAATGCCTACCACTTTGAATCCTCCCGCTCCGCCTTCAGCGCGATTCAGCACCTCATCCTCATGTGTGGCCGCCGCCAATCCCACAGCAATCCCGCTCTTCAAGTACCGTGTCTTGGAAGTCTTGGTCTCCGCTCCGCCTTCGGCATCGAGTTGCATGTTATCCGCAGTACCTGACTGAATTCCTTGAACCATCGCCTCTACTTTCGAATCCACTCCATTGGGCAGCACCAGATCCCGGAACACGAATCGAAGTTGCCCGTTGTGTTTCCAGTAGCGCGCCGGTTGCACTTGCACTACGCTTCCCTTCAGCACGCTTCCTTGCGGAAGAATCAATTTGCCATCATTCATCAACGGGCGCGAAAGCACAGCTTCGACTTCAGAACCCTTCTGCGTGCTCGCGGAATTTAGTGGAGTGGTTAGCCGCGCATGGACCATGGTTCCCTCCGGAATTTCCGAATTCATTGACGCGGCAACTTCTGCCGTGAGCGGCTCGCTCCCAAACTCCAACGGTTTTACCAATTCTGCAAAATACATCGTGCCTGCGTCGATATATTGCGGATGTACCGGCAGCAACCCCACGGCATATCTTTCCACGCGCTGTAGTTTTCCCGGCTCTTTCACTTGTTGCATCGCCGAGTCAAATTGTCTCCGCGCTTCCTCTTTTGCTTGTTTCTCTTTTTCGGTTACGGCGTCTTTTACACCTTTCTTTTTCTGATTCTCCGCGGCAGTCACGAACCGAATCACTTGCCCTGACCCTGGCACAACGTTGGTCTGAATCGGAATGTGTTTTCCATCCGCTAAAGACAGTTCCGTAAACTCAACGGTGATTTTCCTACTGGGGGTAAAATTCGCGTCCAGCGCTGCAAGGATTCGGCGACCCGCGGAAACGCCTTCAATTCGCGAGATCTGCCCGGTCACCTCTGTCCCGACAGGCAAAACCAATTTATCGAACGTATATACCGGCTCAATCAGATGCCCGTGAATCGGCTGTCGCACTTTGCGCAAGCGCACTTCGCGATCGAGCACGACTTGTAAGGCAGCACCCTTTGGAACCGTCAGATCGATATTTTCCTTGATGATGGGTTTAGGAGTTTCTGGACTTCCCGGCGGCCTGTGCTTTAGCACCGGATTCGTATCGGAATCCGACGATGAACTCACGGGGGGATTCGTCTCCTGCGCGAACGCCCAACTCCCGCAGGAACAAGTAAGACAGAGGGCGCCAAGCATTTGCACAAATCTCATGGCGATTCTCTCCCGCCTCTCTCTGGGCTGAGGCAAAACAAAAATAGCCTATTAGTTGACCGTTCCCACAGTGCGACCGGGCTACACCAATACATGGATGCTACTTTGCCATGCAAAGTTGTAGCCGCTCAATTCTCCTATTTCATTGCCAAAAATGGAATACACCAATTCGAGCAGATTCAGAATCGCACCACCCAGAATGGAAAAAGCCCTCAAAGCTGGCTGTCTTGAGTTCGCCGCCTTTGAGGGCTAACTGTAGTCCGCTTGTTTGCGCTTTAGAGTTTAACGCCCTTTTCCTCCATGCGGTTCGCCTGGATGATTCTGCGGCTGCTTCGGTTTCGAGTTATTGGGATGCGGATTCGCAGGCTTCGATGCATTCTCATGGGCATTGGCGGCCTTGGGGGCATTACTCTGTGCCGTATTCGGGCGATTAGGGCTCGTCGACCCTTTCGTCTGCACTGTATTTGCATGGTTCGTATTGGTCGACGTATTCGACGGCGTACTACCGGCCGAATTGCCGTTGGTCCTCGCACTGGGTGGACGGTCCGTTTGCATTGCCGCCGCCTTTGCTCCATTCCCATTCGTGGCCGGCCGGTTCGTGCTTGTATTTGCCGTTGCCGCCGCGGGATGCGCCGCTACAACTCCCGGGCCACTGAATACTCCCGGCTTCGAGCTAGCTGCAATCGCTGGTTGTCCATGATTCTCTGAAGCCAGCAAGGCCCGATTGCTGCTCGCCGCCTGCTGATGTTGTGTTTGCATCGCTGTCGGCGCAACGTGTGGCTCGCGCGCGGCGGCCTGTTCCGCTGCTGTTGGTTGAGCAGTCACACCGCCTGTGCCACCGTTAAAACTGGTGCGGTTGATCGTCGTGTTGTTATTGACCACCGTGCTGTTCACATACGTGTTGTGAATGACCGTGGTATTTACGTTGGTGACGGCAGTGTTGTAGTGATACACGCCACCGCGCCATTCACCTCCATAAAAGCCCACTCCTCCATACCCAAATCCGTAATTAATTCCACCATAGAATCCAACGTGTGGACCCCAATATCCCGCGTGCCAGAGATAAGCCCCACCACCCCAACCCCAGTAGCCCGGCGTCCAGAGATATCCGGGAGTCGGAGCTAGAATCCACGTTCCTGGTACCCAGAAGTATCCGTCCGCTCCATAAGCCCAATAGCCCGGAGTCCAGATGTAGCCCATACCAGGGCAAACGGGCTGAGCGTAAACCGGTAATGCCGGTGGCCCAATGTGAACGCCAATTCCAATGCCGACCGAAACTTGCGCTTGCGATGGCGACGGCAACATGGCCAATACCACAAATGTAAAAGCGATCAAGCACATCCACTTTGTCACTCGCATCATGGTTCTTCTCTTTCTTCTAAACGCCTTGGCTAGAGTGTCCAAAATTTGGGTGCGACAATTTAGGTGCGACCCCGACGACCTTGCTGGTACTCACCTAAACCCACCACCATCAGAAAAGTTGTGCGCCTGAAATCTCAATATCTACCTCTAAATGAATAACTTAGGTTAGATTGTCGCGAACCCGTGTCACGTCCTTGCCTCCCTCTCTCCCCTTCCGCTAAACTTTGTTCGCCACACTCCTGCTCCTCAGGGGGGAGCGAGTCACATGCCAGGATTTTTGCAGCGGTTCATGCCGCATGATGGGGATTTTTTTGTCCTTTTTCAGAAGCAAGCCGACAATATCGTTGTCGGTGCACAAACTTTCACGAAAATGTTGGAGCACTACACCGGCGTTCCCGAACAGGTTCAAATCATCAAAGCCATCGAGCACAACGGCGACGAAATCACGCATCAGATCTTCCGCAAACTCAATCGCACTTTCATCACTCCTTTCGACCGTGAAGACATTCACGAACTCTGCAGCACCATGGACGACGTAATCGACCTGATTGACGCCGCCGCCAGCCGGTTCGTCCTCTACCGTGTCGATTCCATTCGCCCTGGCACCATTGAACTCACAAACGTGCTGGCAGCGGCAACCGTTGAGCTCAAGGCCGCGATTCACGCCATGGAATCTCCGGACAAAGCGCTTCAGCGGGTAATCGAAATCAATCGCCTGGAGAACGAAAGCGATCGTATTTGCCGCACGCTGATTGCCCAGTTGTTCGAGGAAGAAAAAGACTCCGTTCAGATCATCAAATGGAAGGAAATTTTTGAAGTCATTGAAACCGCCGTCGATAAGTGTGAAGACGTCTCCAATGTCATTGAGAGCGTCATTTTGAAGAACGCCTGAGCCCTGTGGATAGATTCACTCTCGTTGTCATCACCATTATTCTGACGCTGGCCTTCGAATTTTCCAATGGCTGGCACGATGCCGCTAATTCCATCGCCACGGTTGTCTCCACGCGGGTGTTAACTCCATTTCGCGCCGTGCTGTGGGCCGCCTTCTGGAATTTCATTGCCGCTTTCGTGTTTGGCACTGCGGTCGCCTCAACCATCGGCAAAGGGCTCGTACACATTGAAATGGTCGATGAGAAGGTCCTCCTCGCTGGACTGCTCGGCGCCATCAGTTGGAATCTCATCACACTCACACTGGGCCTGCCTACAAGTTCCTCCCACGCGCTCATGGGTGGCTACGGAGGTGCGGCTGTTGCGCATGCCGGATTCAAGACCCTGATCCTCAGCGGCTGGAAAATGCCTGTTCTGTTTATTTTTCTTTCCCCGATCATTGGTATGGTCGTGGCCATCCTCGTGACCATCGGCACCACATGGATCGTCAAAGACCAGCGCCCGCGAAAAGTGGACCGCTGGTTCCGCCGGTTGCAGCTTCTATCCGCCGCGGGCTACAGCCTCGGTCACGGCACTAATGACGCGCAAAAAGGTATGGGCATCATCACCGCCGCACTGGTAGCCGGCGGCCTGATGCGCACTTATAAAGTGGAATATTGGGTGATTATCTGCTGCCATCTTGCCATGGCGGGCGGTACGATGGCTGGCGGCTGGCGCATCATCAAGACCATGGGCCAGCGCATCACCAAGCTCACTCCCTTTGGTGGTTTTGCCGCGGAAACCGCCGGAGCCATCACCTTGTTTGGCACAGCGCGTTTCGGCATTCCCGTCAGCACCACGCACACCATCACCGGAGCCATCGTCGGCGTAGGCTCTGCCCATCGAATCACTGCGGTGCGTTGGGGCGTCACTCGCCACATCGTCTGGGCTTGGGTGCTTACCATCCCCGGTGCCGCCTTAATCGGCGCCGCCGTCTATCATTTCCTAATCCCCTTCCTCCGCTAACCGCGCTTAGTTCAAAACCGGATCAGAACGCCAATTCGACCCCGTCCCACGGTTCCGCCCGCATCCTCCCCGCATCCTCCCCGCCTCTTCCACCATCAAACCCCCATATGGGTATACTAGAGAGACGAAACGCCTATGAATCAGACCTCCAACGCATTCTGCACCGTCGAAGAAGCGGTCGAAGAAATTCGCCAGGGACGCATGATCGTCCTGGTTGACGACGAGGACCGCGAAAACGAAGGCGACCTCACTATGGCCGCCGAAAAAATCACTCCCGAAGCCATCAACTTCATGGCCAAGTACGGCCGCGGGCTCATCTGCCTGGCCCTCACCGAGCAGCGTTGCGACGAGCTCAATCTGCCGCTGATGTCCCCGATCAACACTTCCGTTCACGGCACCGCGTTCACCGAAGCCATTGACGGCAAACTCGGCGTCACCACCGGTATCAGCGCTTCCGACCGCGCCATCACCGTTCTCACCGCCATTGACCCCAAAACGCGCCCACAGGATCTCGCTCGCCCCGGCCACATGTTTCCGCTTCGCGCGCGCAATGGCGGCGTACTCGTCCGCGCTGGTCAAACCGAAGCGTCGGTCGATCTCGCCCGTATCGCCGGCCTGAATCCATCAGGTGTCATCTGCGAAATTATGAATGAAGACGGCACCATGTCCCGCGTGCCGCAACTGCTGGAGTTTTGCCGCGAGCACAATCTCAAGATGCTCACCGTGGCGGACCTGATTCGTTACCGCATGCAGCATGAACGTTACGTTCGCCGCGTAGCCGAAGCCGTTTTGCCCACGCGCTTTGGCGATTTCCGCATGATCGCTTATTCCAGCGACGTCGATCACGACATGCACATCGCCTTAATTCGTGGCGACCTTGCCGGCCCGACGCCGGCCCTCGTTCGCGTCCATTCGCACTGTTTAACGGGAGATGTTTTTGGCTCGCTGGCGTGCGACTGCCCGGACCTCGTTGCCAAATCCCTGGAGAAAATCGCCGAAGAAGGCCGCGGCGTTTTCCTCTACTTGCACCACACTGGCCGAGGTTTCTCTATCGACACGCCTGAAACACCTGGCACGTTACCGCAAATTCATTTCCATTCGCGCGGCCAACTCGATCGCGAACCTGCTCGCCAGCGCATGGTCCAGCACGAAAGCGGCATCGGCGCCCAAATCCTGATCGATTTGGGCCTGAAAGACATTCGCGTAGTCACGAACCACCCAAAGAAGGTGGTCGCGCTGGAAGGCTACGGCATCCGCATCGCCGACCAGGTCCCACTAAACCTATCCACTCCCAAACCCACCCACCAAAAACTATGACCGTGGCACAGTCACTCCTGACTGTGCTCTTGGGTTATAGGTTGTCATGCCACGAAGTTTCATGAACTTGAGGTGCCCCTCCCTGAGCCTGTAAGGGTGATCTCTGACGATCAGGAGGCACAAACTCTCTTCTCTTGATTCCACTGCTCGCCGGACTCCCGCACTTCAAATCCTACGGCTCTTCTTCTTCGGCTAGCCTTGGCTCAATCGATTTCTTTTCCGCTGGCACCGGCTTCGCCGCCACAGCGCTTTTCCCGGGCGGCGCTTTCGCCTGCGCCGAGGTCGCTCCCTGCTTACTCTGCGCTGGCTTTCCAACACTCAAATATTTCCACGTCTTATCCAGCTTCTTCGGCCCAATCCCCTTAATCGCTCGCAAATCGTCCACGCTCTTGAACGCCCCGTTCGACTTCCGCATCTCCAAGATCTTAACTGCCGTAGACGGACCAATCCCCGGCACCTGCTGCAACTCAGCGCTGCTCGCTGTATTTAGATTGATGGGATGTAACGGAGGCTTCTTCTTCGCGAAGGCTGCCCTGCGCACCGCAAACAACAACTAACAACAGCACCACCCAGCGCAGCACATCTCGACGGCAAATCATAACAACATGATAATGCTCGCATAACGTTATGAATGCAATAACAACCTTGAAAGGCCCACGGCTACTGTAGCGTTGGGCCGCGTAGTCGAAGAACCATCAACCGCTAATCAAAGCCCCGGTCCTTACCTTACCCCAGCCGATTCCCCTGATTGTCGTACACTTCAACTTCTCCGAACAACCGCGCTTGCTCCTCAACCTGTCCGCGATCGCCCACCACCACGATCTGCATATTCGCCGAATCCAAATATTTCCGCGCCGTCGCTAACAAGTCCCCCGAAGTCAGCGCCCGTATCTTCTCCCGATAGGTCTCCAGATAATCGTCGGCCAACTCATTCAATTCCACCGTCGAGAATTGCGACAACAATCCCTCCTGTGTCGCCAAGCCCATTGAGAACACGCCCGTAAGATAATTCTGCGCATCCGCCAACTCCGCTTCCGGTACCGGCAGCGACCGCAGCTTATCCATCTCATAAAATATTTCCGTCAGCGAAGCTGCGACCACATCATTTCGCACCGCCGCGGATACCGAGAAATATCCGTGCTGCTTCAGTGGATTCGCGCTGCTCCGCGGACTGTACGTATACCCCTTATCCTCGCGAATATTCATCACCAACCGCGAATTAAACGCTCCGCCATACAAACTGTTTGTCAGTCCCAACCGCATCCAATCCGGATTCTTACGCGTAATCCCATGGCAGCCCGTCAAAATCTGCGTCTGCACCGACCCAGGGTTATGCACCAGATAAACGTGCCGGCCATGCAACTCTGGCAGCGCCGCGGTTTCTTTCGCTGACGGCTTCTTCCCGGTCCACGCGCCGAACACTTTTTCAATCGTTTTCAGCATCACTTGCGGATCGAAATCGCCCACCATCATCAGCAATCCATTCTCCGGCGTATAAATTTCGCGATATACCCCTTCCAGTTTGTCGCGCGTATACGCTGCGACCTGTGCCTCGTTCGGGGAAATCTGTGCATACGGGTGTTTGCCAAACAGAACTTTGCGCAATCGCTCACTCGCCAGGAATCCCGGTGAAGTACGCTCCAGCTTTACTTCTTCCAGCTTCTGCCGCCGCTCTCGTTCCAATTCCGCTTCGGGAAACGAAGCCTCGCGCGCCAGTTCATTCACCAATTGCAGCAGCGGTTCGGCGAATTCGCTAAGCCCGGCAAACGAAATTGCGCTGGTATCCTGTCCTGCGTGGGCGCCCAGGTCCGCACCCAATCGACGCAAATCCTCTTCAATCTGCCGACTGGTCCGCTTGCTCGTTCCCGTGCGAACCAACGTTGCGGTCATCTCCGCAAAACTCGGCCCACGGTCCACCACGAGCGCATTTCCGGCTCGAAAATACAGTTCGCCGTGAAACTTCGGAATCGAATGAGCCTCTGCCAGGACCACCTGTAACCCATTTGACATTCGGGCCTTTGTTCGCTTTGGCCAAGTGACTGGGCGTTCCGGCGCCAGTCCCGGCACTAAATTTGAGCTTTCTGCCGCCTGGGTCGCCATTATGCAGCCTCCTTCGCATCCAACTTCACCGGCGCGCGAAAGACAATCGCGCGATTTTCCGGCCGCAGATATTTTTTCGCCGCAGTATGCACGTCCTCGGGCGTTACAGCCAGAAAATCATCCAGAATCGTGTTCACCAATTCCGGTTCGCCATCAAACAAGGTAAAGCAAGCCAACAAATGCATCAATCCGTAGCGCGGCATGTATCCACCGCGGCCGCCTTCCAAGGTCGAGAAATAATCCGAACGCCACTTCACCTTGATTTGCTGCAACTCATCCTCCGCGATTCCCTTTTCCTGCACTTCGCGAATCACCACATCGAACGCTGCCAGCGTCTGTTCATCCGTATATTCCGGCTTGTGCAGAATCTTTGTGGTCATCTGGGTTGGACCGTTGTAGCCGAAAATATCGTCGATTCCACCATCCGCTTCCACCGCAATCTGTTTTTCCAGCACGAGTTCGCGATAGATTCTTCCCACGCGGCCACCATGCAGCGCTTGGTCCAGCAGCGCCATCGCACACCATTCCTTCGTCCTCCGTTTGGGCAACACGTACCCAATTGCCATCGCCGGCAGCGTTCCAAATTTTTCCTCTACATTCCCGCGTCGCTCTTCTTTCTGCAGTGGCTCTGCGGGATCGCCAAATGGCGGCGCCGCTCCAGCCGGAATATCTGCAAAATATTTCTTGCCCAGCAAAAATCCTTCCTCGGCTTTGATGTCTCCAAGAAGCAACAGCACTGCGTTGTTCGGCACGTAGTAAGTTTTAAAAAACTTCTGCACGTCCACTAGATTGGCGGCATCCAGATCCGCAAAATCCCCATAAAAATTGTGCGCATTCGCCCAATTGCGAAATGCCACCGGCGGCATATCCAGCCACGGAAACCCGCCATACGGCTGGTTCAACACGTTGACCCGAACTTCTTCCTTCACCACGTCCCGCTGATTCCGCAAATTCTC
>DASXIT010000151.1:0-3621 GCA_036497825.1 Candidatus Acidiferrum sp.
GTGCCAGGGCGCGAGACGGCCGTGCCTGCGTTACCGGATCCACATCGAGAGAAATATGTAGGGTTATTTGTTGCGGCGCTGAATGTATGTATGAGTTCGTTGGAGAAGCAAGACGGGCTTCGCTTGGAACTTTATTATGCGCGGCAAATGACGCTGGCGGAGATCGGGAAAAAATTGGGGGAACATGAGTCCAGCGTTTCGCGAAACCTGGAACGAGTGCGTCGGGAGCTGCGGGTTGCAGTGGAAGAACATTTGCGAGTGGCATCGAATTTGAGTGAAGCGGAATGCGGGCTTTGCGTGCAGTATGCCGCCGAGGATGCGCCCATCGATTTCCGGAAAATGTTTCCGCAGAAAGATGCGGGAAAAGCGAATGAGGGAAGAAAGGGAACGCCGTGAGAGCTTGCAAGAAAAGGATAGCGAGGCGTTCTAAGAAGGGAGTGGGCTATGCCGTCTGACGAACGCGATCGGCAATTTGAGCGTGCGCTGCAACGGCATTTGCGCGCGGATGCTGGAGATGCGGCGTGCCCGGATGCAGAAACTTTGGCCGCTTATCACGAGCGCACACTTTCGGTGGAAGAGTTGACGAAATGGAAGGGGCACATCAGCGGATGCGCGCGGTGCCAGGAAACTTTGGCGCTGTTGGAAGAGACGAATGCCGTGGCGCTGCATGAATGGGAAGAGAAAGATGTGACGCTACAGGAAGCGGCGGCGATGAGCGCCGCGGCACCTGTACCACGTATGCCGTCGGCTGTGAATGTGGGTTTGAGTGCGGGAGAGGCGGCTTCGATTCAGGAGAGTCCCCCCGTAAATCAATTGAGGAAAGTCGGAAGGCCCAAAGCGTGGCGGTGGGTTGTACCTGCGGGGGCGCTGGCGGCGGGGCTGTTGGTGTTCGTGGCGACCAAGGAATATAAGTCGCGAATGAATGCAACGTTGCCGGCAATGCAAGTAGCGGAGAATCGCGAGACTGCAGCACCACCGGCGATGGAGATGCCACCGGCTCCTGTTCCGGCTCCGGCCGAGCGCCATGATGAGATGCAAATGGAGAAGAAGAGCCAACCGGAATTGGCCACAAAGGGTCGCGATACAGGAGCGTATGGGAAAGTCGGGTCGCTAGGCGCACGCGCGGGAACCGTGGCTCCTATCGCGCCAAAAAGTGAGATTGAAAATTATTCTGCTCTTAGTGACGAGAATCAGAATGCGGACAAACTGGATTCCGCGGAAGTCAATTCGAAAGGAATTGAGGTTGAGCCTCGCGCGAGACAAGCGGCACCACGGCAAAGTGCGGCCATAATTTCTGGAAATGCGAATGCACCAGCACCGGCAGCACCGCCTCCTGCTGTGGCCAAATCGGCGGGAACAGGCGGGGCTGTTGGAGGTGCCACAAGTGCTGCAAAACAAACTGAGGATTTGGCCAAAAAGGAGCAACCTGTAGGGTCAGTGACCGAGACGGTAGAGGTACAGGCGGCGCCCGCGCCCGGTACTTCCGCGCAACTTTCCATGAATTATGCGCAGTTGCGGCGGATTGCCAGCGCGAATCCGCACTTTGTTCTGACACCCGACGGAAAACGTGCGTGGCGAGTTGGGGCTGCAGGAGTTATTGAGAGCAGCAGCGATGCGGGGGTTAATTGGAAAGCGCAGAAGAGTGAAATAAATGTGGATTTGACGGCAGGCTCGGCGCCATCGGATCGAGTGTGCTGGGTGGTGGGAAAAGCCGGAACAATATTGTTGACGACGGATGGCGGGAAACATTGGAAATTGATCGCGTCGCCGTTAGCGGAAGATTTAGGCGGCGTGCATGCGGTGGACGCGAAGCGCGCGTCGATCTGGAATGTAGCGAATCAGAAAAGCTTTGAGACCGCGGATGGCGGAATGACCTGGACGCCCACGGCTAACGAATAAACTCCGATGCAAGAAAAAGCGCTGGCGCCGTTCTAATCCCGAAGGCAAATTCAAGGAGAGGTGGTTCCATGGAGATATCGGGAGCGACAAGAACGAAGGCATTGCGCTGGATGGGTGGAGCGGCGGTGGTAGCGCTGGCAGGGACTGCCGCGTTCGTGCCCGCTTATCAAGCAGGGAAAAAGGCGGAGCCACAGGATAAGGGAGCCGCGCGTGCGGGTGAGTCCGAGCAAGCGACCTCGCTGAACGATCAGACGGATTTAGCGGTGACCGTGTACACCTCCAACATTGCGCTAGTGCGCGATGTGCGGCAATTGCAGATGCCGAGCGGCGGATTCCGGCTGAAATTCATGGATATTGCGGCGACGGTGAATCCCGCGACAGTGCATTTTCGCTCGTTGACGGAGCCGGAAAAGGTCAGCGTGATCGAGCAGAACTATGAATACGATTTGTTAGAGCCTGCGAAGCTGCTGAATAAATATGTGGGCAAGGAAGTGACGCTAGTGCGGTCGTATATGGACAATGGCACGACCAAGCATGAGGAAGTGAAGGCGACGCTGTTGGCGAATAACAACGGGCCGGTATGGAAAATCGGGAATGATATCGTGACCGGTGTTTATGCGGAGACGTATCGATTTCCAGAAGTGCCGGGAAATTTGTATGACCGGCCGACGTTGGTGATGACGCTGGAGAATTCGGGAGCGGCGAAGCAAAAGATTGAGGCGTCGTACCTGGCGACGAATTTGTCCTGGAACGCGGATTACGTACTGACGGTAGGACGCGATGATAAGGCTGCGGATCTCGATGGTTGGGTGACTGTAGTGAACAATTCGGGGACTGCGTTTCACAATGCGAAATTGCAGTTGGTGGCTGGGGATTTGAACCGGATACAGACGGGTATAGCCGGACGCGATATGAATGAAGCAATGGTGATGAAGGCGGCGGTACCAGTTCCACAATTTCGGCAAGAAAATTTCAGTGAGTATCATTTGTATTCACTGGGCAGGAAAACTTCGGTTGAAGATAAAGAGACGAAGCAGATCAGCTTGTTGCAGGGCAGTGGAGTTCCGGTCGAGAAGCTGTTTGTGGTGAATGGGCAGAATTATTACTACCACAGCTCGCTGAATAATCCTGGAGCGCCGCTAAAGGACCAGGTAATGGTCTTTTACAAATTTAAGAATGAAGAGAAAGCGGGGTTGGGGATGCCGCTGCCCGCGGGGAATTTGCGGGTGTATCAGAAGGATTCGAAGGGCGGAGTGTTGTTTGTGGGAGAGGACCGCATCGATCACACTCCGAAGGATGAATATCTGAATGTGAAGATTGGGAATGCGTTCGATGTGGTGTCGGAGAGGAAGCAGATTGATTTCAAGGCGCTGGGAAGCAGGATTTGGGAGATTGAGTTTGAAATTAAAATACGGAGCCACAAAGACACGCCGGTGACGGTGCAGGTGAACGAACCGATTGGCGGCGATTGGGAGATGCTTTCGTCAAGTTACAAGTATGAGAAGACGGGGGCGTTTGCGGCTCAGTTTGAGGTGCCGGTGAATGCGAATGGGGAGTCGGTGCTGAGGTACCGGGTGCGGGCGCACTGGAATTGAGGATGGAAGGCCGATCTAAAGATCGGCCACTACAGGACCTTGCGGCCTATTTGGCCCACCTTTGCAGGTGGGCCTTTTTGTTGTGTGCCGAGCAGGGTCGAAAATCACCTTCCGGCCGAGTTGGCGG
>DASXIT010000152.1:0-64039 GCA_036497825.1 Candidatus Acidiferrum sp.
GCGCAGTAGATGCCCCCAGGTTCGCGCCATGCGCGACCGTGATTACTCCTGTCACGTTGTTGACCGACGCAATGACTGCATTCGTTGCGTTGTACCCCGCAGGCGCAAAGCCAGCTGTTGTCAGCAGAGCACCGGTCACCACATTTGCCGGTAACGGGGTAGGGAACGTATATGAGATAACGCCGGCGGCCCATGTCGCAGCCGTGGCTGTCCCCAACGACTGGCTTGCCAACGCAACCGTGATCACTCCTGTCACACCGCTAACCGACGTGATCGTTGCGTTCGTGACGTTGTAGGCAGCAGGTGTAAAGCCGGTTGTTGTGATCTGAGCGCCAGTGACCGCATTTGCTGGCAACGGCGTCGGAAATGTAAACGATAGAACGCCGCCCGTCCATGTCGCCGCCGTGGCCGTTCCCACCGATTGACTGGCCAAGGCAATCGTAACCACTCCTGTTGCAGGGTTAACCGACGTGATCGTTGCATTCGCAAGATTGTAGGCCGCAGGCGTGAAGCCGGTCGTCGTCAGCAGATCGCCAGTGGCTGCAGTTGTCGGCAATGGAGTAGGGAATGTAAACGATGCGGTACCACCCGCCCATGTCGCAGTCGTCGCCGTCCCTAACTGCGCGGGCAGCGCGACGGTGACGACTCCTGTTACGTTGTTCACCGACGTGATCGTTGCGTTTGTAACGTTGTAGCCGGCAGGCGTAAATCCAGTTGTCGTCAACGGAGCGCCGACCAGCACATTTGCCGGCAACGGCGTCGGGAAAGTGAACGTTCCGACATTACCCGCCCAACTAGCATTTGTGGCCGTCCCTAACGACTGGGTTGTAGCGCCCGTTGCCACTGCAGAAGCGGAAGCGGTCTGTGTCAGTTGCAGGTCCGCGGTTTGGGCATGAGCCGCAGGGACAAGAAATGTCGCACACACGAGAGATAAAGAAATAATTGTGGGGAGAAGCAGGGCAATGCGACGCAGGCGATTTTGCACGGCCAGACCCACGCGGCGCGTGAGGATCCGCACCGGATGCACAAAGCGAGTCTGGAATGCAGTCAGGAATTGCTCCCGGGAGCCAGTTCGCAAAGAGAGGACCTTCCCGAAAATCCGCCTATTAGGTGGGTCGAAGTCTTGGCCTGTATCACTTCGCAGGACAACATCTCCTGCCGCTCCGTCGCAAGAACTTACACGATGAACGCGCAGGCCATCCGAATTTTCCGCCAAAACAATATCGCCACGATGAAGTTCAACCGCGCCCGCTGGCCCCACCAGAACGTCGTCCCCATCCTGTAGATTCGGGCGCATACTCTCCCCTTGCACCCGGAATCGCACCCCAAACCCCCGTTTCAGCAAAGCGGTGCACATCTCTGCAAAAAGACGCGAATCTTTTCGAACCTGGTTTTCACGCACGAACGTCACGAATCGCCTCCACAGCGCTTTCCGTTGGAGCGAAGCGGAAAACCGAACAGGGAATCGAGCGAGTAAGCTCGTCAAAAAAACGCAAAGTGAATTGCATACCGGCGCTCAGGTAATGGGGCACAAAGCAACGGGCAAACAACTCCGCAGCCGCCCTTACTCCCGGCATCTGCTCAAATTCGTTTTTCGGTGCTTGCTCTAAGAGAAAAATGGCCGACAACCGAGCGCAACCTGGCGACGAAACACCTGCATCACCGTGCCATGGAGTTCCATACATCCAGAACTTGCCGTCTTTTTTCCGCAGAATGATTCGGTCGTCACTTAAAAGTTTTACTCCGGGTTTGGACATCCACAGGCGTGCGGTAGTGCTCTTGCCCGCACCGGAATGGCCAAGAAACAAATAGCCCATCCCGTCCGCATCCGTCAGGCCGAGTGCGTGTACTTCCGCACCCTCTCCCAGCGAAAGCCGATGCATCATCGCCAATTCGTCGATCGGGTATTCGAGGGGATATACCGGCTGTCCAGCTGCGAAACAGTCACGCCGGAGCACGATGTGTCCCCGTTGATAAGAAGGATCGAACCATGCCGCTTTGTATGGGGAATTTCCAAAAATTGGGCTGGAGAAATAAAACTGAGTGCCAGTGGAACCCGTAAAGGCCGACCACAGACCGCCGGAGGAAAAGGAAGGCTCGATGCTGGGCATTTCCAGAGCCTCGGCAAAGGAGACATCAAGCTCCATGTCGCTTGCTTCATCATTCAAATGGCCAATGACAAATGGGTAGTGATCCTTATCAAGAGCGAAGTTCATGTTCCGCTCACACCAAAGGCCCATTGAAATGCCACCGATTTCAATCACGACGCGGCCGGCATGATTTGTTGTGGCTTCCGAGTTGACGAATACCGTTGACATTCTTCCTTCTCCAATCTGCCCCGATGTCATGAGCCTGGTGTCCGGCAAAAAGTCACAACCCCCCGGCAACCAGCTCCCGCCGCCCCGGCAGATCCAGACACTTTGCAATGGCCCAAAACCGCTTCTTCTGGACGCAAGCTGAATCGAATCACTTGCGGCGGTTGATACGCCGCTTTGCCCGAGTTTTCATTTTTCCGTGATTCGTTCATTACTTTGCCTTGTCTCTTTCAACTGTCATCTCTTGAGCGTCCCGCAGGAGGTACATCCTCCGGAGCTGCACCCATTCGGTTGGGCCAATACCGGAAGGATGGAATTCACGGATTGCAGCGGAATGATGTTTTCAGGACTGCTCGTCTCTAGTTGGAGACGCTGCGCAGAACGGATTAGGTGCTCGTGGTGTGCTCCCCCGAAGCAACAGGGGCAATCCCCATGCTCTGGCACTTCGAGACCAAGCGTGTAGGCGCGCAGATGCGCCACCTGACAAAGAAACTCAACAGGTGTTTCGGCATCTCCACTTTCTAATTCACCATTGGCGGGACACATGCTGCAAAGCGACTGCAATTGGCAGGTGCAGCAGATCGTTTGTCGCTTGCGAGGCGTCTGGCGTATCTCCAGCAGCCGGCCATCCCAACCTTTTTTGAATCCACCATCGCGGAAGTTGGCGCCCTCCTGTTGTGATATGACGCAAATCGTCATCAGACCCTGGGGATCGATGGCGCAACCCTTCATTCCTCCACCGCATGTATATTTTTGCGTTTCGTCCGAACGCTTCAGCCCCTCCAGCTCCTCTACCGCCATTTTCTTGAATTCCGCTTTGCGCACTTGGTCTCGAAAATCGATCGACACCACCTGTTCCGCGGACAGCCTTACCGCTAAAGGGCTCTGCGAGCAGTCAGTCCGTGGATTCACCAGCGGATCAAATTTGAATTCGACTCCAAGCTCTTCTTCAGCAAAACGCTTCATCTCGTAAACTTCGTGAAAATTAACGGTGGTCGGCACAGTCTTCAATTTCAACGGTAGGTTTCGTTCATGAAGCAGCCGAATGCCTCTCATGCACCGATCAAACGACCCCGGGATTTGCGTCAGGGTCTCGTACGTCTCCCGGGTGGCTCCGTACATCGTGATTTCGATCGAAAACGGTCGATATTCCAGAAGATAATCGGCGACCCGCGGCGTGATCATTGTGCCGTTGGTAAACAGCGTGATCAGGAAACCCCGTTTCTTTGCTTCCGTATAGATATCTAGAAAGTCTTTGCGCGCAAAGATTTCTCCACCGGTGTATAAAATCCAGAGGCATCCCATTTCCACCAGTTCATCGAGCAGCCGGATATGCTCCTCAAACGTCAACTCCTGCTTTCGCGCGTTCACATCGCTCATCGGCAGATTGTTGTAGCAATGCTGGCATTCGAGCGGACACCGATGGGTCATCTCGATGGTCACTTCCGTCGGAATGCGGCGATCCTTCTGCCGATCATGAATCCGCGAAGAGAAATCCCCGTATGTGCCTGTCTGCAACAATGAACTACCCCTCTTCCCTGGCCGCCCTCAGGCCGTCGGCTGGATTAACTTTTCTTCCAGCATCGACCCGAGAAACTCCTGTATATCCGCTTGCGCCTGCATCGACGTCACTTCAAACTCATCGCAAATTCGGTTGACCATCTCCTGCACTGTGTGGCCTTCCGTCATGAACTCCCACAAAATCGATCCAACCGAATTCAGCGTGTAGAGAGAATTCAGATCGCCAACTCCGCGCCGGATTGGTACGATCACCAATTCACCTTCGATCTGGCGAGACACAACTTCACGATTGCGAATAAAACGCGCGTCTGCTTCGACTGAAACCATAGATGGACCCTCCGCCATATTGTGTTTAACTCTGGCACACCCTTTTCATGAGTTTCCTGTACTGGTACAGGACTGTCACCGTTTACGAACGCATGTGTACCGTAAGGGTACTCAGTTACACTTACGGCATCCTTGGCGGGAGTAAGGTACTGATGGATGGGGACTTAGGGGATTGAACTGCTCACCGGGGGTATAGCCGATTCGATTCTATCCTTAATTATAGCCGGTCTAGCCGACTTGGCCTGACGCACAGATTCCCAATCGGGACCCCGTCGGGGCCCTCTGACCGCTTCTGCTCCACAGAATCGGGAAGCCTTCTTCAGCTTTCGGTCTTCCCTACTTCGGCGGGAATTTGGCCAACAGCTTCTTCATCGCATTGTTCAGATTCTTCTGCTTCTTTTCCTGGCTGTTGTTGGGGTCAAGCGTCTTGGTCGCTCGTCCGGTCCAAACCAGTTGCTTGGTGGCTGGATCGTACATATCCACAGCTAACGTCCCAATAGCAATCGTTGAGCTAGTCGCCGTTGCCATCCCTCCGCCCCAGCGCAATCCGCCTCCCATCCCATAGGCGTTCCATTGTTGTTGCTTACTGATGGAAATCTGATATCCGACATACAGGTCAGCCTTGTCCCCATCCACCTTGGTTAGGCCCTTGGCCGCCAATTGTGCATCGATTGCTTGCTTTATCTGCGCGTCCACAATCTGGTTTGGTTGCTCAGCACCTTCAATCACCACCCATTTATACGTGTGGTATTTCGTGAAGTCTGTCCCCGGCATGAAGTTCGTGGTCACGTCTTGTGCAAGCGCCACATTCCCCACAAGGAGTGCCAGCACCAGGCCCATTACTACCACTGCCATTCGGTTCAAACCTTGTTGCGGCATCTTTCTCTCCTCCACTGAATCGGATTCGAGTAGCACACTACCATCAAAATCTCTCATTCCCTATCAACTCTTTGGTGGCGCCGGTGCCTGATCCATCTGTTTCAATTTTTTCTCCAACATCATCTTTTTCTGCTCTTCCGTTAACTTCGGAAACAGAAAGGCTATCTGCAACCGCATGGTCCACGCGGGTGTTCCCGCGGGATGCACCGCATTTCCAAAAAACTGCGCAGTCAGCGACACCGGCTGGAACCCCAGCTTCATGATTCTTCCCACTCCGCCTCCATACGGCACGGTCCATTGATTACCACTTGGCGCCTCCCAGTTCGCCGTCAGCGTCGGCTGCCAGGTGATATACCAACCCTTTTTTAAGTTGTAGTTGATGAAATATTGCAACGTGAATTGGTTGACCGCTGGCCGGCTCCCTGATCCTGCCACCGACCAAATGTTGTTCACCAAAGCTCCCAATGTCCAATGCCCCGGCTGGGCTAGCGCAACTACTGACGGTCCTATTCCCAGCTTTCCCTGTCCCAAGAAGTTGCTCGTTGCGGTGGGTAGTTGAAATACTGGGCCAACTCCCCAGATGATTTTTCCCGGTTTCTTCGGTGACAGGAAAAATGTCGGCACCATGTCGCCCAGCCCGTAAACTCCTGTTTCTGGCGTCGACGGTGCATTTGGCAACGGCTGCCAGATAATTGGCGTGATCACCCGGACAATCAGGTTCCAATCTTTCGAAATCCCTATTGGTATCACTGGCTGGATATTCAAAACGTCTTGCGTCCGGTAACCGGGATTCATTCCGAAGTTGCTATTGTTCTGAACTGGGACGCTGATCAGGCTCGCAACCGGGTTCTGTGTTGCTTTCTGCAATGCTTCGGTCGTGTTTTCGTCCGCAACAGTTCCTTCCTCTACGGGCTTAGCTGCTTTCTGTTCACTAGTGTTCGCCTGGTTGCTCTGTTCTTGTGCGCCGATCCTAGTAGTGAAACCCAGCGGCAACGTGAATAGCCATAACATCCCTAGCAATTTCAGCGTTCGGTTCATTTGTTTTCACCATTCGAAACACATCGAAAGCCGAGATGATTTGTTCCCGTGCTCACTTCGCCCTTGCCCCGTGTTCCCACCATGTAGCGAGAGCAGTATTGATCTGTGCACAGGAACGAGCCTCCCCGGTGAACCTTTTTCTTCTCGGTAGGTTCCGCCGGATCGAAGGGACTTTCCGGCCCCTTCGGATTCCGCGCAACTCCCCCCACTTTCGCCAGCACTGTGTAGTAATCCACTCGATACCAGTCAGCGGTCCACTGCCAAACATTCCCTGCCATGTCGTAAAGTCCATATCCGTTGGGCGCGTACTGCGCCACGGGGGCCAGTCCAACATATCCGTCGCTGCCGGTATCTTTGTTGGGGAAATGTCCCTGATACGTATTCGCCATCCACTTTCCGTTTGGATTGAACTTCTCGCCCCAAACGTAGGGCTTACCTGCTAGTCCGCCGCGCGCAGCGAATTCCCACTCCGCTTCCGTGGGTAGGCGCTTGTGCGCCCAATTTGCGTACGCTTCGGCGTCCTGGTAGGCCACCTGCACTACCGGATAGTTCCCTTTTCCTTTGATTGTGCTATTCGGCCCACTGGGATGCCGCCAGTTGGCTCCCTTCACGTACTTCCACCATTGAAAATGGTCGTTCAGTGCAACCGAATGATCCGGCGGCGTAAACACAACTCCCCCCGCGTACAAATTTTCTGGCAGCGCACCGGGAAACTCCTCTAGCGTCGGAGTCTTTTCCGCCACGGTTATGTAGCCCGTCGCTTTTACAAACTCGGCAAACTGCGCGTTGGTCACGTCAGTCTTATCCATAAAAAAGCCATCCACATACACTCGGTGAATTGGCCGGGAATCCGTGGTGGCTTGCATCCCAACCATGTCCCCTCCGGGAGGATCCTGCGCACCCATGGAAAACTCCCCGCCGGGAATCCAAACCATACCCAAGGGTGCTTTGCTTGGCGCCGGTTCCTTGTTTGCCACTGTCGGCCCGAAAGCCACACCCGCACTCCCCTCGGTCTTGGCTCCCGCCTGGACGGGATAACTCAGGAATCTCAAGAAATTCACGCAAAGGAACGCAATTGCCAGGCAGCTAATTGCCACCATCATTGCGATCTCTAGAGACGCTAAAGAACTTGTTTTCTGTATGAATTCCTTGCGCCAATCGTCCTTACGCTTTACATCACAAATCTTCACCGAACTCATAGGCCTCTGTGCCTCACCCCGAATTTCCGTACAAAACCTAATCTCGTCCTGTGCATCATGCTTTACGCACGCCACAAGGAGAACTGTCAAAACTAACAATCCGGAGGTTATCCGGAAAAATATTCCGACGGATGTTACACATTGCAATGGTTTTAGAGAAGCAGGTCTTGAGTCCGTTCATCGCGCTTAGAGCCCTAAAATGAGTACTGTTCATCTCAACGTAATTTTGTTAAGTTGCCTTTGTTCTTTTCAGCTGGATGCGGAGTGGTTCGCTTCCCCTCTTCGGGTTTCGGTACGGAAACCATCGTGTAGGCCGAGTTTGGCAAATTGAACCATTGCCCGGGCCAGCATCAGCTGAAAATTAGGCTTTTTGGCTAATTTTTCCTTTTTAAATGACGTACGCCAACGTACATTTGAACGGAAAAACGGCTCCCGCTCCCAAGGAGGTTTCCCCGCCACGAAACCTCTCGGCACTAACTATTTGGATAGATAACTCTATGGCGTCCCCCACTTATACTTCGGCGTCCCCACGCGCCTCTCTTCGTACTTCGCCTCTAGCGTCTTGTCTTCTTTTTTGGGTTCCGCTGCTTCTCATCCTTGCCCCGTTCGCTTTCGCCTCGGCTCAATCCAACAACTCGGCGCAATCCAACGAGCCAAAACGAGTTCTGATTCTGCTTCAGGAAGATCTCACTTGGCCCATTTTCCGCGAAGTCTATGAAAATGCCCGTGACACTCTTCGGGTCGGTGAACCGGGCGGCATTCCTGTTTTCAGCGAGCACATGGACCGTGTGCAGTTCCCGGATCTGTCAATCCAGTCCCAGCGCGCCGCTTGGATACAACGCAAGTATGCAAACACCAAGCTTGATCTGGTGATCGCCGTTGGCCAAGTTCCTCTTGATTTGTTTCCGGGAACCCCCTTGCTTTATTTGGGCGTGAATGACCAGCCCAAAGTTCATGCCCAGTTGGCCGGAATTCAGAATTCCGCCAGCATTTGGGTGAATTGTGATGTGCTTAAGACCGTCGACCTCGCAAGAAGGTTACACCCTCAGGCCCAACAACTGGTGGTCCTCGGCGGCGCTTCCGAGGCCGAAAGTCCTTTAGTCGGCCAAATTCGTCATCAACTCGCCAATTATTCCAAGATGAATGTCATTTATCTGACCAATCTTTCTTTTGACGAAATCTCTCAAAGGGTCTCAACATTGGGGCCAGAGAGCATCATTCTTTTCGCTTCTTTGGGCCGCGACATTACCGGCCGCACATTCATCTCGGCTGAAATTGTTTCCAGAATTTCCTCCCTCTCCCCCGCACCTGTCTACGTCTTGCTCGGCACTCACTTGAACACCGGTACGGTTGGTGGCTTTGTCACCAGATTCGATGAAATGGGGAAACAAGCGGGGGAGATGGGCCTCCTTATGCTTGCAGGAGGTCATCCCGAAGACGCTACGGCCAAGAGCGCGTTCATGTTCGATTCGAGAGCCCTTCAACGCTGGAAAATTCGCGAGTCTTCTCTTCCCGCTGGCAGTATAATCCTGAATCGCCAACCCGGCCTCTGGGAATCCTACAAGTTCTACATCCTCGGCACAGTCCTTCTTTGCTCGTTACAAGCCGTTCTTATCCTCGGCCTGCTCTGGCAACGCTCCAAAAAAAGGAAATATCAACAATCTCTTCTTTCCCAGATGGCTTTTGAAAAAATGCTTTCTGATCTTTCCACGACTTTCATCAACCTCCCTGAAGACCAGGTCGCTCCGAAAATTGATAAATGTCTCGGACGCATTGCGCAGTTCCTTAATCTGGACCGCATTACGCTCTTCGCTTGTTCGCAACCTAACACCGAGTTGATCGTCACTTTTTCCTGGCATGCTCCGGAAGTCCCACCCATTCCCCCAATTTTGAACATCGACAAATTGACCTGGTGGAAGAATCACTTTTCGAGCGGCGAAATGATTGCTATCTCCGATGTGTCGACTTTGCCTCCGGAAGCTGCCGACGAGCGAGAGCATTTTAGAAAACTTGGTACTCTCTCCGTCGCAACGTTTCCTCTCAAAGCGGGTGATGATTCCTTGGGTTGCATTTCTTTTGCCAGCACCACCCGCCACGTGGCCTGGACGGATGAACTCATCGAGCAACTCAAGCTACTGGCTGAAATCTTTTCCAATGCCCTGGCGCGGACTCGGGCACAAGAAGCGCGCCTCCGCCACACTGCCATTGTGGAATCCTCGGATGATGCTATCTTTTCCAAAGATTTGAAGGGCGTCGTCTTGAGTTGGAACGCTGGTGCCCAACGCATCTTCGAATACAACCCGGAAGAGATGATCGGACAGTCCGTCGAACTGCTGGTCCCCGCGGAACTACCGGATGAAGAAAAAATAATCCTGCGCCGCGTATGTGCCGGTCTGCACGTAGAGCACTACGAAACCATCCGCCTCACTAAAAGCCATAAGAAAATCAACGTTTCGCTGACCATCTCTCCCGTCAGGGACTCTGCAGGCACAATCGTCGGGGCGGCCACCATCGCACGGAATATCACTGATCGCAAACGTGCTGAGCAAGTGTTAAATGAAAGCGAGGAGCGCTTCCGTTTGGTCGCCGACAAAGCTCCCGTTTTGATCTGGATGTCGGGCGCCGACAAGCTGGTCAGTTTTGTAAATCAAGGCTGGCTTAACTTTACAGGCCGCACTTTTGAACAAGAACTGGGTGATGGCTGGGCCTTGGGCGTGCACCCCGACGACCTTGATCGTTGCCTGCAGACTTACTCCTCTGCATTCGATCGACATGTTGACTTTGAGATGGAATACCGGCTCCGCCGCCACGATGGCGAATTTCGCTGGATGGTCGATTTTGGTGTTCCTCGTTTTGAGGGCGACAATTTTTGCGGTTATATCGGGTCCTGCGTCGACATTACCGAACGAAAGACTGCGGAAGAATCGCTTCACACTTTAAGCGGCCGCCTTATTCGCGCCCAGGAAGAAGAGCGTGCCCATATCGCCCGGGAACTCCATGACGATTTCAGTCAGCGTCTGGCCATTCTCGGTATCGGGCTCGGCCAGCTCTGGAAAAAACTACCCGAGTCCGATATGGAGGACCGCGCTAAGGTCTTGGAAATGTTGGAAGATATCAAGGAAATCTCTTCCGATATTCACTCCCTGTCTCATCGGCTACATTCCAGCAAGCTGGAACATGTTGGCCTCCGCCCAGCCCTCGTCGGCCTCTGTAAAGAGATCGGGGACAAGTGCAAGATTGAAATTCAGTTCTTTGATTGTGGATCCCCGCGCGACATTCCCAAAGAAGTGGCCCTTTGTCTTTTCCGCGTTGCCCAGGAATCTTTGAGCAACGTCGTCAAACATAGCCAGACCAAAGTTGCGACAATGGAACTCGGCACAAACGAAGAAGGAATTACCCTTCGTATTTCCGATTCCGGTACAGGTTTTGATTTCGCCACACAAAATCCTGATTTCGGAATTGGATTGATTGGCATGAGCGAGCGGCTTCGTCTCGTTGGGGGCAGGCTCTCCGTAAAGTCTCAGCCTCGACAAGGAACAGAAGTTTTTGCCACGGTGCCTCTGGCTGCTTCGGCTAAGGAAGTCCTGGCAAAATCACAGGTTGCAGGAGGTTAAAACGTGAAACGTCCACGTGTATTAGTAGCCGATGACCATCAGATGTTGGCCGATGCCTTGAAGGGCATCCTGGAACCTCGCTGCGAAGTTGTCGGCATTGTGAATAACGGGCGCGCTCTTCTCCACGTAGCAGCTAAACTTCAACCCGACTTGATCATAATCGACATCGGCATGCCCGAACTGAACGGTTTGGATGCTGCTCGCCAACTGCGGCCCGCGCTGCCCAGAGTCAAATTTATTTTCATGACCATGAACGAGGATCCTTATCTCGTCGGCGAAGCATTTCGCGCCGGAGCTTCCGCCTTCCTTCACAAACAAGGTGCCGCACTGGAACTAACCGACGCCGTAGACCAGGTATTAAAGGGCAAGAGTTATGTGACCCCAAGCGCCTCCGAGGGCCTGACTAAGATCTCTTTGCGAGAACCCAGTACGCGTACTCACATCCCTGAACCTACCATCCGCCAGCGCGAAGTCATCCAACTACTAGCCGAAGGAAACTCCATGAAGGAAGTGGCATCTGCCCTGAAAATTACCAAGCGCACGGTAGCAGCCCATAAGTACGCGGTGATGGAACAGTTACAGCTAAGAACGAATGCCGAATTGGTGCAATACGCCATAAGGAACCACATCATTTCCATCTAGGCTCCTTTCAGATTTGGCTCATCCCTGTTGGGCTTGTCTCTTTCTACCTTCAAGAAATCCTGTCTGACTGTAAGTTTTGCCAATACCCATCGCACTTCCATGATGCGCATTGTGTATACGGAGGTTTGGCCAATTGCCAGTAACTCCACAATGGTGGAAGACTCTGCTCAATATCGACCCTTTCGCATTTTCGATCTTCCACTTGAACCCGATGTAGTGCTCAGGGGTGAGCTCGTAATGAAGGGCAGCAGTGTATTAGTCGCGGACGATCTCACTTCCGTTTTGAGTGAAGTCGCCAAATTACTGGACAAATCGTTTGAAATCATCGGCATGGTTTCCGACGGACAAACTGCTCTGGATTCAATCATGGCGCTTGAGCCCGATCTGGCTATCCTGGATATCTCGATGCCAGGATTGAGCGGCATTGAAGTTGCCCGCGAACTGAAGCGGCGGGGCAGCCGCACGAAAGTGATCTTCCTTACCGTGCATGAAGACTCCGACATCATGGCAACCTGCTTTGCCGCCGGAGGAATGGCCTATGTATTGAAAGTACTCATGGATAGCGATCTGGTTCAGGCCATGAACGAAGCGCTGGCCGGGCGGGAATTTACTTCGCAATTCACTCCGCATTAGCGGCGTCACTGCAAAATACGAAGTTTTTTGGTATAGACATGACGTTGCATCCAACATGAGTAACGAGCATTCAGTTTCGGCATTGTCACCGTGGCCGGCGCCGGCCGGTGGACGGCGGGCGTACCACGCCATGATCAAGCCCATCGGGGCGATTTGTAATCTGGACTGCACGTACTGTTATTACCTTCACAAAAAAGATCTGCTCGGTTCCAATCAGAAGTTCCGCATAAGGGACGAAATTCTGGAAACCCATATTCGCCAGTACATTGAAGGGCAAGATCGCAGCGAAGTCGTCTTCTCCTGGCAGGGCGGCGAACCAACGCTGATGGGAATTGAATTTTTTGAAAAGGCAGTTGCGCTGGAACAGAAGTACAAGAAGCCCAATCAACGCATCGAGAACGATCTGCAAACCAATGGTACTCTGCTGAATGACGAGTGGGGCGTGTTCCTGAAGAAAAACGAGTTCCTGGTTGGGCTGAGCATTGACGGGCCGAAGGAACTGCACGACCGCTATCGAATTGCGAACGACGGCAAGCCGACGTTTGACAAAGTTTTTGCGGCTTCGCAGATGCTCCACCGGCATAGTGTTCCGTTCAATACGCTCAGCGTGATCAATCGCGTGAATGCCAAGCGTCCGCTGGATGTGTACCGCTTCCTGAAGAATGAAGTTCGGCCGCGGGAAATGCAGTTTATTCCGTGCGTGGAGCCGAAAGTTTTCCATCAGATCGCGCCGCAAAAGTGGGATCCGGCGACTCTGCCGGTGCAGGGTTCGCCTGCCGCGCATCCCGGCCATCCGAATTCAGTGGTCACAGACTGGTCGATTGATCCGGACGATTGGGGCTATTTCTTGCGCAAGATTTGGGATGACTGGGTTCACCGGGACATCGGCAAAGTGTTCGTCAACCATTTTGAAACCGCCATCGCGCAGTGGCGCGGGATGGACGCGCAACTGTGCATTTACCACGAGTTCTGCGGTAAGGGCGTGGCGATGGAGCATGACGGAAACCTCTATGCCTGCGACCATTACGTGTATCCGGAATACAAGCTCGGAAACATTATGGAGATTTCCAGTTCGCGCATGGTTTTCTCCGACGAACAGCAAAAGTTTGGGATGAATAAGTTCAATTCGCTTCCCCGCCAGTGCACGGAGTGCAGCTTCCTGTTTGCGTGTAACGGTGAATGCCCGAAGAATCGAATGATCCGCACGCGCGATGGCGAGCCGGGCCTGAATTACCTGTGCAGCGGGCTGCAAAAGTATTGGCAGCACATTGATGCCGACGTAAAAGAAATTTGCCGCCGCTTGGCCCAAAATCAACCGTTGCGTTTGGCCTAACCCGCTCCATTTCCCCAGAAGTATCCATTTGCTCGCAATGCTTTGCAGGGTTCTTAGTAGCGTCGGGTTCCAGCCGGCTCATGTAGAGAAGAAAGACCAACCCTTTCTAGGAACCGAAGGGGATCTGCCACCCTCTTGCTTATCCTCGAGTGTCGTAATCGTTCACTGCCAGTGCTCAATAGGTCCATCCGGCGCGCATCAGGATGCCATTCACTATTAACAGACGCTGACTACCCGGAAGCGCCTTTCGCAAAGGCGCCAGCTTTGCCGGCATCTAGGATTTGCTGCGCATCGATACGTCCGAATAGCTCGATGAGTTTTGCGACCACGCCGGTCCAGCCGGTCTGGTGACTGGCGCCGAGGCCGGCACCGTTATCGCCGTGGAAGTATTCAAAGAACAGGATGTAATCCTTCCAGTGGGGATCGGTCTGGAATTTCTCCGTGCCACCGTACACCGGTCGTCGGCCGGATTTATCCCGTAGGAAGATACGTTCCAGGCGATCGGCTATTTCATGGGCGACCTCAAACAGGTTCATCAACTTGCCCGAGCCGGTGGGACATTCGATCCTGAAGTTGTCGCCATAATAGAGATAGAACGACAACAAGGAGCGAATCAGCACTGCGTTCACGGGCATCCAAATGGGCCCTCGCCAGTTAGAGTTTCCACCGAACATCCCGTTGTCGGACTCGGCCGGAAGATAGTTGACCCTATATTCCTGGCCCCCCACTTGGACGACATATGGATGGTCTGCATGGAAGCGGGAGATTGCCCGGATCCCGTAAGGGCTAAGGAATTCGTTCTCGTCAAGCATGCGCGTCAGAATGCGGCGCAGCCTGTCCTGATTCACCAGCGCAGCCATGCCGCGTTCGGCATACCCCAAATGACCGCGCCCGGTTGCATGAATGCTGTCACGCAGTTCGGGCATACGCTCCAAACGTTCTCGTAGCATTTTTGTCATTCGCGGTACTTTTTCGCGCTGCCAAGACTCGATAACGGTGGTGGCGCACAAGGGCAGCAGTCCCACCATGGAGCGAACCTTGAGACGGCGGGCACTACCGTCGGGCAGCCGCAGAACATCGTAGTAGAAACCATCCTCCTCGTCCCACATTCCACCAGGACCTGTCTGATTCATGGCGCGAGCGATCCAGATGAAATGCTCCGCAAACTTCAGGGCCATGTCTTCGTAAGCAGGATCGTGCGCAGCCAACTCCACCGCGATCTCCAACATGTTCTGGGCGAACATGGAGACCCACGCGGTGCCGTCAGCCTGCTCAAGGCTGCCACCCGTCGGCAACGGAGCACTGCGGTCGAAGACGCCGATGTTGTCAAGTCCGAGGAAGCCCCCCTCAAAGAGATTCTTGCCGAAGCGATCTTTACGGTTCACCCACCAACTAAAGTTCAATATCAGCTTGGCAAACGAACGCTTGAGGAAATCGAGGTCGCCTTGTCCTTTAAGCGCCTGCTCCGTTCGGTACATGAAAATCGTCGCCCAGGCGTGTACAGGCGGATTGACGTCGCCGAAGTTCCACTCGTAAGCCGGTATCTGGCCGGTTGGATGAAGAAAGGACTCCTGCAGCATCAGGTCAAGCTGTTCTTTGGCGAATTCGGGATCGACCGTGGAGAGCGCGATAGTGTGGAACGCTAAATCCCAGGCGGCAAACCACGGATATTCCCATTTATCGGGAATCGAGATGATGTGCTGGTTCACCATGTGGAACCACTCGCTGTTGCGCATCAAGCGTCCGCCGGGCTTCATCGGGTCGACACCGTGCTCTTCGAGCCATTTGTCCACGTCGAAGAAAAAAAACTGCTTGCTCCAGAGCATCCCGGCGAGCGCCTGCCTCATTACGAGGGCCTCATCTTTGCTGACACGTTCTGGAGTGATGGATTTGTAGAACTCATCTGCCTCACGTTGGCGAGCCTGCATGATTTCGGCAAAGCTCTTGAACGGGTCGCCCATTGCTGCATGCACCGCGTCACTCAAACGCAAACGGACGGTAGCTGTCTTTCCCGCATCGACTGTCAATTGATAGTGTGCCGAACACTTAGTTCCCGTTTTCTCAGTGTTGACGGCGTTGGGATTTCCTTCGACCACGTAGTTATTAATTCCGTCTTTGACGTAACGAGAGGCGTTGGACTTGCCGAAGAGCCGTTCGTTGTTGGTCTCGTTTTCCGTGAAGAGTAGCGGCACATCTCCTTCGCAGTACAGATAGCGCTCACCCAGATCAACGTGCGACGCTGCAATGGCTTGAGTGCCTTGGGGGCCAGATATCTGCTTCAACGACGGCTTTGGTGTACCTGGCCACCAGGTCCAGCTGTTGCGAAACCATAGGGTCGGCAGAATATGTAATGCGGCCGGTTCAGGCCCGCGATTACACACAGTAATTTGGATGAGAATGTCTTCCGGAGCCTGCTTCGCATATTCCACAAAAACATCGAAGTAACGATCATCTTTGAAGACACCAGTATCCAGCAACTCGTACTCCATGTCGCCGCGATCGCGCCGCTTGTTCGTCTCGATCAGATCGCTGTAGGGAAAGGCCGCTTGGGGATACTTGTACAAATACTTCATGTACGAGTGCGTCGGCGTGCTGTCGAGGTAGAAATAGTATTCCTTAACGTCTTCGCCGTGGTTGGCCTCGCTGTTGGTCAGACCAAACATGCGTTCTTTCAGGATGGGGTCCTTACCATTCCACAGGGCAACGCTAAAACAAAGCAACTGATTCATATCGCTGATGCCGGCAAGGCCGTCCTCGCCCCAGTGGTAGGCACGGGATCGCGCATGGTCATGAGTGAAGTAGTCCCAGGCATTGCCGTCCTGGCTGTAATCCTCGCGAACCGTCCCCCATTGCCGCTCACTCAAGTAGGGTCCCCATTTCCTCCACGGTTTCTTGCCGGCGCCTACCTGTTGTTGGAGTCTGATGGTGTCGAGGGTACTTGCTTCTTGGAGTCTGGTTATTTCTGGATTTTGCGACATTGTGTGTCTCCTCCCTGTTCAGCCGATACGCATCACATTCGGCGTCAGCATGGAAACCGCGGAGAAGCTATTTCAGAGTGAGGTGCTCGGTACGAGCCATGCTCGAACCTTCGTTATTGTACGCTCATCATTGCCCTGGACGTAATCGGCAAAAGTAGTGGCCTGGAAATCGAAGGTGATCGGACACCCTCCTTGCACGCATTCGAATATAATATCAATGCGATAATTATTTATTTACTAAATATCCATGGTATTATGGGCCGTGAATCGTCGCCACAACTCCGCATGGGACCCAGTAAAATCCCGCTTGCAGTTTCATTTCGGGCCGCATTTTATGAGTTACTTTCGCCCTCTCTTCCGCCTCCTTTACCTCCCCTTCATACAAGGCTTTCGCCTGTAAGTCCTTTGTTTCCCCTTGATACGAAAAACATGGGGATAGGGTGGTGTCAGTTCCAGATTGGACGTAAAAAACTAAAGAGGAAATTGTTTTTGCGAGAATAAAGAAGAGAACCCGAGACCCACACTGCAAAAACGAGGATGGGCACTCGCTCCACACCTGCGCTCGGTATGAAAATTTTGAGATGTGGCAGAGATTCACAGGCTGAAGCCTGTGCTACCGGGAAAGGGATCTGGCAACCTCTTCACAATTGACAATGGATTGGAGAAACGGCGATGACGACAGACGAGGCTTGGAAACTGGCGAACCATTGGGTTGCGGCCTGGAACGCTCATGATCTGGAGTTGATCATGAGTCATTATGATGAGGCCATTGAACTGACTTCGCCGGTTGCCGCGCGGCTCTCGGGAAGATCTGACGGCAAAGTGGTCGGAAAGGAAAACCTGAGGGCCTACTTTCAGCGGGGACTGGAGGCTTATCCGGAACTCCACTTTCACCTTGAGGATGTGCTGTGGGGGTTAAACAGCGTGGTGCTCTACTACAAAAATCAAAAAGGGACACGCACAGCGGAGTTCATGGAGCTGTCTGCAACGGGAAAAGTGGTGCGAGTTGTGGCGAACTACAATGCTTAGTATGTAGAGCCGAATCTGAATATGCGGGCCATCTTGGGTGAATGGGTGAGAGAAAGACCGATCCTCTCTGGAAGGCGAAAGGGATCGGGCACCCTTTTCGCAAGAATCGTTTGGGGTGGATTAATAGTCGCGCCAGGGCTTCCAGATGGGAACGCTGGTGTAGCGGACAGCACAGAAAGGGTTATCCGCGGGCGGCTTCCATTTTGCAGCTTTGAGGAGCGCTGTTCTGAGCTTGCGGAGGAAATGTTTCAGGATAGTGAGATTTGCGATTAACCGAGTCATGCGGAATTCCTCAGAACATCGGCAGCCGTAACGAGTGCAGTATCACCGAGTGCCAGCGCCGTGTCAACGTTGAGGTCCGTAGAGGTCTGTCATTCAACTTCGGGGCTGAAAGCCCTGACCTCTAAGACTGCAAAGACGCTGACGTGAAAGAGAGCATGTTACTTTTGACACTTTCCTGCGGGAAAGTTACGAGGCAGTATCGGCGCAACCGTGAACCACACTTTCGGAAAGGTAGTGATTGCGGCTGCGCTGGTACTGTGCGCGGCAGGATGGACTTGTGGGCAAGACTTGGCGCCGCGCGCGTACGTGATTACGCCGCTGCATTGGAACGCGGTTACGATGACGTATTCGTATAACACCGGGAGTCTGCAGTTCGATGGGGCGGTGCCGATTACCGGGGCTACCGCAAACATCAGTACTCCGAGCATTACCCTGTATCATTCGCTGAATTTTTTTGGGCGGTCGGCGAACGTCCTGGCGGCGCTGCCGTATGCAGTTGGGAATTTTCAGGGATACGTGCTCGGAGCGGAGGGCCATCTTTACCGATCGGGGCTGCTGGATTCAGTTTACCGATTTTCGGTGAACTTGAAGGGTGGACCGTCACTGCCGCCGCGGGACTTCGCGAAGTGGCGGCAGAAAATGTTGATCGGAGTGAGCCTGAAAGTGGTGGCGCCAACGGGGCAATACGATCCGACGAAATTGATCAATTGGGGAAATAACCGCTGGGGTTTCAAGCCAGAGGTGGGCTATTCGCAACGATGGGGAAATTGGGTAGTGGATGCGTATGGGGGCGTGTGGTTCTACACGACCAATCCAGAATTTTTTTCGCATAATCAATACTTTCCAGGGACACGATCACAATCGCAAAATCCCGTGGGAGTCTTTGAAACGCATCTCAGTTACGACGTAAAGCCGCGGCTGTGGTTTTCCCTGGACGGAAATTTTTGGTTCGGAGGCGAGACGAGTCTAAGCGGAATCGCAAATCCCCTCACGAAGCAGCAGAGCTCGCGAGTCGGGGTAACGGCGTCGATTCCAATTACCAAGCATCAATCGTTGAAATTCAGTTACGCCAACGGCGCATACATCAGTTTCGGCGGAAATTATCAGAACATTTCGGTGGCCTGGCAATATTCGTGGGTGGGGCGGCCGAACTGAAGAATTAGTTCGCTGATGGCCTGTCACTTTTGACAATTACGGTCTGGATGGAATTGGAAGGAGAATCGGCCAGTGTAAATCTGACCGATTTATTCTGGGGCTGCGTTTGAATCATGTCCGCAACTGCGTTCTGGGAAGGACGGTCGATTGAGGCATGAAAATTCAGGTAGGAGGAATCGACTATGAAAAAGTTTGGATATCTGACAGTTTGCATGATGATTGCGGTGGGGATTTGCGTGGCACAGGATTTGGTGAGCATCATCCATGGAACGATCAAGAAGGTGGATAGCACAACGAAAACGATAGTGGTGAAGACCGCGGATGGAACAGAACATACGATCAAAGTCGCCGATGCGGCCACTGTGAAAGGAACCAAAGAAGGATTCAATGGATTAAAAGAAGGAACGGAAGTGGTGGCGCGGACTACAGGTAAAGGCGCTGATGAAACTGCAATGGAAGTGGGAAAGATCAGCAAGGACGGGTTCAAAGCCACAAAAGGAACCGTTACAAAGTTTGATAAAGAGACCAAGACAATCGTGATAAAGAGTGCGGATGGGACGGAGAAGACCTTCGAGCTCTCTGGCAAAGCATTGGAGGATGCCGGCAAAGCGACAGGGGCAGGTGTAGAAAAAGGTGCAAAAGTGACGGTGTATTACACGGAAGAGGGCGGAAAGAAGGTCGCGCATTATGTGTCGCAGTAGTGGTCTACCGCGGCTGCGGGCACAAAAATCCTAGAAGGCAATGACATTGGTTAATGCCCGAGGTCATGGTCTCAGGATCATGTGAAGTGGGATAAGGTTTGGGTCGGCGAAGCGAGATTGCTAATGGACCCCAATATAGGAACTCCGTCTACCCCTGCTGGCGGCGAAGTTTCGTTTGTCCGTGGCGGCCCGTTCTATCGAATCCAGCAAAAGTTGGGGCTGATACGGCCCGGTCATTGGAATCTTGGCCGGCGCATTGCGGTTTTGATTGCGATTGGTTGGCTGCCGATAGTTTTGATCACGGCCATTGCGAATCCTGCAGGCTTGCACTCGCTCTTAACGGATTATCGGGTTTACTCTCGAATGCTCATCGCCGTGCCGGTCTTGTTGTTTGGCGAAGTGCTGATGGAATTGCGCTTTCGCACAGTCATGGCACACATTCGCCAGGCAGGGTTACTGGAAGCGCCGGATCTGGAACATATGGATGCCGTGATTGCGTCCCTCGTACGGGTGCGTGACGCATTCCTTCCCGAGTTGGCAGTACTAGCGCTATTGATGGTGCACACAGCGACTTCCTACAAGGGATTGATCGACGCAACGCCATGGCTTGCGCAAAGAGTTGGGGCAGAACTGCAGTTAGCGGCTGCAGGCTGGTATGTGGTCCTGGTGAGTGCGCCGCTATTCCAGTTTCTCCTGGGGCTGGGACTCTGGAAATGGCTGCTGTGGACATTTTTTGCTTTTAAATTGTCGAACAGGAACTTGAAGCTGATTCCTACACATCCAGATGAGCATGGAGGACTCGGTTTCCTGGGCCTGACTGCGTCGGCCTTCGCGCCGGTCGCATTCGCGGCCACTAGCGTAATCGGAGCGACCTGGCGGGAAGAAATTCTTCACCACGGAGCCCACCTGATGGATTTCATGTACCCGACGATTGCTTTGATTGCAATTATTGCGGTGGTCGCGCTGGGACCCTTGGTGTTTTTTGTTTCGCGACTTGCGGCACTGCGCCGAAGGGGAATACTGGAATACGGAATACTGGCCCAGATACACAGCGTTGAGTTCCACGAGAAATGGATCATTCATCGTGCCGGGCACGAAAGCGAATTTCTACAGGCACCCGAGAGCAGCACACTCGCAAATTTTGGGAACTGCTACGAGAAGATAGAAAAATTGAAGCCATTCCCGGCAGACAAGGGATCTCTCTACGCGTTGGCAGCGGCAGTCGCGATTCCAGCTTTGCCGGTGATTGTGGCGCAGATCCCGGTTATCGTTGTCTTGACGGATTTACTGAAGGCTTTACGCTAAGTTAGCATCATTGGTAACCTGCTTGATGCCTCTGGAACTTCGCTTTCATTGTTACTTCTGACAATTCCATCCCTGAAGCAAACGGAAGAGTATTGCGATCTGTCTGTGAAGGTGTGCCGCTCCCACACTGAGACCTGGTTCTATGTTGGATTCTGGCTGCGCTTGCGTTGTGGTGTGATGACGAGCCTTCACGCATAAGTTTCCAAGATGTGAATGGAAACAAAGGAAGAGGAGGTTGCGTATGAAGTGGAGTGGGAAAATCAGTTTAGCTCTGGCGACAGTGGTTACATTGTTTGGAGTGGCAGGGACACCTTCGGCTAAGGCACAGGAGAAGAAACCCAACATATTGGTCATCATGGGAGATGACGTTGGGTGGTTTAATGCGAGCCCTTACCATCGCGGCATTATGTCGGGTAAGACGCCGAATCTGCAAAAGCTGGCAGACCAAGGAATGATGTTCACGGATTATTACGCCGAGGCAAGCTGCACGGCGGGCCGAGCGAACTTCATTACTGGAGAAATTCCCCTTCGGACGGGACTGACGACGGTGGGTCAGGCCGGAGCAGACGTAGGATTGCCTGCACAGGCAGCCACGCTTGCCACCGCCCTGAAAGAACTTGGCTACGAGACTGGACAGTTTGGAAAGAACCATCTCGGAGATTTGAACAAGTACTTGCCATGCGTGCATGGGTTCGACGAGTTTTTTGGCTACCTTTACCACCTGGACGCAATGTCCGATCCTTATTGGTTTGATTATCCGCAGGACTGGCTGGACAAAACTGGACCGCGCACTCTGACACACTGTTGGGCCACTGACAAAGATGACACCACATCTATGCCGCGCTGGGGTGTAGTCGGGAAACAGAGAATTGTGGACGAAGGACCGCTTGCACCCTTCCCAGACATGAAGGACATGCAGAACTGGCAAAAGGGTTTGCCAGCCAAATACGACATGGAAACTTTTGATGATGTACTGGTGAAGGCTAGCAGCAGCTTCATGGACAAAGCCAAGAAGGATGGCAAGCCATTCTTCGTGTGGCATAACACGACCCGTATGCATGTATTCACGTATCTCCCTCCGAAGTACCAGGCAATGATGAACTCCACGGACAACTACGGACTGGAAGAGGCCGGAATGGCCCAGATGGATAACAGCATCGGCGAACTTCTACAGCACATCGAAGACATCGGCGAAACCAACAACACGATCGTGATTTTCACAACCGACAACGGCGCCGAAGTGTTTACGTGGCCGGATGGTGGTATGACGCCGTTCAGGGGCACCAAGGGCACCAGTTATGAAGGGGGATTCCGTGTGCCGGCGATCATTCGCTGGCCTGGACATGTGAAACCCGGATCAGTTGAGAACGGTCTGATCTCAGGCCTTGACTGGTTCCCGACGCTTGTAGCTGCAGCCGGCAACCCAAACATTACCGAGCAACTACTTAAGGGCGTAAAGCTGGGCGACCGGACGTACAAGAACCATCTGGATGGCTACAACCAGTTGGCACTGATAACGGGAACCGGACCATCCGCTCGCCACGAGCTATTCTACTTTGCTGGCCCACACCTTGGCGCCATTCGGATTGATGACTTCAAATATCAATTCATCCAGCAGCCGTATGGATGGCCTGGCGAGAAGGTGACGACGGATATGCCAACCATCATAAACCTCCGCCAAGATCCGTTTGAGCGCACTCCCTCGATCCGTGGCGAGACATTAAACAATCTAGGTGGCGGTTATATGAATGAGTTCATGGCGCGCGAGTTCTGGAGATTCGTTGTTGTGCAACAAACCGTTGCCAAGCTCGCAATGACCGCTATCGACTATCCTCCAATGCAAGATCCAGCTACGTTCAACCTGGACGCTGTAAAGGCCAAGATTCAGGAAATGATGAAGGCGCACGAAAGCCAGTAGTTCAACCGTCAAAGCAGAGGGCGGCTCGAGAGGGCCGCCCTCTTTCCATTTTGGAGAACGTTTGAGTTTCCTGGTTGCGAAATCTCGTTGGGGCGGAAACCTGGAAAGACGAGCGGGTAGGTACTTCTGACAATTCCATTTTTTGAGTGAAGGGAAGAGTATTTACCTGTCTGTGGAGGTGTGCCGCTCCCACGCTGAGACCGCGTTCATGTGGGATTTTAGGTGCGATCGCCTCTTGGTGCGAATGTTTCAGGTGCGAACAAGAGTTTCGATGAAGTGAATGAGAGGAAGAGGAGGATGCCAATGAAGTGGAGTGGGAGAATTAGTTTGGCGCTGGCGACGGTAGCCACGTTGTTTGGAGTTGCTGGAACGCCGACGGCGAAGGCGCAAGAGAAGAAACCGAACATCGTTGTGATTATGGGCGACGACATCGGTATGTGGAACATCGGCGCTTACCATCGTGGGTTGATGGCCGGCAAGACGCCGCACCTCGACAAGCTGGCCAAGGAGGGCATGTTGTTTACCGACTATTACGCCGAGGCGAGTTGCACAGCGGGCCGCGCAAACTTCATCACTGGCGAACTGCCGATACGCACGGGCATGACTACGGTAGGCCAAGCGGGTGCGAAAATCGGCATACCGGCTGAAGCGGTGACCATCGCGACGGTGCTGAAGTCGATGGGCTACGCCACGGGACAGTTCGGCAAGAATCACCTCGGGGACCTTAATGAATACCTGCCATGCGTTCACGGGTTCGACGAATTCTTTGGCTATCTGTATCACCTCGATGCCATGGAAGACCCCGCGCATCCTAACTATCCGCAGAATCTGTTGAATGTCGTCGGCCCGCGGAACATGGTTCATTGCTGGGCTACCGACAAGGCTGACTCGACGGAGATGCCCCGCTGGGGAGTTATCGGTAAACAGAAGATTGAGGATGCCGGCCCGCTCTATCCGAAGCGGATGGAAACCGTGGATGACGAGATCCGCGACCTGGCCCTCAATTTCATCGACAAGTCCAAGAAGGACAACAAACCGTTCTTCGTTTGGCTGAACCCGACGCGCATGCACATTGTCACACACCTCTCGCCAAAGTATGAAGCGCTGCGGAACGCGGAGAATGGCTGGTCGGAGGAAGAAGCAGGGATGGCGCAGTTGGATGACGATATCGGCATCGTGATGGATAAGCTGAAGGCCATGGGTGAAGACGAAAACACGATTGTGTTGTTCACGACGGACAACGGTACGGAACTGTTTACGTGGCCCGATGGAGGTCAGACACCATTCGCGCAATCTAAGGGAACAGTCCTAGAGGGCGGATTCCGGGTGCCCGCGATTCTTCGCTGGCCCGGTCATGTACCTGCGGACTCCGTACAGAACGGAATCTTCTCGGGCATGGACTGGCTACCAACATTCGCTGCGGCGGCGGGAAATCCAAACATCACCGAAGAGTTGCTGAAGGGCAAAACGATCGGTGACCGGACCTACAAGAACCATCTGGATGGCTACAACCAAATGGCCGCGATTACAGGCAAAGGACCGTCGGCGCGTCATGAAATCTTCTACCTTGGCGAAAGCACGGTCGGTGCAGTGCGCATTGACGATTACAAGTTCCGGTTCATCGACCAGCCGCAAGGTTGGTTAGGTGAAAAGACCCATCCGGACGTGCCTTACATCACCAACCTGCGTCTCGATCCATTCGAGCGCACGGGCTGGCCCAGCAACGGCACGAAAGACGGGGCGCAACAATACTTCGATTGGTTCAAGTTCCAATTCTGGCGTTTCGTGTTCGTGCAACAAGTAATGGGCAAGGAAATCCAAACCTTCCTGGAATTCCCGCCGATGCAGCGGGGCGCGAGCTTCAACCTTGACGCAATCAAGGCGGAAATGGCGAAGAGAATGGCTGAGGCGGAAGCAGCGGCCAAAGGACCCAGCAACTAATGGGAGCGACCCTTACGAGGGGCGAACTCGCGAGGGCCGCTTAATTCGAGACGCGCTATTCCGAAATGGGATAGCGCGTTTCTTTTTTGCGCAAGATCAGTTGAGAGTTTGCATAAAGATGCAAGCAACTAATCACTTGGGACATCGTTCTAGCTCGATAAAGGTACCCTGTCATTTTTGACGATACCCAGGGTGTAAAGGCACGCGTAGGATTGAGAAGAGTCAGGCCGCTCCGAACTGACGATTTCTATTGCCAAGGAATGGACGGGCCGCCGCATTAAGAAACTCAGTCTGCAAAGAAAAGGAAAATCCCATGAATTGGTTCAACAGAGCGGGAAAAGCGACAGTATTGATTCTAACGCTAGTGGCGGTGTCTTTGACTCCTCGAGCGAATGCACAGGGGACGAGTACAACAGCACCGCAAGCGAAGGAAGGGAGCACGCCAGACGGATGGCACGCAAATTTTACGCCGTACATTTGGTTTGCGGGCGTGCATGGGACAACCGGGGCTTTGGGGCATGATGCCCAAGTGAATGCGGGCTTCGGCGATATTTTCGGTTACTTGAACATTGGCGTGATGGGTACTCTAGAAGTTGACCATGGCCGAGTTGTGATGCCAGTAGATTTTTTGTGGATGAGTCTGTCCGATAATAAGTCGCTTCCACTGAATGATTTGGAGGCAGAATCGGTCCACGCAAACATGAAAGAGTTCATCGTGACCCCGCAACTCGGATATCGAATCGCGGATGGGAAGCGAGTGAAAGTGGATGCAGTGTTCGGGGCGCGGATATGGCATTTGAACACGAGCCTAAATCTGCAGCCAACGGAATTGAGGCTGGGATTTTCGCAGGCGGCGACGTGGACGGATGCCGTTGCGGGAGGGCGGATAAAATTTGCGCTCTCGCCGAAAGCTTCGGTGATTTTGCTGGGAGATGCTGGAGGAGGCGGGTCGCGCCAGGACTACCAGGCGGCAGGATTGCTTGGATACCAGATCAGCCGGAGATGGCTGCTGCTGGCGGGGTATCGATATCTGAGCGTGAATTATCGGCCGAATGGAGGTAAGCAATTTGTGTACGACGTGAATATGCCGGGCTTAGTTCTGGGAGCGACGTTCAACATAAAGTAAATGGAATGAGTTGAGTGGAAAATTGAGCGATCTTGTCGCTAAAACTCCACAGGTAAAACGCACCAACAAGGAAGTTCATTGCGGTTGATGTGACGCCGCCTCTATTTCTCTTTGGAAAAGAAACGGCCCGAATTGATCGGATGGGCTGTCACTTTTGACAATTACCCCGCCTGGCTCACAGTGCCATCATGACTGCCACTCTTGAGCCTTCTTGCGAATATGCGGCTGAAAGGTAAATCCGCAAGGCGCACGGGTGCCGCTCGAGGAGGCATGCCGGGTAACTGCGCGCGGACAAAACACTTTTGTTTCTTGAGAGGAAAAATGAATGTTGTCCAAATTGAGAATTGAGCTGACGGGCAAGTCTTTATGGGTGCTGATCTCAATTGCGCTGCTATTTATTTTGGCTGCGCCTGCAGGCTTACGCGCGCAACGGAGCGAAGAGCACGACGATTACAAGATTAAGCTGGACGGATTCTGGTACTACTCAAATCCGACTGGCACAATCCGCGGCCAATCGGATCAGGTGCCGGTAAGTTTCACGGAAGATTTGAACTTCAGTTCGTATACGACATTCTCGGGAAAAGTAGATTGGAAGTTATCGCACAAGAACCATCTGTATGTGTCGATCACTCCTTTCTACACTTCAAAGCAAACAACATTGGTTCGCGATATCACATTTCAAGGCGTGCCGTTCTCGGCTGGATCAATCGTCAATTCGAGCCTGCACGCCTTGATGATTGCACCCGGTTATCAATACGACTTCATACGGCGGCGCAGAGGGCATATCGGGCTGGGTATTCAGGTCGATATTTTTGACACAACAGCGAAGATAGCGGCGACGGGACAGGTCAGCGGAGGAGGAAGCAGCGGCACCGGAGCGTATTCATCGAATGCTTCCCTGCTGGCGCCCATTCCGGTGGCGGGACCGGAAGGCCGTCTGTATCTGACCGATTCGGGAAGAATATTCATCGAAGGAAACTTATACGGAATGTACCTGTTCGGGTATGGGGATTTCATCTCTACGCAGGGCACGGTGGGAATAACCGTCAATAAACACCTGACCTTGAATGCGGGCTATCAACTTGCGTCGAAGTTAAACGTAACGGTCAGTTCGAACCGAGTTGGAATCGGGTTGACGCAAAAGGGACCGATGGTTGGACTCGAAGTCTATTTCTGAGCGAGCAAGGAAATGAGGAATGCGTGTGATGTAAGCGAGGCGACCGCGGAACTGATTGAGGACAAAACTTTCGGGCAAACCAAAATTGAAGTAGAAAAAAGGAGAACAAGAATGCATCGCAATCGTTTAGAAAATATGAAATTCATGATCGGGCTAATCCTGGCGATACTTTTTATGGCCAGCATGGCCAACGCTCAGACCCAGATACAGGGAGTGATCACGGGACGGAGCGGAGCGACAATGACGGTGAAGACACAGGATTCGGAAACAATCGTGGTGGCGTTGACTCCAGATACGCAAGTACAAGAGGTGGAAGGCGCGTTTAAGTTACGCAAGAAGGAATTGGCACTGACGGCGCTGATTCCCGGCCTGCCGGTGCAAGTAAAAGGAACGATGAACGACCAGCACCAACTAGTTGCCGACAGCGTGAAGTTCAAAGGTTCCGACTTGAAGACCGCACAGGATATGCAGGCCGGCATTGCACCGACAGAAGCACAAGTGCAGGCCAATGCAGCAGAGATCAAGCAGCAACAGAGCGAGCTTGCGGCCGCTCAGGCAGTGAGCGCTGCCCATCAACAAGAAATTGCCGCAAACCAGGCAAAGATCGCTGCGAATAAGGCCGAGATCGCCGCGGCGAATAAGAGGTTTGGAGAACTAGGCGAATACAACATTTTGGGAGAAGTGACGGTTCTGTTTGGGAATGGGAAAGTAGCAGTCGAGCCGAGCTATATTCCCCAATTAATCCAACTTGCCACGAAAGCAAAGACGATTACCGCCTACATTATTCAGGTGCAAGGATATGCTTCTGCCGTCGGGTCAGCCGCACTGAATCAAAAACTCAGCATGGAGCGGGCCAATAATGTTCTGGCGATTATGGAGCAAGACGGAAATATTCCCCTAACGAACGTGTTGGCGCCGGGGGCCATGGGCACGTCAGGACAGGTGGCACCTAACTCAACGACAGAAGGCCAGGCGGAAAATCGGAGAGTGGTGGTGAGAATTTTGCAGAATAAGGGAATTGCCGGCACGTAAGATAGATCACGGTTGAATGCGGCGAGAGATTGTCGAGGATTCCGCTTGGCGAGAAGTTCGCTGAAAAGAACGGCAATCTCTCGGAGCAAATTAAATTAAATTCCAAGAACTTCCGAAGCTAGCCGGGTTCCTTCGACACGAGCTTGAATCTTGGCAAAAGCAATTTCTCGTGAAGTGGATGTGTCATCGGCAAATGGAGAGAAGCCGCAATCGTCTGTGGTACCAAGCGCTTTGACAGGGATAATTTCTGCAGCCTCCAGCACGCGATCGCATACTTGCCCAGGTGTCTCAATTTTTGGATTGATTGGATCAATCACGCCTACAAAGAGAATTTGTCCCGGTTTGAGGAGCGTTTGCGCAGCCTTCAGTACTCGGCGGCGATCCAGCTCGCTGGCCAACTGAATGTAGAATCGACCCACATTCAGCTGAAACAGAAACGGCAGCAGAGTCAGGTAATCCACATCGGCACTGTGTGTTGAGTCATGATCTCCACCCGGACAGGTGTGTACGCCGATTTTCTGCCGCTGTTCGGGCGTGAAGTGATCGAGCACTCGATTGTTCAAGTCAACAAATGCCCCGAGGATTCCGGCCGAAGAATCTAGCTTCAGTGCCAATCGGCCCTCGGTGAAGTCGATCTGAACACAAGCAGCACCGGCATCCAAGCATTCACGTATGTCCTGCTGGGCTTCCCTGACAAGATCGCTAAGGAAAACTTCACGCGGGTAGTCAGAAAGACCGCTTTGTGGATAAAGCAAACTCAGCGCCGATGCAGAAATCACAGCCTGCTTTACTGGCCGCCGAGTATGCCGTTGGGCTGCCTTCAGATAAGTCGAAGCATGAATGCCGTACCGAAAAACACCTGCGGTTAATCTCGGCAGTTGGCGTGTATGTCCATCGGCGAAAGGAATTACCACGCCGTCAGGAGCCAGATTACCAAGACCGTCGAGAGGGTAAGTAGCGAAACTGGATTTAGACTGTTCACCATCTGTGATGATGGGTGAGCCGGTGCCCTCGAAGCGCGCGATCGTATCGCGGACAGCAATTTGTTCGGCAGAGATCAGCTCGTCACGAGAAATCTGCCCTGCGGCGTGCGCTTGCATTGCCGTGAGCAACTCGGCAGGACGCGGTATGCTCCCAATTGGCTCAGTTGGAATAGGCATTGGTTTTCACTTGATGTACTGCGCTTCTGCTGCACAGTAGAACCGAACATGCCGAGCGGCAATACTGCGAAAATACTACTGGATTGATTCAGCGTTCCTTCCATTATTGGTCTCACTTTGCTTCAGTCGCATAACGCCGGAAGAACGAACCGTCGTTCCATCGCGGCCGTGCATCGGCATTTGCCGTCTCCGTCAGCAGACGCAACACGATCTCTTCATACAACGCGGCGGCCTGCAAATCGACGGGTTGATTCAGGTCATCCGATGGGGCGTGATAACGCGTCCTCAGCCAGGTTTCCATCACCTGCTCTTCGGGCGATCCCGGTTGGGCCCACACGCTCATCATCACGGACGGCACCCCGTGCAGTACAAAACTATATTGGTCGCTGCGAATAAAAATATTACGGAGCGGCATCGGGTCCCGGATCGCATGCACTCCTACCGAGTCCGCGATAGCCGCGGCGCGGGCTCCCAAGGTTGACTCGTCGATTCCCAGCACCATCAGTGTCTTTAGTGGCACGATCGGCAGAAACATGTCCGTGTTGATGTCCGCCACGATCGATCGCGCATCCACCGTTGGATGTGCCGCGAAATAACGCGAGCCCAGTAAGCCCTTTTCCTCCGCGGTCACAAAAACAAATAGTACGGACCTTCGTAGCTTCTCCGGATGAGCTTTCAGGTGAGCCGCGATATCGAGCAGCAGAGCGCTACCCGATCCGTTGTCCATTGCACCGTTGTAGATGCTGTCGCCATTAATCGGAGCCCCGATCCCCAAGTGATCGATATGCGCGGAGAGCAGAACATATTCGTTCTTCAGGACGGGGTCGGTGCCCGGCAGCCTTGCAATAATGTTGTCAGATCGGATCGTCTTGCTATCGATGAACGCATGAGCTTTCAGAACCGCTGGAAGCGAAAACCGAGGGAGTGGCTTGCGATCCTTGGCTAAAGCCGCCAGTTCCGCAAACGTGTGGGCGGAACCTGCAAAGAGTTTCTCGGCCTGCGCCGGGTTGAACGTAAGAGCAACCTTGATACCGACGAGATCCTGCATCTTCGGGTCGGCAAGTTGCATTGCCGGAGCCGTTCGATTCAACGCGATGCGAGCCCATGGAGCGTCCATAGCCGCGGGGTTGAAGATGCGGATCACGCCAATCGCTCCGGCCGCGCGTAGGGATTTTCCTCGCTCCATCGCTGTCTGTGAATGCGCCGAAAGAGCTCCAGGAATGCTCTCCGGAGAACCGCTGATATACACGACCACTTTTCCTTTCAGGTCCAGGCCAGCAAAGTCGTCGTCATTTTTCTCCGGAATATTCAGTCCGTAGCCGACGAACACTAAAGGCGCTGTTACTTCCGTCGAAGGCAGGTCGACTGCGGTCGAAAAGTACGCGTCCTCACCCAGAACCAAGGGAACCGTATCTCCGTCATGAACCAGGGTCGCAAAAGATTTCCTTTCGTCCACCTGCCTTTGGTCGAATTCAACCGTTTGATAGAACCCCTTTTCGCCGGCGGGTTGGAGTCCCGATTTTTCCAACTGCTCCACGGTAAATGCCTCGGCTTTGCGCAGCCCTTCGCTCCCCGTTTCGCGGCCCTCCATGTTGTCGTCTGCGAGCACTTTGACATATCCCCACCACGAAGAGCCGTCGAATCGACTCGTGGAAGTTTGTTGAGCGCCTCCCAGCGTCGCTAGAGTGAATGCGCAAATCAGAAAAAGTATGCGATGCCGCATCTTGATGAGTTCCTCCCGTGTCGTGTTGAGGCACAAACTCTACTCCGTTTTTCCACGTTGAGAAACACGGAATTCCGCAGACAGAATCGCGTAATAGAAAAATACTAGTCGGAAGTTCCACGATTTTGTGGAGGACAGGTTCCCGCTGTGTTACAAACGATGACCATGACCTTAGACAACGCTTTGCAGCGCGCTGAAGAAAAGCCTCCTCTGACTGAATTTGATTTTCACTACTACGGCTGGCGCGTAGTGCTGGCGGCAGGCCTCGGCGTAATGGCAGGCTTCGGCTCGCTGTTCGTTTATACATTCGCAGTGTTTGTGAAACCGCTGAGTTCGGAGTTCGGTTGGAACCGTGCAGCCGTCTCACTTGGATTCGGACTTGCCGCCATCACGTTAGGCCTGATCTCTCCGCTGCTGGGCCGGTTAATCGACCGTTTTGGTCCGCGTCGCATCATCCTTCCATGCATGACCGTTTATTGTTGCGCAATCCTCTCCTTGGCACTGTTGCGCTCCCATTTGTGGCAGTTCTACGTGACTTGCGTCGTGCTCGGTTTGGTTGGAAACGGTGCAGCTCATCTAGCTTATTCGCGATCTATTTCTACTTGGTTTCAGAGACGATTGGGAATGGCGCTAGCCTTGGTAATGGTAGGAGCGGGTTTGGGAGCGATGCTACTGCCGGTTTTTGCGCAAGCGATCATCAGTCGAGCGGGTTGGAGAGCAGCGTACTTTTCGCTCGGGTGTCTTGCATTGCTGCTCGGGCTGCCGCTTAGTTGGCGTTATGTTCGGGAGCGCGGATTGATCGAGCGTGAATCGGCTCCTGTCTCACATTCCGGAATGACATGGCAGCAAGGCCTGAGTTCTTTTGCCTTCTGGATTATTGTTGCTATCCTTTTCGTAAGTTCGATCAGCATGAATGGAGCGATCACACACCTATCCGCGTTGCTGACAGACCGGGGAATCACGGCCAGCCGCGCGGCGTTATCCGCGTCTGTGCTCGGCGGTTCGAGCTTGATCGGAAGAATCGGCGTTGGCTGGTTACTAGACCGATTTTTTGGCGCACGCGTCGCGTTTGTAATTAACCTGGTTACCGCGGCCGGCATTTTCTTGCTGGCCCGGGCAAATAGTTTCCCTGCTGGTTGCCTTGCAGCGGCGCTAATTGGCGTCGGCGCCGGCGGAGAAGCCGCGATCACACCTTACTTGCTCACCCGCTATTTCGGATTGCGCGCTTTTTCCACGCTTTACGGCCTCACCTGGACTTTCTATGCCGCTGCGGGAGCGATTGGTCCAGTCATACTGGGCCATGCATTTGATTCGACCGGATCTTATGCTTCGTTGTTGGTAGTGCTGGCGGTGGCGTTGTCTTTGGCTGCTGCCATGAACCTGCTGCTTCCAAAATATCCAAACCCATCTGTAATTGATCATCAATAAGCAAACCGTGCGGCTTTCAAACCATTGTGATTGGGAGGATTGAAGCGCAAGCAACCCTGAAGTTGTTCCTACGCATACCACCTTCGTCCTCCAGAATCAGGCAGAAGCCTCGGCGACCAAGAGAGGGAGATTCAGAAAGTACGAAACGGGCACGCCCGATTCCCAGTTACGGTAAGCTGATAGCTCGATGGAAAGCCTATTCCCACTTTTTCTGAAACTCGAAGGGCGGCGATGTTTGGTTGTTGGAGCCGGCGAAATAGGCGAATCGAAAATTGCCAGTTTGCTTGACGCCAAGGGCGCCGTGGAAGTGGTAGCGCCTCATGCAACCGAAAGGGTGGAAGGGTGGGGCCACGAGGGGAAGATTCAGTGGCTGAAAAGAGAGTTCCGCGATTCGGATCTGGACGACTGTTTTCTTGTTGTTGCTGCCACTTCCTCCCGAAAATTGCACGAAAGGATTTATCGTCTCGCAACCGGGCGAGGCGTGCTATGCAATATTGTGGATGTTCCTGAGTTGTGCGACTTCTACTACCCCGCTGTGGTAAAGCGCGGAGTGCTGCAAATTGCCATCTCCACTGCGGGAGAGAGTCCGGCCCTTGCGCAACGGTTGCGAGTGGAACTGGAGGGGCAGTTCGGTGAGGAGTATGAAGAGTGGCTCAAAGAGCTCGGGGAAGCTCGCAAAAGAATTCGCGCGTCGGTTCCGGAAGCTGCGGAGCAAAAGACGCAACTGCACCAACTAGCCAGCGCAAAATCCTTCCAAGAGTTCCTCAAACGGCGGAAGAAATAACGTCGCAAGGATATTCTTATCTAGTTTCGGACGCCTATCATGAAGGCTTTTTTGCAGGCGACCTTTCGGAGTTTTTCGCCTTGGCAGGTGACGCCAGTGCGACGCAAGCCTCAGTGGTAAGCAGCAAAAATGTGAATGTCTCCTGCAAATATAGGCGAACCGCCTTATCTGTGTGGTTCAAGTAGCCGATGGACACATCCTGGCCAATGTGCAGTTCGAAATCCCCGCCACGCGCGGTGAGTACAAACGCCCCATCGATAGCAGGCGCCCAAACAATCTTGTCCTCGACGAGCCTCTTGACATGCTCCAACACCGGGTAGCCATGATCGCTGGTCTCTGCAAGTGCGGTATAGGCCTCTGCGCCGAGCAGCACAGAGTAAGGACCATTGACTCCGGCCAGGCGCAATTGACTCAATCCCTGCGCAATCGCATCCGGATATTCGCGAACGTCGGATGGGAGTGACATTTTCGGATTGCTCGTACCTTGCCGAATGCCGACAATATTGTCTTCCGCATAACCCTCAAATACGGCGCCATCCTCGGCGAAAGCAAGCTGGCGCGCTGCGTCTTTCGCAGGTTGCCAATCAGAATCGTTCGCGCCACGCTCAACATCGTCAATGGCTTCGCGACTCAGTTCAAACGGAGCACGCAACTGGACCAACGCCTTAGCCTCGTGTTGCCTGGCCAGAATCCCTTCCTTCGAAGCAGCGATCGGACGCAAGTGGCCCGTGCCTACTGCCGAAAGGGCGGAACCCATGGGCCCCTTTACGTCCACGACGCGCCGCCCGGCAAGGTAACGCTTGAATGTCCGTGCGGTTTCCTCTTCAATCTGAGCCCATGCCGCATCGGAAATGGGAGCGAGCTCGCGATGCAGGTTATTCATGAGAAATGTCTCCTTTTAAAGAACCAATACCGAGCGAACCATCGTTCTTCCTAACTTTTGATTCTGGCTCCATGGCCGCCTGCTCTGCCGAAGAGACTGCAATTGGGGGATCATCTTCGGTCACATTTTCCAGGAATGTTGCGGACGGCACAAAAAAAAGGTTACCGGTGATGGCGCGGCTGAAGTCGAGCAGGCGGTCGTAATTGCCTGGCGGACGGCCAATGAACATGTTCTCGAGCATCTGCTCGGTGGTGCGCGGCGCACGACTGTAGCCAATAAAATAGGTGCCGAACTCCCCTTTTGCCGCGGAGCCAAACGGCATGTTGTCACGCAGAATCTTCATCTCCTTTCCGTCCTCAACGATCGTGGTTAGTGCGCTATGCGCGGACGTGGGCTTCACGGAATCATCCAATTCGATGTCGGATAGTTTCTTGCGACCGATGATCCGTTCCTGCGCCTCCGTAGACAGCGCGTTCCACCCGTTCAGATCGTGAAGGTATTTCTGAACGATAACGTAGCTACCGCCTGCGAAGGCAGCATCCTCCTCGCCGATCAATACCGCGTCGATTGCCTCGTTGCCCTTCGGATTTTCCGTTCCGTCCACGAAGCCGATGAGATCCCGGTCATCGAAGTAGCGGAATCCCTGGACTTCGTCTACCGGCGAAACCGCCTGGCCGATCCGAGTCATGATTTGTGTCGCTAATTCGAAACACAAATCCATACGCTTTGCGCGAATGTGAAAAAGCAGATCGCCGGGCGTAGAAACCGCGTGCCGCGTGCCGGCCCGAATCTCGCGGAAAGGATGTAATTCTGCCGGGCGTGGAGTTCCAAAGAGCTGACCCCACGCGTCAGACCCAACCCCAATCACGCAGGAAAGGCCTGCCTCAATGTCGCGAAATTCGACCGCGCGAAATATTGACGCGAAATCTGCGCAGAAGGAGCGGATGGTACGGCGATGCTCGGGGCCCGGGTTCAATGTCACGACAATGAAAATCGCAGCCCTCGTGAGAGGAGCGGCTATGGGCTGTGCCACGCCGCCCACGCGAATTGCTATTTCGGCGGAGGTAATCGGATCTGGTCTCATGCGATGTTATCGTGATGTGGATGGCGATGTTCAGCTAGTCGCGGGGCTACTCGAACACGGACATCACCGGTCGCCCACACCATCCCTTCCTGCAACCCTTCGATGCTTTGACGAAGAAGTCGGTCATGTTTTTTCATGCCTCTTTAATCACCCACCCGCACCAGCGGGGTATTAGAGGTAGGGCCCGCAGGACTTGACCCTAGGACCAACGGAAACTCATAGATGATGTAAGTAGCTGATTCGTTTAGCCTCTGACTGCGTCATAGTGGCCGGTTTAGCCGGGTATTTTGGAGTTTTTCTCGAGTTGTTCTCAGATTTTGAGGTGACCCCCTCCGTTGAGACAGTTTTCGGTGGGGACATTTGCTTCGAGGGGCTGAGCCATTCCGACTGCTCATTTCAAGAGTGCAGTCCATCAGAATAGGAACAACTAGGGTGACGAGGGAGCTATGGCCGGTGGCTCCCAAATCTGTACGAGAAGCCAATAAACGCTTGGACATTATTTTGGTGTTTTATAGCAATCGTTGGACTGAAGAATTGCGTATTCAGATAGTCTGCGACGAACCGCAAGGAGAGATTGCGATCAAGGTTGTACTCCGCACCGCCCCCCGTGGCCCAGGCAAATCTGTTGACGAAGCCCAGGAGTAAGCCTCCATTGCTGTCAAAGTTGACGCCAGTTTCTCTAGCCGCGCCAATCAATACGTGGGCATAAATATCCACTTGTTTGGCTCGCCTTAAATAAAAAATAGGTCCGCCGACATAAGTCAAAAGATCAGCTGAGTGAGTAGTGCCGAACGCGTTGGACGATCGGACATAACTTACATCTGCTTCAATACCAAATCGCGCATTTACGTCCAAAGACGCGGTAACGGAAGCCCCGTTCATATTCAGATGGCCGCGGGAAGGAACCGCGACATGGGCAAAAGAATATCCAGCACCGATGTTGAACACAGGACTATACCCTGCGGCGATTGGCGCTTGGGCAAGACTCTCCGGTACAAGGAAAAGTAGCCCCAGCAAGGTCATCCAAGCCGTGTTCATTTGTTTATAATGGGCTGCACTTTCTCTAACGCTGCTCGAAAGCAAACAGCTAATGCTCTAGTTCAACAAGGGCGGGGCAAGGGGATGCGAAGTTTACTGTCATAGGAACACCAGGTTCAACACTAAAACTAGTAGTTTCCTTTAATCACCAGTGGGTGCTTCATTACTGAAATATTAAAAAATAAACAAACCTGGGACACCAATTCAATTCATTTGTAATCATCAAAACCAAGATTAAACTTCGTCCCCGGCTTGCCGCCTAGCCAAGCGCAAATCCTGGAATCCGCCGATGGTCACAAGATTGGCACAGGCTGTTAGCTTCTCTGAAATCTTCCATCGGTAGTCTCTTATCGAACTAAATCCAAGACGGTAAGTGAGAGCATTCATGCAAACACAAGAGAGTACGATCACGGCACCTGCGAAGGCCGCTTCAGTTCCTCAACAATTCGATTACCTTGATCTAAAAGCCCAGTTTTCAACAATTCGAGAAGAAGTGATGGCGGCGATTGCGCGCGTCATGGAAAGCCAAGTTTTTATTTTGGGAAATGAGGTAAAGAAATTCGAAGAGGGGATCGCGGTGAAACTTGGAGCAGGCCAGGCCATTTCATGCGCTTCTGGGTCAGATGCGCTGGTACTGGCGATGATGGCGGAGGATATCGGTCCAGGCGACGAGATTATAACGTCCCCTTTCACGTTTATCGCGACGGGCGGGTCGATCGCACGAGTCGGAGCGACTCCTGTATTTGTAGATATCGATCCCGAGACATTCAATTTGTCGCCGTCCGCGGTGGAAGGTGCGATCACTCGGCAAACGCGAGGCATTATGCCGGTCCATTTATTTGGGCTCTCGGCTGAAATGGACCCTTTATTAAGGTTAGCGAACAAGCATTCGCTAGTAGTCATTGAAGACGCCGCCCAGGCCATCGGTGCCCGTTACCACGGTCGAACAATTGGCAGCATCGGGAAATTAGGTTGCTTCAGCTTTTTCCCTTCAAAAAATCTGGGTGGAGCTGGCGACGGTGGCCTGGTGACCACAGAGGACGCCGCCACAGCAGAAAAGCTCAGAATGCTGCGCGTGCATGGATCGCGAAAGAAGTATCACCATGAAATTCTTGGAACCAACAGCCGGCTCGACGCGCTGCAAGCCGCGATTCTTCGGGTAAAACTTGGACACTTGGAAAAGTGGACGCAGGAGCGCCAGACCCGGGCAGAATCTTATCGAAGAATGTTTGAAGCGATGAACCTAGAAGAATTTGTGCGCATGCCGTCTGCGCCGAGCGGCGATTTCTATCACGTATACAATCAGTTCACGCTGCGTTGCAAGGAGAGGGATGGCTTAAAGGAACACTTGCGCTTCACGGGGATTCCATCTGAAATTTATTATCCTTTGCCACTTCATCTACAACCTGCGTTTTCCTATCTAGGCTACCGGGCAGGCCAATTGCCTGAAGCTGAAGCGGCAAGCCGGGAAGTTCTATCGTTGCCTGTGTACCCCGAACTTTCCGAATCACTACAAGAGACTGTGGTTCGAAGCATTGCTGACTTTTACAGGCAGCGCAGCTGACAAACTTATGCCCAAGAATCGAAGTGTTCTCATCGCTGTCATTTTGCGTTAACGCACGAGTGGTCTGATACCAGACTCAGGGCTGAAGAGTGGGAGTGTATCTGTAGGTATCAGATTCAACAATTGCGAGCGTTGCAGTTAGGGTGGGCGATCAGGCGGTGTTCCGCACAACAACGGTTGCGAGTGAAAACAATGGGACTTTGCCCATTCTAATTCGTTTTGCAAGTGAAGTTTCCGAAACGGTGCGAGCAAGGATGTCGTATGTGTTTCGCGTGTTCGCAGCGATCTACAACTACAGAGTAATTGAAAATGATTCCGTAACGGCTTGCGCTCGTATAGTTTACGGCGAAACTTCATCCCCTTCCGAACCCGGCCACTTAGCTGTCCCCGCGCTTTACACCGTTGATCCCGATACCAGCCGTGGGAGGCAATTCAGCAGGGAGCGCTATGCCAATGAGGAGTTTTATCTGGCATTCGGGATCGACGAAAAGACCGGCAACCCAGACTGGCTTGGAGAGATTTTTCAGTGGCTATCATCGAGTTACGAAACGTGCATCGCGGAGCGCGATTCCGTGGGACGGATATGTTGTCTCGAAGGCGTTTTCCGTGGCCATGGGATCTCTCCTCGCAAACCCCACGCTGCCCTTCTGATGGGCTGGATGGAAAACAAGCTGTGGAACGGCAATAAAAAAGAAGCGTTGTGCAGAGCCCAGTCACCGGTTGCTGGGATGGAGCATCTGGTGGTGTGCTCACACGATATCGATTTTTATTACACAAACCGGAGGTCAGTACTGTTTAGGCTTTTCAAGAACCTTGGTATTTCGTTTCGTTTGTACCGAAGTTGGTCCTTCTTTAAATCGAATTCAGTGATGATCCTGGAGCTGTTGGGTGGCAAACGAATCGGTGATTATTTGCCAGCATTGTTAAAAGCAATTGAAGAAAGCAATTTCCATTCCACGTTCTTTGTGGTGACGAGCCACAATCATAGGAGAGACCCGAATTACAAATTGTCTGAGTTAGCCGCGGTACTTGCCGAGGCACAGAGCAGTGGATGTTCGGTGTGCCTGCACGGGTCCTACACCAGCATGTTAGGCAATGAAAATCTGAGTTCGGAAGTATCCACATTGGAAAACGCAGTGGGAAACAAACCGCTGGGTAACCGCCAACATTGGCTTCGTTTTGACAATCATGAAAGGCTATTCGCGGCAGTTGAGAATTCTGAATTAGTGTTTGATTCGACTCTGGGTTTTCCGGAGGCTGCAGGATTTCGCAACGGCGCGAGTTTCGCATTCCCCCCCTATAACTTCCGAGAAGAAAGGCCGTACAACTTTTTGGAAATTCCCTTGGTGTTGATGGACGGGAACTTGGAATCCGACTCGCGAATGGGTGGTGAAAGTGCGCAGCAAATTGCGGATGAGGTGCTGGAGGCGAGCCGCAAAGTAGGTTGGGGAGGCGTGGCTACATTGTGGCATAACCCGATGGAAGCATTGGCCGTCCCGGAGAAGATCAATGGGGTGTTCTGGAATAGCGTTGAAAAGCGAGCACAGTTCAAGGAAAGCTGGATGAGTGCTCGAGAATTCATCGAAAGCAGCTTGAGCCGCTACCAAAACGCCGGTTTATTGAAGGGAGTTCGAGTTCATGCTTAATTTGAAAATCGTGCGGGGCCCGTTGCAGCCGGAACAGAACGAGGCGATTCTGTTTGACTACAATCGGCTTACCAATGCGGTAATTCCCATGAACGAATTCGTGCATTGGGTGCAAAACGGGCCCATGGGACCGGCGTGGCACGCTATTCTGGAAACGGATGAAAAACAGATCGTCGGGCACACATCTCTGATTCCTTTGCGAACTCCACATGGTGCGCCCAATCTTGTGCCTGCAAAGTCCGAATATTCTTTTGTGCATGAAGATTTTCGGAGCATGCCGATCCGCAAGTTTGAAAGTGTAAAACGGGCCAAATTTTTGATACTTGTGGACCAACTGTTTCAGCACGGGAAAGGGCTCGGGTGGGATCCCATTTTTGTCTCGACGCGTGAAGCCAATCATCCGCTGAGCAGGCGAGTCGGATGTAAGCAGGCGGAATTTCCCCTTTGGGAATGCATCCTTATTCATAGGCCCGTCGGAGCCGCACGGCATACCCCGAATCTGAAACGGAAACAGCGAGCGGCGCTACTGGTCGCGGGAGTATCGCAACAGGTGACCTGGCCACTTCTATCGTTCACCCTGTCAAAAGAAACCGGGATTCACCCGGATGCAATCGACAGGAGGATAGAAGAACCGAACTCAGCGAAGCTATCGTTCTTTGAGGACCAGGAATCACTAAGATGGCGATACCTGGAGGGACAATACGCGCGATTCGGGTTTGACGATACGCCGGGTGACTATGTAATCGCGAAACGAGGCTCCGAAGAGAAATATGTGCGGGTATGTCAGTGGCAATTAACGTCAGCAAAATGCGTAGATGCGGTGCTGTTGGCGCTAGTCCGGAACGCTCGGCAAGACAATGCAATCGGGGTACGCTGGGCGGTCTATGACAACGAGGCGATGGCACCAGTTCTGGTAAACAGAATGCGCAAATTGGGATTTCTGTGTGCGCGGCGAAGCCGGACGTTGATGATTAACACAAGCCAACCTGGTTTCTATGCGGCGTCAGAGTGGAGAGTGAACGATTCCCTGGTGAGCTTTGACCCGTAGCCGGAAATATTGGAGGCGCAATTTTTTGCGCAAACAATCGCGAGCACTAGGGATGGAAAAAGACGACACCGGAAGGAGTGCCACTCAAAGTTCCAATAAAGACGGCCTGATTAGGGCCAATCACGTAGAACGTGGTGGGGGCAGGCTGATTGAGGGTGAAATTTCCGAAAAACTCTACGGGAAGCGTGGCGTTGCCATGACCGAGAGTCGAATCGGTGACGAGATAGACGCCGGAGAAACTTTTGCTGGTGTAGTTTCCCTGGGATGGCAGAGAACTCAAATCGCCGAGGCCAGCAAGGGCTTCCTGTGTGTTGCTCACGTTGAGGGCGGCGACGGTGCTTGGAATAGAGTCAGCGGAAGAGGCACCGGACAAGACGACGATATTTCCAGAGAAAACGCTGTTTCCGATCGGGGTGCCGATTTGAGAAGTGAAAGTGCCTGAAAAGGCTTTGTTGGCGACGCCCCCTGAAGTTGTTTCTGAATCAATAATAAATCCATCTCCGGAATCATAAAGATAAAAGACGACGGAATCGAGGAATGCGGAATTGAAGCCGCCGGGTACCGAAATCACGCCGCGTCCAGTGGCAGGATCAAACGAAGAAGCCTGGCCAGAGACCTGTTGAGTTGTAAGAATCGTGCCAAGGTCGTTGGAATCAAAGATCAGGGAAAACGCATTCCCGCCCGATATTTGCATTTGTCCAATCTTGACGGAACTGCCCAGAGTTTGCGTGCCGCCCGGCGTGCCCAGACCTGTCATTTGCAATACGCTGACAGCGTTGATGCTGTTGGTAGACAAGGGCTGTTGCTGCAGAGCGGCGCCGGCTTGGATGGTGCCCAAGGCCGCACCAGAATCTGTTTCCATCAATAGAAAATTTCTTGAAATCGAAATGTAGTAAACGTACTGAACCGTATTTCCATTGACAGTAAGGGAGAGCGTGCCGCGTCCGCTAGAATCAGGGGCCGTGGCATTTCCAGCGGTAATGGCACTTGCGGAATAAATAGGCGCAGCGTTTCCGGCGGTGCTGAGGTCGACAAGACCGCTGGTGACCGTTCCATTACCAAGCACGAATTGTCCGATTTCAACAGTTCTGGAACCAACAGGGGCATCGGAATCGAGACCGAAAGTATATGGGCCTGTTGGAGTGCCCGCAGAAAGAGCGGATGGATCCTGCAGATAGATGTTACCACTGGCAAGAAATCCGGTGTAATCGTGCTCAATGATGCCGCCGGTCTTGCCGTCAGCAGAGAGGAAAAACCTTAAGGATATCTGGTTATTGGCTATGGGAGAGAAATTCGTAATGGTCAATAATCCGTGGGTTGATCCGTAGAAGGAAGTGTCAATTGTGTAAGTGCCGGTTAGAGGCGCAGGAGCTTTCGTCACGGCTCCACCCAAATTCAAATCCAATTCCCCACCGGTGATATTGCCCTGACCATCGGCAGTGACGACGCCGGCAAGACTGAGCGGAACGCCTGCTGTGGAAAACCCTCGAAGCAGAAAGCTGTAGCCGCCGTGAAAGAGACTCGGCATGGAGATCACACCATAGGAAAGAGCAAAGCTATCACTTTTCGTCGGGTCGGAAACGGAAGTAGCGGTAATGACGACCATGATGGTTCCCTGAGGCGGAGCAGCGACAGGGGCCGTATAGGCCGCGGCAAAGCTGGGTGCCGGGCTGGGAGTCAGAATTCCGCACAGGTCTTTTGAACAGTTAGTTCCACCTTGTATCGCAGCGGTCCAAGTCACACCTTTTTGTGCGCTGTCATTCAGAACAGTGGCAGCCAAGACCACAGCCGGTGAACCAAACGGGAGTGAAGCCGGTTTGTCCTGAATGATGACCTGAATCGCATTGGTTGGAGGGGGCGCTGAGCCGGAACTTTTGACGCTCATACAACCTGTAGATGCCGCGGCCGCGGCTAATAACAGGGAGAGGAGAAATTGGGATAAGAGAAATTGGCGCATGTGATCTAGCGGCTTCACACTATATCTACCTGGCAGGGAAGACGGAGAATTGCCGGAGTACGAGGCTAGCCACACATTGTAAATGCAGCAATACAAACAAGCGAACATTGTGTGATTGGGCCGCGCGACGATGGGCCGGACAAGCTTGCGTGCCGCTAGGAACCGAATTCGTGCGCGCTGCGCTAGTTCACTCTTTGGATGGGCTGAATCGGATCGGGCAATTTTTGGCCGATAGGAGCGAAGAAATGAGTGTTGACTTCCCGGTTGGCGACAACTTTTTCTGGGGAATCTGGCTTCAACTGCCTCTTCATCCAGTCCAAAGAACCGCCGCCAGCAGCAGCTCTAATCATCGCCAAATTGTCCCCATATTGATAAATAACTGTAGTATCGGGGGCGGCCGCTTCAATCTTTAATTGGACTTTGTCAGGAACTTCCGGATAGGAGCGCACATTCTGGATGCGCATTCGCTGGGTTTTAACCTTGGATAGCGCGTTCACGGGGTCGAGCGGAGAAATCGCCTCAAGAAATTGAGGCTTGAGAAATTTTTCGTGCTCCTCAGGGCGGAGTTTGTTGGTTGTCGCAAGCCACTCCGGCCAGTCTCCCCAAGGACTGAGCACGTCGAGAACTTTGATGCGGGGGTCGATGCCCGCGGAGAGAATGGCGATGGTGCCTCCCGAGCCCGCGCCAAACATTCCAACATGATTCATGTCCAGATCTCCACGAGTTCCCAAATAGTTGAGAATCATTTGGATGTCATGGACGGTGGTGACTAATGATTCGTGCAACTCGCTGACGAACCACTCTTTCATTGGACGGTCGTGGTATCGCTGGCCCGTTAGTGCGGAGACAAAGCCGACTGCTGCATAGCCGCCTTGAGTAACCAGTTCGCACCAGCGATTGTTCTTAAAGCGATCCGTGTCTTGAGGAAAATCGTAGAGATAAAGAATGACGGGAGGATTCTTGACATTTTTGGGGCGAACCACATAGAGATCGATACCGTCACCAGGCCGCCAGCCAACCTGATAAATTTGCCGGATGAACTGTGTATCCTTCAAATCATCGGTCTCACCGAGCACCGGTTCAAGGGGTGCCAACGTGCTCGTAGAGAGTGACATGTTATTCAAGTCTTCGTGGAAATCGGCTGGAGGAGGGCCGATCCTTGGATCGTAGAACTTCGAGGAAGGAGCGCCTTGTAGAGGAGGAGAATCTATGTACTGAGCAAAAGCCACTTGGGCAAACAGAGATAACAAGGACAGCACTAAAATGGATATACTAAAAAGCCAATCTCGACGACGGAAAATACTCATTCTTAATATCCTCGATCTCTAAGAAATATTTTTGAACTTACAAGCCTTCACAACCGCTCTTGGTTCGCAGAAAAAGGAGGCAGGTGGCTGAAAGCAGCCACCCACCCCTCCCTTTCGTTGACAATTTACGTTTATGGTTACTGGATGAAATTGATCAGCTCGGAACCGGAAAGAAGAAACGCGTCGATGTCCGCGCCCCAAGTGAAAACGGCACCAGCCATATCGCCTCCGCCTTCTGGGCAGCCAATTGCGCCGGGGGGAACTGGGCCGTTCACCGGCGTGTTGATGTTGGTAGTGGCTGTGCAAACTGGAGTGACGCCGAGAGCAGCCAAGTTGGGACCGCTATAGTGAGAGCGATACACGCTCAAGTATTGTTCGCCATTGGCGACGAAGGGAACGAAGTCCGTCACTGGATGGACTGTAGGAGCTACCGTTTGATTTTGCGCGTTGGAGACGAAGGTTCCGACGTTGCCGGCTGCTTCGGCTGGAGAAGTCATTACCCGGATGATGTTCCATACGCGGTAGCTGCCATTCACAACGCCAGTCAGTGGCAGAACCGGGCAAATTGCGCCGACACACTGTGGGAAGGAACCACCGGTGGGGGCCGTTTCGAGTGGATCCACACCGTCAACGGTGAGGTAGCTCAAAGTCGCGGAGGTACCGGCATAAGTGCTGAAGCTCCAGAAGCCGTAGCCGAGTGCGTTCGCGTTGAGTCCGGCCTGTTTCACGACTTCACCAGTTCCAATTGCACGGGCGTAAGTTGTACCCTTTGCAGTCGTAACGTAGGACGGGTTACCCGACGGCGAAGTCGGAGGGAATGGGCCAGCGCATGCATTGGCGACTGGAGCGGGAAAAATAGTTTCCTGGTCAAGGGCAGTTCCGGAGTTGTGAACGGCTTGGAAGTTGACGGTGTTGTAGGTACCGGAGATAGGCTCACGAACAAGGACAAAGAGAGGTCTACCAGCAATGGAGCCCGCGCCACCGCCGATGGGATATGTACCAGGTGCGAAGTGGCCGAGGTCCGTCGTCTGACCAGTGAGACCGCCCCAGATGGCAGCGATGTTGTGGGAGTTGATATCTGTCGGCTTCAGGTTACCGAGATCGCCAGGGTTGGCGACGGCCGATTTGTTATAGAAGAACATAACGGGATAAGCGCCGACGTTGAGTGCGGTATAAGTCGGAACCGGCGAGCCGCTGATGGGGTCGTTGCCGGCGATCGAGAAGGCAATCGTCTGAGCACTCGTAGCTGTGAAAGCGCTGCAAACGGGGTTATTACCCCAACCGAGGCTGCTCCTTACGCGGCTGGTGGCGAACTGAGCGTCTTCGGGACGGATGTCCGAAACGCCAGCGGTGATCTGCTGTCCGTTGAGGTCGGCGATGATATTTGCCGGAAGAGTAGCAACGGTATCCGGAACTTGTGGAACTTTATTGCCATTTGCAAAGGTGCCGCCCAGTACGAGAGTGGAACGGTTGGCGCCATTCGCGGAGAAGTAAAGGCGGTTGCCCACGATCGAGTCCACCGAGAGATACGCACAAACGTGAGTGGCAGTTGAACCGTCTGCAGCACCGTCCCAAGCGATCCACAAACTGCCCTTTTCAAGAGGGCTGCTGTTGGCATCTTGGCCGCCGTTTCCGGCAGTAGAGCCCTGCGACCAGAAGTTGGTCGCATTGCCGCAGACTGCCGACACAGTGGAAGCGACGCCGAAGGACTCAAACGCGCCGGATGAACCAGCAAAGATGGTGACTACAGGAGCTGCGTAGCTGGAAGCGGCGAAAAACAACATAAACGCCGCGCCCAGAAATGCTGAGAAAAACTTAGTCTTCATTAGATCTCCTTATTCTCTTTTTTTGAATCTGAACACAGAACTTGCCGCGAACACTAAAAATTAAACGGAAAGGATTAAGGAACTTTGCAGACCAATAACGCATCTGCGTAGAAAAGGTGGACTGTTTGCGTTATTCGAGCCAATTCTCCGGAAATCAAAGCTTCTGGATTCCTCCAATCAAGAATTGAAAGCGAATACACCGGGGTGTCAGAGTTTGGCCTTCTAAAAACTGGGGTTGTGGAAGGCCGCGACTCGATGGAGTATCGTCGGTAACTATTAACGTAGAATGACGAGCCTAGTAAACGCACATGAAACTCTGATGACAACGCGAAACTGAGGGAAAAATGTGAGCCGAACTTTTTTTGCCGTTCAAATTTGAAGAGAAGAGACTCGAACTGGAGTTTGCAGATGAAATCCCGAGTGAAACAGGAGAGATAGATTGCACTAGTGAGAACAAGGTATTACCGAACAGTGAAAGCAAGGTTCAGTTAGAGATCAACGAGGCCGCGCGGAGAAGGCTGCACCGAAAAAAATTCAACCACCATCATTAGTGAGACTGAGTTCGGAAGCGCGAGCTAACCAATCCGACCGATGCGGAGTTCGCCGGAACAAGGGAATCGGTGAATTTGTGGATATTGAAAAACGGCCAGGCAATCCAGAGTCGTCCTCTGTATTTGTTATTACGCATAATCTCCAAAATGAAGTCATGCATGCGATTGTTCGACAACTGCAAACGAATCTAAGCGCATTCGATTCACACCAGGTCCATCGCTTTGCCGGAACAAGAAGAAGGAGACAGCAAAACGTTCAAATCCAGGCTGAAAAATACTGTTGGTTGGATTGCAATACGCTTCTCATCGGAGAGTAACAGCCATCACACATTATGGTGGCCTATTTTTCCTGAGGGGTGGTTAACTTGCGTTCAAAACGGAGATTCTGGGTCGCGTTTCTATTGATATTCACTGTTCTGGCAGCCACCGGCGCTGCACAAGATCAAAAGACAGGCGGAATTGAAGGTACGGTAACCGACAGCAGTGCGTCGGTAGTGCCCGGTGTCGCGGTAATGGCGACCAATGGGGTTGTAACCAAGACCGGGACAACGGATGAAAAGGGAGAGTACAAACTACTGGACCTGCCGGCGGGCACATACACGGTAAGTATCACGCTTGCAGGCTTTCAAGATTTCAAGTCAGAGAACCTGGTAGTGAGCGGGGGTCAGACAACGCACTTGGATGCGACTCTGGTCGCTGCAACAGTTGCTTCGAGCGTGAATGTGTCCGGATCGACTGTCGCGCAGGTCGAAACGGAAACGTCGCAATTAGCGGGTACACTGTCGACCAAAGAGATTACGACTTACCAGCTGAACGGGCGCAACTTCACACAACTGATCGCGCTGGCACCCGGTGTGAGTAACCAGACCGGGCAAGATGAGGCTCTGGTAGGGATAAAAGGCAGTGTGAAGTACAGCGTGAACGGCGGACGGACAGAATACAACTCGTATGACGTCGATGGCGGAGACATCCTGAACGCGAGCATTAACAAAAGTAGCAGCACATTGATTGTCTACCCGAGCCTGGACGCCATTGGCGAATTGCAGGTGCTGACCTCAAACTACGGGGCAATGTATGGACGGAGCGCCTCAGGAACGATTTTGGTTACGACGAAGTCGGGCGGCAGCGCCTACCATGGCGACGCTTATCTGTTCTTCCGGAACAATGTCATGAATGCCCGAAACTTCTTCGACGAGACGCAGCAAGCCCCGCTTTACCAGAAGTACGATCCGGGAGGGACAATCGGCGGTCCGCTCTACATTCCTGGTGTATACAACGTAAAAAAGGAAAAGACGTTCTTCTTTTTCTCCGAGGAGTACCGGCACGACAAGGAACCGATTACGATCAACCAAGCGGTTCCTTCGGCACAGGAACACAATTGCCAACTGGCCGTTAATCCTTCCGCGGCTTGTCTGAACCCTCCAAATCCTGGGATCTATGCAGACTTCAGCGATGTCTGCCCCTCGGCGTCAGGAGGAGGCACCTTCTCTAGAACTCCAGGCCAGCCAAATTATTTTCCGGATTGTCCGTCGTCTACATTGAGCGTGCTTGGGCAACAGCCTACGATATTTCAAAACAATCTGGTACCCTATGGCGCAACCGCGCAAACCGCGGTCAGTCCTTTAGCAAAAAATCCGATATCCTACTACATCCAGCAATTAAACTTTGTTCCATTACCAAACTCGACGACCGGGTGTAACTCGTCGATTCACTCTTGCTATGACACCTCACCGTCGCTGCTGACAACCTACCGGGAGGAACTATTCCGGATCGACCATAATTTCACTCCGACAGAAAAACTGTACGTACATTATATCCATGATGCCTACGACACGATCACCGGCACACCGCAGTACGCATTCGTCGCGAACAGTTTTCCGACAATTCAGAACAACTTGCAGGGACCCGGAATCAGCGTTTCCGCGCATCTGGTAAGCACGTTAAAGAACACGTTTGTGAATGACCTGTCAATGAATTACACGACGGACCATATCACGATCACAGCGATACCTGGTCCCGGAGTACCGACCGTGAACCGCCCCGGATCGGCTCCTGATTCACCAGGCTGTCCCCCGCCATCGCAGCAAGCGACGTGCCTCATTGGTTCCCTTTTTGGCCCATACAATATTCCCGGATTCGATTTCGGTGGGAAAGTGCCAGGACTTGTATTTCAAGGTACTGAAGCCGCCTACGGGGGACACGGGTTCGCCGTGGATACTGGATACACGCCCTGGAAACACTCCAATCCTACTTATAGCCCGCGAGAAGATGCGACTTGGGCGCTCCATAAGCACACACTGCGATTCGGCGTGTTGTTCATAATCGCGCAACGGAACGAAATCAATCCGCCGGTGGGGGCAGACATTGGAGACGTCCAAGGCTTGGCCACCTTTAACAGCACCAGCAACGAATTCTCGACGGGGAATTCCTGGGCCGACTTCGTTCTCGGTACGCCCAAGAGCTTTGAGCAAACCAGCGCGCAATTTAAATACTACCAGCGCTACAAAATTGCGGAACCTTACTTTCAAGACGACTGGAAAGTCACCTCGCGCTTGACGCTGAATTTGGGGATGCGTGTGAGCTTATTCGGAACGTACTCGGAGAAGAACAACCAAGTCTATAACTGGCTGCAATCCGAGTACAATCCAGCGCTGGCAGCCCAAGTCTATGTAAACCCAGGATTCGGAGGTAATGGTGGGAGTGGCCAGTTAGTTTATACAGGCAGCGTGAACTCGCAAAACCCAACTGGAGTGCCCGTACCCTTGAACCCGCTAGCGCTTGACCCCCATCTTACAAATGGTGTCGTGCAATGCGGAGTCTCTAACGTGAGCAGCGGGATCCACGTCCCACCAAGCTGCATGTTCGGACATTTGTTCAATCCCGCTCCACGAATCGGCTTCGCATGGGATCCCACGGGCACTGGCAAGACGTCAATTCGTGGAGGTTATGGAATTTTCTTTGAGCACGGAACCGGGAATGAAGCCAACACTGGCTCGCTTGAAGGCAGCGTAGGCAACTACGGGAACGGCGGGGTTATCGATATGACCCAATTTACAACCGGTCCAAACCAACTGACGTGGGCAAACATCGGCGCCAGTGGTGGGGCTTATCCACTTAACATCACACAGATTCCAAAACAAGCAGTCTGGCCATACGTACAGCAGTGGAACTTGAGTGTGCAGCGTGAGATTGTCCCGGGCCTGTTAGGAAGCATAGCTTACGTGGGAAGCAAGGGAACACATCTGACGGCGGAACTACAAACCAATCAATTGCAGCCCCTGACTGCGAGCTTGAATCCCTACGCACTAGGGCAACCAATTACGCTGCAAGATTGCTTGCCGTCATATCAGGCGGGCACCGGTATTCCAACATTTACAATAGGCTTGGTTCCAGGCGAATCGCTGGGTACGGTTATCGATCCAACAAATCCGGCCTACGCCAATCTGGCGACCGCCTGCAGCGGCCTAAATGGAACCGACCCGCGGGCGTTTGCGAATCGGGGTAACTCGCTAGCCCCAACGATCGGCTCGATTTATTCACTGCAAAACATTGCGAATTCCACTTACAACGCTTTGCAGGTAACCCTGCGCAAATCGAGCGGCCCGCTCACACTGGGAGTTTCCTATACGTATAGCCATTCGCTTGACGATTCTTCCGACAGAACCAGCGTAGCCTTTGTGAATGCCTACGATCTGAACCAAAACCACGCGAGTTCCGATTTCGACCAGAGACACCTGCTAAATATCAGTTATATATATCAACTGCCCTTTCGACAGATGTGGAATTTCGCTAATGGTTGGGCTGACCGAGACCCGTCAAATACAACAAGTACGAAAGGCGTCGACGAGTCGCTGGAAAAACGGTTCCTGGACGGTTGGGAAATTTCCGGAATTACGTTATATGCCTCGGGCACACCATTCAGCGTCCTGAATGGTGGCAGTCCAGCAGGAATCTCTACCCTTGATAACGCGGGTGTGAATGCTGTGAGTGGACCGGGTTCCTACCCGGATTTTGCGATCAATCCGAGTGCACGAGCGCCGGGCAGCGGAAATACCAGCTCAACGATTGGACCACTGCTTGGAAATCCCAATATGTTCGTTGCGCCTACGGGACTAACCTACGGAGATACCGGGCGAAACATTCTGAATAATCCCAGCCGGTTGAACTTCGATATGGCGCTGATGAAGACCATGCAATTTGGCGAACGCTATAGCTTGCAGTTCCGAGTGGAGGCGTTCAACGTGTTCAACCATACCCAGTTCCGGATCTACGATCCATCAAACGTGGGAAATACCGGTAACAACATAATTAGCTGCTATGGCGGGCCGAACAACTCAGCTGGAAATAGTGCCTGCCTGGCGACCAGTTCGTTCCTTCACCCCGTAGATGCACACCGACCAAGAACGCTGCAGTTGGGAATCAAGTTCTTCTTCTAGATGATTGCAGTCGTAGCCGAGTAAGTAAGACTACAGCAAATCGAGAGCGCCTCATCTATGGGCGCTCTTCTCCTTTCCTTACATCACACGGTCTGAAGAAATTGCACAGCACTGACATCCAGGGTCCTATCTCAAAAAATGAGATGAGAACCGTAGGTCTTTAGACAGGGTCGCACAATCGGGGGAGTGTTTCAGGAGGATTGTCGCCCGGCCCGGGGGGCTTGCTCGAGAACATTTGAACAAGTCTGGCCGTTAACAGGAAGTGAAGCGGTCAACTGGCGACTGCGGCTTTGGCCTTTGGATATTCCAGTTCAAGATTCGCCGCAGCAACGACACGTCGTATCTGCTCGCCACCAAATACAGCCATAATCTCAGCATCAATGTCACTCTTGTTCTCCGGCATACCCAGTTCGCGGAGAAACACCAAGTTACTGAACTTCATGTCCTTATAATCAACGATTTGGTTGGAATCGAAGGCCAATTTGATTTCACGAACACCATCGACAAGCGTGTAGGCGCTTCTAAAACCAACGCGCTTTCTGATCTTGTCAAAATTAACACGGTAATTCCGTCGGTCGGAATTTTCGATCGCCTCGACGCGAGTTCCCGGGAAGACTTCATTGATGGCCTCGGCAACCTCGTCGAGAGTGTGGTTCAAACGGTTGTCACCAATATTGAAGACCTCGCGGCTAACAGCAGGCAGCGGTGCCTTCAGCAAGAGAATGATTGCTTCAGCAAGGTCTTTGACGTGGACAAATGGACGCCACTGTTTGCCATTGTAGATGGTGATGACCCGATCCTGATACGCCCGGGCCGCCAGGAGATTCACAACCAGGTCGAAGCGGGGGCGACTGGAGAGCCCAAAAACGGTGCCGAAGCGCATGATCACGGGATGGAAAGTGGTGCTGGCGGCACAGAGCAGGGTTTCCTCGGAAGAAACTTTGGTCTCGCCGTACAGGGAAATTGGTTCGACTTGAGAATTTTCATCCATAAGCTCTTCGGTCGCGCCATATACACTGCAACTGGAGGCGAACAAGAATCGTTCAACCCCGTGGCCCTTTGCGATTTCGACCAGCATCCGGGTTGCAGCATAGTTGATCTCGATAGTGGTTTTGCGGTCGACTTCACAAGCGGGATCGCCAACAATTGCGGCAAGATGAACAACGCTGGAAACACCGCGCATGGCCTTGACGACATCCTGGATGCTCCGGCAATCACCGCGGAGAAGTTCGAGGTTGGGATGATCCAATAGATGTTGGATAGCTCCCAGGCCATAAATACCACTGTCCAACACGCGTACCCGCTGCCCGGATTCGAGCAACCGACGCAGCAGCCAGGAACCGATGTAGCCGGCGCCGCCGATGACCAGCACCGGGCGCTGCTCTGACTCCAAGATAATGTCGGAAACTTTACGGTCCGCACGTTCTACACCTACTAGCCATTCCTTGCCGATCCGGGCAGCGATTAAACCAGTTATAGCAAGGCACGCAAAGGGTAGGGCAACACTGCGTCCGACGGGGCTCTGAAAGGGCCAGAGTAGGAAGCTAACTGCGATGAAGACGGCGCAAGAAAGGAGCACAACCGACACAAAGCGCTTCCACTTGGCTCGTTCAGAATAGCTACGCACGTGCGCATAAAGCCCATTCATGAAAAAGACCAAGGGAAAGAGGGGGGAAAGTGGCAAAAAGGCGCGAAAATAGTATCTGCGAAAAGCCTCAACCATTTCCTGATTGCTACCCCAACCAACAACTTGACCCTGATAACTGATGGAAATGACGATGGCCATCAGCATTGCCACGTGAATCAGGGCAAAATCCATAACGATCCTGGGAAGTACTTCTCGCCACTTTATTGCGTTCAGCTTTTTGGGCATCAGTCCGCGTCCTCGCGCCGGAAATATTCTTTGTGCTTTGCCAGGCCCGGAGGAACAACGAGCCCGACCGATCCATTCAAATGAAAGTCTTTCTACAAGCTCGGTTATCAGGTGAATTATGGGCTTGAGGGTGCATGGGCGAGCGAAGTCTAGTGTTTCTGGTCGAGGGTTGTCTTAATGTGAGTTTAATTCTTTGTTTTAATTCGTAACGAATCGATTGCCACGTGAATCACCGCCCGAACGAATAAGCAAGTCAGTCTTGGCTTGTTGTTGTATACCTGTCGGGAATGACAAAGGGCACGGGGCGTTTGAAAAGTTTCAGGATAGTTTCAAGAAGAACCCGCAGGTCTCCCAAAAGAGAGATCCGGCGGCAATATTGGAGTTCTATTTCGATCTTGTAGGGCATGAGAATCGAAACATAAAAATGCTCGGTGTCGGCTCGCCCAGCTAGGAGTTTTTCCTCGGCAGCGAAGGCGATGGATGCGCGGCCGGTAATGCCGGGTTTGACAGAAAGAATTCTCCTTTGTTCTTGAGTATATAGATTGGTGTACAAAGGAACTTCAGGGCGAGGCCCAACCAGACTCATATCCCCCGTGACGACATTTATAAGTTGCGGGAGTTCGTCGATTTTGGTCTTTCTGAGCCATCGGCCAACCGGAGTAATCCTGGAATCGTCAGAGGCAGTCAGCAGGCAGGTGTGAGCGTCTGAGCGAATAAACATAGTGCGAAACTTGAAGATGCGGAATTGGCGACCGTTCAGACCGGTGCGCACCTGGCGAAAAAACACCGGGCCCGGGCTGGAGAATCTAATGAGCAGTGCCCAGATCAGAAACCAGGGAGACAGAGCGAAAAGGCCAAGCGAGGAAAGAAAAAGGTCCAGCCAACGCTTGCCGCGCTGAAGGTAAAATGATTGCACCATAGACCTTACCAGAAACGTTACCTTTGGAACTTCACGGCGACTTCCGTAAGAGCTTCCGTCACCCTGTCCACGTCTTCAGTTGTCATGGAAGGATAGAGAGGTAAGGAAAGTGCACCTGCAAAATGGCGCTCGGCATTTGGGAATTGGCCAACCCGATATCCGAAGCGTCCCCTATAAAAGGGATGGGTATGAAGAGGAATGAAATGCACGGAAGTTCCAATGCCTCGGTGTTTGAGTTCTTCGATGAAGACATCTCTGCCGATGGAGAATGTTTTTTCTTCGATTTGAAGTACAAAAAGGTGCCAGGCGTGAGAAACGTGAACAGGGACAGTGGGGAGCTTAAGACCTTCGATAGCAGACAATTTTGTTCTATAGTGCGCGGCTAGCATTTCACGCTTACTGAGCATGGCGTCACACTTGGCGAGCTGGACCAAGCCGAGGGCGGCTTGTATGTCCGTCATGTTGTATTTGTAACCCACATCCAGGATCTCGTATCGCCAGGAACCTTCGGCGCTGTAGCGCTTGTAGGCATCTTTGCTGATTCCATGAAGGCTCAAGATGCGAATTCGTTCGGCGAACTCGGGGTTTTCAGTTGTGACCATACCACCTTCGCCGGTGGTAAGAGTTTTGGTGGCGTAAAAGGAGAAGCAGGTAATATCGCCGAAGGATCCGATTTTTTCCCCACGATAACTTGCGGGCAGGGCGTGAGCTGCGTCTTCGATAACTTTTATGCCGTGGCGGCGGCCAAGATCCAAAATGCGGTCTAAGTCAGCCGGGCAGCCGGCGAAGTGGACGGGAATAATGGCTTTCGTTTTTGTGGTAATCGCCCTTTCGATTGCTTCAGGACAAATCTGAAATGAACCGGGCTCGCAATCAACGAGAACGGGTCGGGCTTTGAAGTAACAGACGACTTCGCCGGTGGAAGAGAACGTCATGGTCGGGAGGATAACTTCATCCCCCTCCTGAAGGCCGATTGCGGCGAGCGCCAGATGCAGGGCCGCGGTGCAAGAACTGAGGGCAACCGCGTTCGTGGCGCCAACATATTGAGCGAAGGAGGCTTCAAATTTCTTGGTGCGTGGGCCGGTAGTCAACCAACCGCTTCTTAGCACGTCCACAACCGCTTGAATCTCCTCTTCCTCGATGAAGGCGAGGTGAAAGGGTAGGAATTTTGTCATTGTGAGAGACATTCTTTTCCTCCGTGGACAACCCTTGTTGCCTTTTTAGTTTTGTGAAGCGAATGCCGTAGGCGTACAGGTAGTTTGCGGCAGGCTGGAAACCCACGTGCTAACGAGCTTTGACCACTCATAGTTTTCTTCCACGTATTTTCGGCCGTTGCTGCCTAGTTCATGGACCAACTTGCGATTTCCCAATAGGCCGGAAACAGTCTTGGCCAGGGCTTCGCTATTCTCGGGTTCAACAACCACACCGGCATTTGCTAACTGGACCAAACGCGCACCTTCGCCTTTGCCGAAATAGACCATGGGCTTACCAGAGGCGAGGACAGCAAAGATTTTCGAAGGGCGAGCGCTTTCAAAGATGGGCAGATCCAGGAGCGAAGCCAAGCCGCATTCTGCTATTGAGTAATAAGCCTTCAATTGCGAAAGCGGAACAAAATCACGAAAACTCACGTTGTTCAGAGCCATCTCGGCGCGAAGCTTTTCTAGTCTTGGACGTTCCGAGCCGTCACCCACAAACAGAAAGTGAATTTCCGGCAAGTGCTGGAGCATTTTGGCCGCCTTAAGAACATTTTCCAGGCCGTGAGCACGACCCAGCGTGCCAGCGTATAGGACGATCTTCTTTCCGGTTAAGCCAAGCGAAGCCATCAATTCCTCGTCGGCGGGACCGGGTTGATAGGAATCTGTGTCCACGCCATTCGGCAGATAAAGCACTTTTTGCGGGGGGAGATTCTTCTCCTTAAGGAGTGAGACTCGGATGCCTTCCGTAATTGCGTTGACATAGGCGGCCCTGCGATAGCTCCACCGCTCAAGCGAAGTTAGTATTTCCCTGGCGAGACCCTTTTTGATCAGGCCCATCTCGATGACAGCATCAGGCCAGAGATCGGCGACATTTAGAATGAAAGGAACATTGCGCAGTCGAGAATAAACATACGCTGTGGGAACGAGGAATAAGGGCGGAGATTCAACAAATAGAAAATCCGGTTTTTTGGCACGCGCAAGTCCGAAGAAAGAAGTTGCGGCGAAAGACAGATAATTTAGAAAGCGGGCCAACCCGCTTCCGGCGGTGGCATAAAGCCATGTGCGGTGAACAACGATGTCGTCTCGAATCTCACGATGAAAAAACATTCCTTTGTATCCGGGAGTTATTTTGCCATTGGGATAATTGGGAAATGCGGTAACGACTTCCACTTCGTGCCCCTGAATGCGAAGTTGCCGGATCATCGCCGACAAACGCGTTGGGGCCGCTCCTATCTCCGGGACAAAGTACTGCGTAAGTATCAGGAATCTCATTTTGAATTCAGTTTGCTAGCGAGCTTCTGCGTCAGATTTCAGGGAAGCGACAACCAGAAAATTGGGACCGAGCATCAGCGTGTGAGCGGACAGATGCCAGGCCAAGCGCGAAGCCAAGTAATAGCTGCGGAAAACCAGATCTTTATAGAAATGCCCCTGATGGTTGGCGGGCACGGGAAGAAAGGCCTCGAGTTGGAAGCCGGTCTGCTGAAGAAGGAATTCCATGGACGATCTGTTGAAGAAATACAGATGGCCACATTTGGTCAAGAGCCTGCCTGCACCGCCCGCGACGAGCGCAGTTCGGCCTGTATTGCGCAGCAGTTGGGCTTCCGCCAGCGGAAGTTCAATCAGCAAGAGTCCATTGGGCTTCATCGCCTTTCGAATGGCGAGTAATTCCTGTTGAGGCTCGCGGAAATAGCAGAGCACGTCCATCGCAGTGACAACATCGAACCGTTTAGCCGGCAATTCCACGGAGAGCAACTGTCCCCGGTACATACGGATTCCCTTTTCCTCGGCTTTGCGGGAAGCGTAACGCGAGGGTTCCAGGCCATAGCAAACCCACCCGGACCGCGAGAAAAAGCGATTCAGAAAATAGCCACCGGCACAGCCGATGTCGAGAATGCTTCCGTGGTCCTTTCGGCAAAAAACGTTTTCTGCCACTTGGGAAAGAATGCTCTCGCGAGTTCTCTCGAAAGTTTTCTCGATCCGTTCGTCGTCGGTAATGTAATTGTCAGTGAAATGGGATGCTAGTTCTTGGTCGGTGGGTGCGGGATCGAGCATGGTGATACCGCAATGACCGCACTTAAGCAGTCTCGAATCGCCGGAATCAAGCAGGAGCGTCATCGGGCCTGAACGCATACATAGGCGACAAAGTGAGACCAAGGCCGTCTTAGGGAGATAGTCGGAGGTAGTAACGGGTGTGGTGCTCATGGATTGAACCTCATAGTCTGCAGTTGTTTCAAAAATGATATCAGGTGAGATTTTCCGGCTGCTCCGAGTCCATGTGCGCCATTTTGTCGGCGGCCGGAATGCCCCGAACTGCTCGGGAGAAGCTGGAAAAGTTCTCGGCAAGGGCGGGTTTGAATAGCCTGAGGGCTCTTTCGGCCAACCAGGCGCCGGAATTGGTGAATGCAGGGCGAAAGAGGGGATGAACAACTATTTGGCGGCGCAGGACACTTTTTCGACAGCCCATGGCGATCTTGAATCGCTCGAGAGTAGGACGTGAAGTGTAGGATTCTACACCGTAAGAGATGCATCTGACTCTCGGACGTTGTAGCATCTGCTGGACCAGGGAGAAAATCAGAACATTCATCGGATAGAATTTCAGGTAATTACTGTGAGCGTAGGGATGAAAAGTGTAGCAATAGTCGTCAACGAATAGCGCCAGGGAATAAGCGCAGAGGCGATCTTGAAGAAACACTCCGTAGGCTTCCACAAACGGCAAGGCATTGCAGGTTTCTATATAAGTCTTCCATTGAACTGGATCGGTCTGAAAATCGGGCGCCCGATCTTGCCGGGCATAAACGTTCTGATTGATCCCACATCCTTCGCGAATGAGGAGTTCGAAGTTAATGGGGCGAAAAGTGCAGGCAGCCATATTTTTGCGCACATTGCGGCGCGCATCCTTATGCAATGAGTGCAGGCCGTACTCTTTATCGTCCCAGATGTATTCGCAGGTTTGCGAGCCTTCGTCGTCCGGACAGGTATAGCGAATAGCAAGAGCGCCGAGAGCAAAAAGCCTGCGAGCTATTGCAGGCGACAAAACAACACGACGATGGCTGGGGGCACTTTCCCAGAAGTGCTTTCGCTTTTCAACCCAAAAGCAGGAATCATCTTCGACAATACGAAGTCCCTGGGCGGAAACAAAGCGATAATAGTCTTTCAAACGGGATTCGCTCCCGGGTAAGAGAGGATGAGCGAGAGTGTCAGGCGCGAGGTAGTTGGAAGTTACCATGGTGTAATCCAGAAAATTATCAAGATCGTGATGAATTAAGAGACTTCATGCACTTGGGCCCAGAGCTCAAGGGCCATGGCTCGAAAGATGGTATTGGCGGGAAGAGCGCTGTGATCTTGCTTGAAAAACTTGTTGCATTCCACCGCCAACTTGGAAGCCATTAGAAATCGATCCATACGCATTTTGCCTGCTTCCCGAAAGTCGCCATGCCCATTCTGCAAACCCAGTAACATCCATTGAGATTCCGGGGGATTAAAACCGAGCTTGGTTTTGCGGAGTCGAACCTTGTCCGGCAAAACGCCTTTCAGCGCCTGGCGAAGTATCCATTTACTCCAGCCGTCGCGCAGTTTGAGCGAGGTGGGGCAGTTCACAGCGAATTCGGCAAGCTTGTAATCCAAGAACGGGAGTCGCGATTCGACGGAGTGGGCCATCGAATTGCGATCTTCACTGTGTAGGAGAGCGGGAATGCTGGAATAAGTAAGATCAATTTTTTGCCGCTCGGGAATGTTGGCGGCGGCACCGACACCAAGCACGGTGCGTGCGTACTCGGCGTGGAAGGTAGGATTGCAAAGGCGATCCGTGGAGGAGAATTGCCGGCTCAAAACGGATGGGAAGTAGCGGGCGGCCGAACCGAGAGTCCAATAAGACTTCGTTCCATTTTTGATGCTGAGGAAACTTTCGCGAATGAGCCGGGGATTGCCCTTGCGCAAAAGATGCAATAGGTAAAAGTATCGATACTTCTGGTAACCGCACAGGATTTCATCGGCACCCTGCCCACCGAGGACAACGGGGACGCCATGATTGTGGGCGTCCTCCATGACACACCATTGAGCATAAGAGCCAGTGCTCCCGGTCGGTTCGTCTTGGTGGTAAAGGACGCTCTCTACTTTCTTCCAAAAAACGGCGGCCTTGGGAAAGATGGAATGACCAATACAACCGACGGTGGAGACCATTGCCCCGATGTATTCGCGCTCGTCAAAGGCTTTATCTTCAAAACAAGCGGAAAATGTTTGCAACTGAGTTTCGGGAGCCAAGGCAGCAGCCTGGGAGAGGATAGCCGAGGAGTCCAAGCCACCGCTCAAACAAACGCCGACAGGTACGTCACTTCGGAGACGAATTTTGACCGCATCCGCAAAGCGCGAGTGGAATTCTTCGATGGCAGCGCTTACGGTAATTTCTCGATCAGAGTCCACGCGCAATTCCCAGTAACGGCGAATGATCGGTACCAGAGGCTGCGATAAATCGAGGGTTAAGGAATGTCCGGCGGGCAATTGAAAAACGCCTTGAAAGAAGGTTTGGGCGGAATAGTCGACAAGGCCCCATTCCAGAAAGCGATAGACGGTTTCCGGATTAGCGATTCTAGGAAGTTTCGAAGCAAGGAGAACCTGCTTTATTTCGGAGCCAAAAAAGAATCGGGAACGGTGCACCGCGTAATAAAAGGGCTTTACGCCGAAGCGGTCTCTGGAACAGAAAAGACGCTGCCGTTTACGGTCCCAGAGAGCGAAACCCCACATTCCGTTGAAGCGCTGAAGACACTCTTCGCCCCATTCCTGATAGGAGCGGAGTAAGACTTCGGTATCGCTGCCAGTGCGAAATTGATAGCCCAGGGATTCCAGATCAGTGCGAATTTCCTTGTAGTTATAAATCTCGCCATTAAATGCCACGCAATAATCGCCATCTTCTATGAGCATGGGCTGGTTACCAAGCGATGAGACATCCAAAATGGCGAGACGGCGACTGCCGAGGCCAACAATTGGCCGCTCCATAGAAGGAAGGCGATCTTCGTTATGAATGATTTCAACTGGCGCGGCCAAGCCTAATTTTGCGAAGGCAAATCCAAATCCACTCGGCCCACGGTAGCGTACAAGGTGAGTCATGGCAACCAAGGTTTGCGGATCGAAACTGTCGAGGGCGACTATCCCAGCTATTCCGCACATAGTGGTTGCCTCAATCCACAGTACAAATTCAATAGCGTGGTGGCCTCGGTCTGCCAGTTATAACGATTCAGCATAGCGTCGCGGCCGCGGCGACCCATGGCTTCCGCTTCCACAGGATGAGTCAGGAGGAATTCGATTGCACGCGCGACAGCCTTGGGGTTCATGGGATCAACAAAAATCGCACAGCTGCAATCATCTAAAATTCGGCGCCAAGCTGGAAAATCTGAAGCGATGATGGGGATACCAGCACCCATATATTCAAAGAATTTCACGGGAATGGATTCGCGAAAATTGGGTGTGGGGTGCAAAACGGCCAATCCCGCACGAACATTGTGTAACAGGCTAAAAACGTCAGGTTGTTCCAAGATTCCATGATGAACAACGCGAGCCCAACCAGGATGAGCGTGAAGCTTTTCGGGATCAGCAAATGAGGGAATCTGATTGCCTACAAGCTCCAGAGTTCCCAGAATGGAGTCCGGCAACAGAGCCATCGCTTTCACCATTTCGAGGATTCCGCGTTCGATCGTGATGCCCCCGACATAGGCAACCGAATGTCTGCGCTCGTTCCAACTCAATTCCGGCTGGGCGGAAATAATTTCTTCCGGATAGGGGTAATTGCGCACGACAACCGTTCGTTGATTGATAAAACGAAAGCGCTCCGCGATTGTGGGGGTCGTGGCTACGAGCGCTGAGAAGCGCCCACAGGCGAGATTTTCGATGCTCTCTACGGTCCAGGCCACCAGCCGCCGGCTCCAAAGCGGCAGATAATATTTGGAAAACATTTCTCGCGGAGCGTCCTCATGGATGTCATAGATGACGCGTTTGCCTGAGGCACGAAGAAGAAGCCCGATAGGGATTAGTTCCGGGTCATGGAAGTGATAAATGTCCGCGGCTTGCAGCTGCGCTTCACGATAGATCTGCCAGGCAGTTCCGGTCATGCGCTTAACCCTAGACGGCTGTGCTTGGATCGATTTGATATGGACCTGATCCTTCACAAAATCCTTGGTATGAGGTCCAATGATGGTCACGTGGAAGCCGGCACGAGCCAGAGATCGACATTCCTTGTGGAGAATGCGGTGATCCAAAGGAGAATGAACCGATGTCAGGTGAACGACTTTCCACTGTTTCATCAGAGCCCCCGCGAACGAGAGGCAGTGAAAAACAGGCATGACCTGGACGTTCTGGGAATTAACATAGAACAGCCTGGGGGACTCTATCTATCAATTCATGTAAAATTCTTGTTGCAGTATCGCCACAACCATAGGGCCTGGCATCAAGCCAGTTCCGCGGGTACTGCGACTCCGCTGCTTCCCTTATCTCGCATGGATTTGCGCCTGTCGTCCGATTGGCACCCAATTCGACCGTTTCCGGCCATTCGGTTTCTTTCCGCAAGGTGACACAGGGTACCCCCAAGTAAAAGGCTTCTTTCTGAACGCCACCAGAATCTGTGAGAATCTTGCACGCGTATTTCTCTATTGCAAGCATTTGCAGATATCCTAGTGGAGGGACAGAGCGAATATTGTTACCCAGAAGGATGTTTGCCGAAGTCAAAACATTTCTTGTGCGAGGGTGAACTGGAAATACGACGGGCAAGTCAAGAAGACCGACGGCCTCGACGATGGATCGCAGGTTATCCAGTTGGTCGGTATTGGAAGCGCGATGCAAGGTGAGAAGGTAATACTGACCACCCTGCAATCCCAACTCTTGAAGGAGACGGGGTGCACCCATTTCGGCCAGTGGCAGATTTCCAAGTAAAGCATCGTAGCTGAGGTCGCCTGCAAAGACGATGCGACGGCCTAGCGGGTCTTCGGTCAACTTAAATCCTTCCCTTTCGAGGTTTTGCAAGGCGAGTTGAGAGGGAGCAAGCAAAAGCTGGCTCAAGTGGTCAGTGAGAATTCTGTTTTGTTCTTCCGGCATTGATAAATCGCCGCTGCGACAACCGGCCTCGACGTGCGCAAGAGAAAATTTAAGGCGTGCGGCCAGCAGTGAACCGGCCAGGGTAGAGTTCGTGTCGCCGTAAACTAGCACCCAATCGGGCTGTTCCGCGGATAATACGGGGTCCAGTCGTTCTAACATTCTGCCAAGCTGCGACCCTGGAGAACCGGAACCAACCGCGAGATTGTAGTTTGGCTCGGGGATTCTCATCTGGGAGAAGAAGATTTCAGCCAACTGAGGCTCGTAGTGCTGCCCGGTATGGACAACGCAATGTTGAATCTTCACGCAGTCTGATTGCGCATTGTTGGCCTCAATGGCGCGACACATAGGCGCAAGTTTGACAAACTGCGGACGAGCCCCTACGACGCTTAGGAGTTTCAAATTTGAGGCGCCATTCCTAGAAGGATAGTTATTCATTTGCTGGTGAGTTCTCGTGGCTTGTTTAACGCTGGATGGAACAGCGACTAATGAGACCTGGAACCGAAAACCTGGGCTTGCGCTTTGCGAATAACGGCATCGAATCTTGGCGCCGTAGCGGACTGAAATGCGTTGTAACCACCGTCGCCCGAGGCGTAGATCCAGTTATACCGAAACGTCTTTAGCATAAGCTCGACGTAGGGCTGGAGATCTTCCACCCTGGACGCTTGAGATGAGGCACAATCCTGCTTCACCCATCCCTGCATCGCGGCGCGATCGCTGAAAAGCGTCATCGTGCCACCCAGTTCCAGAATTCCATCGTACTTTTTGATTTGAGGAGAAAAGGCAACTTCTCGCGCGGCAATTTTTCCATGAAATTTCTCCACAGAATCATGGCAATAGGCAAGGCTTCCTTCGCCACCGGAGATTACCTTGAGTGGGAAATGTTTTTTCTGAACCTCATCGAGCATTCCCATGACGATATAGGTCGGCACCGGGTAGTAGGGTTGATTGTCGATGACCCAGTGACCCGCAAATCCAAAACCGGTCACTAAGAACCATAGCGTGGCATCGGGATATTCAGTTCCAGCAATATCTGCCATGCGGGCGCCGACGTTGCGTAAGAGTTCGGTCAGCTCTTGGGGCTTTTTACCATACTGTCGCGAAAGTTCGCCAATGTCGTATTCCTTGTGGTAATTGTAAAATTCAAGATCGCAGACAATACCGGGAATGTGCGAATCCTTGGCGGCTTGAAGAGCGTTTTGCCAGTTCAGCAGGAAATCGCTCAATGCGCCGGCCTTGTCCTCCAGATCAGCGCCTCTGATCCTGTGGAAATAGGCATTGTCCTTGGTGTAAGGGTTCTCTTCGTGATCATCGACACCGACAATGCGATTTCCGAAGACCCAAGGCCAGATATCCTTTTTTGTGACTGATTTCCAATGCGCGATTTTTCCGTCAATTTCCGCAGGCGTAGGGGGAGGTCCTATGTCATAGTTATAGGAAAAGGCTACAGCAATTCCGTCGTACGGAGATTTGTCAAATTGTGCCAGCTCCTGATCCTGCAATCGGAAAGCGATGGCCGTATTTACAAGCATGAGGTAATGGTCACCCATACCGTTTTTGGAGGGGGCATTGGACACAACAGCTTTCCTTCCTGCCTGGCTGATAGGAGAAAGGCTCTTCTTCGAAGTTGATTCTTGTCGCGCATCTAGATTCAAAGCAGTGGGAATGAATGTCAGAGACAACACAATCAGTGTGACTGGCAATTGAACCAGTAAGCGAACCTTCGATCTTCCACTCCATCCGTACCACCTGGAGGAATTGTGATATGGCGGCATAACATGGAAGATCATTGACCACCAACAGCAGCACGAACTTTTTCGACTGCGTGCCGTCCAAGAAATTTTAGATCGACAGTAGTGCCGATACCATTGTGCCTGGGAACTCGAAATATCCAGAAAAAGCGACGGGGCCTACCACCGGCGGGCACTTGGAACCGGCCATTGTTGACGAGGGTCTCGCCTCCCCATTCGGTGGTCAAACAATTGAGAAGGGAGTCAGAGGAAAGCATGATATCAGGCTTGCGTGCCTCAACAATTCTGAGTCCACTGCGAAACGAAAGCTCCAGCTGAATATCCAAATCGGAGAGACGGATCACGGCAGGCGGCAGTGCATTGAGTAGCAACTGATCGTTTTTCTCCGAGGATTTCAAAATAAAATCGCCGGCTGCATCTTGAAGGGTGTCCAAATCAACTGATTCCGACCTGGTCGGTTCAATCTCCAAGGCACGCTTGAAGTCTTTGTTGTAGGAGCAGATAGCTTGGGTTGAGTCGTGGGGCGTGCCAACAACCCACCGATCGCCGGGATAAAGAACAATGGTGGACATGTTCATTTCGCGCGTAAGGTAATGGAAAACATCTCCAATTCGATTACTGACAAAATTCATATGAGAGTTTT
>DASXIT010000153.1:0-11234 GCA_036497825.1 Candidatus Acidiferrum sp.
CTGCTTTGTGGCACAGTCACTCTTGCATGCCCTGAGCCGCGAATGGACTGTGCTCTTAGGTCTGTCTCTTTGCCTTTTTCTTCTGTGGCACAGTCACTCTTGACACTCTTGACTGTGGCCTTACTCGACCCCAAACCCTACTTCCTTCCTAACGACTTTATAAACCGATACGCAAACTCCACCCCATCATAAAAATCCTCCACTCCCACCTGTTCGTCCTTCCCATGGGCCCGCTCATCTTCCATATCAAAAAACATGCACGCAATTCCGTAGGTCGGTATTCCCGCGATCCGCAAATAATTTCCGTCTGTCGCTCCCGTCGACATCGACGCCACCACCGGAATCCCCGGCCACATGGAATTCACCGTTGCCTCCAACGTCTCTACCAGTTCCGGCAACAACGGCGAAGCAGGCACCGCCACGATCGGCACCAATTTCCCATCGGAAGTTTTTTCCGGCACCAATGTGACCTTTATCCCCGGGTCCGCAACTACTTTCTGCAAAGTTCTCAGCACCTCTTCCGGAGCTTCTCCCGGAAATATCCGGCAATTTACATTTGCGCGCGCTGTTTGAGGAAGTGCGTTTGTCGCATGCCCTCCCGAAAGCATCGTGGCCACGCACGTCGTGTGTAGCAGCGAGTTGTAATACGGAATTGCCGACAGCCGTTTGATTGCCACGGGATCAGGCGGCTGCTTCGCGACGTTGCGCAGATCCTCAGCCAATTTGCCGGTCGTCAGCTCCGCCGAATGTGCAAAGTAATTTCGTGTGATTTCGCTGATTTTGACAGGAAACGAGTAACCCTGCAGCTTCGTCAATGCCGCCGACAATTCATAAATTGCATTCTCGACTCCAGGTACGGAACTATGTCCGCCGGGATTCGTCGCCTCAAACTGAAAATCCGCATATACCTTTTCACTGGCTTGCAATCCCGCCAGCACCTTCTTTCCCTTCAGCTTCTCAAATTCTCCCCCGTCCAGATTGATGCAATACTCCGCGTCGATCCAATCCTTGTGCTCCTTCAAAAGCCAGTCGACGCCGTTGTACTTTCCGCCCTCTTCATCCGCCGTCAACGCTAGAATCAAATCGCGGTCGGGCACAAATCCTTCACGCTTCAGCCGGATAAAACTCATCACCAGCAGCGCATCGCCTTCTTTCATATCCTCCGTGCCGCGGCCGTAGAAATATCCTTCCTTCTCCACAAACTGAAACGGGTCTGTCGTCCAGTCTTCGCGTCGCGCTTCCACCACATCCAAATGTCCGATAAACAGAATCGGCTTCCGCTTTCCCATGCCTCGAAAGCGCGCCACCATATTTTTCTTTCCTTCCGTTGGACCGGCAACCATCATGTCTGCCTCAGAAAATCCAGCGTCGCGCAACCGCTTGGCCATCGCTTCCGCCGCGGTCGTCACATTTCCCACGGAGTCTGTCGTATTAATTTCGATCAACTGCTTGAAAATCGCTCGTGCTTCCTGATTAGCCTGCTCGCGATTCTGCGCATTCACGCACCAACTCAACGCCATGCAACCAGCAAGCAGCGTTAACCACCGATATTTTCCGTGCATTCATTTCTCCTAGGGATGTCAAAGCGTAAACGCACAGGTCCTTCGCGTCAAATCTTGATGTAGGCGCCGGGCTTTGCGTTTATCCTGAGCCTCGAAGGGCCCGGCCAGCAGCATCATCACTCAATGGGAGTTGATAGCCAATCCTGAGTTCCTTAGACTGGATGAGCGATCTACGGAGGTTGCACATGAGTTTTACTTCAAGCCGATTCATCAAGCCGCTCGCTGCGGCCGCGCTCTTTCTGAGTGGAATTGTCGTCGGCTCATTCGCCACGCAACATGCTTCCGCCGTCAACAAATTTGGCCAGCCCAAAACCGTAGTGCATGTTGTCGCGTACAAGTTCAAGGACACCACTTCCTTGAACGATCAGGAGCAAGCCATCGCCGGAATCAAGGACATGGCCGCGAAGATTCCCGGCATCAAGAATATTTGGCTGAAAACCGAACGAAACCAGATTCGCGATTTCAGCGGTGTTTATATTATCGAATTCACCAGCGCGGAAGCGGCTGCCGATTACGCGGAAAGCCCTCTGCACGATACCTGGCGCAAAAAGTGGGAACAGTTGCGCGAAAACAGCCTCTCCTTCCAAGTATCCAACTAACCCTGAACGCAACACTATTTCCCCGAATGGCGAAGTCTCATCCTTCGCGCGTAATTCCAAATCTCCTGCGAATGAACGAATCCAGAATCGTATCCGGTAAAATCCTTCGCGCAAACGAAATCCATCCCGCCATCGACGTAACTGTGTAGCGGGCTTGTGGGTGTGAACTCTCCACCGCTTCCAGGATCACTCGTGCGCAATCCTCCGGCGTACTCTTGGAAGCGTTGCGACCCTTATTCGCGCCTTCCCACGCACCGGAATAAATTTTCGCGTATGGTCCCTTCAGTGCCGCTTCCACATACGGCTGCGCCAGCGCCTTCGCGGTCTGCTGAAAGTTGGTCACGATGTATCCCGGCTCGATCAAAATCACTTCCACGCCAAACGGGTACATCTCCAGCCGCAGCGCATTCGACAAACCTTCCAACGCATGTTTGCTACTGCTATATGCGCCATAAGTTGGCGGCGAAACCAGTCCAGCAACGCTGCTGATCATCAGGATTCGTCCATGTTTCCTCTGCCGCATAATCGGCAGCACCGCTTGCGTCACGCGCAACACTCCAAATAAATTTGTCTCGAATTGCTGCCGCAAATCTTCCAGCCGCAAATCCTCCACAACCGCCATGTAGCCGACGCCTGCATTGTTGATGAGTACGTCAATCACGCCGGCCTTCTGCAAAATACTTTGCACCGCGCTCTTCACCGAGCCGTCGTTCGTCACGTCCAACTCAATGCTTTCCAGAGGCAGCCGTTTATCCATCGCTAAGCGGTCCAGCTCTTGCCGTTTCTCCGCCGAACGCCCTGCCGCGAACACGCGATACCCTCCGCGCTCCGCCAAAAATATCGCGGCAGCCTTGCCCAACCCATCAGTTCCACCAGTAATTAACACGACCTGCTGTGGACGGCTCATCTCTCCCCCTGCACGAGCGCCATTCTACTTGCGTCCAGCAGAATTAAACAATGCCATCCAGTTCCCATCTTCTTCCTGTGGCACAGTCACTCCTGACTGTGCGGTTTTTCCCGGCTACGAATTCGCCTACGAATGTAGGTGCTGGACTTTAGTCCGGCCATACCGCAGTCGCGAAGAGCCTGCCCTGAGCGCAGTCGAAGGGATCGCGGCACGGTCTCAGCTCCAACGAAATCGATCGACCTAGCTTGCCAATCATCCCTCCCTGCACTGCAACTATTGCCTCGATCCCTCCACGACGGCCCGCCAAAATCGCGTTCCTCTGGTCGGGATGACATTTACCTCCAAGTGTCAGAGGTGCGACAATTTTTTCCGATCCGGTTCCACCCAACCCGCCCGCGCCGCATCCGACGTCAAAACTCCAGGCGAATAAAACGCATCAAGCAAATTCTTATCCATCAACCGTTCATGTCTGCCAATCCACGTTTCAAATGGTCCGCCGGCCGAATCTTTTTCCAACGCTGCGGCCACTAATCGCGCCCAAGCCACGGTAGTGGTATACAAAAATTTCTGCGGCGCGCCAACGTTCTCCGCCATCCGCCGAATTCCCGCAATCAATTTTTTTTCCGCCCCCGCCGCTCCGCACCGTCGCACATAAATCCAAGCCAGCCGAACATGATCGCCATGATTGAAATGCGCGTGTTTCAACTGCAGCGCCTCAAACGCCGCCACAAATTCGTCGTCACTCAAATGCCCACAATCCAGTTTCAGTTCCATGCCAGCTCCGTCCCACGCATGGGATCTTGCAAGAGAGGTTACCATCATCAACGTATTTGCCTCCCGAGTTAAATTCCAAAGTGATATCCTCCCCGAATCATGGCGAACGGATACAACTTCAACGATCCGCCACTAACCCACGCGCAACAAGAAGCGCTTGCCGCCCGCTTAAAGACTGCCTGGGCGAATCTCCCCGAAGAAAAAAAAGCGGCCCTCAAGCCACTGATAGAAAAAGCCGATCAGGAATTCGCCAGCTATCTTGAAACTGGAACCGTGCCCGATCCTAAAGTCCATCCGATTCTCCGTATGAAGAGTTATCTGACCGACGACTGGGAAGGCCATCGCCAGCGTTTTAACCAACTCGCCCCCGCCAAGGCCATTGAGCTAAAGGTCGGCCCTGGGGGCGAAATTCTTGGCACCGGTAAATACGAATTGCTCGATCCCTTGTGGGAGTTGGAGACCGGCAGTGTGTGGCTCGAAAATTTGCTGCACAAACATCCTTTTCCTTTCGGCGCCCCAACCCGCGTCGAAATTCCCGACGAGGTCACCATCGCCTTGGCCGGAGACTTCGGCACGGGAAATTTTGGCGCGAACGATTCCCCCAGCACTAAGCTCTCGAAGTTTATTCCCAAGCTGAAACCGGACATCACCATTCACATGGGCGATGTCTACTACGCTGGCACCTCTGGCGAAGAAAGCAGCAAGCTCTTGAATTTTTGGCCCAAGAGTTCACTGGCATCTTTCGCGTTGAACTCGAATCACGACATGTACTCTGGCGGAGGACCTTATTTCAACGAAGTGGTCGGAGGCCCGGTCTTCAACAAGTTTCAATCGCCATTCAGTTTTTTCTTCCTGGAGAATTCCAACTGGATCATTATCGGCCTCGATTCCGCTTATTACTCCGGCGTGCTCGACCTCTATATGGACGGCACCCTCGGCAGCAACTCCGCGCAGGTTCCATTTTTGCGAGAGCTGGCGCAAAGCGCGCACCAGAATAAAAAGAAAGTAGTCCTGCTGACTCATCATAACGGTCTTCCCGAAGATGGCGTTCTAACCGCCGCGCCGCTAAGGCTCTTCACCGAAGTCATGAGCGCCTTTCAGGGTCTGACCCCGCCTGCCTACTGGTATTGGGGCCACAAACACATGGGCGTCGCGTACAATCCGCTCGCCGATCACAATGGATTGCTGTGCCGCTGTCTTGGCCATGCCGCGCTGCCTTGGGGATTCGCCTCTGTCCTGCAGAATAGCCAGCGGGTTCAATGGTTCGAGAAATGTAATGCCAAGGATCCTGACAGCCCGCTCCGCGTCCAGAACGGTTTTGTTTTTCAAGAGTTCGACCAAACGAACCTAGCCGAAACCTTCTACGATGAACAAGGCCGCGTAGCCTGGACCCCAACCGGCGGCGATCCCCGCAATTGCGCAACGTAGCGCTGGCTTTTATGCCAGCATCTTTTACGCAGCTTCTCCTTTGCGTAGGCGCACGGCACTGCCGTGCCCGTCATTCCTTTGCAGAAGCCGATCTAAAGATCGGCCACTACAAACGAGGGATGGCCGGACTAAAGTCCGGCATCTACATTGGGAGAAACCTTCACTTGCGCTGGCATGAAAGCCAGCGCTACCGACAAAGGAACTTCACATTGTTAGCGCCAATTATTCAAGGTCTATTTTGCGACTTCGATTCCCTTGAAACGGATTAGGACGAAGCGCGTGGTTTTGTCTGTGGGAGTCACGATATTCCACTTTTTTCTGGCTTCGAGCCACAGAACCTCTCCGGCGTGGAGAGTCTTGGAAGGCGCTCCAGGCATGTTTAGTTGCAGCGCCGAGTCCTGCTCCACGACGAGGAGTTGTGACGGCCCCATCTCGCTGTAGTTCATGGAGTGATCGAACGAGAAGGCAATGACCACGATCTCGCCGGTCTCAAACAATTTCTTTTGCGAGCCAGGCGGCAGTTTATCCATGTCGCCGGGAGGGCAATCGAGCGGGGCTTCGATGATTTTCTGGCAAAGATTGCGCGGCTCACCCTGCGGCTGGAGCAGCTCGATGGTGACATTGTTGAAGGGAGTCGCGTCGGTGCGTACCGAATGCGCGAAGCCTCCGCGGGAATAGCCAACCTGGCCGTCGGTCAACGTGGCGTGAGCTTCGGGTTTGCCCGCGACGGCATTGATGAAATCGGCGGGGCCGAGCATGACAGAGACGTAGGGCAATTCGTGAGGATGAAGAAGCGTGGCGTCGTGCGCGGGAAGGCTGAAGCGGAAAACGCGGACGTAAGAATTTTCGAGCAGCAGACGATGATGCGGCTCGTTCTGCATCAGGACAGGCTTGGTGGCCTCGGGAGTCTGGGACCAGAGTGCGGAGCCGAGAAGAGTGACCGACAAGAGCCAGGCAATCTTGAGAGACGCAGGATTTTTTGAGGTACGCATGGCGTCAGATTGTAGCTGAATGCGGAGCCGGCTAGAAGCCGGCGCTACTAAGAGGGTGGCCCAAGAGCACAGTCAGGAGTGACTGTGCCACTCATAGCCAACATAGGAAGGGATTGACAGCGTTTCCTCATTGCTCGATGGGCCGTGCGATTTTCTTGCTAAGCCTGAAGGAATTTGTGGAGACCGGGAAAGGGCGGCCTTATCCGTAAATGGCGGTGAATATGTGGAGCCCGCAATAAGATGGAAAGAGCGGACAGGCAATGGACGTATTATGCTAGCCGGCGAGCGACATTGCAGATTTGGGCTTTGGGGAACGCGTCCTATGAGGATTGCTCGTATTGATCAACGCTTCAGTGCCATGCGAAGGACACTGCTGGTTGCAGTGCTGGTGTGCACCGGTGGCGCCGCAGGAGTATTGCTTGTTGCGATTGCGTTGGGCGCAGGCAGCAACTCGAATTATGAGATCGTGCTGGACTTGGATGCCCGTGTTCTGCCAGGGATAGGCACAACTGTAGCGGACCCAGACGCGGCGCGCGGTAATGCGCACTTGCGCTGCGATTTTCAGCAGCCTCAGCCGGATGGTATCGACTTGTGCTTCCGCCCACTCCGTGCCCGCCAAACCCAACCGCCGCAAGGCTTCGTTCGCCGCGGCCTGGACGGCCCTGCGCTGCTGAAAAAGAAGAAAGAAAAAACCTTGTCTCGCACTTCCAGAGGGAGTCGAAGTCTGGCCGAAAGGTGTTTTCTAACAGGGCTAAAGACGAACGAAGGCCACAACGGACGGAAAGCAATTCAGCAGAAAGAACTGATGAACAGAAATCCCGAATCGTCACAAAATTTGCTGCTTGTGAGAAAAGGCGGCTAAACGTGGCGGTGGGTGGAGATTGGCCAGGGGGCCCGGATGCATCGACCAAATTCCCACAACGGATGTTGGTGGATTATGCGGGGTTTATGAGAAGAAATGATTTGGCAAGAGGAGAGACTGTTGCCGCGTTGAGGTGAAATACGCTGGCAAAAAAGCCAGCGCTACGAAGAGAAGACGACAAACGAGAAGCGGAAAAACAAAAAGCCCCCGAGGTTCCGGGGGCTTCTTTCAAGATGAAGAGAATTACGGTTTGGTTGGGTCTGGTGGTTCACCAGGCTTAACGTCCTGGGGAGCAGCGGCGCTGGCCGCAACAGGCTTGCCGGCGTCGGAACCATAGCGAGTCAGGTAAGGCATGAACGGAGTGACTTCGAAGGGCATCTTCTCGCGTTCCGCTACCGTGCCAATTGGTTTGCTCTTAATCATGCTGAGTTGATCATTCCACACGTCAATCTTGACGCGGCCACCGAGAGGCAGCGCAGCGATCTTCTGAGGATTGGACTTGGCATCCATGGCCATCGTGGACTTCAGGTCGTTGATTTGAGGAACCCGGTTGCCGAGGTGTCCGCTAATCAGGTTTGGAATTTCCTTCTGGCGAGAATCGAGAGCTTGCAGGAAGAGTCCGGCGTTCGCCAGCTGATTCTTGTAAGGAGAGTTGTTGAGAATCTGAATAGCCTTTGAATTGGCCGCAGCTTCCTCTTCCGGAGTGCGCGAAAAACCGAAATGGCGGAAGGTATCTTTATCATCGACCATTAACTGATCGAAGAAAGCGTACTGAGAATCGATGCGATGGCCAAGCACAACGTGGCTCAGTTCATGGGCCAGAATCGTGGCCAGGCTGGCTTCGTCAGGAAGCACATCAACCAACCCGCGGCTGAGAACAATGGTGTGGCCGACGGTGAAGGATTCCAGAGTGGAAGTCATTAAGATGCGGCAACGAATCTCGGGATCAAGGTCGATATTATTGGTAACTTCCAGGTTGTTCACAACCGTTTCGAGAACCTTATCGACATCACCCTTTGGAGCCATCAAACCAATGCGTTCGAGGCGGTCGGTAACGTTGTCCTCCGCCTGGCGATCCCAAGAGCGTTGGGCTTGAATCGGTGAAAGATCGTTATTGGTCTTGGTGTCATCGGTGACCGGAGTTTCCACCAAGATCTTGCTCAGTTCCTGTTCCTTGCTGTTTTCGCTGAGGTTGTAGCCCCAGAGGCGAGTTTGCGCCTTGAAGTCCAATTTTTTGGAAATGGCGTAGTGCAAATCTTTTTCTTCGCTGTAAACAAAGGAGGGCATCCACAGGCCAGGTTGAACGTTGGTGCGCCAGCTATCGAAGTGGAAATACCAACTGGAGTGGCCGTTGCCATTGTAAGAACCGTTGAAACGGACGATTTGATAGTCCTGGTCTTCTACCCAAATCCGGCCAAGAAAGCGGCCCTTATTGTTCTTTTCCTGAGGAGTAACATCGAAAACGAGGCAGCGAATTTCGCCGAGGAATTCGCGACGAACGTAATCGAACTTATAATGTTGACGGTCGAACCCGTTGGTATCGATGAAGATCATCTGAAGGAAGCCGTCGGGCAAGAACTGCATGGCAAAGCTGAAGAAATTGCCGATGGAGCCGACCATCTTGCGGCCCTTGCTGCCGGTGTCGTTGAGAGGAACGAGGCTAACGCCCTTGGCGAAATTGGCGCGACCCAGAAAATATTTGTCGCCAGCCGGAACCTGGCCGAGATCCTTGTCAGGTTTAAGGTTCTGAATATAGGTTTCCACCAGCGGCGAGTAATTGTGCATCTGGCCGTAGAGGTGCTGCTCGTTGCTGATGAAGCGGTCGATGACCTGATCCGGGGTGCGTGGCTGGTCCGGCGCCGGGGTAGGCGTCGGGGCTGCCAGAGCCGCAGAAACAACGGTTGCGGAGAGCGCCAGGGTCAGGATGTACGGAAACAACTTTCGCATGTTCTTTCTCCCTCAGTAAGCCAGCCGGAATTCGATACGTACGCGGGCCGGAAAATCGACCGGTTCAGTTAGCCGCTTCGCCGGTTTGAAACGAATGCTCTGGGCAGCGCGTACAGCCGAATCGTCAAGGCCATGGCCAAGGCCGCTGACAACGCGGTTAATTAGAACGGTGCCGTTTGCAAGGAAAACGAGGTCGATGACAACGTCGCCTTCAATCTTAAGACTACGCCCTTCGGCGGTGTACTCTGGCTTGGGCTTGTCCAAAAGTTGAACAGGGGTATCGGCGGGGCCATCATTGCCAGTCTTCTTCTTCACAGGATCGGCAGAAGTGTCGACGGCGCCAAAACCGCTGGCGACGACCGCGCCCTTCTTGCCGCTTCCGCCTGCGGGAGGAGTAGCCGTTCCATTTCCGAAACCGGTGCTGGCAACTGTGCCGCGAATTCCTTCTTTGCCGCCGGTCCCATTGCCATAACCTTCACCACCGGGAAGAGCGGGAGAACCGAGACGGTTCACGTTGGTGGCGTGATTGGGATCGCCTTTGCCAGGCATGCCGTTGGGATCGCCGAAGCCGCCCGTCTGAACCTTTGAGGGCGGAGCATTAACAGTAGCGGGAGCGGCGCTTCCAGAACCAGGAATGAGGCCCGTCTTAACGTCCTCATGCGGACGCTTTGGGCCGTTGTCCTTGACGTCCATCTTGGGTTGTTCGAAAACCGGGGCCATTTCGGGAACTTTGGCGTCAACTTTCTCAATCTTTGGCTGAACAACTTTGGGAGCCAAATTGGTAAAGATATGGGGTTGCTGTGGATTGAGCTTCACCGGTTCCGGAATTTCGGGCTTGGGTTCCACTTTTGGAATAGCGGCCTTCACCTTTGGGGTTGGTGGAGGCGGGGGTGGAGGAGCAACCGGAATCTCGGTAAGAGGAGTGGTCAACTCCACGTTAATGAACTTCAGACCGGTCTTCATTTGATCGGGGAACAAAAGAGGTAGCACGATGAAAAAGGTAAGAATGGCCAGCTGGAGGATGGCGCTGAGGCCCACCCAATTCCAACGAGGCTTAGTCTCTGGAAGCATGGCAAGGCGGGCGGGAATGGCCTTATTGCCCATGTGTTGTTTCCAAGCTTCAGAGCTGGAGCGCCCACGCATAGCGTCAAAGCCAACGCCCATGGAGTTGCTCGGTGGTCGATCTGCGATCATTGTGGTCATCCGCTTTTTACCGCCTCTGGCAGAGAATTCATCCTAAAGCTCGATCCCAGAGAACCGGGCTTCTGTTGATCAGCAGGACGTGTGCGTTACCAGTACGAGAGTACTTGGGGCAGGAAAGTGTCCGAATAGGACTTTCGTACTAACGTCGCGTATTCGCTAATGTCTTAGCGAGTGCACCTTTCACACGCCTGAAGTTACGGGGATGAACCCGCCGAGGCGAAATTCGTTGCGGGGCGGGTTGACCGCAACTCCCCCTAGAATACCGCATTCCAAGGGATAGGTAGCACCTGAATTCGACACGGGTTGACTCCCGTAAGGTACCCTGTAGGATGCACAGGGATACCACAGTGTTGGGTCAGCATGAGGGAGTAGCGGGCATATAGAAATAGAGGGTTTCGTGTAGGGTAGAGGGAGGAGAATGCCCCCGTCGCAAAGCGAAAACCCGAACCCCGATTTGACGGCGCTGTTGATGCGAGCCGTTGATTTGGTGGGACTTCGCTACGCCCAATCACGCGCAACGGAGTGGGGGCTGTCGCCCGCACAGTTTGCGGCGGGGCTGGAGCGCAGCGTCCAGAAGCGATTTGCGGACGAGCCCTGCTCGGCAGAGCGATTCGAAGAATATCTTAATACATTGCACGTGGAAGATCTGGCCTCGGCATGTGCTTGTATGCAGGGCTCGGAAGCGGCTTGGGAGGGCTTCGTTCGCGGGTATCGTGGGTACCTTAGGGCCTCCGCTGGTGCAATTACGAAGGGCAGCCGTGCAGGGACGGACGCACGAGAATTGGCGGATTCCCTATTTGCGGAGTTGTTTGGGTTGGCGGATGAGAAAAGAGGCGAGCATTCGTTGTTCCGCTACTTTCATGGGCGAAGTTCGCTGAAGACGTGGCTTCGCACCATCTTGGCACAGCGCCATATTGACCGATTGCGAGAGAGCAAGCGATGGGAAGCGTTTGAGAATTT
>DASXIT010000154.1:0-2969 GCA_036497825.1 Candidatus Acidiferrum sp.
CATCGCTTTTTCTGCGAGTGGCAACTCCGCACCGCAGCGAAGCATTCCGAGCCAGTCAATGGATAGTGGATGAGTTGAAGAAAAAAGTTCCGATTTGGAAACAACCACAATTTAAAGTGGATAGTCTTCGCCGCGCTTCGCACTCGCCTTCGCGCAGCTACGGTGTGGCAGGCAGCGAGGCGGCTAAAGTATGAACTGGGCAAATCGAATTACCTTAAGCCGGCTCGGACTTACAGTTCTTTTTGTAGTATCGCTGAACTCTTCCTGGCAGTATGCGCGCACCACTGCGCTTGTCATTTTTCTGATCGCGGGGCTCACGGATTTCATCGACGGAGAAATCGCCCGGCGATACGGAATAATCACTAACTTTGGCAAACTGATGGATCCCCTCGTGGACAAGATAATGCTGGCTGCGGCGTTCATTTCACTAGTGCCTCTTAAGGCAGTGCCAGCGTGGGCAGCAACGACGGTCGTGGCGCGAGATTTTTTGATCACCGGATTGCGTCTAATGGCCAGCGCCAAAGGGCGGATTCTTCCAGCGGAAAGTCTGGGTAAACAGAAGACCTCGTGGCAAGTCATCACGGTGCTTTTTTTTCTAGGCCTGTTTTCAGCAAGCGAACTGCGGTTCGCCAATGAAGAATCGGTATGGTGGCTGCGCGCGTGGAATCAGGCGGGCCCGATTCTAGTCTGGATCACCGTGGCTTTGACGCTTTACTCGGGCCTCGCCTATGCCTGGCGACACCGGGAATTGATCGCTCCGGATCAATAGCGGGCGACGGAAATGGAATCCGCATTTTCATCTCCGCCTTCCGGCAACGCTCCGACACGGCGGTAAACAAACGCCAGGAGACATGCTTGTACGTTGCCGGATGTTATGACATATTTATCATCGAAGAGTGATGGCAAGTAGTCACAAGACCCACGCGGTAACCGCCGTTTCGAATCAGAAAGCCTTCCTGGTCACCCGAACAGGGCGGGGCGTACCCACTCCACCAGTAGGAAAACGATGACAAATCCGCCGGCTACGAACCAGCGAAGGTCGGGGACGATCGTGCCGCTCGAAACCGGGACTAAATCAAGATCTACGGCTATGAACTTGTAAGGTGCCAGGGGGGCATACGTGGGGTGGGAAATCAGTTTCAAAAACGTGCGCCGGTTAGGATAGCGCACGACAGTCATATTTCCCCAGGTTCTCTCAGGCTGCATGTTGATTAAGTTCTTCGCTTGCGGAGCTCCGATGAACGTCGGATAAGACGCGTGACTCAACCACAGCCACGTGAGGCTCCTTTCATAGTGTGCGTTGGCTTCTTCCGGCGTTCCCCTGAAATCCGGCGCGCCGGGAAATGGCTGCACCTTAGGGAAGAAATGGATGAGGTTAAACATATAGACCGGCTTGCCATCGTCGGCCACGGCCCATGGGCGAAGATGGGCGATGAATGCCTGAACCGCCTTCTCAGGCAGCGGTAGCTTTTCGATAATCGCTACGTACTGATCTATCTCCGCTTGAGTTAGCTTGCCCCCTCCTTGGGAATGCCAGGCCAAGAAGGCTAAGTACAAAATAACAAGCACTGCGGCAAAAATGAGCTCAAACCACATTTCGGTTTCCTTCTTGAGTCTTATACCGCTGTGTGAAACCAATCATGCTGTAAAACCTAGCCACCACTTCCTAGTTAGGCAAAGAATTGGGAGAGCGAGGTATTAACCTGTGCGGGCTCTTCGTGTTGGACCCAATGGGTCGCGGTCTCAAACACTTCAAGGTGTCCATCATCACAATACTGAAGACTTTCTCTGGCCATTGCTTCACTCACAAACTGGTCCTTTTTTCCCAAAATCAAGAGGGCCGGCACCTTCACTCGCGAAGCTTTGGAATCCAACGCGAATTTCGACGGGCGCAATAGCGCCGCTCGATACCAGTTAAGCATAGCTGTCAGCGCGTCCTTCCTGGCCCAGGACTTCTTATACTGCTCGAGATCACGATCAGAAAAGATTCCAAGAGGTGAAGTATTCCGAAGCACTCGAACCAGCGGCGCCCAGTCTCGCCTTTGCAGGGTGCGTTCGGGTAGCCAAGGAAGCTGGAAAAAGAATAAATACCAGCTTTTCCGCAGCTGCGCCGGGTTTGTGATGAGGTCCTTTATGAAAATGCGGGGATGGGGACCGCTCAACATCGCGGTGCGGCTAACCCTTTCCGAATATCGGGCAGCCAAGTACCAGGTGACAACAGCTCCCCAGTCGTGCCCGACGACGAACGCTTTTGAATCCGTCACGGTATCCAAAACGCCGACGACATCTTTAGCGAGCAGGTCAATGGAATAGCTAGCAATGCCTGCGGGTTTGTCACTTAAGTTGTAACCTCGTTGGTCTGGTATGATTACGCGATATCCGCAAGAGACGAAGTAATCAATTTGGAGACGCCAGGCGAACCAGAACTCGGGGAAACCGTGGAGAAATACTAAAGGTTTACCGTTTGCAGGCCCGGCAAGAACGACGTGTAGCGCAATGCCATTAATGTGGAAAACGCGAAATTCAAGAGGCGAGCGGATGCCTGATAGTGTCATAAGGCGAGTCGGCCAAAGATTTTCCACGTAGGAGCCGTTAGAGCCAGGATTCTTTACTTTCGGCCAAAATCTTCGGTCGAAAGTTAAGAGCGCGTCAAGTTTGGAAGACTGGCCCACAGCTATTTCACCCTCGCTCAAGCGCAGCCATCAAATATTGGCCGATTTACCCATGAATGAGCGGGCAATGGGAATCGAACCCGCATCGGCGGACGGAAGCGATGAATCAGTTTTTACTGGCCAGCGGCCTTTGCCGTGATTGTCGCGACATTCGCAAGGAGAAGCGACGGTGACAGGCGGCCGCTTCCGCCAAGCCAAGCTGTAAAGACAAGCAATCGCAATCGCGACCCTCGAGAGCGTCATTGCGCCTATTCACATATCATTTTGTCGTTGCGATGTGCAGAGCAAAAGAGGCAG
>DASXIT010000155.1:0-7053 GCA_036497825.1 Candidatus Acidiferrum sp.
ATAGTCATCGTCGACAATTTCAAATGAATATCCACTTTGCCGCTGTTATCTTCGTAGGCCGGACCAAGAAATGGCAGGGTGCCGATGGACGCCGTGAGAATCCAGGAGAACAGCATACCAATCGCGCCGGCTGCCATCGTCAAGACCAGCGCTTCCAAAAGAAATTGCCAGCGAATGTGTGATTTCCTAGCGCCCAGCGCCCGGCGCAAACCGATTTCCCTGACCCGCTCGTCGACCGAGACCAACATAATGTTCATTACGCCGACGCCGCCAATTCCCAACGTCATCGCTCCGATGAGGAACAGCAACCCCTCAATACCCAGCGTGATTCCATCGTAGACCGGCTTGAATTCCATGCGGCCAAACATGGTGATGGCGCGCTTATCGTTTGGCGAAAAGCGCTGGCGGTTTGCAACCGCGGTGCGAAACTGCTGCATGGCTTGCGCTTCAAACTGCGGCGCGACAGGTTCAAACACCATCACGCTGGCGTAGCGCGCATCCCAAATATCGGCGGCGGCGCTGTAAGGAATAAATGCCGACTCGTCATCGCAGTTGAAATAGCAACTGTCGGAGAATTTCATGTCCATCGTGCCAATGACCGTGAAGCGGACTCCGTTAATGCGCACCGTCTCGCCAACCGCGGGCATGCCGCTGAAAAGTTTCTTTTTCAGCCGCGCTCCAAGGAAAACCACGCGGCGCCGCTCGGCGATATCTTCCGCTGAAATCCACCGGCCGTCGGAAGGCACTTCGTTGCGCATCTCGCCATATTCCGGATAAACGCCGCGGGTAGCTGAATCGGAGAGTCGCTCTTCGTGGGAGATGCCCTTCCATTTCACGGTTTCTAGTGTGACGCGCTTGATGAGCGGCGACTGCGCCTTCACCCAATCCGCATCTTCTTGCTCGAAGTGAACTTCTTTCCCGGCGCGCTCCCCGCCGGCTTGTTCACTGGTTGTTCCCGGCCAACAGATCACGGCACCCTTGCCAAACACTTCGAAGGTGTACAGCAACACGCTGCGAAACCCGGAACCGTAGCTAAGGAGCAGTGTGACCGCCACGAGGCCCCACGAAATTCCGGTCATAGTCAGAAGGCTGCGTACACGATTGCGACCAAGTGCCGCCCAGGATTCTTTGAAAATTTCGCTAAACATTAGCCACCTGCCTCGAAGCGGAGGGCTTCAATCGGGTCCACGGATGCGGCCTGATTTGCGGGATACAAAGCAGAGAGAACGGAAATCAATCCGAGTAAACTGATCGTTAGCGTTGCGAGTTTCCAACTGGGATCAAGGCCGTCGAAATATGGCATCTTGGGCAGCAGGCCAACAAGTCCGCACAGGCCATAGGAAATGATCAGCCCCGTACCGCCACTGATGAGGACCAGAATTACCGTCTCGAGAAAAAATTGCCGGAGGATCGATTCGCGCGTGGCACCTAACGCTTTTCTGACGCCAATTTCGCGGGTGCGTTCGCGGACGCTGACCAGCATCACATTCATTACGCCCAAGCCACCCAGAAAAATAGTCGCCACGCCAACTGCTCCCATGAAAATTTCCATACCCACGAAAATCATTCGATTGGCCTGGGCATTCTTGACGGTGTCCCAAATGCTCGCCGCTTCCTCATCGCGTGGATCGAAGTTATGCAGGCGCGCCAGCGTCCGCCGGACTTGCCGCACACAATCGGGATGCGTTTCCAAAGACCACGGGGCCACAAGAAGGCGGTCGACGGTGTGTTCCACGGCCGGCGGTTTGTTCGGAAAATCGCGCTTCATCGCGTTGAAGGGAATAAAGATTTTGCGGATGTCGACGCCGTCGTAGCTAGAGTTCTGATCCTTCGTCTTCATCACACCGATCACGGTGTAGGGAATCCCATTCAGCTCGATGGTCTGGCCAAGGGCTTCGCGTTCGGCAAAAAGCTGCTTCTTGGTGTCGCTGCCGAGGAAGGCTACGCGCCGGCCTTCGGCGTTGTCTTCATAGTTGTAGAAGCGCCCCTGCGAAACGGTAATGCTGCGAATTTCGGTGAAGGGCGGAAGCGAGCCAACCGTATCGATATCGCCGCTATTGAACGCGCTGTGCACTTTCACGTTGTTACCCAATTCCGGCATGACGTATTTGCACGCGGGCGCTTCTTTGGTCACCTGCTCGTGATCGTCTTCCATCCAATGAATCACGCGACCCGAGCGCGTGCCACCGGCCTGCATGCTGGTGCGCCCTGCGAAAACAATCATCACGTCTTTGCCAAAATTTTCCTGCTGCTTTTGGATGCCGCGGCCCAGGCCTTCACCGGCAGCGACCATCAAGGTGATGGAGATGATTCCCCAAGCGATACCGAACATCGTCAGGAGCGTGCGCCGCTTATGTCCCCAGAGCGTCGCCAGCGTGTCGCGCAAGAGATCTCGAAACGTCATGACAGCGCCTTTTCTCTTTTCTATTGAAGAACGACTTGCTGCTTCTCGTTGAGTCCGGAAACGATTTCCGTTTTCACACCGTTGGAAATTCCCAGTTTTACATTCACTTTTTTACGGCCGTTCGCCGCTTTCGGGTCAGGCTCTTCCACCGAAGCGTTACGATCTTTGTCGTAAATCAGGGCGGCTTCCTGGACCATGAGGACGTCTTTCTTTTCTTCCAGCACGACTTCGGCGTTGGCGCTCATGTTGGCTTTCAGCTCGCCTGTCGGGTTAGAGATGGAAACGCGCACCTCAAAGGTCGTGACGTTATCCTTCTCTTTTCCCAGCGGAGAAATCTTGGTTACTTTTCCCGTGAATTTCTTATCCTTGAAGGCCTCGACAACGATTCGCGCCGGCTGGTTCAAATAAACTTTTCCAATGTCCGCTTCATCCACTTTGCCCTGAACGTACACTTCGCTGATATCACCAAGAGTGAGAAGCAAAGTTGCTTGTGAACCCAAAACCAAGATTGAGCTTACGGCGTCGCCAACATTGACGTCACGCGAAAGCACTAAACCATCGATAGGGCTAACGATTGTGGAATTCCGCAAATCCTCTTCGGCATTTTCCAGCGCAGCCTTGGCTTGGGCCACTTGCGCTTCCGCTTTGGCAATTTCCGCTTTGGCCACAATCAAATTACGTTGCGCGCTGACCTGCTTGTTCAGCGCCATCTGGTAATTCTTTTCCGCGTCTTCCACCAAGCTCTTGGACATCACTCCATCGCTATACATTTGTTCGGCGCGGCCCATGTTCAGCTTCAGAAATGGCACGTCCGGCCCCTCGGCATCCACTTTGCTGCGTTCCAGCGAAGCAACGGCAGAATCGCGAGCGGCCTGCGCGGCTTGATAATTAGCTTGCGACGCACGCACACTGGCTTCCAGCTGCACTTTATCCAGCTCCGCCAAAATTTCGCCCTGCTTTACATGATCGCCATAATCTACAAACAGTTTTTTGACAATGCCGCTGGCCTTGGACTTCACTTCCACCTTTGAGAGTGGCTGAATCTTGCCGGTTGCGACCACGACTTTCGCCAAATCGCCGCGCTCAACAGTGGCAATCTTCGAAGGATCGATTATGTGCGTGGGGCTGAGGGCCGCGTACACGCCATAGCCAGCTCCGACCAAAACCAACAGCACGATAGAGCCGATAATAATCCGGCGACGCCGCTTCTTTGCAGCCTTTCCATTTCCATTCGTTAAACCGCTTCCATTGTTAGACATGACCACCCTCGCTCGCGGGCTATTCGCTTCCACCTTAATGTACGCACAGGAGTCGCAAAAGTTCCCTTCAATCGGTATAGACGAGCAAAGATGTTGTTTGGTCAGGTTGGCCATTTAGGGAAGGCGAAAGTGGAGAAACAACCAAAGAGGGCGGCGTAAAGCCGCTCCTACGCAATGGATTTATTAAAGTGGAGCTTTGCGAAGTCGAAGCGCATTAAAAATTACAGAGACCGAGCTAAAGCTCATAGCCGCGCTGGCGATCATCGGGCTCAGTAGCCATCCGAATATCGGGTAGAAGACTCCCGCGGCAATCGGAATGCCTAATGCATTATAAAGGAAGGCAAAACCGAGATTTTGCTTGATATTACTTACCGTGGCACGCGAAAGGCGACGCGCCCTCACAATTCCCCGGAGGTCTCCCTTTACCAGGGTGATTCCGGCACTCTCCATGGCGATATCGGTTCCAGGGCCCATGGCGATACCCACATCGGCTGCGGCCAATGCCGGGGCATCATTGATACCGTCGCCTGCCATGGCGACCCGCCGCCCTTTACATTTGAGATCGGCAACGACTTCGGCTTTTCGCTGCGGCAAAACCTCGGCCTCAAATTCCCGAATCCCCAATTCCTTGGCGATGCTTTGCGCCACGGACGGACGGTCTCCTGTCAGCATCACGATCCGAATGCCATCTTCTCGGAGCAACTTGAGTGCGTCGGCGGTGGTGGATTTCACGCGGTCACGTAAGAGGAAGACACCTTCGACGATGCCGTTGACTGCAAAAAAAATTGGGGTGGCCACCGAGAGACTCTCGCTACCAGATAACGTGCCGGTACCGGTGTTTTCGGGAGTGGCGATCCCCTGCGATTGCAGAAATTTCGCCGTGCCTCCCATAATTTTCTTGCCGAGAACTTGGCCCTGCACTCCTCCGCCAGGGATGGCGAGGAATTCTGCTACAGGTGCGAGCGGCAATTTCTTTGCCTCCGCGGCGCGAACGATGGCGCGCCCAAGAGGATGTTCGCTGGAACGCTCCAAACTTGCAGCCAGCGAGAGAAGCGAATCCTGCATAAATTTACTTCCCGGACTGATTTCGATGTCCGCTACCTCGGGCTTTCCCTCGGTCAGTGTGCCGGTCTTATCTACGACTAAGGTATCCACCTTCGCCAAACGCTCCAATGCCTCGGCGTTGCGCACTAAAACTCCGACAGTGGCACCGCGGCCAACGGCCACGAGGATGGACATCGGCGTGGCTAAGCCCAACGCGCAAGGGCACGCGATAATCAAAACAGAAACCGCGGCGAGCAGAGCATGTGCAAAGCGTGGATCCGGCCCCCAGATTATCCAGCCTAGAAAGGACAACACCGCGGCGAGCACTACTGCAGGCACAAAATAGCTCGCCACTTGATCCGCCAGGCGCTGGATAGGCCCGCGGCTGCGTTGCGCTTCGCTGACCAACTTCACAATTTGCGCCAGCAACGTTTCGTTACCCACCCGCTCCGCAACCATCACAAAACTGCCGCTGAAATTCAGCGTGCCGCCGGTGACTTTGTCTCCAACAGTTTTGTCTACCGGCAAAGCCTCGCCCGTAACCATCGATTCGTCCAGCGAACTGGCGCCCTCGCGAATGCTGCCATCTACGGGGACGCGTTCTCCTGGGCGAATGCGGAGTAAGTCTCCCGGTTTAACTTGCGCAAGAGGCACATCGTGCTCTGCGGCGCCGTCCACTAAGTGGGCATTTTGCGGGGCCAGATGCAGCAGTTCGCGAATGGCAGTGCTGGTGCGCTGGCGAGCGCGCAACTCCAGCAACTGGCCCAGAAGTACCAGCGTGATGATCACCGCAGCCGCTTCGAAATATACGGAGACTTCGCCATGCATATCGCGGAACGAAGCCGGAAAAAGTTCTGGAAAGAGCGTGGCCGCGACGCTGTAGAGATATGCCGCGCCGGTGCCGAGACCAATCAGCGTGAACATGTTCGGGCTGCGTTGGATCAGCGAATTCCAAAAACGCTGGAAGAACGGCAACCCGCACCACAGCACTACGGGCGATGCCAATAGAAGTTGCACAGCATTCTTCGCTTCAGGCTTCAGGTGCAGGCCGGTCGCCCCACCAAACATCGAGATGGCGAGAACAGGAAAACTCAAAGCCAGGCTGACCCAAAATCTTTTGCGCATTGACTCGTATTCGGGATCGGCCTGCTCTTCGGCAACAATGTCCATCGGCTCTAAAGCCATCCCACATTTGGGACAACTGCCCGGACCGATTTGAACAATTTCCGGATGCATAGGGCAGGTATAGCGCACGCCGTGCGCTGCTTCCTTCTTGCTCGAGGACGAAACAGCCTGATGGGCTGCTGCGGGATGCCCCATCCCTGCTGTGCTGGGTGCTGCAAGGAATTTGTCTGGCTCTTTTGCAAATCGTTCGGTGCAGCGCGTGGAGCAGAAAAAGTAAGTCTTGCCCTGGTGCTCGAACTTCCCTGCCGCTTTTTTTGGGTCAACCGTCATGCCACACACGAGATCTTTCTCTCTTTGGTCTGCGGGAAGGACGGAAAGGCCTCCAGTCCTGTGGTTCGGCATGGTTGAGGGCATCACGGAGAGCGAACTCTTTGTGGCTGCTACCTGGGCTTGCCTGGCAGCGATATATTTTTCTGGCTGTAGCGTAAACCTCTGCGCGCATCCGAGAGAACAAAAATAATAGGTCTTACCGGAGTGTTCGAGTTTCGACTTGGCCATTTCTGGATCTACATCCATGCCGCAAACCGGGTCGCGTTCTATTGTCACTGCCATAAATCCCTCGCCTTCTGTTCCAACTCTTGGATGAATCACGGCCTAGCGCAGATGGGTGTAAATCAATCCCAGGAGTTCGTCGTACATTTCTGACGCTTCTGCTGGCTTGCCGCTCGCGAATGCTTTTGCGGCGCAATGTTGCAGGTGGTTCCTCATCAGGTTCCGGCCCACGCCGCGCAGTGCCTCTTGCACCGAAGCAATCTGGACGATAATGTCAGTGCAATAACGGTCTTCTTCAACCATTTTCTGCAAGCCGCGAATTTGCCCTTCAATCCTGCGCAGGCGCTTACCGTTCGCTTCCTTTAAAGAGGCATCAACGCCGATGGCTTCCCGAGCTTCGGGATAGGGATTGCCTTTGTGGGCGCCGCCATTCACTGGCGCAGAGTTTTTTTTGGACGCCATTTCATATACCCCTCATCCCTATATATACCCTCCACCCCTATACTCTGTCAAGAGAGGTTAGCGCGCCACTAGATAACAGGGGCGATGATCTCCACGCGCATGGTCCTCCAATCCTTGAAGTGCGGCAGTCCAACTGCCGCTTTTGCGAATGCGAATGTTGGCAACAACCGCAAGAGCGGGAGCCCGGCTCCCTCTTTCCAAATACCG
>DASXIT010000156.1:0-2220 GCA_036497825.1 Candidatus Acidiferrum sp.
TAATTTCGAAGTCACCGCATGTTTCGCCCGAAATCCACAGTTTCTGCCGTTACACCAAAATCATCTTGCTGCTGCTTTCCTATCTATTCTTGGTGGGCGCGGCGATTTTCGGACTGGTTGGCAGTTACAGAGTGGATGTACTCCGTACAGATTTGGCGAAAGCGAATGCCGCCCGCGATGCGGCTGAACATCGGGAAACAGAACTCAAGACCCGCGAAGCCGCCGTGGCAGGTGCAGAAGCGAAAATCGCGGAGGCAGAAAACAAGGCGATAAAAGCTCAAACAGAACTCTTGACACTGCAGAGCGAAAAGGCAGAGCTGGAAAGCAAGTTAGACGCAAGCCGAAACGAGACTGCCGCCGTGCAGAAGCGGACTGGAGAAGCAGGCCCAGCAGCCAGCCCTTCGCAAAATCCCAACGCCGCGTCAAACCCGGGGCAGCAACCGAGAACTTCATCAGGACCGACGGTAGAAGTTACACGAGAGCCTGTCGAAGAAGCAACACCTCCGCCACCGCCGCAACCGAAGCGCAGGAAAATTGCGCCACGCAAGGCACCACAGGCGGCAAGCACCCCAGAAATCACTTCGTATGCTTCGGCGAAAGCCTTTGCGACGTTCACGCCTCTCCCCAAATATCCGGCCAAGGAACGTTCGGGCAGCGTTACGGGAATTGGAGTTTGCATTGTGTCGGTCGATCCGGCGAGCGGCCGCGTAACCGCAGCTTCAATGGAGCAAAGTACTGGAGACTCAACCTTAGATAAATCCGCGGTCAACGCGTTACAAAAGTGGCGATTTAAACCTGGGACGGTCTCGAATGTTAGAATTCCTATCGAATTTAGCATCCCCGGTGAATCGCATTAGCTGAGGCGCAGGATCTTCCTAATCGGACACGACCGCGAGTGAAACTGTTTCTGGAGTGCGCGCCACAATCGGTCGCTGCATAAACCTACCTGCCACCGTGACGATCAAACCGGTCCCGAAATGGCAACGTTTCCGCAACGTGTTCCTTGTTCTCTAACGGGGATTCGGATTTCTAATTCAAAAAAGAGTTTTTGCGCATGTTTTCACTGCGTTGTGCTCCATCGCGGACGCTAGGTATTTCAGCCATTCAGCATTCGCGCCGCATTGCCGCAAAATTGCGCCATTTAACACGCAAAACATTTCACACCGAAGAAAACGACCGTGAACATTTTGGCCTCCCTATTGTATCGCCGCTACTCGGCTCGCTTTTAGAACTCCGCCGGGTCTCTCTCGCACGCGCGCGCGCAAAATGCGCGTAAAATGGTCGGCGGCCAGAGCTGCGGCTCTTAAAACGTAAAGGCTCAATTCCCGAACGGATGGGTGGGTCAAACATCGCGCTGGCATAAGCAGAAAGCATAAAAATCAAAATCTTAATTGCTATCCTTGACAAACTTGTTTTTCGTACTAATATTAAAGTATGGAAACAATCTGTGAACGAAAACCCAAACTCGCTGAACTTCATAAGATCGTTGAGATACTTGCTGAACTTAGTATGATCGCCAACAAACTTGATGAGGCGGCAAATGATTTAGCTGGGCTAGCTGGACATGAGGAGGCTTGGCCGCTTAAGGAAGGTGCGGAGGAAGTCGCACGTCCCTCAGTGGTAACATTAGCCGAGCCTGAAGTTGGACTTATCGAAGAGGAGCAACTTGTGCCGGAAGCGGTTTACCGTAACAACGGATCAGATCGTCAGTTGGCGCCGCTGGCTGAGCCAATTTCTGAATCCTCAGCGGGGCTGGTTGTCGAACAGACGGTGGAGAGCTCGCCGCCAGATATCCGACAGACGCCTAATGGAGCTTCGCCTTCGGCAGTCCTCGCAATGCCTCATCAGATGGAGCGACGCACCGAGCCATCGGACCAGGAGATTCGCCTTCGGGCCTACTTCCTTTCCGAACGCCGCCGTAGCTTTGCGCTGGGGGGCGACCCAGATTCGGATTGGCACGAAGCTAAGCGCCAGCTCCTTTGCGAATCAGGTGAACTAGGTGGGCTTTCTACGACAACAGCGGGAGAGTCGGGCAGAATTCTCCGAGCAGTAGAGGATGTCGCACTGTCGGTCACGGTAGCGTCAGCAAAGCCTCGAGTTGAATCGATTGGACACGAAAAAGGTGTGCCGTACGAAACAACCTCCACTGAGGTTCAATCGTCCGCAGCCGAGGCGATCCCTGAACCCGCATCCAATTCCCCAAATGCTGTTTTTGCTGAG
>DASXIT010000157.1:0-19246 GCA_036497825.1 Candidatus Acidiferrum sp.
GTTCGAAGTTCGGGTCACGGATCACGGATCGGGAGTCCCGCCTTCCGTTGGCACGACCTTATTCGATCCGTTTGTCAGCTTTGGCAAGTCGAATGGAACTGGTTTGGGACTGGCCATCGTAAGCAAAGTGATCCACGACCACGGTGGCTCGGTAATCGTCGAAGAAACCTCGCCCTTCGGAACGACTTTCCTGGTCAGATTCCCGCGAGCGGCGCGCCTCATACCTGAACCCACGCAGACTGTAATCTCCTGACCTCACTCCACACACTCCACAATGTAAACTTGACGCGTCGTATTGGCGATGCTACCTTGCAGCTTCCTCCGGAGATTCGCAGGGAGCCATCTGTCTGAGCAGGCCGTGGAAGAAAAGTCGTTCCGCTGACCTTAGCCGCCGCAAATTCCTCCAATATTGTCAGGGTGCCTCGTTGGCATTTTTGCCGGCTGGGATCTCTTTTCGCTCATTTCTGCCTTTTTTCGCTGCACCTCTCGCTTTCGAACCGCCTGCAATGCCAGACCAATTGCAACTCCACCCCGAATATCGCTTGCAAAGAGGGATCGAAGCGATGCTAGGCAAACTTCCCGCGGGCTTCGACGACTTCCCCATCGAGCAAGTTCAGGATCGCATTGCTGCGATTCTTACCGAGTGGAGTTCTCAATTATTGCTTTCCCCGCAACAGGCCACCGCGTGGCGCAAAGCGATGGCCGTCGAATTTCTAGGTAGCTCCCTGAAATCCATTCCGATGAAGACAGTAAACGACGCATCGCCATTTAAAGTGTGGCGAGTTCAATACGCGCAAACGCCTCCGTTAAAGAGCGAAGCCTTTCTCGCAGAGTTGCAGTCTTGGTTATCCGATTTTTCCAAGCTGCTAACGGCTGAGTTTCAGGTCATCAGTATTCGCTCTGAATCTGCGGCAGCCTCGCCGGCTGGAGCGGTCCCTCCATGCATAACCGTTATCCGCTTCGAGCTTGTTGGCACAGGCCCAGCTTCTTATCGTGAACAACGCGTTGGCCACTGGGAACTCCACTGGGAGATCGATCCCTCCGGCGAAATTCGCCTGCGGCAATGGCGGGTCCTCGACGAAGAACGCGCGAGAGTCTCGGTGCCAGCTTTTCAGGACATTACCTCACACGCATTTGCCGGCAATATTTCGTACGCCTCGCAGCTGATTCCCGGAATCGACCACTGGCGAACTGTTCTCGATGGCGCCAGCGGCATAGATATCTACGGACACAACGGAGTCTCGGTCGCTGACATCGATGGCGACGGCCTCGACGACCTCTACATCTGTCAGCCTGCTGGACTCCCCAATCGCCTCTTTCGCAATCGCGGCGATGGCGCCTTCGAAGATATCACCGACTCCGCAGGCGTAGGCGTTTTAGAGAACACCGCATGCGCGTTGTTCGCGGATATTGCAAACACTGGCCGCCAGGATCTGATCGTGGTGCGTGCCAACGGCCCGTTGCTGTTCCGCAATCAGGGTTCGGGAAAATTCCGCTTGCAGCAGAACGCTTTCCAATTTGCAACTCCGCCGCAAGGCACCTTCACTGGCGCCGCCATTGCTGATTATGATCGCGACGGCTGGCTCGACATTTATTTTTGCCTTTACGCTTATTACCAGGGCACCGACCAATATCGCTATCCGATGCCGTACTACGACGCCGAAAATGGTCCGGCAAATTTTTTGCTGCGCAACAATCGTGACGGAACTTTTCGCGATGTCACTCAACAATCTGGCTTGGACAAAAACAATACCCGCTTCAGTTTCTGCTGCGGTTGGGGCGACTACCGTGGCGATCTCGGGCCGGACCTTTACGTGGTCAACGATTTCGGACGCAAAAATCTTTATCGCAACAACGGCGACGGGACTTTTACCGATGTCGCACACGAAGCTGGCGTTGAGGATGTAGGAGCAGGAATGAGCGTTTCCTGGCTAGATTTTGACAATGCTGGCCGTGAGGACCTTTACGTTGCCGATATGTGGACCGCTGCGGGAATTCGCATCTCGACACAAGACAATTTTCATGGCCATGACAGCGAAACGGTGCGTGCGCTCTATCGGAAACACGCCATGGGCAACTGCCTTTTCGAAAACGTGGGAGGGCGTTTTGCAGATGTAGGCGCTAAATCCGGAACGACAATGGGCCGCTGGTCGTGGTCCAGCGATGCCTGGGACTTCAATCACGACGGTTTTCCCGATCTCTACATCGCCAACGGAATGGTTTCCGGCAGCATTCGAGACGACCTCAACAGTTTTTTCTGGCGCCAGGTAGTTGCAAATTCGCCCAAGGATCCCCGGCCCAGCCACGAATACGAGCAAGGCTGGAATGCCATCAACGAACTCATCCGATCCGACTACTCCTGGAGCGGTTTCGAGCGAAACGTCTTTTATCTCAACAATCGCGACGGCAGCTTCTCCGACGTTTCAGGACTAGTCGGTCTGGATTTCCTGCAAGATGGCAGAACGTTCGCCCTCGGCGATTTTGATCGCGATGGCCGGCTGGAAGTGGTCTTAAAAAATCGCAATAGCCCGCAGTTGCTGTACCTGAAAAACGTGTTGCCTGAACTGCCTCCCGCCATCTCGTTTCGCCTGACCGGGAGAAAAAGTAATCGCGACGCGGTCGGAGCCAGAATCACGATCCAAACGCCCAACGGCCGCCAGACTCGCACCGTTCGAATCGGATCCGGATTCCTCGCGCAACATACGAAAGAAATGTTTTTCGGCTTAGGCGCTGCAAAGTCCGTTGTTCGAGCCACCATCGATTGGCCCAACGGATTCCGTCAGAAGCTCGAAGACTTGCCCATCAATCACCGGATCTGGGTCGAAGAAGGACTGCCTCCATCGCGAATAGAGCCGTTCGCGAAGGCTGAAGGTAGTTTGGCAACCGCGGCAGGACCGTATCAGCCCGAAATTCTTCCGCAGTCGGTTGAAACTTGGCTTCTTGTGCCAGTGCTCGCACCAAATTTTTCTCTTTCGAACCTTGCCGGACAGGTTGCAACTCTCTCAGCTCATCGCGGCAAGACCGTGCTTCTCCATTTTTGCTCCGCATCCTCGCCTGCCGCAGAAAAGGACCTGGATAGTTTTGCAGGGTTTGACAAAGAGTGGGCGAAAAAGGGGTTCGAACTGCTCACGATCCGCGTTGCTAGCGCGCAAGACCCAAGCGGCAATGCGCAGTCTCCCAAGGCAACTCATTCGCTCTCGATTCTCGAAGCTACCCCCGACGTCGTCGCCACGTACAATCTCCTCTACCGCCAATTATTCGACCGTCATCGCGACATGCCCGTGCCCCTATCTTTTCTCATCGATCCGCGCGGAAACATCGTGAAGATCTACCAGGGCGCGGTATCGACGCAGCAATTCGAAGCGGATTTCCACGGCATGCCGCAGAACGATTCAGAAAGACTGTCAAAAGCGCTTCCTTTCGCCGGATTACACGAGTCCTTCGACTTTGCGCGAAACTATCTTTCCCTTGGCTTCGTCTTTTTCGAGCGCGGCTATTTCGAACAGGCACAGCTTTATTTCGAGCAAGCCCTCGGCGACAATCCGGAAAGCGCCGAAGCCCTCTACGGCCTCGGCAGTGCGTACTTGCAGCAGCAAAAGACCAGCGATGCCCGCGAATGTTTCGAGCACGTTCTGCAACTTCATGCCGGCTATCCCGGCACTCTGCCCAATGCCTGGAACAATCTGGGAATTTTGGCCGCGCGTGAAGGCAACGCCGATCTTGCTATTCAGCATTTCGAGCGTGCCCTGCAAATCGACCCCGATCATTCCGTGGCTCTGCAAAACCTCGGCAACGCTTACCGTCAGAAAAAGGATTGGCCACAGGCAAAACGCGCACTGGAGAAGGCGCTAGCGCTCAATCCGGACGAAGCGGAAAGCAATTACAGCCTGGGAATGGTCTACGCGCAGCAGAATGATTCTGATCACGCCTATGAATATTTGCAGAGAGCGTTGTCCCTGCGCCCTGCCTACCCCGAAGCGCTCAATAACTTAGGAATTCTTTACCTGCGAACCAGACGCACCGAACAGGCCAAACAAAGTTTTGCAGACTCAATTCGCCTCGCACCAGCTTACGATCAGGCCTACCTGAATCTGGCCCGCGTCTTTTCCATCGAGGGCGATCGCGAAAAAGCAAGAGCGGTGCTTCTGAAACTTCTCGAGCAACACCCCGGTCACACCCAAGCCCAGGAAGAGCTCAAACAACTAGAACAGTAAAAAAACGACCGACCATTTCTGGTCGGTCGCGATGAAGGGTAGCTCAGTTTGTCGAAAACGGAGTTGAAGCCGCGCTTAGAACGTAAGCTTCAGCCCAAATTGCACGACTCGTGGATTGTTAACCGTCGACTGGACCGATCCAAACCCCGGCGCGCTGAAATCGCTAACCGGCTCGCCAAATTGGGCATGGTTGAACAAGTTAAAGAACTCCGCTCTGAAGTTCAGACCCATGTTCTCCCAGGGCAAAACAAATTGTTTGATAACGGAAAAATCCGTGTTTACGAAACCGGGGCCGTAAACCGGCAGTCGAGATGCGTTGCCAAGGTGACCAACCGCCTGAGTGAAAGCACACGGGTTAACCGGGAAACCAGCGTTACTCAGATGATCTGGGGCTTTGCCACCCTGTGATACCAGGCTCTGGCATCCTGGATCCGGATTTGCGGCCACTATGCCTGCCTTGTATGGATCAGCAATCTGGTCCGGACGATTGAAGTTGTTCCCATTGCCGCCATTATTGAAGAAAACTCCAGATTGGTTACTGCTGTCGATAAGCGGATCGGCAAATCCCGAGGTTATTTTCTCAATCACCGTCAGTTGCCATCCACCCAAAACCGAGTTAGCCACGTTATTCCAGTCATTTCCGAACTTCTTTCCTTTGCCGAACGGCAGATCGTAAATGATGCTGGCCGTAAAGCTGTTTCTCAAGTCAATCTGCGAAGGCGCCCAATCCAGTTTGTTCCAGTTCGGAAGTGGGAAATACGGCGCACTCACCAGGGAACCCAAGCCATCGGATAGGCCGTTGTCGTGGGTGTGCGAATACGTATACCCGATCAAGGCATAAAGGCCATATCTGGACGCCTTGGTCTCGGCCTTGACCTGTAGCGAATCGTAGGTGGTCTTGCCGTAATCTACGAACCCTAAAACGGAGTTCTCCACGGCAAAGCCAGGTGAGAACGGTGTCCCATCGGGATTGCAACCGATTGTGCCTGCTGCGCTGCAAATCAATTTGCCGGACGACGTGTTGAGGTTATTCCCGGCCACCAGGATGTGATTGCCACGTGAACCCGCATAGCCGACTGTCAGCACAACATTCCCTGGAATCTGACGTTCCAGGTTTACATTGAACTGTTGAACTTTCGCCAGCTTGAAATTCCTCGGCTGGAAAAAAAGCGTTCCGGTAAATGTAGCAAGGTCCGGCGGAGTATTGAAAATCTGAAATCCGTCGGAGATATTGACGCCTGTTACAGGCACCGTAGCAGCGCAGAAAGAAGTCTTAAAGGGGCATCCGGGCGCGCCAACCTGCTGGGCCGCTCCAAAGGCATCGCCTTCAGCGAAGAACGGCGGATTCTGCCATAGCCCCTGCGCACCCATGCTCCAAGCGGAATCATGATAAATCGCATAGCCAGCCCGGAACACAGTCTTGTCGCTCCCCAGCACTTTCCAGGCCAGGCCAATTCGTGGCTCGAACGCCGTCCAATTCTTCTGTACTGACGCAGACTGCGTGACACCGTTCCGACCGGCAATGAAGAGCTGGTTCACAAACGGGTCGTAGTTTGCCATGCGACCATCGACTTCCCTGATGGGGTTGGTGATATCCCACGCCAGACCAAGATTAAGGGTCAGGTCTTTGCTGATTCTCCAATCGTCTTGAACGAACGGCCGGTAGATTTTCCAGCGCCGGCCAGTCACCGGACCGTTAAATGTCTGATCATGCTCAGACACACCCACTAAGCCCATCAGAAAATCCGCAGTCGGATTACCAGCGACGGAGTTAACCTTCAGAGGATCGGCGTAACCGCTGAAATTGCCGATAGCACCCGGGATCCAGAATCCGTCCTGGAACGCTTCGGTCCCAACGTTCATCTGATTCGCCCGAAAGTCCATACCGAATTTTATGTCGTGCTTTCCGCGAACCACGTCTAGTGATTCCTTTACGCTGAATATATTGGTGCCGCCCTGGAACGGCGTAAAGCCGCGATCACCCAGGGACCAATATCCCCCGGTCATCAGTGTACTGACCAGCCCGCAACTATAAGCGCCTGGACTGCAAACGGGGGTCGCGTCACTGGAACAGCCAAGGTTCGCCCCGATGATGCCCAGTTTCGCGGATTCGCAGGAGCCCGTACCCTGCGAAGTGATGTAATTGAAAATGCGGTTGTAACCGAAGCTAAGTTGGTTCACGGTGGTGGGTGAAAAGATGTGCGTTTCACCGATGGCTATGTTACGCGCGTGGTTGACGATTCCCTGGTTGCTGCCAAAGGCGTTGGCTTCGGCAAATCCGTCGCTGCCGCCAGGCACGAACGAACTGGCCTGGTCATAGCTAAAGCGGGCGAACAACGAATCCGCGCTCGAGAAGTTATGGTCCACGCGTATATCAAACTTCGTTTCATCCAGCTTTCGAACTGGCTGGCTAACGAAGTTGATTCCCGCACTCGCGTTATTGGCATTTGGCGAAGGGTAAAGGTTCATCATGGCCTGCCCGATCGGGTTGAGCAACCCGTTGGGTAGGGATACAGCGTTAAGCGGATTCGCACCGGGAATTTTGTTGCAATTGGTGCCCCGTGCCTGGCTTCCGTCCGCATTTACAGGCAAAGGATTGCCGCTCCCGTCGCATTGGAAATAGATATTCTGAGCAGCCGCAGGGCTCGCCGACGCTCCAATCATATTCGGATTTACGATGACAAGTCCGGAGACCGGCCTACCGAAGTTGTCCGCGCTGTAATCGCCAGTGCGCATTGCGTCTGTTGGAACCAGTCCCGTAAATGGAATACCGTGCCGCTGAAACTTTTGTTCGCCGTCCACAAAGAAAAATGTCTTGTTCTTGTGAATCGGTCCGCCGATCGCTCCGCCAAATTGGTTCAGGTTGAACTGCTCCGTGGAGCTTGCGAAAAAGCTCTTCGCATCCAGGCTGGTGTTACGCAAAAACTCAAACAGACTTCCGTGAAAATTATTGCTTCCGGATTTGGTCGTAAGCAGCACCGCCGGCCCCGCACGAGTTCCGTATTCCGCCGAGTAGTTATAGGTCAGAACCTTAAACTCCTGAATCGAGTCAATCGAAGACAGGATCGAAATGCCTCCAGCGGTCAATTCGTTGTTATCGACGCCATCGATCAACCAATCCGTGCTATTTGGGCGTGAGCCACCAACCGAAAGCGAGAATGGTCCGCGAGCAGCCACTTCGCTGCTGGCCGCAGTCGTGAAAAAACTATTGGGATTTGTTTCTGCCGTAGTCCCAGGAGTCAGCGTCGCGAGTTGCACGAAATCGCGTCCGTTCAACGGAAGCTGAGCAACCTCTTGCGAGGTAATCACCTGCCCGAGAGTGGGATTGGCGGTCTCGACGGCAACCGCATTAGCGACGACTTCGACACTCGAACTAACCGAAGCCGGCGCCAACGCAAAATCCAATTCACGCTGCTCGTCCACCTGCAGCCTTATGTCCTTGCTCTCCGTCGTCTGGAAACCTTTGAATTCCACATGTATCGTGTAAATCGACACCGGCAGCAAGGCGATAACGTAGTGGCCAGAATCATCCGTCGTGGCTTCACGAACCGCTCCCGTGTTCTGCGATGTAACCCTTACGGTGGCGCCGATGATCGCCGACCCGGATTTATCGGTCACTGTCCCCTGGAAACTTCCCGTCGCCTGCCCAAATGTCCTCTGCCCGCAACAAAGCGCCGCAACGCATGCAATCACCGCAAAAATAATCCTCTTGCTCATTTCCTCACCCCTCGTGATAGCCCCAACTATCGAAATCCCACATTCAAAGCAGCTGCAACTTAAAGTATCCGCAGCCCACAAAACGCCACTGGTCGCACTTCCCATTCCCGCTGTGGCCCAATGCACAAATCAGAATCGGCCCATGGGATCAGCAATCCTACTAGTCGCAAAACTCAAATACACAATCCGACGCTGCCCTCGACCGATCCATGTCTTAGTTTGGGTAAAAATGCTGTGTGGAGAAATTACTTCCCATTCGCCGTTGTGTCAAGTGCCGGCGATTTCTTTTCCGATTTCTATTACCATAAATTTATTAATATCCATTAACCATTTTACTGGGGCTCGAAACCGGACGACCGCACACTAGTTTCCCGCCGTATTCCTGCCCGGCGTGGGCCGCGTTAGCAGTTCCACATATTCCTTATAAAATTTCGCCTTGTCCAAATCGTCCTGTACTTCCACCAGGATTTCGCCCGCTCCCGGCTGATTGCCCGGCCTCCACACCAGCGTATTCCCATACCCGGCCCCGCGATCCGTATCCACGTCCATATAGAGTTTCTTCCAAGTGGTAATAATGGATGGATCAAGCCAGGCCACGGCCGCCAGTTCGTCCCACAAGAAATTCGCCGACGCATATTTGGCCACGTACTGCGCCGCCGGCGTGGGACTTTTTCGAATCTGCTCGATCAATTCCTTGCCCATCAGCGTCTTTACGGAAATGTCCACCGTCGTTACCACCAGCCGCGGCCAGCGCGCGTGCAGCACCGCACTCGAAGCCTCCGGATCCATCCAGAAATTAAACTCGTGCGACGGCGACAACGCGAATTCCGGATTGTCGGTTCGCGGATTGATGCTTCCTCCCATGACGATCAGTTCCTTGCTCAACTCCGCAAACTGTGGATCGAGCGCGATTGCCATCGCCAGATCGGTCATCGGTCCCGCCGCATAAATCGTCACCTCGTGCGGATATTTCCTGACCATGCGCACCAGAAAATTCGCGGCATTTTCGTTCGCAGCTTTGGCCGTGGGGCTGCCTTCCGGCATCGGCGGAATCTCGCTCGGCCCGTGCACCGCGTGCCCCACCGCGAAGTTCCACGCGCCCTGATACACCAGCTTGCCGTGTATCTTCTCCCACTTTTCAATGTATTCCTTGCTGTTGACCAGTGGAAACTCCGCGCCCGGCACCACGGGAATATCCGTGCGCCCAATAATTTCCATCAGCCGCAGTGTGTGCTGCACCTCCTCATCGCGCCACGCATCCCCGGTCAGCACCGTGATTCCCAACACCTCCGTCTCCGGCGAATTCACAAGCACCAGGATCGACTGCATGTCCGTCCCGCCCGGCCCCGCCGCATCCTGATCAATGATAACCTTGCGCTTTCCCTGAGCCTGCGCAGCGAAGCAACACGCAGCGATCAAAACGGTAAACACACTCACTCGACAAAACCATTTCATTAAAAACATTCTCTTCCTTTCCTATCATCATTTCCCGTAGGGGCGCAGCATGCCGTGCCCCCAGCTTGCCACGAATCAAAAACTTAGAAGCCCTTTCCCTTCCTTGGCAATTTTGCTTTCCTCGTCCGTGCTTACGTGCGCGCCATAATGATCAACACCAGCCCAATCAAAAAACACGCAAACATGGAGGCTATCAACTTGGATGTGCCGGACGGCGCAGTCCGGAATTCTCTCCAGATAAATACGCCCCAAAATGCCGCAACCATCGTCGCGCCCTGACCCAACCCATACGAAATCGCAAACCCTGCTCGTCCCGACGCGATAATGTTGAACGACATCCCCACTCCCCAGATTATCCCGCCGAGGATGCCGGTAAGATGCGTCCCCAGGCCGCCCTTGAAATAATCCGCGTAAGTCACTGGAGTTCCCACAAACGGTTTCTTCATCATCAGCGTGTTCAACACGAAATTGCTGATGAAAATTCCTACTGCGAATACAAATACCGCGCCATAGGGCCCAAGCTTTCCCGTTTCAGGCCGCGTGAAATCCGCATACATCGAAGCGGCCACAAAGCGGTAGAAAAAACCCATCGACAAACCACACGCAACCGAAAGCACAAGTCCCTTTGTGCTGACTCCTGCCGAGCCGCCGGGCAATTTGCGGTATGCGACCGCATCCAGAATAATTGCCAGCACCACCAGCAGCACGCCGCCAAAAAGTAGCGGTGCGTTGCCAATCGGATCGGCCACGTAATTCAAAACCACACCCAGCACCAGCGCGATTCCGATGCCCACCGGAAATGCCACCGACATGCCCGCGATATCAATCGCAGCCACCAGCAGAATGTTTGCCAGATTGAAAATCGCTCCGCCCAGCAGCGCGGAGTTTCTGCTGGAGTGGGAAGCCTGCTCCAGATCGGCCAGGAATGGCCGTCCAACCGCGCCGTGGCTGCCCAGCGTCAAACCCAAAATCAACGACAGCAGCAGCACCCCAATCACGTAATCCCAATAAAACAGTTCAAATCGCCAGCCTTTACGCGCAAGTTTCTGCGTGTTCGCCCACGAACCCCAGCAAAACATCGTGATCACGCAAAACACCACCGCCAACGCATAACTCTGCAAAACAAACATTCTTGCTCCTCTAAACCACAATCCTTCTCGTGAAAATCTTCTTGGCAGGTACCGTCATTCCGAGCGCAGCGACGAATCTTCGCCACGGCGGTTCCATTCGCCTTCAAACTCAGCACGCGCAGGAAACGACTTTTGCGTCCCCACACGCATCGTCGAAAGCGCGGCGTAAAGATTCGCGCGCGACAGCGCCTCTCCTTCCGGCAATCCTTCCGCCAGGAACACCGAAAAACTTCCTATGAACGCGTCCCCCGCCCCGGTAGTGTCCTTCGGCGTCACCTCAAACGGCGCAATCAATTCCGCCCCATCAGCACTCGCCAGCAGCGACCCCCTCGCACCTAAAGTCAGAATGACTTTCCTGAATCCTTTTTGCAGCAGTGTAGCAGCGCACTTTTTCGCATCGTCAATCGAATGCACCGAAAGCCCCGCAATCGCCTCCGCCTCCGTTTCGTTGGGAACGAAATAGTCCGCCGCAGCCAGCTCGCTCAACTGCGCGGGCAACGCCGGCGCCGGATTCACGATGCAGCGAATATTATTTTTCCGCGCAAACTGCACCGCGTAATACACAGTCTCCAAGGGTATTTCGAACTGCAGAATGATCGTATCCACCTTGCACAAAGTTTCCGCGGCGGCATCCACGTCAGCAGGCTTTAGAGTATCGTTCGCGCCCTTCACCACGATGATCCGGTTTTGTCCGTTTGGCTCCACAAAAATCGGCGCAACACCGCTGGACACACCGTCCACGATCCCAACGTGCTTGGTATCAATTCCAAACGCTGCAAAATTCTTCACGGTAGCTTCGCCGAACAGATCGTTGCCGACCTTGGCGATCATCACAACCTCCGCGCCGCACAGCCGCGCCGCCACCGCCTGATTCGCGCCCTTCCCGCCAAATCCCAAGTCGAAGCTCTTTCCGAAAATAGTTTCCCCCGGCCGTGGAAACGCATCTCCGAAAGTCGTCAAATCAGTGTTAGCACTGCCAATAACCGCAACCCGGGGCAATCTGGGCATTCTTTTTCCTCGAAAATCGCGCCACGAAGCTACAACAGCAAGACCAAATGAGCAAGCTCGTCCAAAAAACTAAAGGCAATCCGTGTTCGCTCACCGGGAAAAACCGCACTTGCAAGCCGGGCCTGCCTGGTGTAGGTAAACGCGTGAAAATTCGCGCAATAGTAGAACCAGCCGGCGCGGAATGAATAAGGTATTCGCTGGATAGAACGGAGCTCTTCGACTGGCTAGGGTCGTGCGCATCTGGAGGTCAGGTGATCGATGAAGGATAATGCCATGATGCAACGCTTTCGAAATCGCGCCGAGGCCGGCTGTTTGTTGGCTTCCCAACTCGCCCATTTCGCTGGCCGTCCAAACGTGCGGATACTCGCTTTACCTCGCGGCGGAGTTCCGGTGGCATTCGAAATTGCACAAGCTCTGAAATTGCCTTTGGACGTTTTCGTGGTTCGAAAGTTGGGCGTTCCCGGGCAGGAAGAACTGGCAATGGGCGCAGTCGCCAGCGGGAATGTGCGAATAGTGCAACCAAATGTGGTCCAAGCTCTCCGGATTCCTCAATCCGTTATCGAAGCAGTGACGGCCGAAGAAATCCGTGAGCTGGCACGCCGCGAACGAGCCTTTCGAGGCGATCGGCCAAGTCCTGACGTTCGAGCTCGCACAATTATTCTGGTTGACGACGGCCTGGCAACAGGTTCCACAATGCGTGCAGCCGTCTCTGCTCTGCGCTTGCAGAGTCCTGAACGTATCATCGTCGCGGTGCCGGTTGCCGCAAGCGAAACGTGCCACGAACTCAGAAACGAAGTAGACCAAATCATTTGTCTTAAAACTCCGACGTCGTTTGAGGCGGTTGGACTCTGGTACGAACATTTTCCGCAACTGACAGACGAAGAGGTCCGCACGCTTCTGCGCAAGTCAGACGAAAGTCGGGCTTCTCACAATTCTTCTGAGCGCAACACCAGCGTGGCCTAAGTGTGAATCGAACGAGCTGTGCGACCTCTAATGGACATGCCTATAAATAAGCCCTGGTCCAGCAGCGTGACGCGTGCCGAAAACGGCGGTTTCGCAATGGACGGCAATCCCACAAACGCTTCTAACACTACCACTGCCTCGCGGCCCGAATTTTAGACTTCCGCGCAAAGCGAGACGCCAGTATCCGATCAGCAGAAAATTATTTATCCTCGGTTCGCAAACCTGGCGCGAAGGCGCATCGAGCACTTCGGGGAGACCTCAAGGATCGGGAATTTGCCGTATGGGCGACCTTGCTAGATATCCCTCTCGGCTAGAGGGGCTCGGTTCACGCAAGCCGATCTAAAAAGTGATTGTCCGTCTTAGATCACTGCAAAGCGCAATAGCAAACCATCGAACGCCGGTGATGATCCACGTGCGCAGTAAAAGGCGCGATGACAATTTCGACTGAGATGCGTGATTGGAAGATGCGGCCAAATCGCGTCCGCCGGCTCCGGTATGCCGGGCAGGTCTTGATCTGGATCAGGCGGAGGCATCTTGGGATCTCTGCGATCGGGTGGCAATCGCGGTTCGGGCGGTTGCGGCACAAGCGGCCGCGGATCGGGATTGGGTGACGGAGGAAAACCAAATTCAGCTTGCAGATGAATTCGGACCAGTCTCAAGGTGCACCTCGATTTCAGCTTGGAGGTGGCAGCCGACTCGTCACAATACGGCTGATCCGGTAGGAAGATCGCGAATTAATCGCAGCTTTAATTTTATAAAGGTTCTTCTCCATACGGATACGCAAAAACTCGTATAGTTCAATGCTTTGATAGTGGCTAAAATAGCTAGGTTGGCAGCGGCAATAAAAGTAGTAAAGGGGTCCCAACTTGCGTATCGCTCAAATCGCGCCACTATATGAAAGTGTCCCACCGCGATTGTACGGAGGCACCGAGCGAGTAGTTTCGCATCTCACAGAACAACTCGTTTTGCTGGGGCACGAAGTGACACTTTTCGCGAGCGGTGACTCTTTGACTTCGGCGCGCCTGATATCGCCATGTTCGACCGCGCTTCGATTAAGTTCGAAATGCGTCGATCCGTTGCCGCATCATATCATTTCCCTGGACCAGGTGGCGCGGCGCGCTGAACAGTTCGATTTGTTGCATTTTCACACCGATTACTTTCACTTTCCTTTGAGCAAGCATTTACAACTACCGAGTATCACTACCTTGCACGGCAGACTCGATATACCCGATCTACAACCGCTCTATCGTTGTTTTTCCGATGTTCCAGTGGTTTCGATCTCAATTCATCAACGGCTGCCGATGCCGGGAGCCAACTGGATTGCCAACATTCACCACGGACTGCCATGCAATCTCTACAATCCGCGCTTCGTGCGCGGGGACTATCTGGCGTTTCTGGGCCGAATATCGCCTGAGAAACGTCCGGATCGCGCCATCAAGATTGCGCTACGCTCGGGTATGAGACTTAAAATGGCCGCAAAGGTCGACCCGGTCGACCGTGCCTATTTCAATTCGAAGATCAAGCCATTGCTAAACGATCCCATGATCGAGTTCATTGGCGAGATCAGCGATCACGAAAAGAACGAATTTTTGGGGAATGCTTACGCGTACCTTTTCCCAATTGACTGGCCGGAGCCGTTCGGGCTAACAATGATCGAAGCGATGGCATGTGGTACCCCAACGATCGCATTCCGCTGCGGCGCGGTGCCCGAAATTATCACCGACCGGCTGACCGGTTTCATTGTGGATGATCTTGCGTCAGCAATTGATTGCGTTGCGCGGATACCGGAAATCGAACGTCGCACCTGCCGCGCGGTTTTCGAACAGCGTTTTACGGTCGAGCGAATGACATCCGATTATGTTTCGTTGTACAGGCGGATTCTCGGAGAGATTGACGAAGCCGATTTGCTCGCATGTGAGCCCACACCGCCTGCAATCCTTCAGTAACAGGAATCGCATTGGGCGACATCATACGCGTTAAGGGAAAGTACTACGTATTGGCGTCATCGGCGCTGGCGGACGACCGTACCCGTGTTCTGAAGTATGGCGATACATTTGGTGTTTTCAACCGCGACGGAGACATTGAAGCCGCTGGACGAACGCAGCTCGGGCTGTTTCACACCGAAACGCGCCATCTGGACCGCATGACCGTCCGCCTGGATGGGCGAACTCCGTTGCTGCTCAGTTCTACGGTGCGCAACGACAACGCCTTCCTTTCCGTGGACCTGACCAACGTAGACATTGACGGAGAAAAGGAGGACGGCATTCAGCGCGGCACGCTGCACGTCTATCGTTGCATATTCCTGGATGACGGCGTTTGTTATCAACAGCTGCGATTGGCGAATTATGGTCTGACATTCATCAACGTGGGACTTTCGCTCAAGTTCAGCGCTGACTATGCCGACATTTTTGAAGTTCGGGGAACGCCTCGTCGGAAGAAGGGCCGTCTTCTGCCGGCCACGGTCGACACCGAGTCAGTGAAGTTGAGTTATTTGGGGCTGGACCAGATCACCCGAAGCACGTCCATCCATTTTTCACCGGCTCCCGATTCGCTAACGGAAAAAACGGCAAGCTATCAGGTACGAATGAAACCCAGCGAGGAATCGGCCGTGCTCATAACCGTGGTTTGCGAAAGAAGTCCGTCCCACAAATCCGTGCGGCCGTACGCGGATGCCTTTGCTTCCAAGAACCTGCAATGCCGGCAGGAGATTCTGGACGGGTGCAGAATCAGGGCTTCGAATAAGCGATTCGATGAGTGGCTTACCCGTTCCGAAGCTGACTTGCGAATGTTGATCCAAGGAAATCCCGAGGGCGCGTATCCCTATGCAGGCGTTCCATGGTTCAACACGGTATTCGGCCGCGACGGCATCGTCACCGCGCTGGAATGTTTGTGGGTAGCACCTTCCATCGCAGAAGGCGTGCTGAGGTATCTGGCGTCCACGCAGGCTACAGAAGCCATCCCCGAGCAGGACGCGGAGCCCGGAAAAATCGTGCATGAAGTTCGCCGCGGCGAAATGGCTGCCTTGAAGGAAGTGCCCTTCGGACGGTATTACGGAAGCGTTGATTCCACTCCTCTTTTTGTGCTTTTAGCGGGCGCGTATTTTCTGCGCACCAACAATCTCGATTTCTTGAAGAATATTTGGCCCAACATCATCAAGGCGCTCGACTGGATCGATCGCTGCGGCGACCAAGATAAAGACGGCTTCGTGGAATACGCTCGCAAATCGGCGGACGGACTTACCCAACAGGGATGGAAGGACTCGGGTGATTCGATATTTCACGCCGATGGAATCCTAGCCGAGGCGCCGATCGCTTTGTGTGAAGTACAAGGCTACGTGTTTGCCGCGAAGCTGACCGCCGCGCTAGCGGCTCGGGCGTTGGGCGATGCGGAGTTTGCCGACAAACTGGAACGACAGGCCTGCGATTTGCAAAAGCGATTCGAATCGCAATTTTGGAACGACAAGTTGCGTAGCTACGTGCTGGCCCTGGATGGCAACAAGAAACAATGTCTGGTGCGTACGTCGAACGCCGGCCACGCGCTGCTTTGCAAGATTGCCAGCCCCGAACGCGCGGCAATCACGGCCGAGACTCTGCTCAGCGAGCGCATGTTTTCCGGCTGGGGAGTTCGCACCGTCGCTTCCGGCGAATCCCGCTACAATCCCATGTCCTATCACAACGGATCCATCTGGCCTCACGACAACGCATTGATCGCGCTCGGTCTTTCTCTTTACGGCCATCAGTCTAAAGTGTTGCAGATTATTTATGGCTTGTATGAAGCAAGCCTCCACGTCGAGCTCAACCGTCTGCCGGAACTTTTCTGCGGTTTTCACAAGCGAGGCGATTCGTCCGGCCCGACTCTTTATCCGGTTGCGTGTTCTCCGCAGGCGTGGGCGGCTGGAAGCGTTTTTCTGTTGCTGAGAGCGGCGCTGGGAATTTCTATCCGCGCCCCGGAACGGACCATCCGATTGTCCAATCCGGTGCTTCCTTCCGGGCTTGACGAGCTGACTATTGAAAATCTGCGTGTCGCGGGTGCCACCGTTGATTTGCTGATTCGCCGCCACCCGGAAGGCGTTGGAGTGGAGGTATTGCGGCGTGACGGAGACATCGAAGTCGTGAAATCGGTTTAATGATCTCGCTGGGCGTCGTGGCAACTCATGTTTGTGCTCGGAAAATTTAGCGGAAAGCATGTATTTCGATCCACGTGGCGGGCGTTCTCCTGGAACTGGCGCAAATTGATGTAGGCCTTCACCAGCACGTTCTGAACGTTATCTTCGGCGTCAGCTGAGGCGAATCACTTTCCTGAGATTGCCGAGTGCGCAGTGCTCGCGGGCAGCAAACACTTCCATCTCCGCGCGCAATGCCTGACAAGCTTGCAAACTGAAAGGTGCTTTCCTTTGATGAATTAGATAAAGACAACAATGGGCTGACGATCGAATTGAGGGGTGTTTTAGTACGAATCTCCCATACCGGAGAAGGTAACCCCAAATGGGCTACGGAAATGTCCGTTCGCTGAGTCTTGTCAATCAGCTCAGCAGTGGTAGATTTGGCTGCGAGGAATCCCGGTATGGTCGCATGGACACTTGTGGGACACGTCTTTGGTCTCGTGTTGTGGATAGCCGGTTTGCTTATGACTACGGCTGTTTTGCTTCAGCACTCCCGGGAGACCTCTCCGGAAGTCCGACGAACTTTGGCAGGGATGGGAAGAATTTGCTTGCGGGGTTTGGCCGATCCGGGTGCATTCCTAACGTTGCTCGCCGGAATTGTTCTGGTGGCCACAAACCGGGCTTACTATCTCCATGCGCGGTGGCTGCATATCAAGATTGTCTTTGTAGCAGTTCTGATCGGTGTGCACGGGATTGTCGCGATGAGCAACAAGTCCCTGCTATCGGGACGAGCGAACTTTCAGAGTAGTCATGCAAAGCTACTGTTTGGGGTAATCCTACTTGTCTTTCTTCTCATTCTCATTTCCACTCTGCCGGGCGAGGTTTTCCTAAAATAGTTCTCTTGAAGCGTGCCTCAGTCAGTCGCTCTACTGCCTAAGAACGCTCACCGGACATCTGCCGAAATGAGAGTTCGCAGCGAGCAATTCTTCTAGCGCGTTACTTTCCTTTTCGAGGGACTTCTGGCGCATCACTTCCTGACTTAGGAGAAATTACCCGCGGACGGAGGAGTCATGCACCTACTGGCCGCAATCAAGCGTGAGCATCGAAGCTTGAAAAAGAGTTGAATAAGTTGCCGGGGCGTCGAGCGCGTTCGCGCCGCAACTCCTTCTTCTTCAGCCTTTGCGGTATTACGGGCAAGATGGTATTCACAGTTAGGAGGACGCGGCGCAATTTGGCGTGGTCCTGCCGCCGAGCGAACATTTGAAATCCCGCCTTGGCTTTTTCGGCTCTGCACAAGAATTCGATAAGGCCCGCATTTTAGGCCGCTTTCTGAAGAACGATAAATTCTGTTTTTGTGACCGCCATGCGCTGGGCCTTAAGCAGCAGGTAGGGGAGATTCTTCTAGGTCAGGAGACCGAAAGCACGGTCTCCTGACCACAGCAGGTCGTTGCTTTCCTATGCTTGCGGGTGGGTTCACCCAATTGGCGAAAGGTGGACGGGGTCGTGCTGCCGCAGCGAGGCGGCGTTACGCGGCCAGGGCGTCCGCGGCAGCGCGGGATTGAGCCACTTCGTTCCTGGGCTTTGGTTTGCGCAAGCGGCTTCTGGGTTTGGGTGTGGTGTCCTTTAGGGCTCGTTTGAGGACCACGCTTTCTTTCTCCTGTTTTTTCGGCTTCAAGAACTGGACCAGAGGCGGTTCGCCCATTTTCTTCCGTTGGTCCTCAACGAAGCGCACGAGCTTGTAAATCTCCTCGTTGTCCAGGGGATCGTCGGAGAGCCAGCGATTGAATTCTTCTTCGAAGAAAGAGGCGTTGTCCTCTTCTTCGCCGCTCATCTCGTGCATGAACTGGCCGTTGATCAGTGCGCGGCGGCGTTCCAGTCCGGCCACGGACTTGTAGTAGACCTCTCTAAACGCGTGGGGCGCCTTCTTCAAGCGCTGCACTCCGCGAACGGCTTCGTCGATTCCGTGATTCACCAGGTACAGCGCTTCGTAGAGATGTGCTTTCTGCATGAGCAAATATCCTTTCTGCGGCGCAATGGCCGCGAGTTCGGAAGTTGACGTGGCGTCGGGACACACATCTCCGACGGAGCCGAAGGCCGACTCGGTTGAACGCAAGACATCAACTAGACTGGACTACGGCGGAGGATGCGCGACGCGTTGCGGGATCGAGCGAGGGACGGAAAGAAAACAGAGATGGACGAGTTGCACCCACGGGGCGAACCCGATACTTTCAATTGCAGCCATCGTTGCCTCTTAACCAGGCGACTTGGTTAGGGGCGCGTTCGGTGTTACTAGCACCTGCGCGTCCCGCTTACTACGAGCACCGCTCGCAAAAGTTTACTTATACGAGAAGCGGTTCTCGCATAAGAGATATCGCAATTGCAATAATCCTGTCAAGAGGCAAAGTGGCAGCAAACCCGATGTTCATTCTAGGATAGATGCATGAAACGCGATCTGATCTCAGAAGTCATGCGCAAGATGGGGAAAAAGGGTGGAAAGGCAGGCGGCAAGAAAGGCGGAAAGGCTCGAATGGCTGCCATGACGCCAGACGAGAGAAAGGCACTTGCAAGAAAAGCAGTCCAAACCAGATGGGCCAAGGCCAAGAAGAAACGCAACCCCCTGCCAGAGCACAGACGAAATAACGGTGTATAATCGTTTC
>DASXIT010000158.1:0-5370 GCA_036497825.1 Candidatus Acidiferrum sp.
GGACCTGCTTCACATGAGAATCGATAGGAATGGTGAACAATACCTCTTTCTCTCTCTGCTGGGTCACTATCACGCCAAAGGCAATGACATCGCCCACCCCTTGTAAGAGAGCTTGTTCTAGTTGCTCGGGCCTAACCGGAATATACGTAACATTGATCTTCAAGGCACCGGTTTTGAACCGCTGGTTCACGAAGCGCTGAAACTCACTCAGGGCTTCGTAGTAAATTCCCTCCGGTTGGCCTGCGTCGTAGAAAAAGCCGGAACGGCTGTACACGACGAGCGCCCGAATCTCGTGTCTCTTGACCATGCCATCCAGATCGCCGGTGTGCCGCTGAAAATTGAGCGGCAACGAGAGGGTAGCCGAAGGACTTTGCTGCTGGCCGGGCGAAGATTGTTGAACCGAGCCGACAGGCACTTGGATAGGAGATGGCGCTGGGTTCAGCTCCTCTGACGATGTCCCGGCGAGAATTTTGCTCTGGCTGCCTCGGTTTGCCAACACGTGTAGAGCGAAAGATGACGACAACAAAACCAACAGCAAATATGAGGCCCGAGAGAGCACGAATAACTTCCTTCTACCTTTGACCAATGGTTGAGCCTTGCGCGGCGGCGGGAAAGTAGCTCTGACGCCTCGATTGATATGGCTCCATCGTTTCAGTAGACCGAAGCAAGAATCATGGAGCACAAGATCGCTCCCGGGGCCGCGGTTCGCAGGATTCTTGAGGTCCCGGGAGCTTCCTTGCACTTAAGAGCGATGGTTAAAATCCAAAGAAGTGGGCAATCTTCTTTCCACTCTCTTCCGTGTAGTACACCGTCACCTTGGCTCCCTTTTCGGTGCCTGCACCGACGGCCTGGCCCATATCTTTTCCGGCAGTTTCGGTGAAGTCGAAAGTTTTTTCTGTTCCATCCGCAGTCTTCACCGCCACAGTTTTTGCGCCACTATCTACTTTGACGACCGTTCCCTTAGTCACTTTTACGCTACCCTTGCCGATCTTGCCGGCGGACCACAGAGTCGAGGCCTTCTTGCCACCATAGGTGAGCCAGAATTGCTTGTCGAACGCGGGTTGGCGCCCTTTAAAAGCGAACCAATGCATCCGAGTCCACAACAGTCGACGACTAAGCAGTCTTGGAGCCAATTCGAGTATCACTTATTCGCCAGAGAGAAGTAAAGATATAGGGCCAGGCCGATGTAATTCTGCTGGCGGTTTGGGCTCTTGCCGGTATCGTTTTCGTGTTCATAGTAGGTATTGAATTCGACGTGTTTGCCCACCGGCAATAGGCAGCCTGCATAGAGATCCGTGGTACTCCATTTTTGATACTGACTCACATAATAGGGCTCGGCAGCGATATACGGAATGAGGTGATATGAGCGAATTGCAAAGGTTCGTTCGATCGTCAACTTGTTGCGATAGCGCCAAGTGAAGCCGCCACTTTTCCAGTCAAGGTCGGCGCGGTTGCGATCTGTAACCAGGAAGCCAGCCTTCAGCGGAAAATGGAACGTCGCAATTGTCTCCAGGCGATTTTCCGGTGAAGTATTTGGCGAGGTGATATAGCGATATCCGGTTTCGAGGACGAGAGGCCGTGTTTTGGAATCGTCCAGATCAAACGATGTGATCTTTTTAAGCCGGATCAAAGGTTTCAAATAGAACTGGATACTTGGACCTATCGAGAATTGGTCGGGATCCCCACCGTCGCGATCATCCTTCGCTTCCAAATATGTTCGGATATAGGAATTCAGCTTGAGGTGTGCGTCAATTTCGGGCAGGAATTGGGGTTCCTGTGCGCGAGCAGGCAGGGACACGAAACAAACGAGGAGAGTCCATTTCCAAAGCGTCTTGTGGAGCAGCTTAATCTTTCGCGGTGTCTTGGGTGTGGCGGACCACTGCCTGCATTTTGGGCCTCCACCTACGATCTTCATTTCGGCAAGCCAACCCAGGAATACTGCCACGCCAAAGAAATGTTTTGATAGTTTCCGCCGTAGTTGATGTACGCGCCGTTGTTGTAACTGATCTTTACCGAGTGATGTTTCGAGATGGGAATAGCGGCGGTCGCCCCAATCCGGAAGTTGCGCTGGACCGTTTTTGGATTTGGAAATCCATTCAAGCTGGTCTCGCCTCCGTACCAGAAATTCCCATCCAGCGAGACCCACAAGCGCGGCTTAAAATCGTAGCTGAGGTGCCCCTCAAACGCCGCCGCCGGATTCTCGGATTGCGTTCGTGTACCGGGAAAGTACTGATTGTGAGAGAAGAACTCCGGATTCGTTGTGTAGAACCATGCGGCTCCGTACGCATCCACTACCCAGTGCCCCCATCGTTGCGAATACCCGATCTCGGGTTTGAAGGCCCAGCGGTTGTTTCCCAGGTTGATCAGTTTCGTCGGGTCATACTGCCCCGTCGGCGCTACTACCTTGAGGCTTACCCCAATCAACATTTTCTGCCGCCATTTTACAAATTCGTTGAGCGGCAGCGCCGGTCCACCCTTCAGATTCACCGAAAAGCGGTAAGCAGAATCCAACAGGCCGGAGCGGTAGAGGTGTGACTCCGCACCAATCACTTTTCCGTGAAGATTTCCCAAGGCATACCGAAATGCGGCAAGGATGTTTGCCGAGCGCCCGAAGAAATTCAGTGAGTAGTAATAAGTGAAGACCGGAACACTTATCTGCGCGGTGGCCCCAGTAATGGGCACCGCGCCATCGAACTGAAGACCTCCGGTGTAATACGAATACGTCAGCGTAATCGCATTCGAGTTCAGCGGGGTAATCACATAGGCGCGAGGCGCAAGATCTTGCGCCGCCACCCCCACCGCGCAGAATTCGAGCGCGGCCGCTATCGCGAGCTTTCCCAGAATTGGCATTCCTTCTTACCTGGGCAAATCGAAACCGCCGATACCACCTTGCTTACGTTCCGGCGATAGCCTTGTTTTGAAGGATCGACACTACGACCCGGCGGTTCTCCGCCTGGCCTTCCGCTGTCGTGTCAGGAGCCACCTGCTGGCTTGTTCCCATTGCCCCGGGAGCCAGCATGTTGGTCAGCGGAATCTTCCCTTCTTGTTCCAGGAAATTCGTCACGTTCTCCGCGCGTTCGGTGCTGAGTTTCTGGTTCAGCGCGGCGCTACCCACTTTCGATGCGTATCCCTTCACCTGAATCACGTAACCAGTGATACCCATAGCCTGCTGCGCCAATTTCAATAGCTGTGGTTTGTACTCCGGGTCGATGGTTACCTTCCCATTCCCAAACAGCACGGTTACCTCACCCAAAATATTGTAGTCGCCCAGTTCTCCGAAGCGTTTGTTGGCAGCCGCAATGGCCGCTTTGTTTGCGGCGGTCTTTGCCTCTTCCGTTGAAGTTCTTGTTGTTGCTGCTGAATCTTCTGCTGATCGGCTTGAATTTGTTGTTGATTCTCTTGAACTTTCTGTTCCGTTGGAGCTAGGCCAGCCTGGATGTCTTGTGCGGTCTTGAGGTCTGAGCCGTGGAATGTGACGCGATCCGCAACCAGTTGGTGCTTATCGTTGAACGACCCTTTTACTTCCACCGCAAGTCCCGGAACCAGCGCGGTCATGCTCAGATGCTTCTTGCGAAAAACCCCTTCTGGTTCTAACACTTGCGTGTCCGTAGTTAACACCACCGTGATACTCTCGCCGCCCCGCGAAAGCACCGACATAGTGGCGCCGCTGCGGCCATTGATCACGCCTTTCACCTGGTCGTTCTGCGCAACGCCAATACCACAAACCAACAGAAACGCTGCGAGAACTAAACTTACGCGCAATGGGGTTCTTAATTGTTTGCTGTTCATAAATCCTCTTTCATTTCAACGCCGCTCGCTGTTTGGAACGTTAGTTCTCATTCGAGCGGCATTCCATTGTCACAACTTACAGTTTGAAACTCCCCGGGAACGAAAGTAGGTCACAACTTCTGGTAGTTGGAATTTGTGGTCGTTACCACGAGCTGTTTGGCAGTCGCATCAAGAACGGTCTGCTGCGCATAATTGGTGCCGTCGGGAAGGCTGCCCATCTGCACCTGCAACGTCACGACATCCTTCGCTTCACCCATATAGGTATTGATACTCAACGAGGTGATTTTTTTGGCGTTAGTGTCGAACGTAAGCGTCATCTTATCGCCCTGTTGAGCGTAGTTGGTGAAAACCAGATTCACAGCGCCGGGGACGGGATTCAAGGCGACGTTTCCGGCCTGGTAAGCCTGCTGCATTCGCTGTGGATCGGGCGGAACATACATGGCAAGGACGGCCTTGACGTCTTGCATGTAGTCTTTCATCTCCGCTTTTTTCTTCTCGATAATTCTTTCCTTCATCCTGCCGCCGCTGGGTTGTTCCGGAGGAGGACCGATAGGAGTTTTCTGGACTTGCCCATCAGGGCCGTACTGGCAACTATTCTCGGTGGGAGGTTTCTGATCTCCCTTGAGAGTGAGCTGCGTGGTTTCGATCCATTGATATTGGTGGAGCTTCTGCTTATTTTCGGCGGCAACCGCCTTCACGGCTGCAAGCTTTTCTTGGAGCTCAGGATTTTGCGGAAACGCCGGGACTGCGGCTAACAACGCTGCCGCACTGATGACTAACAAACACTTGTAAAACGGGATGCCGCTCCTGGTCGCAGATTGCTTCAAGTACGTAAATGCAGGGTTCCAAGTCATTAGGACTCTCCTTAGTCTGATCCGAAACTTTCGAAAAATACTCTCTGAATTCGAGTGAATCCATTTCCTTTACGGAGTGGGTACCACGCGGTAGAAGACTCCGTTCGCACCATAAGATGCGGTGAACCAGGTGTTGCCGCAGAGATAGTAAGTTGTCCCGTTGACGACGGGAACCGCGCAACCAGCAGGAATGGCCGCTACGATTTCGCCCATCGAGTAAGACGCGTTGACCGCAGCGGCATTTGCATTGGCCGCAGCAGCATTGGCGTTCGCGGCAGCTGCGTTTGCGTTGGCCACGGCTGCGCTGGTGTTGGCAGCGCTGGTAGTGGCGCCCGCAACGTAGCCTTGTGTGTAGGCATTAGCGGCTGCAGTATTGGCGGCCGCAGCGTTGGCATTGGCATTGGCTGTGGCGACCGTTGCACCGACAACCGCGCCAGCCACAGCGGCGCCCGCGACAGCCCAGCCGCCGCAGTTGTAGCAACCAGTGCTGTACGAATTGACAACGACCGGCGGATGGTACGCGCCGTAGTAGGGTACGGGAGCGACAGCTACAGGTGGATGATAGGCTGCGCCGTAAGTGCCTCCGTAGTAGTGGTCACTGGCGTATGCGGTCTGGCCCGAAGAAGTCGTGCCGACAGTGCCTACCCCGGCATAGTGCGTAGCGCTGCCACCATAGGCGTTGGTCGCAGTGGTCGTTCCTGAACCTTCAGCATGATATGCCGACCCG
>DASXIT010000159.1:0-2894 GCA_036497825.1 Candidatus Acidiferrum sp.
ATGATCATTGATCAGTGGAATCCAGACCGACGCCGCTACCGAACCGAGACATTCTGCTATGGCCCTCTTTCTTGTCCTCTTTACAAATCCGGACCGGCGCGCAAGGTTCCTGGCCGTCGCGGCATGACCTACACGGAAGAGTACTGGATTGACGATGAGGCGACTTCACACCGCGGCCCGGACGAGTCAAGTAGCAACAGCACGAGGAACTGCGGCGATATCCGGGCCCAGACCTGGCGAAGTTGGCTCTTCAAAATGGTCGATTCTATGCCTCGACTGAATTTTTGCGGAGCACAGGCTCTCTCCTTTAAAAGTGATTCGCAACCCGAACTCTATCCGAGTTCGGGCGAGAGCCGCTGCTTCTTGTTTCTCAAGTTTCAACTAAACCCGGGGCATCCTCCAATTTATGGACGGAAAATGGCAGGTAGCGTCAAGGCTTTTCCGGCAGGCACATTCGCTTTTGTTTCGGACTTGACGGAGTTAAGCTATATGTTAACATCTTGGTGTGGCGCCGCCCCGCCGGATGGAACCGTGAGAATTCATGCCCGGACAAATTGTTTGTGCAGGACGAAAGATTACGATTGAGTTCGCCGTTCGTTCCAACGGAACCATGCCTGCGAAGGATTTTTACGACAATGACTTGTCAGAAGAAGAGCGCATCAAACTTAGGCCTCCGTTCACTCGCCTTGCGGACGAAGGGCACGTTGCAAACAGAGAGCGGTTCAAAAAAGTAGAAGGCACTGAAGAACTCTGGGAATTCAAATTGCATCAGGTCAGGATGCCGGGCTTCTTCTTACCTGGCGGGCGTTTCATATTGACCCACGGATTGCGAAAGAAGCAAGACAGGCTGCCAAAGGGGGAAATCGATATCGCTGAGAAAATCAGAGCAGAACATATCAAGCGCGAGCAAGACGCTAAACAAAAACACTAAATGGGTTTGTCAAAAGTAAGGAGAAAAGACATGGCACAGTGGGCAAATGAATACAAAGCCAAAAACACTGACTCGGCTGCGGTGAAGCTGGAAAAGCAGGAGCAGCTCCTTTTCGACGCGACGGAACTCATCAGTAGGGCAATGGAGCAGCAAGGTGTTTCGAAAACTGAACTGGCTAAGCGAATTGGAAAGTCCAAAGCATACGTGACTCAAGTGCTTGGAGGTCAGACCAATATGACCCTGCGCACGCTTTCGGACTTGGCCGCTGCTCTTGGCTATGATGTGGAGCTTGGCGGTATCAACCTTCAGACTTCACAGACCGTGCAAGTTGGACGTTGGAATGGTCCGACCAAAATGGACGTCGTCTACGGACAGTTGCAAGAAGCGGTTACACAACTGGCACCAGCACCCGCCTTGCCGGTGCCAGTTGTGGGCAAGCGTTACGTTTTTGAAGAGGTCGCTTAATGTCGTTGGTAACAGAAGTATCGCGAGAAGTCGTCAAGTCCGCTGGTAGGGTCGCAGCAGGTGTCGAGCTGCGAAATATTTTTTTGCTGGAAGGCAAAGCGGCGCTGGCCCCGCAATTCGTTGAGGCTGGGTGTCAGTTTCCCAAGAAGGGATGGTCAGTAAAAACGGGGCACCGGGGCAAATTCACGATTGACCGAAAAAAGACGCTACGGACAACGCTGCAATTCAATTTCAATGCGGATGAGAAGGAAAGCAAAGGCAAGCCTTTGCTCGTCATTGCCGCCACTTTCCTCGCTGAATATGAAATGGCTGAGGGGTTCAATCCATCGGTTGAAGAGCTCAATTCATTTGTACATGCGAACGCTGTGTTTAATTGCTGGCCGTATTGGCGAGAATACGTACATTCTACTGCGGCACGAATGAATTTGCCCCCGCTAACACTGCCTTTTTTCCGAGTTCGGACACCCCAGTCTTCGACTAGGCCTCTAGAAAGAGGAGTAGAACCTAAACAGATTGAGCGAAAACCTTAACCGTGGTGTTTGACTTGCCCGCAGAGGAAGATATGGGTTTACGTCTATTGATGAGGCGTTTAGCGAACTACTATCCAGAATAGAGCTAAAACCCGACACGGGTGACTCTCGCGCGGAGGGAGCGATACAACGCCATGAAATCGAATCAAGGCGTGCCCCAACAGCAGCAAGCAAGTCCCCGGATGAATAAAGAAAGCGGGGTGCTCGGCTCAGTTTGATTAAGGGCTTATCGCCGAGATTGATTTTGAGGATCGGCCGCTTTCAAAAATGGTGTAAATTTCTTTTTTTTGAATCTGGTGGACGAGATGGGATTCGAACCCACGACCTCCTCATTGCGAACGAGGAAATAAATCTAATAAGGTGCGGTGCTGCAACCACTTAACCTTTTCGGATGGCCCCTAAAATGGGCAACTTGGGCAACTCAGTTCGTGGGTGTTCTGTTGGTGCAGTAGAAGGCGCGTATTGTCGACGCGGTTGGAAACGCCGGAGGGAAGGGAAGTCAACACATTCAATGGCTGCCGAAGAGATTATCGTTCCCCTACTTTCCCGCGACCCGCGCACGGGATTCGGAGACCAAAATATTGACACCACGCGAGCGGCCTTTCAGCGTGCGCAGTTCGCGTCCTGTCTCCAGATCCCATCTGATTCTGGCCCTTAACCGGCCAATATTTCCTCATTTTTCCTCTGCCTCGATCCTCTGTAATTGTGAAGCAACAGCGAGGAGGCGTTTGTCGAGGCGTTGCAGCTTACGGCGGGTTTTCTCATTGCCCAACTGACGGCGGTACATTTCCAGAAGATGGCGTGTGGCCTCGAGTGCCTGACGGACGCCGGGGAGACCAGCGCTGGGGATTTCTTTGGGGAGTGCGAGCGTGGGCAGACGATGCGGATGGGCTGCATTTTGACGGGCCTGTTGGAATTCGCGCTGCAAATCCTGCTGGGTGACTTCCACATACCGCAAGGTCATGTGG
>DASXIT010000160.1:0-3196 GCA_036497825.1 Candidatus Acidiferrum sp.
CGTGCCGTCAGAGCAGCCAGACGCTCAAAGAGTTTTGGATGAACTGCAGCGGTACCAACAGCGCTTTGAGGCCGCAGTTTCGATCTTGGGAGCACCAGGCCAGGCACCCACCGACCGTATTCAGGCGGTTGTCCGCGGCTATGAAAACGATTTGAATGAGCTACTTGCGCAGGCCAGACTTAGGAAGCGCGCGCAACTTGTCGACGAGTTGCGCAGCCGTGTGGATTCTTTTGACATTCAAATATCGAAGTCAGTGCAAGAGCAGGACCCTGAATTGCGGCAGGCCACGGTGGATCTTGAGGACTCGAGCCAAGAGATCCTAAGCCGGACTTCGGAATTGGAATCTCGCAGCTGGAAACGCGTTCAAGAGGATCATCGACAGGCGCGCCACCTAATCCATGAAGCCGAATGGGCGCTCAGTATTGTATCTATTCTTACGTTTCTCTTGAGCGTGTGGATCAGTTTCATCCTGCCTCGTCAGGTTGTGAAACCACTGCTGAAGCTGAAAGAAGCGGTTGATCACGCTGCCGCGGGTGATCGCGCAATCGATTTTGACATCCAAGGAAAGGGAGAAGTAGTCGAACTCGCGAACAGCGTGCGAAATCTAGTTGAACGCCTGCACCAGACACCATTCTCATGATATAGCAATCTCCCGATGCGGAGCTTGCGCTCTCTACCCAGTCGCGAAGCTGCCTTCGTTGAGCCTATGGAATGTCTCGCAGTCAGTAAACTGCCGTACGGACCGGAGTGGGGTGTATGAAGTGAAATTGGACGGGTACCGAGCACTCGCGATCAATGTAGATGGCAAGTTGAGCCTTTATTCCAGAAACCGAAAGTCCTTCCATCGCCAGTACCAGCACATTTTCGATGCCCTGCGCGATTTGCCTCTAAACACGGTAATAGACGGTGAAATCGTCGCGCTCGATGACGCGGGCCGGCCAAATTTCAATTTCCTGCAACATTCACGCAGCCAAGCGAAACCTGTCAGCTATCGCCGTGAGATGGTTCCCACCGTCACACCGGCAGCTAATGAAGACAAACGCCGCGGAGATATAAAACCCGGCAAGTGCGATCCACACCGAAATTAGACTGCAAGCCCTGTCGCGGTAATTCACACCTTATCGCCTTGCTACGACCGAGTGGCGCGTTGATGGAGGAGAGGGGAAGATGAAGGTAGGCAGTACCGGTCCGATTTTATGCAAAATAATTTCGTGAATGGCTGGACACGCTAAGCCTCGGGGGGAGTCCTCTAATTTGCAGAAAAATCCGGCTTCGTACGGTTCAGGATAAGCGTGCGAATTCGCACCGGGCCGGCGTCGTTAGAGATTCGGCGTTAAATCAGGACTTGGGATTAAGATTGGTGGAGTCGCTTGACGAAATGTCTTGGACGTTGGCTTCCAGGCGTTGTTTCAGTTTCTGCCAACTCCTATAGCCGTATTCCCGTGCCACTATGTACTGGGCGTCGACAAGCCTTGCGGGGAACTTTCCCGCTTCGCAATCCAGCGAATAATGCCGTCGGACTGCGCCCGCGTCCCATTGTCGCAAGTCATGTAACAGTTCTCTTGCTTCCTTCCTAATATCTTCAAAATGCCGTCGGGAGGGTAAACTACGAGACATCTTGGCACCCCCTTCGTCGCCCTCGCTTCACGCTGGACGAAAACAAAAAAAAGACAACTGATTGGTTGGGATGCCAATGATGAAATTCCGCGGAAGCGGATGCTACTGGTCAGAAGGTCAGTTTCGGAACAGGGAATCAAGAGCCGCAGTCATGATGCCGCTACGCTTGAAAGACGCACTCGTCTCGCCCGCACGGCGGTCATCCAACGCTTGTCCGTGAGAGCTTTCCAGAGCAACTCACCAGCCCGAAGCTGGCCAGGGCTTCAGTCTCGTCCTCAAAGCTGGGGATAAGTTTTAGCAGGTGCAACATCCTGAACACCTCCAACACATGGCCGCCCGGATGTAACAGTTTCAGGTCGCCTCCCTGGCTTCGGAGGGAAGCATGCGTTCTGACGATTAAGGTGACGCAATAACTGTCCACCAGGGTCAAGTCTGTTATGTCCAGCAACACTTTGCGCACACCGTTGGCCACCAATTTTTGTAGATTGCTGCGCAACAATTCGCACGCAGAGGGTTCAATGGACCTTCCCCGAAGGTCCAGAATGGTGACATCGCCGGATTCCCGGATTGAGATTTGCAGACCCACAACGCACCCATGCGCCAACTTCGTGGTTCGGTGGGGCTGGGAGTCCCTACGCGGGATTATACTCCTGTGGGAGCCCACTTGCGGTTGGTGACGTCACTGACTGTTCCACTTACTTCTATTTTGAACTTTTGTCCATGACTCCTGATTAACACTAGCGCTTTATCGGACGCACAATATTGGGCCTCGATGAAGGGCTCTGGTTGCCAGAGGAGCACATCTGTTCCTTCGGGCAGGTGTTTGAGTGTCTGCGCTTGTGCCACAGTGAAATCTGCATTTGGAGGAATCACATGGCGCAAACGATTTGGATTCACAAGCTCACGGATGCGAAAAAGGCAGAGGCGGATGGAATGGACTACCTCTGCGAGCACCTGTTTCAGATGCTGGCGCAGAGTGGCAAGCTCACAAAGGATAAGGGTTGGAACCCATTGCAGAACGCCAGCGCGAAAGATGGTACCACCTACCGGGCGCTCTTCTGCGATTCGTGTGGAAAGAACTACAACAATGGCAATGTGAGAATGGCGAAAGAGCCCGTGCTGGTATGAGGAAGCGGCTCTTGGTAGGGCTAACTCCCGATTAGTGAAGGTGAGGGAAAGATGAAGGCAGGCGGTACCGATTCGATTTTATGCAAAATAATTTCGTGAATAGCTGGACACGCTAAGCCCCGAGGGAGAGTCCTCTTTTTGCAGTGCAATCCGGCTTGCAGCGATTCAATTTAGCCTCCAGGACTCGCTCCGCGCCGCGTACCGGCCGCGTATATCTTGGTACTGAAAAGCCGAATGGAAAAACCCGCGCCCGTTTAGCGCCCGAAAGGCAGCTGTTTTTTTGATTGGTTACCGACGTTTTCCCGATGTTAAGGTGCGCACCGTCAACAGGTTGTGTCGGTGTTCTCTCGTTTTTACCGCATTTCTTTTAAGCCGAAGGTCGTGGGTTCGATCCCCACCGCCCCTACCATCCATCCTTTTTTCCTGCAACAACTTAGCGATTTGTCGAGGC
>DASXIT010000161.1:0-11608 GCA_036497825.1 Candidatus Acidiferrum sp.
CCCCGCCATGAGTGAGGAAGCCTTGTTGTACAGCGGCGAGTTCGCCGCAATCCGCCACTCCTTCAATTGTACGAATTCGCGCGCCATCAACCTGCGCGACGGGCACGAGGCAACTATTCACCAGCACCCCATCCATTTCAATCGCGCACGCTCCGCACTCCCCTTCACCACATCCTTCCTTCGTTCCGGTCAAGCCTACCTGCTCGCGCAGCACATCCAGCAAACGCGCCATGGGATAAGCCTCGATGGTCTTGGCCTCCCCATTGATCTCGCACACCACGCGGATTCTGCGCCCCGTTTCAGCTTGCCGCATGCATACTCTCCAACATCTCCATCAGCTTTTCCGGCGTTATCGGAATTTGCCGGATGTCCGCACCAGTTGCATGGGCGACTGCATTGGCAATCGCCGGCGCCGTTCCATCCAAGGGAAGCTCTCCAATCCCTTTTGCACCCGCGGGACCGCGCGTGTACGGGATTTCTTCGAAGAAAACCCGGATCGGTGGCACATCCATCGATGTCGGCATAATGTAATTCGTCATTTGCCCGTTCACCATGCGCCCTTCTTGCCAAACCACATTTTCATAAAGCGCAAACCCAATTCCCTGCGCGACGCCGCCTTCAATTTGCCCGGCGGCGAGCACCGGGTTGATCACTTTCCCCACCTCTTGCACCGCCACAAAATCTTCCACGCGAATTTCCGCTGTGCGCGTGTCCACGGAAACCTCCGCTACATAAACCGCCCAGGCATACGCTCCATACGCGTCACCCTGATATTTTGCGTCGTCCCAATGCAGATTTTGCGGATGCTGATATTTCGCCAGAGCTTGCAATTCTCCAAATTTGCCAATGTAACGCGAACTCGCTTCGCGAAATTCCTGCGAACTATACCCTTCCTTCAGAAACCCGCTCTCAATCAGCAATTTCTTTATCGAGAGCGCTGCCGTCTCCACCAATTTCCCCACGATCATCGTGGTCCGTGAAGCTACCGTCGGCCCACTATTTGGAACCATCGAGGTATCCGGCTGCATAATTTCGATGTGCTCGCATTCCAAGCCCAGCGCGTCCGCCGCAATCTGCGCAAAAACTGTGTTTGTTCCCTGCCCCATTTCCGTGCTGCCTGCAAAAACGTGCACGTTGCCGTCACGCGTCGTGGTAACCACCGCCTCTGAAGCCAGATATTCTTCGCCCGAACCTGTAAATCCCGCGCCGTGGAGAAACGCTGCGAATCCAATACCTCTTTTGATCGAGCCGTACAGATTTTCTTTTTGGAAACGTTCGCGCTTTTCGTAGTAACCGCTCATTTCCAGCGCCCGTTCCATCAGCTCACTCATATCCACTTTCTCTTCCACGATTTGCCCGAACGAAAGCGTCTGCCCTTCTCGAATAAAATTTCGTCCCCGCAATTCTTCTGGCGACAGCCCCACAACAATCGCCACTCGGTCCAGGTGTCTCTCCATCGCAAACACGCTTTGCGGCGCGCCAAATCCCCGGAAGGCCCCATGGGGTGGAGCATTCGTCGCAACAGCGCGGCTGCGAATGCGCACGTTTGGGCACTCATAAGGTCCTGCAGCGTGAATCGTTCCGCGAGAGAGCACAACCGGCGAGAGCGTTTCGTACGCGCCCCCATCGAGCGTAAAGTCGATGTCCATCGCGATCAGCTTGCCTTCGCGGGTGACGCCCGTGCGGTGCCACGTTCGTGAAGGGTGCCGCTTGGTTGTCGCCACCATATCTTCGGCGCGATCGTAAATAATCTTCACTGGTTTACCCGATTTCAATGCCAGCAGCGCGGCATGACCCGCGATCATTGATGGATATTCTTCTTTGCCCCCAAACCCGCCGCCCGTTTCTGTCTGCACCACGCGCACTTTTTCTTTCGGCAATCCAAATAACCGCACCAGCGCCTTATGCACATAATACGGGCACTGCAGCGATCCCCAGACAGACACGCCATCTGCGGCACTTGCTCGCGCGATAATTCCTTGCGGCTCGATGTATAGCTGTTCCTGCGCTCCCGTCTCGTACTCTCCCTCCACAATAAAATCCGCGCTGCCCCACGCTTTATCCACATCACCTTTTTCGATTTGATACGACTTGAAAATATTGTCTTCGCCCCAGATCACCTGTTCTTTCGCCAGCGAATCCTCAATGGAAAAGACCGCGGGTAGCGGTTCAATCTCCAGCTTCACCGCTTGCCTGGCTTGCTCCAGCAAATATTTATCAGGATGAGCCAGCAGTACAATTGCTTCTTCCGGATGGTTCACAAACTGATCCGCCAGGCACGGCTGGTCTTCGATCAACAGAGCAACGCAATTTTTGCCGGGAATATCTCTAGCAGTCACGATCGTAAATTCATTCCACGGAATGCCCTCTTCAAAATGAATTCCCAGGATGCGCCCTCGAGCCACAGCACTCCGCACCGTTGCTCCGTAGATCATTTCTGGAAAACTCAGGTCGTCCACGTAGCGCGCGCTCCCGGTAACTTTCTCGCGGCCCTCTTTGCGTGGAACTGATTTTCCGATATGCCGTTTTTCCATAATTCTCGATCTTTACCGACCACTGTACGACCAGTTGCCGTCGCCTGGATTGCGTGTGATTGTAGCGCAACGGGCAGCGAATTCGCGCCAAAACACCACGTCTCGTTGCTGCTTTTCAAATGCAAGCGAAACGTACATTGATATTGATATTTGCCGTTAAGGAGGGCACTCTCTGAAGCGAGGAATTGACCGAATGTCCCCGGATTTCATGCGTCGCGCTATTGCCCTGGGGCTGGAAAACGTCCGCAGTGGTAACGGCGGCCCGTTTGCCGCATTGATTGTGAAGGATGGCGCCGTGATATCCGAAGGCGCCAATTGCGTTACCACCACGAATGATCCCACCGCGCACGCCGAGGTTGTCGCGATCCGCGAAGCCTGCCGCAAACTCGGCAATTTCCAGCTTTCCGGATGCGACCTCTACACCACTTGCGAACCATGCCCGATGTGTTTGGGAGCCATTTACTGGGCCCGCCCGGCGCGTGTCTACTATGCTTGTCTGGCGGCCGACGCCGCCGCTTCAGGCTTTGATGACGCCTTTATATACGATGAGTTAAAGCGTCCGCTGGCCTCTCGCTGCTTGCCAATGCAGCAACTTCTCCGCGATGAGTCCCTCGCGATTTTCACTCTCTGGGTGCGCCAGGAAAAGAAAAGACCTTACTAAGCTTTACTCGAAGCTTCCTGTAACACCCTGGAATCCATTTTTCGCTTGTTTGAACAGCCACTTCATCACGCGCGTCGCATCGTAGCAATACGCAACGTTGTATCCAAGAGTGGAGAAGCAGTGCGGCTCGCACCCTTGCTTCATTTCCGACAACTGTTTCACCTCAAATTTCTGATTTTCGACTTTACCCCAATCGTATTTGGTGTTGTACATCGGGAAGCACGGTGCCAATGTCCCATCCGTACGGATAATCAGCCAATTTTGCCCCGCCCGGCAGCCCCAATGCTCCCCAACTCCGCGCATGAATCCCTTCATATTTTGCAAACGCGGAATCGAGTCCACCATCTTGTAACCTTGGCGCTGCTTGTCGATCAGCCAATCGAGCAAATCATCCACCATCGGAAAATCTTCCGGCCGTATGTACGTGTCATTTTCGTTCAGATGCTTGAAGTGCGGCTGCTCCATCATCGGGGCCTCGTTAATGTGAAAGGTAAGCGAGATACCATTGTCGTGGGCGATCTCTACCAGCTCTTTCACGTCGTCAATATTCGTTCGGCAAATATTCGTGTTGAAGAAAACGGTATACCCGTAGCGATACTGGCGCTTGACCAGATAATCGAAGTTCGAGCGCACATGCTCCAGCGCCTTCGGCAGTCCCGGCTTCTCTTTGATCGCATCGACCGCAAAGTTAATGGTCGCGATACCCGCGTCGGTCAAATGATCGATTACTTCCGGCCGCAGCAAACGAGCGTTTGTCGCCAGGTATACCCAAAAGTCTTTCTTCGCGGCGTAGTACACAACCTTATGTACAAAATCGGGACGTAGCAGCGGCTCGCCTCCCGTAGGAGCGAGCACCCGGCAGGGCGTTGCATGCAGCCAGTCTATGGCGCGCCTGGCGGTATCTTCGGTCATTCCCTTGATGCGGTTGTCGTACGACCAACAGTAATGACAGTCCAAGTTGCATTTCCAATCAGTGAAAAGGTACGCAATGATCGGCTGAAAATCTCCTGGCAGCACCCGCGACTTAAAATAGGGGAACATCCATCCGTCCATAGTTCGGAGAATGTGTGAGACCGGCCAATGCCTCTTGCCGGTCCGTAACACTTGTTCGTGCGCGGCTATATCCGCGGCGTCCAGCTCATGCAGAAGTTCCGGGTGTTGGGGAAAAACGGGATCCGGCAAGGTCTTCAGCTCTTGAGAAGATTCAGATTCGGGCGGCAGCTCCGGCGCGTGCTGCAACAAACTGTGTAACGGCACATCGACGCGAAACGGAACTGAAGGCACTGTAGGAAGCGGTTGCTGCAGATTGGACATGGAGCGCTCCTTGAATAGGCATTGGTTTTAGCTTTCCGGACCGACAGCATGACGCCGAAGGTACCGTTTATACTCCCGATACCTTTCGTTCTGCCCATGCGTTTACACGCACCTAGCGGACAGCGGATAGCCCCCGGCAATCAAGGACACCTTGGCCCCTGGTACACGCCATTGGATTCAGTATCCCCTTAAATGGATATATACCTTAAGTATCAGAAAGCCAAGGTACGGTATCGCACTGACCAAGAATTTTCCAGATCCTTTGGTCTCTTCTCCCCATTTGGCTGCATCAGAAGTAGGTAATTTAGAAGAGGGATTATCTTTTGATGAGGGAACTTGGCGTGTTTCTGTCTCGGCACGTCTAGTATCTGCGGCCACCATCTCAACGTATACGGATCATCCGCGGAGCGAGCAAAATTTCAGCAACGCGATGAGTGTTTATGCCGCACAAATGGGGTGGGATGCCGTCACTTATATGATAAAAGAGTTCTGGCCAGACCTTCGTAAGAAGTCAGCGAAGAATAATCATTAGCCTTCATTTTCTTTTCCGGCCGAGAGGTATTTTGGGAGTTCTTCCTCATTGAATTGGACTCAATTTGCCGCCTGGGTTAAGGCCACGTTGCCGGCGCTCGGTGGCGTAGGAGTTTTTTTATCGGCTTTTCTCGACTCTTCCTTTCTTCCACTTCCCCTGGTTACTGACCTGATCGTGATGGAGCTTTCCAGTCGCAATCCCGTGCGCATGCCGTATTACGCAGCAATGGCAGCGATGGGTTCACTGATTGGCTGCATTTGGATTTATCTCTTAGCTCGCAAAGGTGGCCAAGCCTACTATCGCAAGAAGCAAGGGCACGAGCCGGGACGAATTCGCCAGTGGGTTCAGAAATATCCATTAACCTCGGTCTTACTTCCCGCCCTGGCTCCCTTTCCAGTTCCGTTCAAGCCGTTCGTCATCGCCCAAGGTGTGTTCCAGGTGCCCTTCGTTCCCTTCCTGATCGGCACATTCGTGGGGCGTGGCACGCTCTTCTTTATCGAGGGCTTCCTGGGGGCGCGCTATGGAGCGGCGGCCAAGGAATTTGTTCTACACCAAAAATGGGTTTCCCTCGGCATTTTGTTAGGCCTGATTGCACTTTTCCTGGCGATTCGCCAAATGATGTCTGTTTTTCGAACCCCTCCGTCGCCTACAGATTAAAGCTACAGGTTAAAGTTCGGCAACGCGCCGTTCCAGTTCCCTGGCAATCTCGTTCGCGTCTTGCTCCGCCGAAAAACGCACTGGTTCGCCAATTGTCACTTGCACATGTCCCGGGCGCGCCAGAATCCGATTTTGCTGCTTCAAATCAATCAGCCCGCTTAAGCGCATGGGGATGATGGGAAGATTCAGTTGCTTCGCCAGCAGCCCAATTCCTGAACGAAAGTGGACCATTTTTCCGTCTTCCGATGTCACGCCTTCCGGAAAAACCAAAATGTTCCAACCGCGATCTGCAAGGTCGCCGGCAAAGGAAAAGCTTTTCAAGAAGCCGGAATACTGCGGTAGCGGAAATACATTGAAGAGTGAAAGAGCCAGGTAGTAGCGCAACCGTTCCATGAATCGCTCAAACAATTTCATCTGCTTCGACGGACGCCGCATCTCCGCGAGTCTTTCTCCCCGCATCGCGCTTGCCAGCCGGTTTCGCAACCGGGCCGGTAGTGCCGGGAGCACCCACGCAATGTCCAAATACGTTATGTGGTTGGCCACCACCAACACCGGCCCGCGAACACCACGGAGTTTCTCTCGCCCACGAATACGCGGTGCGGCCAGCAGATATGTCGCCGGCCAAGCAAGCGAGTAATAAACGCCGAGCCGGAAGATTGTTGTAAGCCAGTCCTGCGGCCACTTCGGATAGACATGCTCAACCGGCACAGCACGCGATTTGGTCAGCAATTTTTCCAGTTGTCCGATGGTTGCCGCTTCGCTGAAACGCACTTCGCTCAGGTCCGTCTGATAGCGCTCTTCCAAAGCGCTCATCAACTCGACTCGATCCAGCGAACTCATTTGCAAATCCGCCTCCAGGGTGGCATCGCCAGAATCGAGTTTGACGCTGCGCCCGGTAATTTGCGTGATCAATGCCGCCAAGCCACCGCTCCCAGTTTGCGCTGGAACCGTCGCCCCTATCTTCGCGCTTACCACTTCGCGAATTCGCGGCAACATCGGCTTTTGCGTGGGCGTTCGAGGAAAATCGCGCTCGCCCCATCGAAACCATTGCCGGATCCTTTGATATTCCGCCAACGAACGATTCGCATTCTCGATCACCGAAGCGGGGCTCACCTGGGGATCATCCATCAGCAGTACCGCGCATGCCTCTTCGTTTCCATCCCGTTCCAACCCGATCACCACGCAATCTCTCACCCCTGCTTCCCGCCGGACCGCTTTTTCCAAATCATCGGGGTACACATTCATTCCGGCCGCCGTGACAATTACATTTTTCCGCCGACCCTTGAAATATAGCCGCCCGCTCGCATCGGTCTCCGCCAAATCCCCCGTGTGAAACCACCCATCGCTTTCTGCCAGCGCTTTCACCTGATCATTCTGCCGGTAGGCCCTGGCGACATTTTCTCCGCGCACCAGAATCTCGCCGTGCTCGTCCACGCGCACTTCCATCCCTGGGAAAACCTGCCCAATCGAGCCTTTCGTCGAGCGGAAGGGGTGATTCAAGCTGATCAGGGAAGTAGTTTCCGTCATGCCATAGCCTTGAATCACCGCGTACCCCAGGCGATTCCAGAACGTTTCGTCCTGATCTGCCAGTGCCGCTCCACCGGAAATAAATGCCCAGAACTTCCAGCCAAATTGCGAACGAATACGCCGGAAACGCCACCAACGCCGCAGAAAATGCTCTTTTTCCGATTGGGCAAAATCTTGGTTGAATTTTTCAAGCTGGCCATCGCGTTCTACCTGCCGCTGAATTTCCCTTCGCAACGATTCGATAATGCGCGGCACCGCCACCAAAACGGATGCGCGTTCGCGCCGGATCATCTCGATCACTTCGGAAGGCTTCTGCGAATTGATGTAAATCACCGTGCCCGCCAGCAACGGCGGAATGAATATTCCCAACATCTGTCCAAACACATGGCTCAAAGGCAGTAGATTCAGGAAACGGATCGGGTGGAAGAAGCGCTCATAACGAAGATAGTGCTGGATTTCTCGCTCCAGGGGCTCGATGTTGGCCAAGACATTGCCATGCGAAATCACCACTCCACGTGGTTCCGCCGTAGTTCCGGAAGTGAAAATGATTTCCAGCGCATCTTGGTGAGAAAGATCCGCTGGGGGGTAAGGTGAAGATGCGTGCTTGGCCGTAATTTCCGAAAGAGACTCTAGCACGATGGCCTCAATTTGCGGAGCACATTCCGGCAACGCCCGCGAACGAATCATTAATTTTGCATTTACCTCTCGCGCCACCCGCGAGGCAAACTCCGCCGTTCCTGCATGGTCTATCGGTACGATGACCGCTCCCCGCAACAGGCACCCGAAAAAACAGATGATCCATTCCGGCGAATTCTCACCCCACAGCAAAACGGAATCGCTTTTGCCAATGTTGCGCGCTTCCAGTTCGCGTGCCAGCCGGTTCGCTCCCTGCACAATTCGTGTGTAACTCCAGCTCTCCATGCGATATCCACGGCGGTAGCGCACGGCCGCCTGTTCTCCATGTGTCGCATATTTCAAAACGAATTCGACTAGCGAAACCAAGAGCGTCCTCGCATTATCTTTGCCTTCGGGTCAACATCCACGGCCTGGGCTCAATATATATGACCGCATTTACTTTTCCTGCTATTTGATAACATTTATTTGCCGTGGGGCACACCAACAAAGCGGTCGTCATTGGCGCTGGCATTTCGGGCCTGGCATGCGCGTTCCATCTTCAACAGCTGGGCATCCAGCCACTCGTCCTGGAAGCTTCCGCAAAGCCGGGCGGCGCAATCTCCACAATCATCAGAAATGGATTCGTCTTTGAAGGCGGCCCGCAATTCCCTCGTTTCCCCGAACCAGTCTGGAAATTAGTCAAAGAGCTAAAACTCGAAAACGAATTTGTGGCTGGCAATCCGAAAGCAAAGCGCTACATCGTCCGAGATGGCCATTTGCATCAAGCCCCATTTTCAGCAAAAGGCCTTCTATCAACGCGCTTGCTCAGCTTGAAATCTAAGCTTCGCCTCCTTAGCGAACCTTTCCGCAATTCTCATCCACCAGCCACCGAAGAATCCCTCGCGGAATTCGTGCAACGAAAGTTTGGCGCCGAAGTTTTGGATTACTTAGTCGACCCATTCATCTCTACGATCTTCTTCAGTGATGCCCACAACATGGGAATGCAGAGCGCCTTTCCCGCGCTGGTGGAATGGGAACGCAGCCGTGGCAGTGTCGCACGCGGCGCCATAAGCGCTTACAAATCGAAGCGAACCGCCCCTTCGCCGCACATCTCCAAATCGCAGTCACAGACAAACTCTGCAACGCTTGCCGTTACCGATGCGCTTCCTTCCCTCGGCTCTTTTCGCCGCGGAATGGGTACCCTCACCCAAACACTTTCCGATGCATTGCGAGACCACGTCCACTTCGCTGCAAAAGTGGAATCCGTCATCCCTATGGCACTCTCCAATGAGGGCGCTCAACCTGGCTCGCGGGTCCGCCTCAGCAATGGCGAGGAAATCTTCACTGACGCGGTAGTCATGGCTCTTCCGGCATATGCAGCCGCTCCTCTTTTCCAACAAAGCGCTCCTGATTTATCTTCCCTGCTGGCCTCCATCGAGCACTTACCGCTCGCCGTCGTAGCATCTGCCCACCATCGAAACCAAGTTCGGCATCCACTGGACGGTTTTGGATTCATGGTTCCCCGGCGTGAAGGATTGCACACGATTTGTACGTTCTGGAATTCCTCTTTGTTCCCCGAACATTCGCCTACCGAAACGGTTTTGATGACCAGTTTCGCTAGAACCCACACAAGTGATGACTCCACCGACATTTCCAGCGAAACACTCCCACAATCAATAGCCGCCGAGAACGCAAGAATATTGGGCATCACCGGCGCACCGATTGATCGCGTGGTTTGGCGATATCCACAAGCCTTACCGCAATATAATGTAGGTCACGCGCAAAGAGTCACGCGGATTCGCCAAAGTCTCGCCGAATTGCCGGGATTGTACCTCGCCGGTAATTTTTTGGCGGGCCGCTCCATCGGCGATTGCACCGAATCCGGCTTCCGTGCCGCAGAAGATTTGCATAGCCATTTCCAGGCTGCGGCATCGAAATAAACGGTATCTTAAATGGAGACCGCGAACTTGCTCCACATTCTCATTTGGGTCTTAGCGCTCCTAATTGTCGCCGTACTGCTCGGCATCATCTATCAATCGTTAGGCATTCGCAGAGATCTAAAGCTCAATCCACCTCCCGGCAAACTAATAAATATCGGCACTCATCGTTTGCACCTTTTGGATATTGGCAGGCCCGCAGCCACCAGCGTTCCCACGATCCTGCTTGAGGCCGGCCTGATGTCCACGATACTCAGTTGGAACGAAGTGCGAGACGAGCTTATCAAGTCCTTCCGCGTCGTCAGCTACGATCGCGCTGGCTTGGGATGGAGCGACGCTGGTCCCAATCCGCGGACACTCGATCGCCTCGTTGATGAACTGCATCTTCTGCTGGAACGAGCCGCGATTCCTCCTCCCTTCATTCTTGCCGGCCACTCATTCGGCGGCCTGACCATGCCGTTATTTGCCGCCCGATACCCGAACGAAACACTCGGCCTGGTCCTGGTTGATCCAGTGGCGCCGGCCGAATGGAATCCGCCCTCTGAACAGGATCGCAAGCGGGTCGACATTGGCTCCCGCGTCTGCCGCCGAGCAAGTCTGCTGGCACGCATCGGCGTCATTCGTTTCATCGCATTCCTTCTGACCTCACGAGCAAAAAAGCTGGCGGATTATTTAGTCAGCCTCATCAGCCGCGGCACGCCCGCTGGCTCCGGCACTGTTTCAAGCCCTCTGTTCTGGAATTTGCCTGCCAATGAAAGGGCGATGACCCGTGTTTTTTGGGTGCAAGAAAAATTCTGCACCACCATCGCAAGCCAACTCGAAAATTTGCCTCGCTCCGCCGTGCGCGTCGCGGAACTCGGCAACTTTACAGACAAGCCAGTCGTAATCTTGTCCGCAAATTCCATTCCTCCTCATCGGCTCAAAGAACATATCTCTATGGCCCAACGCCTTCCCCAAGGCCGCCATGTTATTGCCGACAAAAGCAGCCATTGGATCATGCAGGATCAGCCGGAGCTTGTAATCGCTGCAATTACAGAAATCGCGCAATTCGCCGTCGCGCCAGAATCGCCGCCTCCTGTAACCTCGAGTCCCGCCACCAGTGAATTCATAAAATAAATTCACAACATTAAATTCATAGAATGAGGGCCACTGGACGGCCTTAACTTAAATCATTGCAATCTCTGCCTGTATTTAGAAAGCAATAACCAAGAATGACTACAGGATGGTCCTGATATTCCGGGCTGCCACAATTTCTTTATAACTTCATAGGTCATCCAATCATCTACATTCTCTGTAAATAACCATAAATAGGCAGAGATGCGAACAGGAACTCAGAACAGGAGGGGCGCTCCTTGAGATTCAGCTACGGACTTGGGCGCAAGTTCGTTTTGGCAGGATCCTTGTTCTACGGTTCAGCCATTCTTGCGCAGACAACCACAACAACAGAACCCGCTAGCACGCCAGGGCAACCCATTCCCGGAACTCTCGGCGTAAGTCCTTTTTCCGGAAGCACGCCCACGAAGCTGGTTCCGGGAGTTCTACCTCTCTCCTTACAAGACGCCATCGACCGCGGCTTGAAGCAAAACCTTGGCCTCTTGCTTTCCGATGCCAACATTCGCTCGGCTCGCGGCCAGCGTTGGGAGCAATTAAGCGCGCTCTTGCCTCACGCTTCGGTGACTCCGTATGTCGCGGACTCGCAGATCAATCTTGCAGAACTTGGTTTTAGCAGTGTTCCGGGTACCAGCCTTCCCGTGTCCATAGGTCCTTTTTCGTATTTTGATGCTCGCATAAACTTCGCGCAGTCTCTCTTCGATACCAAGCTGATCCACAA
>DASXIT010000162.1:0-37905 GCA_036497825.1 Candidatus Acidiferrum sp.
TCTCGAAAAGGCGGTCGAATCGATAAACTAATGGATCGCTCGGCTAAGTATTTGAAAAGTTTGGTCTGGGCGCCGAGATTTGAACTCGGGACCTCCTGCGCCCAAGGCAGGCGCGCTACCAGGCTGCGCTACGCCCCGACATTTAGTGCTCAATTGATTTTAAGACATATTCCAACTTTATTCCTAATCCTAAAGCCTGTTTATTTGCCTAAAATTACCGCGACGATATGAACATACTTCCGTCTAGCGCTTCGGCGCGGCTGCTGGATCAGGCTTAAATCCCGCGCGATCCATGCCGCGTTGGGCTTCTGGATTCTTCATGAAGGTGTTCCAAACGAAAGAGGTGCGCGCATTCTCTGCCATGACCATCGAAATCCCAATATCGATTCCCACAACGTCGGTGTCATACCAATTTGTCAGCGGATTGAACGCGTCGACGAATCCGTATTGTGTCCAGGCATTTGTTCCATAGCGATTTCTTATCGTTCGCAGGACACGCATTGCCGCTTCCGGCAAAAAAGGCAAAGAGCCAGCCGATGCACAAGGAACAACGGACCCGTCGATTGGTCCTGTTGCAGGCGGGCCACCCCACGCCACATACCCTTTCGGTGAGTCTGAAGCCGTGATACCCCACAGGTCATCGCTGTAATCGGGGAACTGCCCTGCCAGGTCTATGCAGAAACGCCGATGCGCATCGGTGGCAAGGATCGAATTCTGAAAATAATTGGCGTAACGATCTCGTTTGTCGCGGAAATCAAACCAGGCTTGAGAATATTGGTGGATGAACAGAGGAGCGAAGGAGCCGATGTAGCGAATGCCGTCGTATTCGAAGGTAGTTCGCTTCCAGGCGTTCCACGCTTCGGCGGGCAAAGCATGCGAAGAAGACCCAAGTCCAAGCAAGTACATCATCATCATTTCGCTGTAATCACCCCACCGATACTGTAGAAAGCCACTTTCCGGCGTCCAACCGTGAGGCAGGATAGGCGTATCTTCAGAGAGCCAATTCCAATCAACGCGATTGAAGATTTCCAGCGCCAGTTGACGGATCTCAGTATGCAAGAAGTGCTGTCTGCAGGTAAGAACACCGCAAAGTAGGATGGCAGTGTCAACAGAAGAAACCTCAGAATCCCAAAGCCTCTCGCCGGTATTTATGTTGCCAAAGTGATAGAAGAATCCCCGATGATTTGGCACTTTCTTCCATAGGAAGCGCAGTGTATTCAGCGCACGTGTTTCGGCGGCCGAGCGCAAAACAAACCCGCGCTTTTCTCCGATGCAGAGGGCGGTCAAGCCAAAACCGGTCGCGGCAATGCTACCCAATTCGTTTGTGACCGGATCGCGAGCGTGGCAACGGTCCATCACGATGCCCGTTTCCGGGTGAGCCTGTTCCCAAAAGTATCGAAAACTAGTCCTTTCCAGTTCGTCGAGTAATTGGTCGTCAGTGCCCGAGAAATTCTGAGCACTCTGCGGCTGAGCTGGTGTAGGGCCCTGTAAGCTCCACGCGGGTAAATGGGATAGAGTGCTGAGAGCCAGGGCCGGGACACCGGCGCTAGCAATTCGCTTCAACAATTCCCGGCGCGACAATACGGCCAGGCTAATCTCTCTCTCGGCCATTTTGATCAATTATAAACACTCTTTGAAATGAACAAAGTTTATCTCTCACTGAAACCGAATAAGGAGATAGTGTCTCATCCGTCATCCGTCATTCGCTCCTGACAAAAAGGCAAAAATACACAGCAGAATCCGGCTTGATTTCAAGATGGTCGAGAGGTACGTTGACAAGGAACCATGACTCGCAACCGTAAAGTGGCCATCTGGGCCATTGTGATTGTAGGCCTTGGTGGCCTGTTGGCTGGTGCGCGAAATGCGTATCGCCAATACCGCAAACATCGACCTTCTTCGCTCAGCGGCGCAGTCATTAAACAAGATAGTGACCCGCATAAACAGTCTCCCATTGCCAATGCGGCGGTAAGTTCGCTGGATGGATTGGTCATTCGCGATGGGAAATCTGATTTTTCGGGGTCGTTTAAGGTTGTATTACGTCCTGGCGTAAAACTGGGACAACCTATCCATCTGTCTTTTCGCCATCCTGATTTTCAGCCCCTCGATCTGACAGAAAAGATCAGCGACAAATTATATATCGTTCGAATGATTCCGCTTCATGACGAGGTGGAAGCCAAGCTCAATGAAGCCGAAATTACGCTTGGAAATATTGTGGTGAGGTATTCCACGGAGGTCACAAAAACAGAGAACATCGGCAGCGCGGTGAAAACGTTTCAAGTGGAGAATGTGGGCAACGTGCCTTGCGCCCAACACTTGCCATGTTCGCCGGACGGAAAGTGGAAGGCCCAAGAAGCTTCCGCGTCTCTCGATGCCGGAGAAGGAAACGTCTTTCGCGATGCGCGAGTGACGTGCATTGCAGGGCCATGCCCATTTACGCGGATTTCTACCGACGAATTTTCTCGCGGCGGCCGAACCATTAAGGTTACCGTCCGTAATTGGTCCGACACGACCACTTTCTTGTTTCAGGCCGAGGTATTTCGTTCTCAGCTGGACGCCGTAATTCGCAGGTCGTACCCCGTGATTTTCGGGCGCGCGCTGAATTTTACGCTCCCATCAACTGCCGAAGGGCCCAGCGTCGAAGCAGAATTGAACGGTTCTCCCATCGTGTTTCCCTTGGGACCGACGCCGGTTCTGAGCTGGGCGGATTGCCAAGTCCGAGTCGAAAAGAATCAAGCAAGAGATTATCGATGCGAGCTTAAGGCAGGGTATAAATTCAGGTGAGTGCAGTAACGTGCGGCGTAGCAGTCTGTTGGAGACCTTTCTTATTTCGCTCATTCAATCTTGTTGGGATTGTTATCTTTGCGACGGACTGTCATTGCATTCTCTATTCGAGGCTGCCTGTCATCGATCGCAAATCTAGACGCGCCTATACCCCTAATTCACTGAAACCTTATAGCATCCAGCAACTCTTAGTGAAGGAAGGCAATTTTGAATAGAGGGAGAAGAATGACCATCGTTATGAGCCCAGTGGAGCACCGTACAGGTCTTACAGTATTTAGTTGGATTTTGCGGGTTGTCTCGGCCGCAATTTTATTGCAGACCCTTTATTTCAAGTTCACCGGAGCGCCCGAATCGGTTTACATTTTCACGAAAGTCGGCGCGGAGCCCTGGGGTCGGATCGGTTCCGGAATCGTCGAATTAATTGCTTCGATTCTGCTGCTCACCCCACGTTTTACCTGGCTTGGATCGTTGCTGGCGGTGGGCGTCATGGGTGGCGCAATTCTCAGCCACTTAACTATACTGGGGATTGAAGTACGAGGAGACAGGGGCCTGCTCTTCGGGCTTGCCCTGACGGTATTTGTCGCTACCGGAATCAACCTGTTCCTGCATCGAACAGAAATCCCTACTCTGGAGAGGAGATTGGCATGAAAGCCGATTCAATGACTCCTAATACTCCCACCGAATGGGCAACAAATACCCGGCCGCAGACTTCCGCGCTGGTTCTTGCCACGAAGGAAGTTCTCCAACAAGGTTTGCGTCTGCTGGAATCCTGCGGGGAGAAATATGCCTTAGCGGCGCCAGCTCCATTCGATGCCTCCGTTGGCCGGCATTTCCGTCACGTCTTGGAACATTTCCATTGTTTGCTGCAAGGAGTGAACAACGGTGAAGTCAATTATGATGCGCGCAAACGTGATGCGCGGATTGAAACCGAAGCTTCGTTTGCGGCCGGTGCGACCAATGAGGTCATTCGCCAAATCGAATTGTGGACTGAAGTGACCTTGGCCCAGCGATGTAGTACCGTCAGTTCACTTGCGTACCACTCAGACTCTCCTTCTTTCATTTCTTCCAATCTTGGCCGCGAATTAGCTTACTGCATTGGACACGCCATTCATCATTTCGCGATTATTCGCCTGCTTTGCGGTCATATCGGGGTGAAAATCCCCGCCGATTTCGGTTACGCACCTTCGACCCTGAAATATCAATCCAGTTTGGCGGCGGATTGAGGCAGATGTGCACTCTTACTTTTCTTCCCAGCAAAAATGGCTACCTGGTGGCCATGAACCGCGACGAATTGAAAGAACGGGTCACGGCCATCCCACCTAGCCTTCATCAACAGGGTTCCAATGCGCTGCTTTATCCTCATGAGCCTTCCGGTGGCACGTGGATTGCCGCAAATTCCAGTGGAGATTTATTCGCGCTGATGAATGCAAACGCGTCGGATCCGGACGCTCTGCCGATCAAGAGTGCTTCTCGCGGCGAGATCATTCCTGCTGTGTTACGCGCAAATGATCTGTACGATGTAGATCGCCGCCTGGCTGAACTCAAACTTTCAGGCATGCATCCGTTTCGGCTGTTCGGAATTTTTCGCGAGGCTCGCGAAATCTCTCAGTGGTCGTGGGATGGAACACGGTTGATTTCACGACGGCACGAGTGGATTAGAAATCATTGGTTTTCTTCCAGCCGGTCCGATTCTCGCGCGGAAATCGAGCGTGGAAGGGCTTGCGAAATGTCTTGGCGCGAAGATGCCCCTAACCAGGTCGCCTGGTTGCGTTCTCTGCATTCCAGCCATATACCTGACGCGGGAGCCTTTTCCGTGTGCGTACACCGGCCTGATGCGGCGACCGTCAGTTATACCGAAGTTGAATGTGATCCGCGCGAACTGCGCATGTCCTATCTTGCCGGAAATCCATGCGAGTTCACCGGAACTCTCTCAAAGGCTACCCTGTTTTTGAATGGCTGAAACTTATCGCCAAGTTTTCAGAAACTTTTCCCTCTCTGTCTAATCTAATCGGATGAGATACTCGCGGCGAATGGATGGACCCTTCCTCATGAATGAAAAAGTTATTCTCATCACTGGCGCAAATGGAGGACTTGGCTCTGCCATCACCGAGTCTTTCCTGCTTCAGGGTGCAACGGTGATCGGGGCATCACGAAAAATCTCTGAGCAAGAATTTGCGAAACCAAATTTCACCGCCATGTCATTTGATCTCATCAACGAAGCACAGATTCGACAGGCAGTCGCGAAGATCATTATGGATCACGGCCGGCTCGACGTGCTTGTCCACGTTTTGGGGGGCTTCGCGGGCGGTCAGCCGATTTCGGCGATCAGCAACCAAACTTGGGAACAAATGCGCGATATGAACCTGACCTCGGCGTTTTATGTTCTTCGCGAGACCATTCCTCACTTGCGCAAATCGGCAAATGGCCGAATCATCGCGATCGGCAGCCTGGCTGCAAGAGAACCTCATGCCAATCTCGGCGCTTACGTGGTGTTTAAGACTGCCTTGACTACTCTCATCCAAACAGTTGCGCTGGAAAATGCGGATGCCGGATTGACCGCGAATATCGTTTTGCCCGCCACCATGGACACCCCCGGAAATCGTGTTGCGATGCCGCGCGAAGATTTTTCTAAATGGCTGAAAACGGAGGACGTGGCAAACCTTGTTTTGTGGCTTGCCGACGATAGCGCCCGCCACGTTACTGGTGCAGCCATACCCATTGAAGCCAGCCATGGCTGAGCAGATCTTTACGATCGTTGTCTATATTTTTTATGCGTACGTTTCATTTGGTTTGTTGTTTGCCATCGCATTCGCTTGGCGAGGCGTGCAAAAAGTGGATCGCCAAGCGGCGGGCTCTGGTTTCGGGTTTCGTTGCTTGATCCTGCCCGGCACAATTGCCTTTTGGCCGCTACTTCTGCGCCGCTGGTTGCACAGCCACCAATGAGCCACCTGAGCAGGAGACTCCGCACCGATGATTCAACCTCTGCGCGCTTGGCATCGACGCATCTTCCTGGTCCTTCTTTTCTTGCTGCCAATTATTTTCATCGCCGGATTGGCAGCGCGCCATCATTCCCTATCACAGAAACTTTCTTCCCGATGAGCCATCAATACGCCGCTATCAGTTGGAATACGCAGAAACGTTGGTACGACATCGTTTTGATCGCGGGAATTGTGCTGTATTCCGGCACGTTTATCGCGCTCAGTTCCCTGCTTCATCCTACTGCCACAGTCGAAACGCTGATTATTCGCGCGGCCGGTTCCTGCGCATTTTTGTTACTTACTGTCGTTCTCTGCATCGGCCCGCTCTGCCGTCTCGATTCCCGATTCCTGCAGCTGCTCTACAATCGCAGGCACCTTGGAGTCGCGACATTTCTTATGGGATTGGTCCATGGCGCGTTTTCGCTAGTTCAATTTCACTCGCTGGGCGTGAAAGATCCTCTCGTTAGCCTGTGGACTTCTAATCTCAATTACAATCGCTTCGCTGACTTCCCTTTTCAGCCACTGGGCTTTGTAGCATTGATCATTCTTTTCCTGATGGCGGCTACCAGTCATGACTTCTGGCTGCGCAATTTGACGCCACCCGTCTGGAAAGCTCTGCACATGCTTGTTTACGCCGCGTATGCATTGCTTATCGCTCATATCACTCTCGGGTTGCTGCAGACCGAGCGAAGCCTGCTGCTGGCAATCGCGGTGGCCATCAGCTTTGCAGTCGTCCTGTCTTTGCATCTCGCTGCAGCAATTCGAGAACGGACACTCGATAAGGCCACAGCACGGGAATCCAACCAAACTTTTGTACTCGCTTGTTCTGTCGATTCCATTCCCGATAGTTACGCGAAAACAGTTTCGCTGCACGGTGAACGTATCGCTATTTTCAAATATGCAGGCAAAGTCTCGGCATTATCCAACGTCTGTCGTCATCAAAATGGTCCCCTCGGTGAAGGCAAAATTATCGACGGGTGCGTCACATGTCCCTGGCACGGCTATCAGTACCTGCCTGAATCCGGAGCTTCTCCTCCACCATTCACCGAAAAAGTCTCTACGTTTCGCACCAAAATAATCGACAACAAGGTGTGGGTCGATCCCAACCCGCTTCCGCCTGGCACATTTATCGAAGCGGCTAGCATTCCCCCACACGGCGCAGACGAAAGTCAATCGACAAGCGATTTCTACATAGGTTATCTTTCGCAGTCTCCGCCGGACGTCCGGCGGCGTGTACGCTTGTTTGTATTCGGCTCTCTGGTTGTTTCGGCCTCGATTGCGCTACTCTTTGCGACAGTTCAAGAGCATTTCGCGAATTCCACATTTGAATTCGGAAAAATTAGGGAGTTTCATGGCACCTTGCGGGAAGATCCATATCCGATTCTGATTGCAACAGACAATGCAGAGGGGAATTCTCGCGAGAGACTAAATTCGTATCTACTCGTGGCGCCCGGGAAGCACGGAGCGGAACATCTAATCCAGTCTTACAAGGGGCAAACTGTCCGTTTCAAGGGCACACTAATCGCGCGTAACGAAGGCAAGATGATTGAAATTGTTCCAAGCACAACAAATCCAGATAGCACGGCAAATCCAGTAGAAAATGGCGCAACGGAACTTGGTGATCGCGATCTTGCGGGCGAAATTGTCGACACAAAATGCTTTCTTGGAGTGATGAATCCTGGCGAAGGCAAAGTTCATCGCGAATGCGCCGCCCTCTGTCTTGCGGGAGGAATTCCGGCAGCGCTTTTCACCCAGGATCTTGACGGCATCGCGAAACTTCTTCTGCTCACGGACCCGTCCGGTGCACCTCTTGCGCAATCGGCATATGTTCAGCGTGTAGGACAACCAGTCCGCGTTCAAGGTAACGTGTTCGCGTTCAACGGTCTTCTCTACATTCGCACCAGTGCAGACCGTATCTCCACCCTCCCTTAAATTCAGTAAAATCCCTGATACTTTTTCCTCCCAAGCGACTCTCATAAGTGGTTGATGATGAGGTTTTTCTATGAAACTGGTCTACACCTCTGTCGTTGTTCTGGTCTCCAGCGTCTTGATTTTCTTGAGCTTCGCCCATAGCTATTCACCCAGTTCCACGCCATCTGCAGAGAATTCCATGCCTGGAAAGCGCACAATTATTGTGGAATTGTTCACATCGGAGGGCTGCTCCAGTTGTCCACCCGCCGATGCTTTATTGAAGACGCTGAGCGAACAGCAACCAGTTCCTGGCACGGAAATCATCGCGCTCGAAGAACACGTCGATTATTGGGATCATCTCGGCTGGAAGGATCCATTTTCGTCAGCGGAATTCAGTGAGCGCCAGAATGAGTACGCGAAGGCATTTGAGAATAGTGGAGTATACACGCCGCAAATGATCGTGGATGGTCACACAGAATTTGTAGGCAGCCGCGCTGGCGAAGCCCGCGAAACGATTCAAAAAGCTGCGTCACAACCCAAAGCTACAATTCAGCTCATTCCGACGGAAAGGTCAATCAGTGGGACCGCCGCCTACGACATCAAAATCACGGACCTCTCAAATCTTTCTCAAGGACGCGATGTCGAACTGTGGGTTGCCATGACCGAAAAGGGATTGCACACAGATGTAAAAGCTGGAGAAAATTCCGGCGAACATCTGCAGCATGCCGCTGTGGTTCGCACAATTCACAAAACGAATTCCTTCAGCAGTCCGAATAGCTATCAAACGCACATCGCCCTGAAAATAAATCCATCCTGGCAACGTGAAAACTTATCCTTTGTGGCGTTCGCGGTAGACAAGGATTCTCGCAAGATCATCGGTGCCGCTTCGGCAAAATTGTAGGGTCATTGCACTGCCGTGTCCGTCTTCTTTTCTTAACCGGCCGCAGATCTGCTTTGTCCCACCATCACCATCGGCTGACACTGCGGGCACCAAAAGGTCGTCCGCGCATCGGGATTTTGCTTTCGCGATTCAATCGCGGTTTCGCACCGATGACAGGACTGGCCGCGGCGTCCGTAAACCCACAGTCGATCCTCAGGTCCCCTTCGCCCTGTAGTGCGCCGAAAAGTTTCATACGTGAACGTTTTCTCTGTAGTAGCATGCGTCACGTTCGCCAGCATGAACTTCCGCGCCGTCGCCACCAGAGAAGCCATTTCCTGGATGGTCAAAGTCTCGACTAAGCGGAGCGGATTCACTCCGGCACCGAAACAAACTTCGGACTTAAATACATTCCCAATTCCCGCCAAAACATTCTGGTTCAGAAGAGCAGCTCCTATTTCCACGCCCGAATGCATTCGAAGATTTCGCAAAATCGTGGTCTCATCAAAATTTTCCGCCAATACCGATGGCCCCAGCTTTCGCAGGCACGGATGCCTCTGCAATGTCGATGCGTTATGGAACTCCGCAACCGGCACATCGAATGCCACCGCCACATACTTATCCGTACCAATCACAATGCGTTGGTGAATCATTCGCCGTTTCCATCGCTCACCCGGCTTGTAAATGTGCCAACTTCCACTCATCCGCATGTGCGTCAGCAAAATCAAATCGCCAGAGAAGTAGATCATCGTCCACTTACCCTGCGCTTCCACTTTTTCAACGGTTCGGCCCTTGAGGCCAGAGTCGTAATCCACTCGCGCTAATTTGGGCAGCACGGTCTCAAAACTCTTGACCTCTTGCCCCGCCAAGGCATGGTGCAAGGCGCGAGCCGCTCGAAAAATTGTGTCCCCTTCAGGCATTTCAAGCCGTCTCGGAGTGCTCGTGCTCCGGCTCTTCGTCTCCGCCGATTGTCCCACCTTCAGCCAATGCAATTGCAGTTAAACGCCGCATCTGAAACCCCAAAACCGTATTCACAAACCCCGCCTCCTCCAGAAAACGCGCCAGAAAATGATCGCGCGCTGGAGCATCATTGATCTCGCCGATCAGCAATCCGGACCGCCGTCCCTGTCGACGAACTGCGAGCTCCGCTAATTTTTTCGCCAATTCTCTCGCCACCTGCGACCGTTCCGGCTCGCTATCCGGAAGAAAAACTTGCATCGCCGGGTTTCGTCGACGCAAGAACGCCGTCAGCGCTCCATTTACCAAGATCACTCCAGCTCCACTGCTTCGCGACATCCCATGAGGAGAGGTTTCTGCGCCATTCACCTCAGCATGTGGCCATGGCAGTAGCGTTCCATATGGATTTGCAGGATCAGTTGCGACTAGAAAAACAGCTTCGGGCACGGACGGATCCACTCGCAAACCGCGCAACATATCTACCGCGGACGTCATCGCAAATTGCGCCGCACCCAAACCCGCCACAAACATTCCTCGCCGTACCCAGCCACCGTCTTCCATTGTCTTCAGAGCCGGATAAACGCTCGGATATCCACGGGGAATATTTTCTGCGATTGCCGTTTCGCGCATCACTACGCCGTGACGCACCAAAAGCTGCTGCGCCATATTTGCGCTCCATTGCGTAACGTTCAGTGGTTCCGCAATACGCTGCCTCAATAAAGACCAGCGCCCCTGGGCCGCACCTCCGCCAGAAGTTCGTGATCGCAATAGCCGCAGAAATTCAGGCGAGCCCGGGGGCCCTTCAGCCAGAACAGAGCGGCTGCGCTTCGTTTCGTTCGCGTAGAGCAAATTGCGCAACGGGTGGAACGTATCGTTGGTCACCCTGCCTGACCACACCAATTCCATCAATGCTTCCTGCGTCTCTCGAAGAAAACCACCGCCAATGGACGCATGCAGTTGCGCAAAGAAAGACGCACCCTGCTTCTCAAGCACTTCCACGATCTTCAAGGCCCGCTCCGAAAGCGGCGCCGTACTCTCACGCAATTCTTCGGGTGGCAGCAGCAATGCCAGCGATTCGGTCAAATACAGTGCCACTCGGCCGTCGCGGTCGCCGATTTGTTCCACGCCCACCCAGACAACCTCACCAGCAGCCATCACCGTATCAAGATCGTTTCGCGAGTACCCCGCAAGCCGCGCCGGAAGAATATCCCGCTCAATCTCCGAGGCGGGCAAGGCCACCCCTTGCAAACTTTCGATCACGTCAAGTAATGCATCGAGCCCGCGTCGCTTCACCGTTACGCCTTGCCAGCGCGTAACAAAACGCGCAAACGTGTGCTGCTCCACGGGTTCCACTTCGCGCCGCAACCGAGCCAAGCTCTTCCGCCGTATTTGTTGTAGCACTTCCGGATCGCACCATTCATGATGCGTTCCGCGTGGACGAAACTCTCCTTCGAGCAATTGACCACACCCATGTAAAGCGTGCAGCTCGATTTCCACGGTGGCCGGCTGCAATCCGTATCGCGCCGAAATTTCCGCCGTAGTGAACGGCCCATGTGTGCGCGCATATCGCCGGACAAGTTCGCGCAAAGGATTCTCCGCGCGTTGCAGAAATACATCCGCGAGTCCAGGGGGCAAAGGTGTTCCCAGGGCATCGCGATAACGCGCAGCATATTCCACTGGCACATACCGACTGGCACCAGCAATGCGCACACGGACCGCTCGCCGCGAATCCACTAATTCACTTACACTTGCCGCCACTTGCGCACTACTACTGCGGGCCGCAATTTCTTCCTCACTCAAATCGCCCAGTTTCAGCAGCAAATCATGTACGCCATCCGTGTGCCGCGCCTGATATTCAGGCTCTAATGCTTGCAGGCGGGATTCCACTTCATCCAGGGCCGCTGAATCCAGAAGTTCCCGCAGATCACTGTCGCCCAAAATCTCCTGCAACTGCGATTGATCGATCGAAAGTGCCTGCGCGCGCCTCTCCGCCAGCGGGGCATCGCCGTCATATATGTAATTCGCTACATAGGAAAACAGCAGCGATGCCGCAAATGGCGACGGGCACTCCGACTCGATGGTCGTCACACGAATTTCGCCGCGCTGAATGTTGGACAAGATCGCCGATGCTGCCGGCAAATCAAAAACGTCGCGAATGCATTCTCGATAAGTTTCCAGCAAAATCGGAAATGAAGAAAAACGCGCCGCCACTGCGAGCAAATCGGCCGCACGCTTCCGCTGCTGCCACAAAGGCGCGCGCAATCCGGCCCGGCGCTTCGGTAAGAGGAGTGCGCGGCCCGCGGCTTCGCGGAATTTTGCTGCAAACAAGGAAGTGGAACCGAGTTGCCGCAGAAGCAAGTCGCGGAACTCTGAGGGAGACGGCAACAATAATTCCGAGACAATCACTTGATCGCTGTCGGGAATGCGCAAAACAAATCCATCATCGGACCACAGCGACTCCACTTCCAGTCCCAGCTCGTTGCGTAACTTCGCCGTTACCGCCATACACCAAGGCGCATGCACGCGGCTGCCGAAGGGGGTCATCACACAGATGCGGCGATCGCCCAACTCGTCGCGGCAAGTTTCGACCACTACATCTTCATCGCTGGGGACTCGTTGGGTAGCTATTGCCTGCTCTTCCAAATAGCGAAGCAAGTTTTCTGCCGCATTCGGTTCCAGGCTGTGCCGCTCGACCAATTGCCCAAACGCCACAGGCCGCGGCAATCGCAGCAACTCTCGCGTCATCTCGCCAATTTTTCTGCCGAACTCCGCCGGTCGTCCAGGACCGTCACCCTTCCAGAAAGGCATCATTCCGGGTTCACCTGGTGCCGGCGAAACAGTTACGCGGTCGTGTGAAATTTCATCGATGCGCCAAGTTGTTGCGCCAAGAATAATCGTTTGGCCCACGTGGCTTTCAAACACCATCTCTTCGTCAAGCTCGCCAACCCGCGCCCCCTTAGCTGCACCCAACAAAAACACGCTGTATAAGCCGCGATCCGGGATCGTACCGCCATTCAGAATGGCAATGCGTTTCGAACCTTGCCTGCTGCTTAATTTGTTCCCCAGGCGATCCCACGTTAGCCGCGGCCGCAATTCCGCAAATTCGTCGGACGGATAGCGTCCGGAAAGCATATCGAGCACGCTCTCAAATATCGCTCGCGTCAATGCCGCAAAAGGGGCGGCGGAGCGCACCACTGCGAACAAATCGTCAACCCTCCAGTTTTCCAACGAAACCATCGCGACAATGTGTTGCGCCAAAACGTCGAGGGGATTACGTGGAAAATGTACCGATTCCACCAGACCGCCATACATCGCTCGAGTTATGGCTGCGCAAGCTACCAAATCAGCGCGATACTTCGGGAAGATCACGGCGTTGCTAATCGCACCCACATGATGGCTGGCACGCCCGACTCGCTGCATCCCGCTGGCGACCGATGGAGGCGACTCAATCTGAATCACCAAGTCAATCGCGCCCATATCGATTCCCAATTCCAAGGAAGATGTGGCCACCAGGCCACGAATCGTTCCCATCTTCAGCCGATCTTCAATCTCTTTCCGTTGCGCGACGGCAACGCTGCCATGATGTGCGCGGACCAGCGTTTCTCCCGCGAGTTCATTAATGGCGCCGGAAATGCGCTCCGCCAATCGGCGGTTGTTCACGAAAATTAGCGTAGAGCGATGGGCCCGCACTAACTCCAACAATTTTGGATGAATCGCGCTCCAGATCGATGGCCGCGTTGGACCTTGCGATGCCGCTCCGCTCGGCACCTCTACTATTTTGTCGAGCCGCGACATATCTTCCACCGGCACTTCCACGCGGAGGTCTAAACGCTTCGGCTCGCTTGCATCGACAATCGCCACCGGACGATAGGTCGGCGCAATGGTTGACGACGAAAATTCAGCCAGAACTTCTTCGCCTTTGCCGATTTGTTCGCTCGCAGCATTTTCTTCATACTTGGTATCTGCCTGGCGCGTGACGTCTGCCCCGCCAAGAAATCGCGCCACCTCTTCCAATGGTCGCTGCGTTGCCGAAAGTCCGATTCGCTGTAGCTTTCTTCCCGCAATTTTCTCCAGCCGCTCGATGGAAAGCGCGAGATGAGATCCCCGTTTGGTTGGTACCAGCGCGTGAATCTCATCTACAATCACCACCTCCACCGAACGCAGCGCTTCGCGCACATTCGAAGTCAGAAGCAAATACAACGATTCCGGTGTGGTAATCAAAATGTCGGTGGGATGCCGTGCAAACGCCGCACGTTCTGATTGCGGAGTGTCGCCGGTGCGGATCGCAACGGTCGGCGGGTGGAATGGAACGGCCAAACCTTGTGCGGCCTGGGCGATTCCGATGAGCGGCGCTTGAAGATTGCGCTCAACGTCCACCGCCAGTGCCTTGATCGGCGAAATGTACACCACGCGGCACCGCTGTTCTTTCGACGGAGCAGGCACAAACATGATCCGGTCGATGCACCACAGGAAGGCAGCTAGCGTCTTCCCGCTTCCCGTTGGCGCAAGAATTAGAGTGGAGTCGCCGCAAGCAATCGGAGGCCAACCGGCAACCTGTGGCCGGGTAGGCGTCGTGAAAACAGCTTCAAACCATTCGCGCACGGGTGCATGGAATAGCTCCAAACCGGATGGCTCGCCGTTGGTCGCAGCCGACGTCTCTGCCTTTCCCTGTTTAATCTCTTTTCCCATGGCTATAACTGATGGTTAGATGCACTGGGATTAACTCGGTGTGCTTTACACCAGTTCAAATCACCGCTCCAGCTAACGCCACTGTACTCTTTTGTGATTTGCATCCCAATAAAATTAACGTCAGACTATTTGCCGTAAGGATGACCCCATGGAGCCACTTTCCAAAACAAATTCGCAGAGTTCTCTGGCCCCAACCGACGATCAAACCGTGGCTGAACCTTCCGCGCGGTCAAAATGGATTGGCTTTTCGAGCTTTTTCTTTGCTATGGTGCAGAGTGTCTGCAGCGCGTTCGTGGCCCTCAGCGGCGTGCGCCTGCTCATCGGTGCAGCGGCATTCGGATCAGCTGTTGGGGTGCTCAAGCTTGCAGACCACCTTCATATCAATGCCATTCGCATTCCGATGATGGTTCTCGCGTTAGTGGGAGCTCTTTTTAACTTAGTAGCTCTTTGGCAGGTCCGCCGCCTCCGCGCTCGTTCTGCTTCTGCCTGGCGGCAGAAGTCGCTGTCCAGCACAAAACAAAATTCAGAGCGTCTGCAACTCGCTCTTTCCGTACTGACACTAGTTCTGCTGGCTTTTGAGTATTATTTTCACATCAAGCTCAATGGCTAGCCTTGCCGTCACCTGGCCGGCCCCGTTTCTCCTCGAATCACTTCCGTCAACCGCCGATGCAGCCGCTCGCTAAATCCCACGGGCAACTCGAACGTCCGATCATCCGCAGTCAACACCAGCACATTTCGCGTCGAATCCAGCACCGCGGAACAAACCTCGCAGTTCTCCAGATGATTCTCCATATTCGCCAACACCGAGGGCTCGAGCTGTTGATCGATATATTCCGAAATGTATTTCCATACATCTTTGCAATCCAATTTCATTGCAGGAACCTCCCGAGCAGCCCCTTTTTCCGAGGCACTTCGGCCGTCTTCAAATACGGCACAAGCTTTTTCTGCATCATGATTCGTCCGCGATGCAATCTCACTTTCACCAAGCTAATGGGAATTCCCAGCGCCGCCGCCGTTTCTTCCTGATTCAACTCTTCTAAATCCCGAAGTACCACCACTTCCCTATAGATCTCTGGCAATCCCTGCACTGCCGCGCGCACTTTTTCTCGTAATTCCTTCTTCTCCAAAGCTACAGACGGAATCTCTCGCCAATCAGTCAGCGCCACTGGGGTGAAGTCGCCTTCGTGCTCTTCCTTATCTTCATCGAGCGATTCCATAGTGGCCGCTTTCGCTCGCCGCAGACGTTTCCGTCCCTCGTTCATTGCGATAGTTACCAGCCAGGTGCTGAACTTCGAATCGCCGCGAAAGCTGCGCAGATGCCGGAACGCGTTGATCATCGTATCCTGGGACCCGTCTTCCGCCTCGGTTTCATTCTTCACCATGGCAAAAACGGTGGAGAAAACCATGTGTTCGTAGGGCCGGATGAGCTCATGAAATAGGTCGGTCTCCCCCGCCAATATCCGGGAGATCAGCGCCCTTTCACGCTCCACGTTTTCAACCGAGGATTTCTGCGGACCAGCCACTTGCCCAACCGCCCTCCGGGCAGACCAACCGTACCCTGTTAGTACGAGTCCTCTTTTCAGCCCAAGGTTACAACGTTTTTGGGCAGGTGGTCGTTTTGTCAATGTCGTACGGCTCGAGGTCTAGGCATCTTTCTTTCTCAAATGGGTGCCGCAACGCTCGCCCCGAACGCAACTGAAGGATCGCACTTTAAGGGTGTCGATTTTCCAGACGCCTTCCTATTGCTAAAATCCCTACTGTAAAAAAGTAGGGTTTAACTCTAAACTGTCCTGAGCGAAAATCGCCAATACATCCTTTCTGGAGCCTTTCCTATGGCAATAGCCACCATCAATCCCGCTACCGGCGAAGTCGTAAAAACGTTCACTGCGCTCACCGATGCCCAAGTCGACGAAAAGATTGCTCACGCGGCAAAGTCTTTCCAAAACTACCGTCTCACTTCGATTGCCGACCGTGCGCGCTGGATGAATAAAGCTGCCGAAATTCTCGACGCGGAAAAAGAGTCGCTGGGCCGCATGATGACCCTCGAAATGGGCAAAACTCTGCGCTCGGCGATTGAGGAAGCCGCGAAATGCGCTCTGGGCTGCCGCTACTACGCGGAAAACGGGGCAAAATTCATGGCCGATGAAGTCGTCGCCACCACCGCAACGAAAAGTTTTATTCGGTATCAGCCAATCGGCGTGGTGCTGGCGATTATGCCGTGGAACTATCCTCTCTGGCAGGCCTTCCGGTTCATCGCGCCAGCCTTGATGGCCGGAAACGTCGGGCTTCTCAAGCACGCGTCAAACGTTCCGCAAAGCGCTCTGAAGATCGAGGAGATTCTGCACCGCGCGGGTTTTCCCGATGGCACGTTTCAAACCCTACTGATCGGCGCTTCCCAGGTCGATCGCATTCTGAATGACCCTCGCGTAGCCGCCGCGACTCTTACCGGCAGCGAGCAGGCCGGCGTGCAAGTGGGCATCTCCGCCGCAAAGCGCATCAAGAAAGTTGTTCTGGAGCTCGGCGGAAGCGATCCCTTCATTATTATGCCCAGCGCCAACATTGGAGAAGCCGCGGCCACCGCCGTGAAAGCACGCACCATCAACAACGGGCAGTCCTGCATTGCGGCGAAGCGCTTCATCGTTCACGAACAGATCGCCGAACAATTTGAAAAGGAATTTGTCACCCGCATGAAAGCTTTGAAGCTTGGTGACCCGTTCGATGAGAAAACCGAAGTTGGACCGCTGGCCACCGCCGACGCGGTAAAAGATCTAGATGCCGACGTCCAGAAATCGATTGAAGTTGGGGCAAAATTACTGACTGGCGGCAAACCAGTTGCAGGCCCGGGAAATTTTTACGAGCCCACGGTGCTGACAAATGTGCCAAAAGATTCTCCCGCGTATCGCGAAGAGTTCTTCGGTCCAGTTGCCAGCATTTTTCGAGTGAAGAACATCGACGAAGCAATCAACATCGCGAATGACAGCCGCTTCGGCCTGGGGGCAAGTGCCTGGACGAACGATCCAGCGGAGCGCGAACGATTCATCAATGACCTGCAAGCCGGCCTGGTCTTCGTCAATCAAATGGTCGCTTCCGATCCGCGCCTTCCCTTCGGCGGGGTAAAAGCCTCCGGCCACGGCCGCGAACTAGGCCCATTCGGCCTCCGCGAATTCACAAACATCAAGACAGTCTGGTTCCGCGATTTACCGAAATAAGCTGCGCAATTGTTTGATGGAGAAAAGCGGCCCGCCTTAGGAGGCAGCTGCTACATCACTTTTAATATCTGCAAATAAGAACTAGTTCCCAGTGTGCGGCGGTTTTCTTACCGGCGGATTCTTGCCGTGGTGGTCATAGATTACCCATGCCACCGGCGTGTGCAATAGCGGCGGGCCGCCTGCGCTGACCGCTGGCAAATGAAATTGCACGTTGATGAAAACCTCCTGCTGAAATCCAGACGCCGGGAATGACGTGCTTCTAACCAGATCGATTGCTGCCCGGCTCAAGTCTCGATCGGAGTTCTGCAGCGATTCCGCATCCAGCACACGTCCTGCTTGTGCATCCAAAATCGCATGGACAATCACTGGCTGGAAATAAGTGGAAGTCGGCGCATCGGAAGGATCGACGCGCATCGGAAACCGGTTGGGTGATGCCAGGGTGAACGATCCTTCGGATGCCATTTCGGTCGTGGGCTTGAACAGGTTCGGATCGATCTCTCGGGCATCTTCCAGACCCTCCACATGAACCAGAGCGGCGAGCCGGCCATCTTCATACATGGAAATTTGCCGCGGCAAAACGTGGTTATGGAATTCCACTGCTCCATCATAGTCATACACCACGTAGATCCCTGGGGCCTCCGACCAGCTCTGCAAAAGACCGGTCCCGGGATCAATACAATATTCGTTCTCGACCCACGAGCGCGGCGCGGGATTCAGCGGAATCGAAGCGCTAAGCAACAAGCAAGTCAATTGCTTGCCATCCTGCGAAACACTTACAGCGCGAATCGCCGACGCTCCAGCGTTCCGCACAATTGGCCAGTGCAAAGCAGAACGAATCATTTGCACGCGCAGCGGTACCGGCTCAGAAGGATTTGTACCGTACACCCGTCCATCACTGCCGATACGAACAACCAGCGAATCCTGCAATTTCGCAGACCAGCGCCAATGAGCACCTCCGTCAGATAATTCCTCCATCGTGCCTTGCCCCTCGACCTGCGCACCACCGTTTGTTTCGAAGGAAACTTTCAGGCTGTATGGCGTCGAAATGTCATGGAGATTGTAATTTTGCCGGGCGCGGTCCAGAAGATCGAGTGCGGCCGCGCGATCCGCCGGTTTGGTCAGAGTCCGTGGCTCGCGCGTAACCATCTCGAGCGGATCTGGCGGGGGAGGATTGGTTTGGGCAAAGCCTGTTGAAACGTAAACTAGAGAAGTTGCGATAAAACCAGTCAATCGCGCAAGGGTTCGCATAAGACCTCCCCGAACCATCTGAATTCCGCAAGCGATCGCCATAGATTAAATCAATATTCTCAGCCGGGTGCAATTCCAAAAAGAACAGGCCTTCCAGCGAATCGAGCCTTTTCCAGGCCAAATTCAGGAACCCGCTTTGCCTAGGGAACATGCTGGGGTAAACTCCTTGCCACGTGGCAGATACCTTGTCAATCGTCGGTCGGACCATCTCACACTATACCGTCACAAAGAAACTTGGCGGCGGCGGAATGGGCGTTGTCTATGAAGCCGAGGACACCCGTCTCGGTCGTCTTGTTGCCCTGAAATTTCTTTCCGAAGATATTTCCCACGATCCGCAGGCCATCGAACGATTCCGTCGTGAAGCTCGCACCACCTCCTCGTTAAATCATCCAAATATTTGCACCATTTATGATATCGGCGAATTCGAAGACCGCCCGTTCATCGCGATGGAAATGCTTGAGGGGCAAACGCTCAAGCATCGCATCGCAAAAAAATCGTTCACACTTTCTGAAATCCTAGATCTCGGCATTCAAATCTCCGATGGTCTCGACGCAGCTCACTCCAAAGGAATCGTTCACCGGGACATCAAACCTGCGAACATTTTTTTAGTGGAACGTGGCTCCGCGAAGATTCTCGATTTTGGTCTCGCGAAATTGGCGCAGTATCGGCAGCCTTCAACGGAGTCGACCAGCGAGGATTCCACTCACTCGCGGAAGCACTATCTCGATGATGAGGTATTGACGAGCACCGGCAATTCCATGGGCACAGTTGCATACATGTCGCCGGAGCAGGCACGCGGCGAAGAGTTGGACTCGCGCACGGATTTGTTTTCGCTCGGCGTGGTCCTCTATGAAATGGCCACCGGGGCGGCTCCATTCACTGGCACGACAGTCGCTCTCGTTTTCGACGGTATCCTGCATGCAACGCCGGCTCCGGTTACCAAGCTAAACCCCGATTTGCCGATAGCCGTGGAGAATATTTTAACGAAGGCGCTTGAAAAAGATGGCGACCTTCGTTATCAGACTGCGACTGAGCTTCGCGCGGATCTGAAGCGTTTGAAACGGGACACGGAGACAGCCCGTTCCGGCTCGGTCGCGTCGCAATCCAGCGTGCTCCCGGTTGCTGAGGAAAGACATTCCAACCGGTGGCGTGGATGGGCGATCGCAGGTGGCACTGTTCTCGCCGTCGCCGCAATCGCTGGATACATACTCACTCGCCCTGTAGCTCCTCCTCGCGTGATACGAACCACGCAACTTACCAACACCAACCGCCCGAAATCCGGCGTGGTTACGGACGGTTCCCGTCTCTACTTCGTTGATGGCCAAGCCGGCCTTTCGCAAACCTCTGTAAAAGGCGGCGAAACCATTCCGGTTCCTACCTCGTTAGAGGACACGGGCTTTTCAAATCTGTTCGATATTGAGCCGGATGGCCCAGTGCTGTTGATGAACACCGCTCGAGGCACCGTGCTCGATGGCCCCCTTTGGACCGTTCCTGTTCTTGGCGGCACCCCGCGCCGGTTGGGCAACATTGAGGGGCACACGGCGGCATGGTCGCCAGACAAAAAAAGAATTGTCTATTGCAAGGGAAACGAAATATTCATGGCCAACAGTGACGGTGGTGGCGTTCACCTGCTATTGACGCTCGCCGGAACGCCCAGTGATCTGCGTTGGTCTCCCGATGGATCAATTCTACGTTTCACATTAAGCGATCCCAACACCAACAATCGTTCCATCTGGCAAGTTTCCGCAAATGGCAAGAATCTTCAGCCGCTTCTCGCCGGCTGGAGCAGTTCGCCAAACGAATGCTGCGGCAATTGGACTGCGGATGGAAGATATTTTGTCTTTCAGACTTCGGAAGATGGAACGGCAAACTTGTGGGCAATCCGCGAACACACCGGCCTTTTCGGATCTTCTCATCAGCAACCGACGCAATTGACGACCGGTCCAATGAACGTAGGCGATCCGGTCGCCAGCCGCGATGGCAAAAGGCTTTTTGTACAAGGCTGGCAACCACGTGGCGAGCTCATGCGCTACGATTCAAAAACGGCGCAGCTGGCACCTTATCTTTCTGGAATTTCCGCGATGGGATTAGACTTCTCTCGCGATGGCGAATGGTTCGCCTATAATGACGCCACCGATGGCACTCTGTGGCGGGGCAAACTCGACGGTACGCAAAAGCTGCAACTAGTTTTCCCACCGATGCTGGGCTATCTGCCCAAATGGTCGCCCGACGGCAGCCAGATCGCGTTTATGGGTCATCCACCCGGCGAGCCTTGGCACCTCTATTTAGTGTCCGCCCAAGGTGGCGCCCCTGAGCTCATTTATAGCAGCGAAACAAATTTGGCCGACCCGAACTGGTCGCCAGACGGCAAATCGCTGGTGTTCGGCGATAATTCACTGAACAACCAGGGCTCAGCAATCTTCATTCTCGATCTGAAAACTCGAAAAGCAACCAAGGTCCCTGGCTCAGACGGACTGTATTCGCCGCGCTGGTCTCCCGACGGGCGCTACATTGCCGCCATTCCATTAGATTCCTTGAAAATGATGCTCTTTGATTTCAGCTCTCAGAAATGGACGGACATCGCCGATATTTTCGTGGCCTATCCATTGTGGTCGCGTGATAGCCGCTACCTCTATTTCAACGGCATCCTGAACAACCAGGAAGGTTACTACCGGTTGCAGGTCTCCGATCACAAACTGGAACGGCTCTTCAGCATGAAAGGGTTTCAGGCAGCCGGAGGAGCCTTTGGGAATTGGAGCGGCCTCGCGCCCGACGAATCCCCTCTGTTGGTCCGCGACGCCAGCGTTCAGGAAATCTACGCTCTGGATTGGGACGCGCCTTAATCCTCAAGCGCCATTGACAGACGACGAATCCAACCCGGATTGATAGATTTCCCTTAGTTTGTGGAAACCCAAAAGTCGCCTGTTGGCCGAATAGAATCAGCGAGTTTGGTTGGAATACGGTTGATAGAGCGAGCCACAAAATTTGCATCGATCGAATTAATTATTTTTGTTGGCCTTTCCAAAACTAGCCCCTTACAGTCCGACATACGCTATTCGATTTTCTTCTATTCAGCGGGCCAAGTATCAAGGAGATTGCATTCTAAGGAAGTAATATTCGGCACCTGACACAACCCGTACCACGTCACCGGCACTGTTCGGCCCTCTATGATGCTGCATTCGGATGGGAAACTTGATCGTTCAATACCCTGAGAAATACAAAGGAGGACTGCCATGGGAGCGAATTCCACACAGGCAGTGGGCGTTACGGTTTTCTTATTGGGATTCACCGCGCTGCCAGTGGGTATTGCCACTGGGAAAGTTATCTATTATTTTCTGGCTGTCGCGCTGGTTGCCGTATCCGTAGGCATTTTTCTGAAATGTAAACCGCTGGAACACGCGGAGAATTGAGGAAATTGGACCATGAAATTCTTCGGAATACTTTTGGCTTTCTTGGGATTCGTAATCAGTTTCTTCAGTCTTGCAGCCACTCCCTCGGTATGGGCCCGTTTGGCCATGGTGCTAGCCGGAATTGTCGTCAGCCTGTTCGGCATTCTCGGCTTACTCAACAAAGCCTACCTGAAGAATGCCATTTGGAAGAAAGGGTCAGAACGCGGATGAAAATGTCTACAACGAGATGGCTCGTGTCCATGCTGGCGGTTCTTTGTATTATGCCGATGGCCTTTGCTCAGGCACCTGCTCCGGCGACAACTCCAGCAGCAACTACTTCCTCAACTCCCCCAACCGTTTCGAAACCCGTTTTGGATACCGATCTATCGAGCATCCCCGCGCCGTCTCCTGAGTCTCGCGCCAAGGGCGATCCAGATGGCTCGCTCACTGGCAACGCCAGCGATATCACGATAACTGATCCGAAGAAGGGCCTTACGATCGCTGATCTGGCCAACCAAGTTGGCCAGAATAAAATTGCCATCAATTTTGTCTGGACACTAATTACGGGTTACCTGGTCATGTTCATGCAGTTGGGTTTCGCGCTCCTGGAAACCGGCTTGGCCCGCGCCAAGAACGCCAACCACACCATGATGATGAACATGGCCGTCTATGGCGTCGGAATGTTTGCTTATTGGCTGATCGGATTTGCGATTCAGATGGGCGGCGTGGGCGCGGTGGCGAATCTGGGCGGCACACCTCCGCTTAGCGCGGAGTTCACAGTTCATTTGTTTGGAAAGGATTTCGGGCTATTCGGCCAACACGGCCTGTTCTTGATGCACAAAGGAACCTACGACGTTAGCGTCATGGTGCTCTTCCTGTTCCAGATGGTTTTCATGGATACTGGCGCAACCATCCCCACCGGTGCGGCCGTCGAGCGCTGGAAATTTTCCGCTTTCATCGTGACTTCGTTCTTGTTTGCCGCCTTCACTTATCCACTTTTTGCGAACTGGGCTTGGGGAGGCGGGTGGCTCGCTAATCTCGGCGCCAATTTCGGCCTCGGGAAGGGCTACTGCGATTTTGCGGGCTCGGGCGTAGTTCATGCCGTGGGCGGACTCAGCGCCTTGGCCATTGCAATGATTCTCGGTCCGCGAATCGGAAAATTTTCTCGGGATGGCAGACCGCAAGTCATCCTCGCTCACGACATCGTTTTGGTCATCACAGGTTGTCTGATCCTGGCCTTCGGCTGGTTCGGCTTCAATCCCGGTTCAACACTCGGTGCTTCCGGTAATGGGAATTTGCGCATCAGTTCCATCGCGGTGAACACCATGCTTGCCAGCGCGACAGGCATGATCAGCGCGATGCTGTACATGTGGATCGTGTATAAAAAACCCGACGCATCCATGACTGGCAACGGATTTCTTGCCGGCTTGGTGGCGATCACCGCTCCCTCCGGCTTTGTGAATCCAATCGGCGCAGCCATTATCGGGCTGATTGCCGGGGTTCTGGTTTGCCTCTCGGTAGCGTTTGTCGAGCGTATTTTGCAAATCGATGACCCCGTTGGCGCAGTGTCTGTCCACGGAACTTGCGGCATATGGGGAGTCATTTCCCTAGGCCTGTTTGCCGATGGAAAGAGCAACTACGGCGGTGCATGGAACGGAGTGAACGGCTCGGTAACCGGGCTGTTTTATGGCGACCCGGGACAATTGGTGGCGCAGCTAATCGGCGTGGCAACGCTGCTCGGTTTCGTGTTCACATTAAGCTTTATTTTCGCGGTTGTTGTCGATCTGATTGTCGGACAACGCGTTTCCGCCAAATCAGAGTTGGAAGGCCTCGATCTTCCAGAAATGGGCGCGATGGCCTATCCGGAATTCGAATTGAAGTCTCCTTCGTGAGGAACTTACAAAAATGTCCGCGATAACCACGACAACAATTCAACCGAGACAAGATTCACTCGCATTTCCATTGCGGCCAAGTCGTTTGCCTGCGTTGCCATGGCGCGATCCGCATTCTGTGCCTCCAGAGAAGCTTGCGACATTCATCGCATCGCTGAACGAAGCGTGCATCGAACATCCGGAAAATGCCGACTTGCGCACTTGTCTCGGCATTGCCCACGCCATGAATTACGATGTCTATCAGTCGATGGATGCCCTGGAGCAGGCGCGCAGTTTAGAACCGCAAAATTTCTTTGCTCAGTTGAAATATTCCGAACTGCTATACCGCCTTCGAATTCTGGATCGCGCGGAAAAGGAAACGATTCACGCGCTCGATTTGGCCGGCAATGGCTGGGAGTTGTCGCTTGCGCGCAAACAACTATCGGAAATCCGTCGACTCAGTCGCAAAGGATTGACTCCGCCAAAGTGGACGAAATCGCTGAGGTCTTCTACCATCACGTTCTTGTTGCTACTCTTGGGAGTCAGCTTTTTGTTCATGGTTTGGAAATGAAATATAAATGGCCAACTTTTCTCGTGGCGTGTTTCTTCGCCTCGTACCTGCTCATTTCCAAAGGTGTCCCGATTTTACCAGTCGTTGCCGGTTGCCTATTTGCTGCTGGCCTCACTTGGCGACAGCTTCGTAGGCAGCACCCTTCTCCACAAAAATAATTGATAATCATTGATGCCGTTGCGTCCTGGAGATACTTGCGTTGAGCGCTCTCACCCTATTTGGATTGATCGCCGTAGCCAGCATGCTCTTGTTCTATGCCCTTGAACAGCGGAGCACCTGGTTCATTCTGGCCTTCGCGGGCTCTTGCATGCTCGGATCGATTTACGGTTTTCTGCAGGGGGCTTGGCCGTTTGGATTAGTAGAGGGCATCTGGTCGTTGGTGGCGGTGCGCCGCTGGTGGCAAGCCACACATCTGAACCTGGCTTCTGGAAAATCAAGCGATCAAATTTGAAACCCTTTCTTCTTCCTCAAGTTCTTGGGTCTCTCAGGTTGATATATACTCCGCACACTTCAATGCTCTTCGTGAGCCATGTTCTAAGGGGATGAACTGCATGTTGAGAGGAATTCGTAGCACCGGATTACTGGCTTGCCTGGCGCTAGCATGCCTTATCGCCGCCACGCTGCAGTTAAACGCGTTGCCAAGAGATCCCGAGCAGTTTGATCCAAAATTTTTCCAGAATTTGCACTGGCGCTCGATCGGACCGTCTCGCGGCGGCCGCGTCTTGGGCGTTACCGGGGTTCGCGGCGAACCGGAAACGTACTACTTCGGGTCGGTGGGCGGGGGCGTGTGGAAGACCAACGACGCAGGCCGCACTTGGAACCCCATTTTTGATTCGCAGCCGGTTGCGTCAATCGGCGCAATTGCCGTCGCGCCCTCGAATTCGCAAATTGTTTACATCGGCTCGGGCGAAGCGGATATGCGTTCGTCGATCTCCGCCGGAAACGGAGTGTACAAATCTACAGATGCGGGAAAAACCTGGGCGCAAATTGGACTGATCGATTCACGGCATATCGGCAGAATTTTGATCGACCCCAAAGACGCTAATCGAGTTTATGTAGCTGCGCTAGGACACGCTTACGGGCCAAATCCGGAACGTGGGGTGTTTCGCTCGACCGACGGCGGACGAACCTGGCAACGGATTCTCTTCAAAGATGAAAATACGGGCGCGATCGATCTGGCGTTTGAGCCGGGAAATACACAAGTAATTTACGCCGCGATGTGGCAAACCCACCGTCCACCGTGGAGCGTGTATCCTGCGTCAAATGGACCCGGTAGCGGACTATACCGCTCGCGCGATGGTGGCGAGCACTGGGAACAAATAACCGGTCACGGGCTTCCCAGTGAAGGCCTTGGTCGGATGGGAATTGCGTTCGCTCCCAGCAATCCACAACGAATTTATCTGGTGGTGGATGCCAAGGAGGGCGGCCTATACCGCTCGGATGACAGTGGCCAAAATTGGAAAAAAGTTTCAAACGATAATCGAATTTGGTCCCGCGGATGGTATTTCGGCGAAATCAGCGTAGATCCGAAAGATCAAGACAGAGTCTATCTTCCAAATGTCGCCACCTACGCATCGCGCGATGGCGGCGCAACCTTCGAAGCTTGGAAGGGCGCGCCGGGCGGCGACGATTATCACGAACTTTGGATCGATCCCGACAATCCGCAGCGAATGATTCTCAGTTGCGATCAAGGCGCAATCGTCACGCGCAACGCGGGCGAGACCTGGAGTTCCTGGTTTAACCAGCCAACCGGCCAGTTCTATCATGTCGCCGCGGACAATCAATTTCCCTACTGGCTCTACGGAGCGCAGCAAGACAGCGGCGCCGCGGCAACACCCAGCCGCGGAAAATACAGCTCGCTGAATTTTCATGATTGGCGTCCTATCGAAGCCGGCGACGAGAACGGCTACATCGCGCCAGATCCGCTAAATCGGGATGTAATCTATGGTGGTTTTGTCACTCGTCAGGATATGAGTGACGAAGAAATTCAGTTGATGCCGCCAACTCTCGCGCAGCAAGGCAGTTTCCGCCGCACCTGGACCCTTCCTCTCGTCTTCTCACCAACTGATCCTCACGTGCTCTACTTCGGCTCGCAAGTTCTGTTTCGCACTTCGGACGGTGGCAGTTCCTGGCAAGAGATCAGTCCGGATCTCACGCGCGAAGAACCGGGTGTTCCGCCCAATTTGGATCCCGCAACCGCAGCAGATGCTCCGAAGAACAAGCGGCGCGGCGTGATTTACACCATTGGACCATCCTACGCGCGCTCCGGAGAAATCTGGGCCGGCACAGACGATGGGTTGATTCATTTGACGCAGGACGAAGGAAAAACTTGGACGAATGTTACGCCACCGGAAATTACTCCGTGGAGCAAAGTCACTCACATTGAGGCTTCCCATTTCGATCCCGGCACGGCTTACGCCGCGGTGGATCGCCACAGGCTCGAAGACCTGAATCCTTACCTTTATCGAACGCAGAATTTTGGCAAAACCTGGAAGCGCATAACAAAAGGAATTTTCGATGGTAGTTTCTTGAATTGTGTTCGAGAAGACTCTTTGCGCAAAGGTCTCCTCTATGCCTGCACCGAAAAAGGCGTATATGTTTCCTTCAATGACGGAGAGGATTGGCAGTCCCTGCAACTGAATCTGCCGATGACTTCCATTCGCGACCTCGTAGTCCACGAAAATGATCTCATTGTTGCCACATTCGGACGCTCGTTCTGGATCTTAGATGATATGTCTTCATTACGACAGATCAATTCGCAGGTTGCCGCAGCTGACGCATATCTATTCACTCCTTCGCCTGCCTATCGGGTCCATCCGGGCTACGATCAAAGCACGCCCGTGCCGGTAGATGAGTCACTCTTCGCAAATCCTCCGGATGGCGCAGTACTCGATTATTATTTAAAACAGAAATCATCTTCGCCAGTCCAGCTAGAGATTTTTGACTCGGCCGGAAAATTGGTGCGCCGCTATGCGAGCGACGATAAGCTCTATGAAACCAAGCCGAACTCCGTACGCTTTACCATGAATTGGGTGCACGATCCTCAGCCTCTCCTGAACGAAGCAGGCATGCATCGATTCACCTGGGATTTGCATTATTCTTTGCCCGAGGGCATGTCGAGATCGTATTTCTTAACCGCCGGACCTTGGGTCGTGCCTGGCGACTATTCGGTCAAACTGACCGCCAACGGCAAAAGCACCACCCAACCGCTAGTCGTTAAACCAGACCCATGCTCGAAAGCCACTCCTGAAGCTCTGCAACGCCAATTTGCACTGGCATCCCAACTCAGCGAAAGTCTGGGAAGAGTTTCTAATGCATTGAAACAGGCCAATGATCTTCAGAAACAAATCGAAGAACGCAAAAAAGGTGCCGCGAGCAAGAACGAAATCCTGAGCACACTGGAAGATCTAAAACAAAAAGCCGAAGTTGCGGCTGAGCCCGAGGGCGACGCTGATTTCATACTGTTTGGGCTGGCTCTTCCCGAAAAGGAGGACGAGTCGCTACCCAGCGTTCAGGCCGCTTTGACAGGCTTGTTCGCAATTCTAGAAAGCGCCGACGCCGCTCCATCCTCAGACGTCACCACCGCCACCGAAAAATGGGAAGCGGCAAGTAGAGACGGATTATCTCGCTGGAAAAATGTCGTCGAAAAGGATATCCCCGCTGCAAACTCCAAATTGCAAAAAGCAAAACTGAAACCATTGGTCGTTCAATAGGCAAAACGGTCTCCCTGCCAGCGGAGTTGCGCGTCTCACCAAATGGGGCGCATCACAGCGTTTTCCGTGTAACAATCCTGTAACTTGACATTAAACTGATCCCCGTATATGAAACGGGGGTTCTTTAGCCATCTCACCTTCTCGCGGAATCGATTTCAGTTCGAGCCGGTCGCTCTTAGGATGGCTATTTTTGCAGGCAACAGGACACCAGGGCTCAACGGGAGGCTAAATGGCAACTGAGGCAGCAACTCTAAGCGGCACCAACCAGGCGGAATACGGCATCTGGCGTGTCATCACGGCTTCTGCGGTCGGCACCATGATCGAGTGGTACGACTTCTACATTTTCGGCAGCCTTGCCGCCACTCTGGCCCTGAAATTTTACCCGCCCGGCAATGACACCTTCGCTTACGTCGCTTATCTGGCCACATTCGCCGTGGGGTTTCTGGTCCGTCCGTTTGGTGCGCTTTTCTTCGGGCGTATTGGTGACATCGTCGGCCGCAAATACGCATTCATCGTCACGCTGAGCATCATGGGCGGTGCAACAGCCCTCATCGGACTATTGCCAACCTATAAAACCGCGGGATGGTTCGCGCCAACTATTCTTATTTTAATTCGCGTTCTGCAAGGTCTCGCCCTGGGCGGCGAATACGGCGGCGCAGCAGTTTACGTGGCGGAACATGTCCCCGACAAAAAGCGCGGTTTCTATACCAGCTTTATTCAGATCACCGCCACCCTGGGCCTTTTCGTTTCGCTCCTCGTCATCCTTGGGACGCAGTCTTCCATGTCCAAGGAACAATTCATCGACTGGGGCTGGCGAATTCCATTTTTGCTCTCACTCGTTCTGGTCACTATATCTCTGTACATTCGGTTGAAAATGAAAGAGTCGCCGATCTTCGCGCACATCAAGAGCACCGGTCAGACTTCAGCTAGTCCACTAGTGGAAGCATTCACAAAGTGGGACAACCTCAAGCGTGTTCTCATCTCCTTGTTTGGCGCGACCGCCGGTCAGGGCGTCATCTGGTATACGGGGCAGTTTTACGCCCTCTTTTACCTGCAAACGATTCTGAAAGTGAATCCGCGCACGTCAAACATCATTGTCGCGCTGGCACTTCTCTTTGCCATGCCCTTCTTCACTATCTTTGGCGCACTATCAGACCGCCTTGGCCGCAAGTGGATCATGATGGCGGCTTGCCTGATCGCCATCGTTTCCTACGTTCCCATTTATAAAGGAATGCAGCAGGCCGCAGGCAACAATGTCACGCAACTTCGATCGGCCGCCGACAAAGTCACCGGCGCCATCAAGCTCACTCCACTGACCGTGGATGCCGCTGGGCAAGCCGTTCCTGCGGTTGAAGCTCCTGCTCCCAACACCCCTAAATTGGTTTTTCTAGTTTTCTTGCAAGTGATATTCGTCTGTATGATTTATGGCCCCATCGCCGCCTATCTTGTCGAAGCGTTCCCGGCAAAGATCCGGTACACGGGATTGTCGTTGCCATATCACATAGGCAACGGCGTCTTTGGAGGATTATTGCCGCTCATTGGCCTCTCCCTGTGCGCGCGCACGGGAAACATTTATGCCGGGCTCTACTATCCAATGATTGTCGCGGCCATCACTCTGGTATTCGGCACCTTCTTCCTGAAGGAAACCCACGGCACGCGCATTTGGGATGAGTACGCTGCCATGAGGCCAAAATAGTTGCCGGTCAATTGACGGCAGACTTCCAGTAGGTGCATGATTCTCACTCTGGGCTGGATGGGCGCTGCCAACGGCAATTCCCTTCCTGCTTATCCACAAACAACGCGCCGCTCCGCGCGTTTCGTTCTGGCGCGGCGTCCCCGCGCCATGCTGTACAGTTTTTATCTTTAAGGGAGTACAGATCGTGCCAACAACCCTCGAGAAAAAGCACAAAGAAAGAAAGCCAAAAGTTAAGAAGCAGGGACTGACCGAAGCGCAAATCGCCGTCCACTGGAAAGAGGAAGAGTACATTCGTCCGCCGGCACGCTTCATCGCCCAGGCGAACCTCAACGATTCGCAAGTCGTTGATCGCTTTAGCGAAGAACATTTTCCCGAGTGCTTCCGCGAGTACGCGGAACTTCTCCACTGGGATCAGTATTGGCACACTACCCTTGATACCAATCACCCGCCGTTCTGGAAGTGGTTTGTCGGTGGCAAGCTGAACGCCTGCTACAACTGTGTCGATCGCCATCTGGCGAAACACAAAAATAAGGCCGCGCTGATTTTTGTTCCCGAGCCGGAAGACGAGCACCACGTTATCATCACCTATCAGGAACTCTACCGCCGTGTGAATGAAGTCGCCGCGATGCTTCGCGATTTTGCCGGCTTGCAAAAGGGTGATCGCGTCACGATTCACATGCCCATGATTCCCGAGCTGCCCATCACCATGCTCGCTTGCGCGCGTCTTGGTGTCATCCACTCCGTGGTATTCGGCGGCTTCTCTGGCGAAGCCTGCGGGTTGCGCGCCGCTGACTCCGGCAGCCGCATTTTAATTTATGCCGACGGCTATCACCGCAACGGCCGTTGGGTCGACCACAAGGCCAGCGCCGATCTCGCCGTAACCACCGCCCAAAAGGAAGGCCAGCACATCGACAAGGTGCTGATCTGGAAACGCTACCCCCATCGCTTCACTTCCGATTCTCCGATGATTCTGGAGCGCGATTATTTCATCAACGACATCATTAAGGATTACCGCAATCGCGTTGTCGAGCCCGTTTCCATGGAATCGGAAGATCCACTCTTCCTCATGTACACCAGCGGCACAACCGGCAAGCCCAAAGGTTGCCAGCATCGCACCGGCGGTTATCTAGCCTACGTCACCGGAACCGCGAAGTATTACCAGGACCTGCATCCAGAAGATGTCTATTGGTGCATGGCCGATATCGGCTGGATCACGGGACACTCTTACATCGTGTACGGGCCGCTCGCTCTTGCCGCGACCAGCGTACTTTACGAGGGGGTGCCGCAATTCCCCGACGCAGGACGCCCGTGGCGCATTGCCGAGCGGCTGGACGTCAACATCTTCCACACTTCCCCGACAGCGATTCGAATGTTGCGTAAAGCCGGCGCTGATGAGCCGAAGAAGCATACCTACCGCTTCAAGCACATGACCACGGTCGGCGAACCCATCGAGCCCGAAGTCTGGCGCTGGTATCACGAAGTAGTCGGCAAGGGCGAAGCCGTCATCGTCGATACCTGGTGGCAAACCGAAACCGGCGGATTTCTGATCACCACTAAGCCCGCGCTAGATGCCATGAAGCCCGGCAGCGCTGGACCATCGTGTCTTGGTATTTATCCTGTGATTCGCGACGAAGAAGGCAATGAAGTTCTGGAAGCCTCTCACAATGCCGGAAATCTTTGTATTCGCAATCCGTGGCCCGGCATCATGCAGACCATCTGGGGCGACCCGCAACGCTTCGTCAGCAATTACTACAAAAAATACAACAAGAATCCACACAGCAAAGATTGGCGAGACTGGCCATACTATGCCGCCGATGGCGCCGTGCTTCCCCACGATGGGTACTTCCGGATCCTGGGCCGTGTCGATGATGTGATCAACGTGGCCGGCCATCGCCTTGGCACCAAAGAACTGGAATCGGCTTGCTTGACGGTTCATGAAGTGGCCGAAGCTGCCGTGGTTCCGGTGGTCGATGACGTGAAGGGACGCGTGCCGGAAATCTACATTTCACTGAAGCCCGGAATCCTTCCCAAGAGGCTCATCAATGACAAGGTTATCGCCACTATCGAGACCATGATCGGCAAGATCGCCCGTCCGAAACGCATCCACATCGTTCCCGACATGCCGAAAACGCGCTCCGGCAAAATCATGCGCCGCGTACTAGCCGCAATTTCCAACAACATGGACACCGGCGATATCACTACTCTCGCCAATCCCGATATCGTTGAACAAGTCCGGCAAATCGTTCAGGGCCGCGAACGTGGCCCATTGAATGAAGGCCCCGAAGATATCAAACGTTTCGGCGAAGAACGCTAGTCAGCACTACAGGCGCGGCAGACGTTAGCGCACGGCGTGAGCCGTGGGAAGGGCCGTAAGTGCGGCACCCGTTCTCGTGATATCGTAGAGTTGGAAATCGAAGATGGCACTCATTCCCATTAAAACGGCTTCGGAAACTGGTTATTGCGATTGCGTGTGCGGCTGCTACGAATTAGCCAGCCTGCGAGACGATGATACCGGCAAAGGCTATTGCCCGGCCTGTGGCAAGGACCATCTCGATTGGAATGCCGGTGTTGGCCTCCCCAGTCCCGCACCAGTAAAGGTTTCCGCGAACTCTCCGGCAGGCAAAGAATTGCCGGCCCTTCCCCCTTCCGCCGATCCTCCCGCGCGCCTACGCTAGACAAACCGAATTGCCTGGTTGCAAAGTTTGCAAACTTCATGCTCTTAGTCCTCGAAACTTGCTCGAAGACCCTCACTACGGTGCTAGAATGTTGCAATTATCCATCCTTGGTGTCGGTCCAATCGCGTTGGTCGCGGGATCCTGGCGCACATGCCCTTGTTGCGCAGGCATAGGAACTGAGAATTGACGGAGGGAAAGATGCGGCTCAAATCCCTATTTCTAGGGGCATGTCTCGGAGTGCTACTCACATTTGCTGTTCAAGCAAACGCACAAACGTCTAGCGTCGTCGGAACAATCACCGATCAATCCGGTGCAATCATCGAAGGTGCAAAGGTAACAGCGACAAATACGCAAACCAGCACAGCTCGAGAGAGCGCTTCTAATGACACCGGCCTATATCGACTGACGAACCTGGTCCCCGGCAGTTACACAGTCACCGCGGAAAAGGACGGTTTCAAAATCGCCAGAGTGGCAAATCTGGCCTTGACCGTCAATCAGACCTCGACAATAGATATCACACTGGAAGTCGGCTCTATCACTACCACCGCTGAAGTAAACGGTGCAGACGTTCCGCCCGTTGAGCTGGAAAACGCGCAGATTAGTAATTTGGTGGATTCGCGGCGAATTACGGAGCTTCCGCTACTTACTCGTGATCCTTATTCCTTGATACTTCTTAGCCCGGGCGTGGTGCAGAGCAACTCTTCCAACGGTGGATTTTCTGTGAACGGAACCAGCGAGCGGAGCAACAATTTCGTATTGGATGGCGTGGACAACAACGATACCGAAGTCCCGGGAATTCCCGGCGGCCTGAACGCTCTTAACCCTGATTCCACTCAGGAATTCCGCGTAATCACCAACAACTTTGCGCCAGAGTACGGCCGAAATAATGGGGCGGTTGTAGAGGTGATCACCAAGAGCGGTACGAATACTCTTCACGGTTCCGCTTACTGGTTCGGGCGTTATAACGCCCTGGGAGCACGCGATTTTTTCAACCCGGCTGCTACCACTGGGGCCCAAAATCCCTACGTGAGAAATGATTTTGGCGGATCGGCCGGCGGCAAGATCATTGCCGACAAGCTATTCTGGTTTGGAAATTATGAAGGCCAAAGATTCGTCACCACTCTGAACAACGCCAGTACGGTTCCGACCGCGGCTTTCAAGACCGGGCAATTCAGCGCCAACGGCCAGCCAATTGATGTAAGCACGCCAGGCAGTGTCAACAATGCGCAAGGTCTGCCGCTCGATCCAACAATGCAGAAAATTTTGGCTCTTTATCCCGCGCCAAACGGTCCCGATGTCATTCCCGGAATGACAGGCACTCTGTTTTTTCCCAGCTCTTCGCGGCAGACTGACGATAACTTCACCATTAAAGTAGATGCTGCACTGAACAAGAAGAATCAACTCTCGGTACGTTATGCTTACAATCGATTTACAGACCCAAATCCATTCCATTCGGACACATTGCCGGGCGGCCTCGGTGCAACCAGCGCGTACAACCTGACCCAAAATGCCGGCATTTCTCTGACGACAACCATCACTGACCTTTTGATCAACGAATTTCGTTTCGGAGCGAATCGCAATGACTCGCAATTCAATTGCACAGGAGTCAGTGTGTTCAACAGTTTCGGGTTGGTCAATTCGTATGGCGTGGGCCCCGATTATTACATGCCCGGCGGGATCGCCAATTTTGGTTGCCAGTTTCTAGGCGACTCCAACGGACAGTCCCGCTTTACCGGCACATATCAAACGATCGACAACATGAGTTTCAGCAAAGGACGGCATCTCTTTAAATGGGGAGGGGAGTTTCGCGCAACATACGCAAACTCCTTTGATGGATTCGGAACTCGGGCTGCCCTCGATTTTTCAGCGAACCAGAATTTTGGGTTGACCTCCATTTCAAATCTACCGGCGAACTCGCCTTTGCAAGAAGCGGCATTGCAAAGCGCGCAAGACGCGGTTTTTGGGCTTCTGGGGTTCGTGGACTTTCAGCAGGAGAGCCAGTACTTCAACAAAGCACTGGCGCCCACTTCGAATGACTTGCGCGGGTTTCGCCAGCGCGAATGGGGTGCGTTCTTCCAGGATACATATAAAGTGCGCTCCAATCTCACTCTGACATACGGTTTGCGATATGAGTATTTTGGCGTTCCTTTTGAAGTTAACAACAATCTTTCAGCGCTCTTTGCTGACGCGAGCGGGCAAGCGCCCTTTACATTTACAATTGTCGGCCCGGGTACCGGCCATACCCTCTATCAAAATCAATATACGAACTTTGAGCCACGCGTAGGCTTTGCATGGGACCCATTCAAGAGAGGCCGGACCTCAGTCCGTGGTGGCTATGGAATTTTTCATGACCGCATTTTCGGCAACCTGGTCGGCAATGCTCGCGGCAACCCGCCCTTTCAACAAAATTACTCGGCCCAACTGGTTGGGCCTTTGCCAACCGTGCCAACGCCAACAACCTTGCCGACATCGCTTACATTGGACAATGGCGCAAATTTCTTTGCCACGCTGTTCGACCCAAATCTAAAAACGCCGTACAGCCAGAATTGGAATTTTGGCATACAACACCAAATCACCGACACGCTTTCACTGGAAGTGGATTACGTCGGGGTCAAAGGAACGCGGATTCTGCGTGTGGTGGACGCAAATCCGCCACAGCCAAATCTCGTGTCGCAGCTCTTGGCCTACTGTGTTCCTGGGAACGCAATTGGCTGCGATACGACAACTTTGACTTTTGCGAATCTCTGGACCGGCCAGGAGAATGGAGCGTTGCCATTTGACGCCGTGAATAACAATGCATTTAGCGCAGGCGGCGGAGGTCCGGGATCATCACTAAACAAATCCATCGGAAATTCCATCTACAACGGGCTACAGGTGAATTTGCAGAAGCGCATGGGTCATGGCCTGCAGTTTCAGGCAGCCTATACTTTCTCTCACGCGATCAGCGATGTAAACGATCCATTAAGTCCTGCTGCCGGGAACAATTCATTCCCTCGAAACTCCTTTGATCTTGCGGCGGAGCGGGGAAACTCCGACTACGACATACGCCATCGAGGAGTGGTTAATTTCATTTATGCATTGAATGTTGGGAGGGGCACCGCTCACTTAAGTGACGGCTTTCTCGGCAGAGTTCTGGAAGGTTGGTCCATCACTGGCCTGGTTGCCGCTCAGACTGGTCATCCGTACGAAATTCTGGGCAATCGGGATAGCAACCACACCGGGCTCTCTGCGCGCGGAACATTCATAGGAGGAGGAAGCCAACCGGCAGGAACGGACAAAACGTACACCGGGCCGGATGGCTTCGCCTTTGAACTCACACCATATGACGTTCAACCCAACATCGGAAAGAATGCCTGGTATGGTCCTGACTATGTGAATGTGGATACGGCTGTACTGAAAACCAGTTCAATATCAGAGAGAGTAAAACTGCAGTTGCGCGTCGAAGTATTTAACCTGTTCAATCATGCGCAGTTTTCACAGCCGGATAACCTCTTGCAGGATGTTGGCACCAGTGAGCAACCAGCGTTCAAGGGAACGTTCGGAGAGTCTTTGACCACTATAACGCGGCCCGACGGCACGACCAGTGCTCGCCAGATTCAGGTCGCACTAAAATTGCTCTTCTGATCATCACGTTGAACGGCTCCATATTCATAGGGGCACGGCACTGCCGTGCCCGTCCAGGCGTTGCCGTTCCGGAGGCTGCCGCTCCGCGGTTGCCGTTGTAGCAGCCGCCTTCCGAGGCGGGCCCCTTTTGCTTCACTTCACGTAAGCCCAAGAACTTAGAGCTTTTCCTTTTCTGGGAACTCCGGCCACCACAGCCCTACTTCCCCAGGTACAACAAAGCGAGCAAAAACAGCCAAAGCGCATCCATGAAGTGCCAATAATACGACGCAACTTCCGCAGCCACGGAACGCGTTACTTTCGCTGCATCGAAATTCCGTCGCGCGACATAAATCAGCGCTGTCACTCCCCCAATCAAATGCAAGGCGTGGGCTCCAGTGAAAATATAGAAAAAACTGCTGGCGGGATTGCTGGCAAGATAGATCCCCTGGCTGTTGAGTTGCCTCCAAGCGACGACCTGGCCGACCAGAAAAGCCACACCCAGGATAGTAGTGCCCAGCCACAAATTCTTGAAGCCAGGGGAATCATCTTTTGCAAGTCGTTTGCGCGCCATCTCCAACGTCGCGCTGCTAAGCAAAAGAATTGCGGTGTTGAACCACAAGAGTGTAGGAATATGGACAGCTACCCAATCTCCACTGGTTCCTTTGCGAACAAGAAACGCGCTGGCCAGCGCCATGAAAAACATCAGGATCGAAATAATGGCAATCGCTATGCCTGTGTAATAACGATTGGGCGACGGCTGGCGCTTGTTGCGTCCCGGTTTGCCGTCGTCATCACCCCCACCGTTGCCTTTTGGCGGCTGGGGGGTACCGCCTCCGCCGCCGACTTTCTCAACAATCAACTCAATGTCTTTAGTGGATGTCGCACTTGGCATAATCCCTCTCCCCGAATCCTAGAGAACTTTTTGAACCAGCAGCTCGGGCGAGAGATGCTGCGGCAAGAAGTCGTTGACAAAACCTTCGTGGAATTCGTAGGCCCCGCGATAAACCTTCGGCTGCACCAGACCAAAATTCTCCTCCGGCGCGGGAGAAGGGATACTCCATTCGAGTGTGGTCGCGTGCCAAGGGTTATTTTCCTCAGCATTTTTGCGGCGAAACAGCGTGCCAAAAAAATTAAATACGAACAACAATTGCGCTGCTACGGTACAAATCGTGGCAACAGTTACAAAGGTGCGGAACGACCAACCGACCGAAGCCAGAGCAATCCGCTGCGCATCGGGAAGCGTATTGGATTGCGTCAAGAGGCCGAGCCAATGCAATGGCATGAAGATGCAATAGACGCCCGCAAAGGTCACCCAAAAATGGATTTTCCCCAGCGTCTCATTCAAGCGGCATCCGAACAATTTGGGAAACCAGAAAAAAAGTGCGCCCAAAATAGCGAATGTTGCGGCCACACCCATGACCAGGTGGAAGTGGCCAATGACGAAATCTTCACTGACTGCCGCTTGCGTCAGTTCATGGCGTGCCAGGAAAATGCCCGATAGCCCACCGGCAACAAACAACGAAATAAACCCAATGGCAAAGAGCATAGCGGTGGTTAGTTTGAAACGAGCATTCCACAGAGTGCCGAACCAGCTAGCCATCAACAACGCAGCAGGGATTCCCAGCGAGGAAGCCAGAACAGAAAACACCAGCGGCGCATAGGGATTCATTCCGGTGGCAAACATGTGATAGCCCCAGACGCAAAAACCGACCACACCGACACCGCAAAGGGCAAGAA
>DASXIT010000163.1:0-21756 GCA_036497825.1 Candidatus Acidiferrum sp.
AAATTCGTAGATTTTCAGCCATTCGGCTCCTTTCCAAGCTCATCGTGCATTCCTGCTCGCAAGCGGGAGGCCCGGGCGTTTCCACCCGAACCCTCGGCGACACTTACCGGCTCGCCTCGCGCTGCCGCCATGAGATGTCTCTCCCGTAGGTCAGCAGAGTCGGAGTTTCAATTTTAGTCTACGCCCGTCGGAATCATTGCGCAATTCGGACCTTTGGCTCTGCCACTAAGCATTTAGAGCAACCGAGTGTGCTAAAGTTTCCTAAAATTATGCGCATCTTCGTCCTGGGAGCTGGGGCCACCGGCTCACTCCTCGCACAGCTTCTGGAGCGGCAAGGCCACGATGTTTGGTGTGGCGACCGCAATCCTACCCGCGCCCGCCGTTTCCTCGGCATGAAGTCCACCATCGCCATCGCTCCGGTCAATGCGCGTAACCTACGCGGCATTGTGCGGGCGGCCAAGGGTTGCGACATCATCGTTAACGCCACCGCCTCGGTTTTCAATGAACGAGTTCTCCGCGCGGCACTTCGTCTTCGCGCTCACTATGTCGACCTCAGTTCGCACCTCACTCGCAATCCATTTAAAGCGGAGCAATTGCGCTACGACAAGAAATTCAAGGAAAAGAATCGCGCCGCGCTCATTAATACCGGAGCTGCTCCCGGTCTCACCAATCTGTTGGTGAAGCGTGCCGCCGAGCGGCTCGACGAAGTCCATTCCGTCCACATCTATCTGTACGAAAGCAGCGAGAGCGCCGACCCCATATCCCAATGGTCGCCCGAAGTTGCTTATGACGAAGCCATCTCTAATCCGCGAATTTACCGCAACGGAAAATTCCGGATTACCAAGCGCTTTTCGGAGTTGGAAAAATTTCGCTTTCCCGAGCCCATCGGTAACACTCGCGTCGTTCTTGCTGCTCAGGACGAAGTCGCCACTCTTCCCTATTTCATACCCATGCGCGAGCTCGACGTGAAAATCGGTGGGAACGAATTCGATCGCCTTCGGCGCTTGCACAAACAGGGCAAACTTTCCCGATCGCGCGGAATGACGCGCCGCAATTTTCCGGAAACATCGTCACCGCGGGCGATCGCCGCATTGATCCGTCGCGGCATTCTGCAAAACGCCCGCTTCGTGGCCACTGTTTTGGTGCAAGGCATGAAGCGCCGCCCCAAAGAAGATGACACTCTGCTGATCCGCAACGACGCCATCTTTCCCACTCTCTACCAGATCCGACAGCAAGGGCTTTTCACTACGCCTGTGGCTTACGCCACCGCTCACGTTGCTGCACTGTTCATCAAGAATTTCCCCCTCGATATCGAGGGCGTCTTTCCTCCCGAAGCTCTGCCGGTCGCTACACGCCGCGCCATTCTCTCTGGGATCCGCAAGCACAGCGTGAAGCTTACGCACAGAGTTTCTGTTGTCAAACGTATCGAGGACGAAGAACTCCTCTTTCTTCCTTAACTTTTTCTGATCGCTATTTAGATGAGGTGGTGTTCTTCACTCCGCTTCAGGATGGTAGCAAGGCTGTATGGTGTTGGGGATGCTAAGGGAAGAGGCTACGGAGAATTTCTTTAGAGCGGCCACGCCAAGGATAAGCGCGACCGCCTCTCCAACCGGGTGAAGTTCTTTCGGCCAAGCCTGTTGTCGTGCTTTGCCGGAAACTGAAGCTTACTCCCAAGTCACCCAGCCAGCAATGACCTATTCAAGAAATCTCTGCTTTCAGCAACACCGGTTCGGCCGGGAATATTTCCGGTTCAACTGCTCCACGTAAAATTCCGTTGCCGAGAGCCGCCGCTTCTCTCCACTGCGCGCCGCGCATTGAACATAAGTCTCGTAAGCCGCATCGCCACTCCATTGCCGCAATCCAATCCAGAATCGTTTGAAGCTGCTGCGAACTCGCTGTAACGGTTCTCGCATCAGTCTCCCTCCGCCCATTGCGACGCCACATACTGCGTCTCGTGCAGCACCGCAGTTTTTCTTTTCGTCAAAATCGCGTACCACTGCCCCAAAGCCTCCACCAGCAGGATTAGGATCATGGACGCCAGGACGATTGTCACCACCGCATCCAGGCGCTGGTTGAAAATCACTCGGTGCGTTTCCGCAATTTTCGCTGCAGGAATCTTCCCGGCTGCAATTTGCGCCGCCAGGGCGCTAGCATTCGCTAAAAATCCCAATCGCGCGTTTGCGCTAAACACTTTTTCGTAGCTCGCCGTCATCGTCACAATGATTAGCCAAGCCATCGGCAGCAAGGTTACCCAGATCCACTTCATTCGACCCATTTTCATTAAAATGGTGGTTGCCAAAACCAGCGCCACCGCCGCCAGCAATTGATTCGCGATCCCAAACAGCGGCCACAACGAATTAATTCCACCGAGCGGATCCACTACTCCCTGGTATAAGAAATATCCCCATGACGCCACAATCAGCGCACTCGACAACAAGATCGCAGGCATCCAGTTCATTCGGCCAATCGGTTTCCACACTCTTCCTACTAATTCCTGGACCATAAATCGGCCTACGCGCGTTCCCGCGTCCAGCACCGTCAGTATGAACAGCGCCTCAAACATAATCGCGAAGTGGTACCAGATGCTCAGCAATCTTTCTCCGCCGATCGTGTTTGAAAAAATCTGTGCCATCCCGACTGCTAGCGAGGGCGCTCCTCCCGCGCGGTTGAACAAGGTCAATTCGCCCACGGAGTGCGCCAGTCCCGCCATGGTCTGCGCCGTAACGGGATATCCCCAACTCGAAATAGTCTGCGTCGCCGCTTCCGGCGTCGCCCCTACAATTGAGGATGGACTGTTGATCGCGAAATACACGCCCGGCGGCATGGCGCACGCCGCTACCATCGCCATTACTCCTACAAACGATTCCAGGAGCATTGCGCCATAGCCTATAAAACGCGCATGAAACTCTCGCTGAATCATCTTTGGGGTTGTGCCGCTAGAAATCAGGGAGTGAAATCCGCTGACCGCGCCACAAGCGATCGTGATGAAACAGAATGGAAAAACTTTCCCCGCAAAGACTGGCCCCGATCCATCCACAAATCGCGTTAACGGAGGCATCAAGACCAGTGGCCGCACAACTAAAATTCCGGCCGCTAACGTAAAAATCGCCCCGGCTTTTATGAATGCGCTCAAATAATCGCGCGGGGCCAGCAGGAGCCATACCGGCATTGACGACGCCGCAAAGCCATAGGCAATCAGGGCGAACGCTAATGTTGTGCCACCCAATGTGAACGCGTTGGACCATGTTGGTGAATCCGCGACCCATTGCCCCGCCACCACTGCAACTAAAATCAGGGCCACGCCAATCACCGAAGCTTCCAGCACTCGGCCTGGCCGAAAATATCGCAAGTACACGCCCAGGAGCATTGCGATCGGCACCGTCATCGCTAGAGTAAAGGTAGCCCAAGGCGAGGATTTCAGAGCGTTCACGATAATTAATGCTACCGACGCGAGCAGAATCACCATAATTGCCAGCACCGCCAACTGGGCGACTAGTCCTCCGCGCTCGCTTACCTCTTCCCGTACCATTTGGCCTAGCGTTTTTCCGTCACGCCGGATCGAGCAAAACAAAATCACAAAATCTTGCACGCATCCACCGAGCGCCGCCCCTGTAATCAGCCACAAGGTTCCCGGCAAATATCCAAATTGCGCCGCCAGAGTTGGCCCAATCAGGGGACCAGGTCCGGCAATTGCTGCGAAGTGGTGGCCAAACAGGACCCATTTGTTTGTGGGCACAAAATCGCGCCCGTCGTCGCGGCGTTCCGCCGGAGTGGCACGGGTGTTATCCAATGCGAGCAATTTCGCGGCAATAAATGCTGAGTAAAAGCGGTATGCGACGGCATAGCAACAAATCGCCGCCACTACTAACCACGTCGCGTTGATGGGCTCGCCGCGATGAAAAGCGATCGAGGCCAAGGCACCCGCTCCAAGAAATCCGACCGCTATCCAGATTGCAGTCTTTGCCAGTGATTTCATTGCGGAGTGCTCGAAGCCAGGAATTCCTTCAGGTCTTGTTTCAATTTCACCAGCGAAGATTGGTGAACGTACATCACGTGGCCCGCTTCATAGTAGCGGCCGGTTAGGTGCACGCGCAGCGAAGGGTCCAGGCCCAGATGATCCGTGGTGCTTCTCATTGCTCAGTTCTTCCCCTGAACTCGATTTCGCGCGTCACGAATCCTATGCGAGTCCGTCCCAACCGTCAATTTTCCTCTTTACATTCAAGTGTGACGTGGAAACGGGCAGGAAGGGTACGAGAAAGAATAACCAAGGGCACAGTCAGGAGTGACTGTCCCAGCTTGTCCTGTTGGAACGCCTATATCGCGGCGGAATTATTGTTTCGGTGGCGACAGGTGAGACTTTGGATCTGGCACCTTTCCGACGCACAAACTTACTCGCGCGAACTAGTAAATTTAAGTAACGGGTATACTTCCCGGAAGGCTTTGCGCAATTCTTGTGGGAAGTTCGACTTAATAGCGGCCGACGTTTTCATTTTCTTCCGAACAATCCATGCTCGGATCCGTTTCCAATCCTCTATTTCCGTGGGCCAACCATCTCGTTCGGTCCATTCCCCCTTTTCGGTCGAGTACCAATAGCTCTCATATTTATTCCCGAGCCTTCTCTTTTGTCCCGCGACCCATTTGGGATTGTTGGCGATTCGCGGTTCGGCAATCATCGCCAGGGCAGACTCCTTCCGTTTTGATCCTGCATAGATTCGAAATCCCACGGTAACCGTTTCTGCGGACAGCCCTACATATAATTCTCCTGTCTCCCCCTCTCCATTTCCTGGCACACAAAATTTCAAATACATCTGCGGCCTGTACGGCGTCTTATCCTTTGCAAACCTTATGTCTCGATTGATCCTCGAAAAATTTCTCCGGCCACAAACATCGAATCGCTGGTCTATCTTCAATATGGACTGACTGGTTTCCTCCAGGAGCTTTCGGAACGGGCGTACCAGGGCTTCCTGGTAGCGCTCGCGATTTGCGTCCATCCACACTTTCTTATTGTGCTTTTTCAAATCCTGCAGAAATGCAAACGTTTCTTTGGAGAATACCGGTTTGGTGGCTGACATGTTTGTTCCCTCTTCCCGTTACTCAGCCTATACCATTCCCATTCTTCGTCAATTGCACTATCCTTTTCCGGCGTCCTGTGGGTGAGGTGGTTCTTCAGGCAGCATTTCAAGACTAAGGTGAGGTTCATGGGTCTCAATCGCAGTCTCGTAGTGTTCTTTCTAGCTTGCTTTGGATTCGGCTTTGCTTCTATGCGGGCTGCGGACGAAAACAAATCCTCGTCAAAGACCGAGCCCTGGAAAGCCGAAGACATCATCAATACGGAAACTGTCCAGCAATTCCGGATTTCTCCGGACGGCAAGTGGCTGGCATGGGTAAAATCCGAAAGCGATAAAGAGAAAGACGCTCGCGTATCGAATCTATATCTCTTCAGCCCCACAGAAAATCACGAAATCCAGCTTACGCGCGGCTCAGATACGAATTCTTCTCTCGCGTGGTCTCCTGATAGCGAGTGGATCGCATTCGTCAGCACCAAGCCTCGTCCGCAAGCCAAACCCGATACCGCTCATTCGCAGATTTGGCTCATCAATTCTCACGGCGGCGAACCTTACCCCCTCACCGACTTCGTCCGCGCGCCTCATGAAGTCGATTGGATAGACAAGGACACCATCATTTTTAGCGCACAAGAAGACCCCAGCGCTTACGAGCAAGCCCTGAAGAAAAAGAAAGACGATTCAGAAGTCGTGGATGATTCCGAGCACGAACCGCCTGTCCGTCTTTTCAAAATGAGCGTCAAAGACAAGAAGGTGACCCGGCTTACAAATAACAGCGATTGGATTCGTAATTGGTCGGTATCCGAAGATGGAAGATATGTTGTCGCTAGCCATGCCAAGAGCCTTCATTACACATTCGACCAAAAAGTTCCGCCGGTAACTATCCTGCATAATCTTAGTGATGGCTCTGAGAAGCAGATCCTGACCGAAGGGCGCATCCGCCCCTATCGTTTCGACTGGACGCCGGATAGTTCAGGCTTCTATATTGCGGCTCCATTTTCTAACGATCCAAAATTTCTGACTGCGTCGATCACCCTTCTGTATTTTTACGATTTGGCCAGCGGCAAAAGTGCGCAGGTTCCTCTGGATTGGGAGAATGGGATCGGGTCTGGAGTGGCGCCTGTCAAAGACGGCTTGATTGTGAGCCTTGCGGCAGGCGCGCGGTTTGAAACTGTTCGCTACACCCGCGAGAACTCTGGCGAAGGCTTCACCTGGAAGCGGGCCGCGCTCGAAGGCGAGCACGCCAAAAATATTCAGGCGTTTGAAGTGACCGACGATGGCAAAACCATCGCCTACATGTACTCGACCGCCAGCAAAATGCCGCAGATGTTCGGCGCGAAGCTGGACAGCAACAAGATTGTCTCTCCGATGCAGCTCACCAAGCTGAACGAAAATCTTGTCAAAAATCGCGAATTTGCGAAAACGGAAATCATTCACTGGAAAGGTTCCAACAACGAAGATGTCGAAGGAATTCTCTACTACCCCATCAATTACGACTCAGCCAAAAAATATCCGGTTATCACTGCAATCCACGGCGGCCCGATGGGCTCCGACAAAGATTTCTGGAATGCTTCCTGGGCATATCCCATTCCTCTTCTTACTCAACGCGGCACATTCATTCTTCGCCCCAATTATCATGGCAGCAACAGTTACGGTCTGAAATGGGCCGAATCCATCTGCTGCGGCAAGTATTACGATCTGGAAACGCCGGACATCAACATGGGCGTCGACTACTTAATCGGCAAAGGTCTCGTCGACCCAGACAAGATCGCTACTCTCGGCTGGTCCAATGGCTCAATTCTTTCAACGAGCCTCCTGGTCACTTATCCTGCGCGGTACAAAGTGGCCAGCGTCGGCGCGGGCGACATTGAATGGATCAGCGATTGGGGCAATGTCGATTTCGGCGATTCCTTCGATTCTTATTATTTCGGAAAGTCGCCCTTTGAAGATCCACAGCTGTACTTAAAGAAATCCCCGTTCTTCAAACTGGACACGGTGAAGGCTCCTGTTTTGATTTTTCACGGCACTGCGGACACCAACGTTCCTCCCGCGCAAAGCTGGTCTTACTTTCGTGCGCTGCAATTCCACGGGAAAGTTCCCGTAAAATTTGTAGTGTTCCCTGGTGAGCCGCATGGACCGCGCAAGCTCACGCATCAGCTCCGGAAAGTGGACGAGGAAATCGCGTGGTTCGACAGATATTTTTTCAACGCTGCTCCACCTGCGAACGAAGCATTGAAATCCGGGTCGCCGCTTTATGGAGCGTTGAAATCCAAATCTATCGTGCGCACTGGGGGGCTTTACGGCGCAACTTACGCGGGCAAAGGAAAACCGGTTGTTATCCCTGAAGTGGTGAAACGGGGCAACCTGGAGATCGGTCGCTTTGAAATTACCCGCGCACAATTTGCCGCCTTCGATAAAAATTACAAAATCGAACCAGGAACGGAAAATTATCCGGCAAACGGAATCACTTTCGAGCAAACCAAATCGTACGCTGACTGGCTCTCTAAATTAACCGGCCAAATCTGGCGCGTTCCCACCGAAGCCGAAGTGAAATCGCTGTATGGAAATAAAGACGGAGAAAACACGCTCGATTATTGGGCCGGGTACTCTCCCAATCCGGATGACACCGTTCGCCTAAGCGAAAAACTGAAGGATCTTCCGGGTCCGGCTCCGCTGCTGAAACAGGTTGGCAGTTTTCCGGGCCAGGGCAGCGACACCGAACAACCTGCTTTCGACCTGGGCGGCAACGTCGCGGAGTGGGTCGTCACCTCCGACGGCAAGAGCAAGCCTATCGGTGGTAGCGCGGATTGCCCATCCGATCCGCGTTCGAATTGCACCCCCGCGCAGGAGTATATTGGTTTTCGAGTAGTGCGTGGCACGGTGCAACCGGCAACTGTAGCGGCAAAACCAGCGGCGTAGTCGACGTGCCTCGAAGGAGTTGCATGCAGTTCTACAAGCTTTTCCGGCTCGCCAGTATTCTGGTACTTGTGCTGATAATTTTAGTGTCGGCCTTGCGCGCCGCCGAAATGACCAAGGATGAGGTCGACTTCCGCAAGAGAGTGTTCGTCGATAAGAAGACTGGGGCGCACATTCCTTACCGGCTTTACGTTCCGACTGGCTATTCCAGAGCTCAAAAATATCCGCTGATCCTCTGGCTCCACGGAGGAACCGGACGCGGCAGCGATAATGTAAAACAAATCAGTAGCAACGACACCAAAGGCACCCATTTCTGGATCAGCCCGGAAAATCAGCAACACTTTCCGGCCTTCGTTTTTGTGCCACAGTGTCCGGTCGACGACAACTGGTCCGACCCAGAGATCAACCAGCCGACTAAGAGTTTGCTGGTGGCAATTGAAGCGCTCGATGCGGTACAAAAAGAATTCACTATCGATCCGGATCGGACTTACCTTGCAGGACAATCCATGGGCGGCCTAGGAGTTTGGGCGCTGATTCAGCTTTATCCGGAACGATGGGCTGGCGCTCTGGTAATGTCCGCGTTCGATAATTTCACGAACACCGACGCGATTCGGCAGGTTCCCGTATGGGTGTTTCAAGGTGATGGGGATCGATCCGTACCGGTTAATGTGGTTCGACAAATGATGAAGGAGCTTAAAAAAGTTAACGCTAACTTTCGCTACACGGAATATCACAAGGTGGATCACGACGTTTGGAACAAAGCGTTCGCCGAGCCTGACTTGGTACCATGGCTTTCTGCGCAAAAACGCGGTCAGGCTTCACCGCCAGCATCGCCCGGTGCACAAGGCCAAGTTGGCAGTAGCGCTCCACCCGCGAACCATTAAAATAGTCGCATGAGCGAATTCACCCCTACCGAACGCACCCAGGTCAAACGATTGCCCAAACGCGGCAAGTACGACCGCGAAACGGTCCATAAGATTCTGGACTCCGGCATCGTCTGCCACGTCGGGTTTAATGTTGATGGCCAGCCTTACGTCATTCCCACAAATTACGGGCGGAAAGACGATACTTTGTATATTCACGGATCGGCAGCCAGCCGCATGCTTCGTACACTTAGCGGTGGCATTCCTGTTTGCATCACGATGACACACCTCGATGGATTGGTGCTGGCGCGCTCCGCGTTCCATCATTCCGTTAATTACCGTTCGGTTGTGATTCTAGGTACCGCCAAGCTGGTGGAAGATCCCGGCGAAAAAATGGAAGCGTTGCGTATCTTCACTGAACAAGTGATGAAAGGGCGTTGGGACGATGTCCGTCAACCCACTGAGCAGGAGTTGAAAGCTACTACGGTGCTGTCGATCGCGCTGGAAGAAGTTTCCGCCAAGGTTCGCACCGGTGGGCCCGTCGATGACGAAGATGATTACACGTTGCCAGTGTGGGCAGGGGTCCTTCCACTTGAGACCATCGCCAAGGCGCCGATTCCCGACGCTAATCGGAAGGCCGATACTACGATTCCAGAATATCTGAAAAATTATTCGGCGAAGTGAGCGAAGTCGACAGTTCGTAGTTGCTGGCGAGAGAAAATCCACACCCCAAAAAACAGATTCCACACTCCGTTCAAAAAGCGAACGGAGTGTGGAATAACATGTTTTGGGGTTTTCCGTAGGCTGCTACGGTGTGCAGGCAGGGACGGAAGTAGAGTTGGGGACGAAGGTTAGCAGAGCGATTTTATCCAGCGCGAAGAGCTTGTTCAGCACCGATAGCGATTCGTTCGCTAATTTTGCTTCGGCGGCAAGGTTTTTGGCGAAGGCATCGCAGGCAGACTTAAAAGTTTTGCGGACAGATTCAGTGGGCGCAACGTCGCCACCCTGAACCATGACCAGATAACGACCGAGATCGCGATTGAGTGTGCCGTAGCCGGGGGAAATTTCGGGGCCGGATTGCAGCGCTTTGATCTGCTTCTCGATGTCAGCAATGGCATCGGTGACTTCCTTCGATGGGTTAGGCGGCAGAGATTTTTTTCGCTCGGCGAGTTGCGTCTGAAACGGAGAAAGATTCTGGAAGGAAGTGGCGGAAGCCTCCATGAGTTCCCACATCCTGCGCGAAAGATCGAATTGCGCCGCAAAATCCGCGGGAGTGCTGTGGACCCGCGGGTCCGGAACAACATTTAGTTTCTGGCGATAGGTTTTTCCTTCAACCGTAAGAACAAGATCATACGTTCCCGGGGCGACCACCGGTCCGGGCGGCTGGAATCGCGGCGTCTCTCCGGGGACGGCGTGATCCGGAAGGGTGTATTCGGTGTAGTCGAGATGCTCTCCGAAAAATCCGTAGGGCAAAGCGGTTGGCGGTGGATAGTGTAGGTCCCAGACAAAGCGATTGATTCCCGCGGCGGTGGGGAGGCTGGCGGGTGGATAGAACCAATATTCCGGAACATTGGCGGGAGGAAGCGATTCCTTGGCAGGAATGCTGGAAAAACGGCGCACGCGAGTTCCCTTCTGATCGAGAACGTCGAGAGTGATTTCGCCCTTGGGCGGCGAACTGAGCGCGTAATAGAGAATGGCGCCATCGGGAGGATTCTGCGAAGCGGGAGTTTCTCGTTGAAGAGGGGTGTCGGGGTGATTGTCCCAATGAACGCGAGTTGCGGTCTGCGGAACGAAAAAATGGACGCGAGATTTCTGGAGACCGTCAGATAGCTGGCGCAGAGGAGAAATGTCGTCGAGAATCCACAAACCACGCCCGAACGTGGCGGCCACGAGATCGTCTCCATGAATATTGAGATCGCGGACGGAGCTGGTGGGTAACCCGAGTTGCAGGGATTGCCAGTGGTCGCCAAAATCGAACGAGATATAAATTCCAGTTTCGGTTCCCGCGAAGAGCATGCCTTTGCGGACGGGATCCTCGCGGACTACGCGGGCGATTCCGGCTTCGGGAAGGCCGTTCACAATTTGGTCCCAGGTTTTGCCACCATCACGGGTACGAAAAATATAAGGATGGGTATCGCGGCGAGCGAAGATTGCCGCAAATGCAGTGTTAGGGTCATGAGAGGAAGGATCAATGGCGTTAACGGTGGAGCGCTCCGGGAGTCCCGTAGGAGAAACGTCAGACCATGTTGCGCCGTCGTGGGTGACTTGAATGAGCCCAGAGGAAGTACCTACCCAGATGAGGTTGGGGTCGAGCGAAGAAGGAGCAACGGATTGAATAAAGGTGCGAATGGGCGGAGCTTGGGAGTCGTCTTCATTTTCGTCGCCGGCATCCGTGTAGTCGGCAAAAAATCCGGAATCCTCGATGTCATCCTTCGATGGAATGTGGCCTGCGGCGTTTGACTTCGGCGGCGCGGAAGACGTGCCGGGCTTTGCTGTGAGGTCAGGACTGATTTCGTGCCAGGTAAGGCCCTCGTCGGTACTCTTCACTACGAATTGGGCGGCGTAATACAGCGCGTGGGGATCACGGGGAGAAAAAGTGATTGGGGTTTCCCAACTGGCGCGGTAATTTGCTGGAGCAATAAAGAGTGAGGCCGTTTGTCCGGTGGTGCGGTCAAGGCGAATGATGTTGCCGTACCAGCCAAGCGAATAAACGCAATCCGGGTGCAGCGGATCGGGCGCAATGAAACTGCTTTCGAACGAGCCGCTGGAGAACCAATCGCGATAGGTGATCATGCCAAAATCGGTGCGGCTGGGAACGACGATGGAACCGGAATCCTGTTGTGCCGCGTAAAGTCGATACGGAAAAGAATTGTCAGTGAAGACGCGATAGAACTGCCCGGTTGGCTGATTGAACCAACTGTTCCAAGACTTGCCGCAATCATAAGTAACGACTGTACCCTGGTCCGTACCTTCCAGGATGTGGTTGGGATCTTGCGGGTCGATCCAGAGGACGTGATCGTCTTCGCCACTAGGTGTTCCCTTCCATGCCTCGAAGGTGCGGCCTCCATCGGCGGAGCGATAGGTGGAAGTCTGCATCACGTAAACCACATCAGGATTTTTCGAGTCTGAAAACACACGACCAAAATAATTGGAGCCAAGAACGCGGGGATCGGCGGCAATTTTCTGCCAGGTTGCGCCGGCATCATCAGAGCGAAACAACCCCTGAGCCATTAGAGCAAAAATGCGCTTGCCGCCAAGACCGGGAGCAATGGAAAGGCCCACGCGCATCCGATGTGTGGCTGGAAGACCCTGTTCGCCCATGGCCGTCCAAGTTTCACCGGCATCCGTGGATTTCAGCAGGACAGTGTCCACGCCTTCAATTGGCTTTTCGCCCGGCGCGGGCGGGATGTGCATGGCAGTGGCAACAATGGTGCGAGAGTCACCGGGATCGAAATCCAATTCCATCGGACTGGTGCGGTCGTCCTTGTACCAGACTTTGCGCCAGGTCTTGCCACCATCCGAAGATTTATAAATGCCGCGGGCATCGCTGGGAGCAAAATTTCCCGCAGCCGCAACGTAAAGGAGATTTGCGTCGTGAGGATCGACGAGCAACGACGGAATTATAGGAGAGTTGCCGATGCCGATATTCAACCACGTTTGGCCCGCATCCGTGGATTTCCAGACGCCATTGCCATTGGTCTGCTCGCCCGTCGCAACATAAATGATATTGGGATTTGACGGAGCGACCACCAGGTCGGCAATGGAGGCGACGTGAGCGGCGTCAAAAATGGGAAACCAGGTCGTGCCAGCGTTGGTCGTTTTCCAAACACCGCCGCCGGGCGTGCCCATGTAATACGTTTTGGTATCCCCAGCGATGCCTGCAACCGCGGTAATACGGCCGCCGCGATGCGGACCAATCAAGCGCCACTGAAGTCCGTGGAGAAGCTCGGGAGAAACTTGCTGGGCGGCCAGTGTGGATGAAAATGAAATACTGAGCAGAAACAGATGCAGGAAAGTGCGGCGAAAAGGTAAGGCCGCGGACCAACGGCTCATGGCGTCTCCTCTGAGAACTAATGATTTTAGCACGCAAGTCCGCGGCGGTTGGATTGACTGATTCGAGTTTTGGTATATGCTCCGGTCAACTGGCGGCTTCCGTCTTTGGGAGTTGGAAGAATGCGAAATGCAATTGTGGCGTTGGCCCTTCTCGTTTGCTTCGTCGTTCCGGCAGGTAATGCCAGTTCCCAAGTCACCGACAGCCGCAACCTGATGTGGTGCAACGCGCGCTCTGGCAAGACCTTTTATTATAGCGCATGGTTTCGTTACACGGAATCCAGGATGGCTGAGCATCGCGCCAAATTTCAGAAGGATACTCAAACCAATTACGGGCTGAAGACTTTGGACACTCCTACCTGTTACAGCTTTCCGGAGCCCGGAAGCGCCGCGGACGCCCTTGAAGCCAACGTGAAAAGCCAAAAGAAAGCTGGTTTTCAAATTGTTACGACCGGCTGGATGCCCCAATAAAGTCACAGACCGTTAGATAGGTTCCCCACTGCGGCAAATTGGGCTGGCCACCTTGGTTGCCGATCAGCAAGAACTGTTGTTATTGCTTGTCATAAACGGAGACGCTGCTAACGGTCTTTCCACTGGCATCAGTGCCTTGCGAGGTGAGCGTAAGCGTCTTGCCATCGGCCGAAACCACGGATTTGCCGGTGCCAACCACCTTCCCGCCCTTTGTCAGTTTGTACGTGAGGGTGTTAGATGCACCGAGAGTGACAGCTATAGAATCAGCTCCGTAAGGCGCAGAGCCCGTGATGGGGTAAGACTTGCCATCGAGGTTGGTCGTGTAGCTGTACTGCTGATTGCTGCCGTCTGCATTAGTGCGATCTACACTGACTTTCAGGCCGGTCGGTGACGACTCAACGATCCGCGTTTCACTTTTGCGCGCGGGCGTAGATTTTGCCACGTTCAGTTTCCAGGTGCCGACGAAAAGATCCGTTTGCGCGCTTGTCAATCCCGAACTGAACAGAGTTAGCACGAGAATAGCGGCAGTGGCGAGCAGCCATTTGCGGGCGCTCCTTGCTCTGCTCTCTGCAGAGGGCGATGAAATGATTTGCGAGGATACCGGGGGCCGGGTACAACCGAGTGAGATTGTCTTCATAAGTGCTGCCTCCCAAGGCCTGACTTATACCATGCAAAAGACAGCTTGGCTGCAGAATGCGCTGTTCATCTCGCAGTTTGTAGGAAATCACCCTGGCTGTCTTGGTATTTTTGACAATTCCCTCCCCCCATTGACGCGGTCAATATGACCCATTGTTGATTCATCTGTGGCGGGCGAATGCAATGCCGCCGGTCTAGCATTGCAAATTCTTTGCCACAAGCGGAGTTAGTTCATGAATGCAAAAAGGTTCCAGAAAATCGTTGCGGCGATGCTTAGTGTAATTCTTGGAGCTGCCTCCTGCCAACTTCTGTATGGCTATCAGGCCACTACATCGACAAACCCCGGGCCGTTGAATCCCGCGGAAACTGCGCAACAGACTCCAGCGGAGTTGCAGGCACTGGTTGCGCCGATTGCACTATATCCCGATGCGTTGGTGGCGCAGATCTTGACGGCGTCCACATTTCCCGATCAGGTGGCGGTTGCGGCCTACTGGCTGGACCAGAACAAGAGCCTAACGGGAAGCGCGTTGATGCAAGCGGTCGATACGCAGTCCTGGGACCCCAGCGTGAAAGCACTGACGCAGTTTCCCTCCGTGCTGGAAAACCTATCCAAGAATTTGACGTGGACTTCATCGCTGGGAGAGGCATACCACGATCAGCAAGCCGACGTGATGGCGGCAATCCAGACGTTGCGCGCAAAGGCAAAAGCGGCCGGCAACCTGAAGACAACACCTCAGGTGACTGTGGTGCAGCAGTCACCCCAAGTGATTGTGATTCAACCAACAAATCCGCAAATCGTCTACGTACCGCAGTACAACCCTACCGTGGTTTACGGAACGCCCTACGTGGTGCCGGGCTATAGCGGATGGGATGTTGCAGCCGCGGGAATAATCGGATTCGGCGCTGGAATCGCTGTCGGAGCAATGATGTCTGGTGGTTGCTGCAGTTGGGGCTATAGCAGTTGGAACTGCGGGTGGCATGGAACCGCGGTGGTGTATCACGGTGGCGGGTACTACGGAAATTCGGCATGGCATGGCGGGTATTACAACGGCGGATATCACGGCAGCTATGGTTACAACAACTATAATCATTACAACAATTCGAATTACAACCACTACAACAATTCCAGCTACAACCACAATAGCGGCAACACCTACAACAGAAACGTCAGCGGAAACACGGTGAATATGAATAAACAGAGCGCGCAGAACTTTGCCTCGGACCGCTCCGGGAGTTCCTCCTGGGCGAATCACGGAAGTTCAGGTGGAAGTTCGAATGCCTTTAGCGGCATGAGCGGACACTCCGGTGGGTCGGGTGGGTGGTCTTCACGCGCAGAAAGCAGTCGCGGCTGGGGAAGCATGCGCTCCAGCGGATTTGGGGGAGGCCGATTCGGCGGCGGTGGCGGAGGATTTGGTGGTGGAGGATTTCGGCGGTAACGGAAGCAGTGGCACGTGATGTCCGTAACAAAGAGGTTGCAGGCACGGAGGAATGCGTATGTTGCGCGTGATGCGGAAACAAGAGAATTTGGCGGTACTTACAAGAACGGCACTGTGCCTTTCGCTAGTGATGTTGATCGCTGGCACCATCAGTTCTTGCGGTAACGTGTCGGAACCGGCCACGGAAAGTACGGCGCAAAGAGTATTCGCCAACCCGGAAGAAGCGGGCGCCACGTTTTTGGAAGCCGCGAAGTCTGGCGATCAGGCTGCGCTGGTGGCGATTTTTGGACCTGATGGGAAGACCGCCCTGTTTTCGGGTGACCCCGTAAAGGATAAAGACAATTTTCAGGACTTTGTAGTTGCGTATAACCAGATGCATCGCTGGCGCGAAGTGAAGGTGGGCGGAGAGATTCTCTACATTGGTCCAGACAATTATCCATTTCCGATTCCCCTGGCCAAGAATGCGGCGGGACAATGGGTTTTTGACACCGCAGCAGGCAAAGATGAAATTCTTGCGCGGCGGATTGGCAAAGACGAATTGACTGCCATAGCCGCGAATGCCGCGGTCGCAGAAGCGCAGGAAAAATATTTTAGTAAACAAAAGGAGTACGCGCAGAAATTCGTCAGCGATGAAGGCAAGCAGAACGGGTTGTACTATCCGGTGGCGGCAGGCCAGACTCCGAGTCCGTTTGAGGATGTTCGCGACTTTGCCAAGGCTGCCGGTTACACGAACGCAGGAGATAAGGCGCAAGCGTTTGGTGGTTACTATTTCAAAATCCTGACCAAACAGGGTGCGAAGGCCAAGGGCGGCTCAAAAGATTACATTGCCAACGGAAAAATGACTGGCGGATTCGCGGTTCTGGCTTTTCCCGCAGAATACCGGAATTCCGGAATCATGACGTTCCTTGTCGGCAAAGATAGCGTCATCTACCAAAAAGACTTAGGCGAAAAAACTAACGAGGTCGCCTCGGCGATAACCGAATACGACGTCGATGACACGTGGAAACCCGCGCTTTAGTCTCCGCGAAGAAACCCGCTTTATTTTGTGCCTAATTTGTCTGCGTCAAAACCGAAAAAAGAGTCCCTTGTAATTGAGCCTTCTGTAATTAAGCTTCCGCGAAAATAAGGGATTTCCTGTATAGCCGTCGCGGGTGTTGAGAAGCCCCGCCGTCTGCTCGCATCCTGCGTGAATCAAATTTTGTGGAATCAGAGTGCCAGAAATAAACCACTTGTACTAAGTGTCACGGGGAATTCATGTAAGAAAAATCTGTGAGCAACCGAAACAACGCACTCTCTACGCTGCCCGGCCGGACCTGGAACAAAAAATCTCAAAAGGGGAGTGTATGTCCATTAGAAAAGCCGCAGCCACTGCGCTGCACGGAGCCAAATTGAGCTTGGCGATGGTAGCCATATCGCAATTTAGCTTATTGGGGCCATTGACCAGCTCTGCGCAGGCACAAGAAGCACAAACCAAAACGCGAACACCGATCAAGCACGTCATCATCATCGTGGGAGAAAACCGGACATTCGACCACATCTTCGCAACGTACAAACCGAAAAAAGGGGAAAAGGTGTCGAACCTTCTCTCCAGGCACATTATCAATGAGGATGGGACACCGGGACCGAACTACTCCGAAGCTGTTCAGTATTCGGCCGACGACACTCACAAAGAAAAATTTGAGACCAGCCCACAGAGTAAGTCACTTTACAGCACTTTGCCCCCACCTCTAGTCGGTGGCCCGAAGACGGCCCCTATCAGCACGATCGCCGATGCCATGGCCAGCGAGAATGGATTGGATTCCGCCTACTACGTTTCCTTGACCTTGGGAGGAACTGGACAGACGTCGCATACCCCGGATCAGAGAATTCAGAACGTTTTGGATTTGCCACCGGGACCGTTTCAACTGACGTCGGATACGTTCCCGTACAATTCGTACGCGGCGAGCCCGGTTCATCGCTTCTATCAAATGTGGCAGCAACTGGATTGCAACGTGGACTACGCGACGTATGACAACCCGGGCGGATGCAAGAATGATTTGTTTCCCTGGGTTGAAGTAACGGTGGGAGCCGGCACGAACGGTAAGGCACAGGCAACGGGGTTCACCGATCTGACGACAGGTGAAGGGTCGACAGCGATGGGCTTCTACAACATGTTGGATGGCGACGCATCGTACACAAGATATCTCGCCGACAATTACGCCATGAGCGATAACTACCACCAGCCAGCCAAAGGTGGAACTGGCCTGGACAGCATTTATTTGGGCTTCGGAGATGCGATTTATTTCAGCGATGCCAACTTCAACCCGGCGCAGCCACCCCACAAGGTGAAAGTCTGGGCGGACCAGCCGGCGGATGCGGGCGTTGTCGATGAAATCGAAAACCCTGACCCGCAACCGGCAACGAACAACTGGTACACAGAGGATGGTTACGGCGGCGGGGGTTTCGGCTCGCCTGTGTATGGCGGCGGCTCGTACACGAATTGCTCTGACTCTGATGCACCGGGAGTCGGCGCAGTGCTAAATTACTTGAGCAGCCTGCCTTACCAAGTGGACCCCAAGTGCGATCCGGGCCGGTACTATCTGCTGAACAACTATAACCCGGGCTATTTTGGCGACGGGTCGAACGCCTACAACGACCACTTCATCTACAACACACCATTCACGATTCCTCCGGTAAATCAGCGGAGCATCGCGGAAGTAATGATGGAGAAGGGCGTTTCGTGGAAATACTACGGCGACCAGTGGACCGCCTATCTCGGTGACAAATATCAACTCAACTATGGAACCGTGGGCAAGGCAAGCGATCAATACTGCAACATTTGCAACCCGTTCCAATACCAGGCACAAGTGATGGCCGACGCATCGGTGCGCACCGCTCACTTGAAAGATACCATCGACCTTCACAACGACATCAAGAACGGCACACTGCCCGCGGTTTCCTATGTGAAGCCCAGCGGATGGGTAGACGGGCATCCAGCTTCTTCGAAGTGGGATCTGTACGAGGGATTCGTGAAGAAGATTGTGGATGAAGTGAAGAGCAATGAAGAACTGTGGGAGAGCACCGCTATCTTCATCACCACCGACGAAGGCGGCGGCTACTACGATTCCGGGTACGTGCAGGCTGTAGACTTCTTTGGAGACGGCACGCGCATTCCGCTGATTGTGGTTTCTCCTTATACCAAACCGGGGCATATTTCTCACAGCTACACGGACCATGTGTCGATCCTGAAGTTCATCGAACACAACTGGGATCTGCCAACCATCAGCAAGCGGAGTCGGGACAATTTGCCTAACCCGAAACATGAGTCGGGCAATGCGTACGTTCCGAAGAACAGTCCAGCTATTGGAGATTTGACGGATCTGTTCGACTTCAACATCGTTGTGAAGTAGTTCGATTAGGCTAGAAAATAAGACCTCCGGTGAGCCGAAAAGGCTGCCGGAGGTCTTTTCATGGAACTACGGTGCACGGCTCTTTGAGCTTCAGGGCAGATTCTCGAGCCGAAACGGTGAATTACTTTTGAGTTGCCGAACGTGTTGGCCTGGCCTGCGCTGGGACGCCGCCGTTCGCCATGGGTTGGCGCAGCCAGTTGGCGATGGGCTGAATCAGTTTGCGGGGAGGAGCAGGTTTGTCTTCGGGGGATGCGGTCAGCGCAGGCTCTGGATTTGGCGCGGCAAAAGAAGCGCGGATCATGCGGATTTCAGAGACAAAAGATTGGCCTACGCTGCGCCAGTAATCACCGAAAGAGGAGGATGAACGGCGAACAGGCTGAGGGCGCGCCAGTTCACGGCGATGCTCCGGCCTTTGAGAAAGAGCCGTGGAAAATTGCGCTTCGAGAGAGGGCTTTTGGGGTTGCGGAGCCAATGAGATCGCGGGCGCGTGTGTAAGTGTGGGTACGGTTACGGCTGCTGCCGGTCGGTGCACGCTACCCTCCTTGGGAAATGCAGGCAAGTCCGCAAATGCAGGCGCATGTGCGGATAAAGATGCGGCCGCGGCAGCTGCCGGGCGATGAACGTCACCCTCATTAGGAACCTGCAACGGGAATTCCGGTGAAGACGGCTGTGCAGATGAAAGCGCAGCTGCAGATGCCGTTCGATGCACACCACTCTCCTTGGGAATCTCAGCCGCAGCGGCCAGGAGTGCCGCATCGATCAACGCTTTCACTGGGTCGGAATCAATTGGGCGCGGCAAAACTTCACTATCATTTTCCTCGTGAAGAGGAAACGAGATCAGATGGCCAAAGGTGCCGGGCGCATATTCACTTTGAACTGAGATCGGTTTGGAGGAGAGATCAAAATCAACCGCGATTCGTTGAATGATATCGGGCGAGATGGATTGCTGTTGCTCGCCATAAGCGGTGATCAGAGCATGCTCGCAAAGCAGATTGATCAGACGAGGAATGCCCTTGGAATGCTTGTAAATGCAGTGCAGTGTATCGACTGGAAAAAGCTCCGCATTGGTCAGACCCGCAGCATGAAGCCGGGATTGCACGTAGGAAAGCGTTTGGTCCTCGGAAAGAACGGACAATTTGCAATGGAACATAACCCGCTGACGCAACTGGCGGAGTTCTGGGCAGCGAAGTTTCTCGTCGAGCTCGGATTGCCCCGAAAGAATGACCTGAAGCAATTTTCCCTTCGGAGTTTCCAGATTGAGCAGAAGCCGCAACTCGTCCAGCGTTTCCAAGGAAAGCGATTGGGCTTCATCAATAATTAGAACGGGGAGATCATTCGTAGTTGTTCTGGAAATTAACCAATCATAAAGAGCTCGAACGAGATGCCCCTTGCGCGTTGAGGTATAGGTGACCCCGAAATCGCGAAGAATAAATTCAAATAGTTCGGTAGTTTCGAGCAGAGAATGAAAAACATAGGAAGTTGAAAAATGTTGCTGTTCGAGGGATTCAAGAATGGTGTTCAAAACCGTGGTCTTGCCCGTGCCTGCTTCGCCGGTGAGTACAAGGAGGCCCTGTTGCGTTTGAAGGCCAAATAGAAGTTCGTTCTTCGCCGAATCGTGAGAAGGTGTCGAATAATAAAAACGAGGATCCGGCGAAACGTGAAAAGGATTTTCACGAAGACCAAAATAGGTAAAGAAGCACTGATAACCGGCTATGCTCATGTTCGGACACCTGCGGGGCGGTTGAAGAAGTGAGAGGGAATATTATGGCAACTGCACACACAGTGCAAGGAGAAGGATGAGGGGGCTAGGGTCATCGAGATTCAGGGCGACAGTGGTCCGGTTTCCGCCACATACGAAAGTGGCAAATAAGCGGTCACCTAAAGGACTGGTGCGAAAGGATATTCAACCGCACAGGGACCTGGTGCAATCCGGTGAATCGTGTAGGGCTGGTCGCAAAATGAGATTTTACCGAGGTTCAGGTGGATTGCAGGAGTCTGGTTGTGTGCGTAGCTTCAGGCTGCGATGGAGACGCGAGGAATTGATCGCGGAAGGGCGGCTTTTCTGAAGCGACCAGGAAAGGGCCTGAAGGTAGGGGCTGGGAGGAATTCCGAATAGCCGCGATTTTGCGTGCAATCTTGCGACGCTTGTCGCCATAGGTCCACTGGAAGAACGCATAGACCATGAAATCAATTCCGAGAATGCAGAGCGTGAAAAATAGATTGAGCGACATTGTTCCCTCCCCAAAACAGGAGCATTTGCTGCGATGGTTTAAGGATGGGAGAAGGGGCGATGGAAAGTAATGAGGGGTTCGTGAAGAAAGTGTTAGGAGGGAATGGTCATTTAGACTTTGCGCCCGAGAAGGCAGAAGCCAGCCCCAAAGCAATCAGGGTGGCACCCGATACCCGGCGTTGAGCGCGACGAAGCCGTTCGCTCGCCCGGAAATGGTCGGCAAGGGTTCCGGCAAGCAAAGCCCACATGGAATCACTCAGCCCGCCCAGAAGAGCAAAAAGCAGTCCTAACTGGAAAATCTGAAGAGTGGCATGGCCGCGAGCAGGATCGACAAACTGTGGCAGGAACGCGAGAAAGAACAAGGCAGTCTTGGGATTCAGCAGATTGACGAGCACGCCTTGGGCGAAGATATTCCGGAGATTCGTGTGGCCCGCGGCAGGCTGTATCAACGCAGAATCCTGGCTTCGTAGAACACGAATTCCGAGAAAAATCAGGTAGGCGGCACCGACGTACTTCACGAATTGGAACGCAAGTGCAGAGGAAGCAAGGAGGGCAGAGAGACCGAGAGCTGCCGCGACTACATGAAACAAGGTGCCAGAGGTGATGCCCATAGCCGAGACCAGGCCAGCAAGCCGTCCGTGACCGATACTCCGGCTAACAATGTAAAGAACTGCGGGCCCGGGAATGACCAGCAGAACGACC
>DASXIT010000164.1:0-32482 GCA_036497825.1 Candidatus Acidiferrum sp.
AAAAGGGGAGTCCCATTGCTGCGATCGAAAAGAAAAACGAAGCCTTGCTTCGAGGTTTGTGCCACGGCATCTATCTTCTGGTCATTACGAATAACTGTAAGAAGCACGGGAGGCGAAGGAAAATCGCGGTCCCATAAATCGTGTTTCACACCTTGAAAATGCCAGATCCGCTGCCCGTTATCCGCGTTCAGTGCCAGCAAGCAATTTGCGAATAGATCGTCGCCAATCCGGTCTGCGCCATAAAAATCGAACGCGGCAGAACCTGTGGGAACGTAAAGAATCCCGCGCTTCGGATCCAGCGACATGCCGGCCCAATTGTTTGCCGCTCCGCTGGTTTTCCACGCTTCGGGTGGCCAAGTGTCGTATCCAAATTCACCAGGATGCGGAATTGTGTGAAAAGCCCACCGAAGTTTGCCCGTCCGCACATCGAACGCCCGAATATCACCCGGAGGAGCGGGCAGCGTTTCCGGATTGCGCCCGCCGGTGATGAAGAGATCTTTATAAACAATAGGTGGGCTGGTCAGATAGATCGATTGCGCGGACGCCGGCTCGCGTCCGAGCCCCTCGCGCAAATCGATGCGTCCACCATCTCCAAAAGTGGCAGTGGGCTTGCCCGTTTTTGCGTCCAACGCGTAGACAAAATTCATGACTCCGACGAGAACGCGTTTCTCTGCGCCATCGCTCCAATAAGCCAGCCCCCGATCCGGCTGCGTACCCGCAACGCCGGAATCAAATTTCCAGATGAGTTTTCCATTGGTGGCGTCGACTGCAAATATGTTTTGCGTCGGCGTAATCCCAAAAAGAACGCCATCTATAATCAGCGGGCTGGATTGCAGTCCGCCTTGTTCTCCCGTGTCGAAACTCCAGGCCAGTTGGAGTTCTTTCACGTTATGGCGATTGATTTGAGAAAGCGTCGAATAATGATTGTCCTCAGGGGAACCGCCATAGGAGGACCAATCTTGATTGCCATGTGCCACGCCGCTCTGCGCTGAAACCTCTACTGGGGAGCAAGTGCAGGCTAGCAGAGCAGCCAGTGGAGCGAATATTGTGAGGCTTCTCATAAGCTCTTACGTCGCGATGACGAACGAAGAATCCCCAGCCACATAACCATAGGCCATCCGCGGAGTGCTGAAGGCATGCCCAGGATTGCCGAGTTTATCGAGAAGGATTATTCCGCCTGTGCCCTTTCCCCGAACGGTCAGAAGCTTCACGGCATCTTGCGCCGCCGCCATTGCGGACACGCTGGATGAACAGCCGCGCAGAGCATCTGTCGCGGACTTAGCCATCACGATTCGCATAATTGCTTCGCCATATCCCGTGGAAGATGCGCCGCCACTTTCGCAATCTGCATAGCAACCCGAGCCAATGAGCGGCGAATCGCCAACTCGCCCGGGAAGTTTGCAGCAGATTCCCCCGGTCGAAGTAGCTGCGAACAGGCGGCCCTGCTGATCGATCGCCACAGCGCCTACAGTACCCTGATCGTGACCGCGATGATGTTCCGCGGCGTGTGCATCTTTGCTGCAGCGGAGCCAGGCTTCGCGCTCAGCGGGAGAGACGAGGTCGTTGGGATCGCATAGTGGAATGCCATGTTGCGTGGCAAACCGTTCCGCTCCTTCGGAAATCAGCATCATGTGCGAGCATTGCTCCAGCACCCGGCGAGCCAGCCGAATCGGATTCTTTATGCGCCGAAGTCCCGCTACCGAACCGGCTTTCAGAGTCGCTGCGTCCATCACGATAGCGTCGCACTCCACTTGCCCATCAAGATTGAGATGCGAGCCGTAACCCGCATCGAAGACCGGATCATCTTCCAGAATCGTGATAGCCGCTTCAATAGCGTCAAGCGCGTGGCCTCCTTGGGAGAGGATCGACCAGCCGGCCCGCAGCGCACGCCCACAACCTGCTTTGCATGCATCGACGGCATCGTCGGGAATATCCCAAGCACCACCGTGAACAATTAGCGAAGGAATCATAAAGAAGGAGAATTGCAGAGGAGTGAACGTTTGTCCAGCCGAAGCGGTGTCGTTACAGTAGAAAAATACCCAAGAATGTTGTGACAAATGGTTCAGAAGATTACTCCAATTGTAGAAGGCGAATCGAGGAGTTACTAGATGCAGATCGGCATCGATAGTTTTGCGGCAGCCATTTCCGACCCGGCGTCCGGGCTCACACTTAGTCCGGTTGAGCGGATGCGGCATTTAATTGCCGAGATCGAATTGGCCGATCAAGTTGGCCTCGACGTATTCGGAATTGGCGAGCATCATCGCCCGGAATTTCTCGACTCCGCCCCGGTGGTGATCCTTGCAGCAGCCGCGGGGCGCACGAAGAACATTCGGTTGACCAGCGCCGTCACGGTATTGAGCGCTGCAGATCCCGTTCGCGTATTCCAGGAATTTGCGACGCTCGATCTTCTTTCGCAGGGCCGCGCGGAAATCGTAGCGGGGCGCGGGTCCTTCATTGAGTCTTACCCGCTCTTCGGTTTGCGCCTGGAAGACTACGATTCTCTATTTGCGGAAAAGCTGGAACTCCTTCTCAAAATCCGCGACAACAAAATTGTTCACTGGTCAGGCAAACATCGCCCGCCACTCACCGGCCAGGCGATTTACCCGCGGCCGCTGCAAGATCCTCTTCCCATCTGGGTCGGTGTGGGTGGCACGCCAACATCCTTTGTGCGTGCCGGAATGCTCGGCCTGCCTCTAATGGTCGCGATCATTGGCGGCGAACCAGAAAGCTTTCGCCCCTTGATTGATCTTTATCGCGAAGCCGGTAAACGTGCCGGTCATCCCGCCGAAAAACTTACAGTCGGCGTTCATTTGATTGGATTTTTGGGAGACACATCAGAACAAGCCGCCGATGATTTTTTCCCGGGCTATGCGCACACATTTACTGAAATTGGGAAAGAACGAGGTTGGAGGCCAGCCACCCGGGCCCAGTTCGATGCCTTGCGCGGGCCCACTGGAGCCTTAATGATCGGCGATGCCGAAACTGTGGCCGAAAAGATTCTTTATCAAAATGAAGCGCTTGGCGGAATCTCTCGCGTGACTTTCCAAATGGGCGTTTCCACGCTTCCGCACAAGAAAATGCTCCGCGCCATTGAAATTCTTGGAACTAAACTATCTCCAATGGTGAATCGGGAACTTGCTGCCAGTCATGCGGCAACCCTGTGAAACCAACGTTGGCCGCCTCCTTTTTATCCTGAGCGGGGCGAAGGGCCGGAGGCGGGCGCCTTTCGTGTCTACACTAAATAAAGAAATCTAGCGCGCACAGCAATACTCCGAGGCACAGCAGGAAAGCACCCCAGGAAAATCGCCGCTCTGGTAAATGAACCATGGTTCGAACAAAGCTGGTAGGAATTACAACCAGGCGTGAAGTCGCGCGCCGTTCGTAAAACGGACCTGAAGGAACATAGCGTGACAGATTCCTGCGGAACATCGAGACTTCATTCTCAACCCAAAATGAAAATTCATGCCGGTGGCGCCATAGATAAAGCGCGCCGCTCAGGGTAATGGCGTACCCTAACACTGTCAGAAAACCGAGAGTTGTTCCGGAACCCCAATAAAACATAGGACCTCAAAGGGACTGGGAAAAAGAGTTTAGGCCTCTTCGTGGATGGTGGCAAGACGAACAATTTCAAATTCCTTTTGTCCGTTGGGCGTGGCCACCAGCACTTCGTCACCCACCTTGCGATTCAACAACGCCCGGCCGATCGGCGACGTCGTCGAAATCAGGCCTTTCTCCACATCGGCTTCTTCGCTGCTCACTAATTTATATTCCACCTCAACGCTTTTCTGCACGTCGAGCACGACGATCCGCGAGCCGTAACCCGCGCGATCCTTTGGAATATTGGTCAGGTTGAGCATTCCAAGGTCGCCCATGCGCTTCTTCAGGTTGCCAATTTTGGCGTTAACATACCCTTGACGTTCCTTCGCATACTTGTATTCCGCGTTTTCAGAAAGATCGCCGTGCGCGCGAGCTACGGCAATCTCCTTGGGAAGATCGACGTTCAGCTCATGCTCCAGCGCGTCAAGCTCCAGTTGCAATTTCGCTTTTATTTTAGAAAGAGGATCTGACATTTTTTCCTGCGTCGAAGAAAAAGTATGCGGAGCCCGGCTGAGCCGAACTCCGCTACCGACATTATAGAGTGGACCGAAATGAGGGAACAAGAGGATATCCGCGAATTGTTTTTAAGATGAAGTAAATAAAAGATTTAGAGGGATGAGCCCGGCCGACTACCGCACTCTCAGTTCCACCGATTGGGTTGCAGACTTACCGGCAGCATCGGCGATGGTCAGCGTAAAACTCGTGGTTTTTCTCGCCTTCAGGTCTATGCAGCGCGAATGCGAAGGCCACACTTCGGCCACTGGTGGATCCAGAGTCACCGTTTTCGCGTTGGCTACGTCGTAGCACAATTGCGCCGGCTCTCCCGGGTGAATGTTGGGAGGAGAAACATACAGCGCTCGAATGGATAGTTCCGACCCGCCTAATTGCTCCACGGCGAGACGATCATTCTCCAGTCGCTTTTCTTCCTGTGCCGCCGCGCTTCTCTTTTCAAAATCGCGTTTCGATTCGTATCGGCTGATCATTACAAAGCCAACATAAATAGCCACGAGCAAAATAACGATCGAGGAATAAAGAAAAGGGTTCTTGAACCGGGACTTGCGCGTCGTTGCTGTCTCTGAATTCACAATTTACCTTTCTCCAATTAGAGTAAACAACTGGGCGAACGAGCAATACAGATTTCTTTGGATGAAGACTAACTGGCATCGGAAGGAGAAAGAGCAGAGATCAAATTGTCCGCCTCTTGCATCGAAGAGTCGATGCTTTTCATCAGGTTCGTAACATCCGTATTTATTTTGGTGGATGTGCCCTTCAAGGAACCTATGGCTCGGGCGTTGAGATTATGTTTCAGAAACAATACCTGGTCGCGAAAGGAGCCCAGGACCGGGGTCATCTGATCTTCGGTCTTGCGCATAGCCTTCATGTAGGCACCCTGACGTTCCTTGGCATCGCGAAGCAATGCGCTGCTTTGTGATTTCAATTTAGCGTTGCCCATCTGATCGATCTCTTTCTGCCATTCGTTAAAAAGATCGTTGCTGACCTGATCGATCGACTTAATTCGATCGTGCAGCTTATCGGCCTGCGCCTGGGCCCCTTCATACTCGCCGTTCAATTTTTTATAAGATTTTTCCAGGGAGCCGCCTTGAAATCCAGTGAGTTCTTGAAAGGATTCCATGGTGGTCTTTAATTTCTCTTTAGCCTGTTCCTGATCCTTCTTGGAATCTTTTACGCGCTGGACGAGAATGTCGCGTTTTTCTTTGCCCAGGGTCCGCATCGTTTTGTAATAGGCGGATTGGCATCCGCAAAATAGCAGGCAGGAAATTGCCATCAGGGCCAGGAAGACGGGGAGCGATTGGCGGTGAGCCATGTGGCCTCCGGAAATCAATGGGCGCGAAAATCATTGTACAGAAACTCGGTACAGATACTCGCCGAAGATGAAGGCAACAGCGCCGTCTACAGGCAATCGTGTAGCAGCGAAACGGAATCCCCGCTGCTACTGCCTTGATACGTCGGAATATGTGTGACTTTTCGCGGGGGTTATGTGGAATGCCGGATCGCGCATAGATTTACGCGATCCCAATCTCCGAAATACCGGTTAAACTAACGGGCCGCCTTGGCAGTTCTAACTGGCTTGCTGTTTTTCTTCGCCAGCGGCTTCGACCCATCATCCAACCGGTAAATATCCAACAATTGCAGGCGTGTTGCATCCAGCCGCGCAGTGATCAGGTTGGCAAAACGCTTCAGCATTTCGTAGCCCAGATCGTGGTTTTGTTCGCATTTTGCGCGTAGGCAGGTGGCGTCGAACACCAGCGCTTTGGTGCGCTCCAATGCCTTGGCGTTGAAGTGCCAGAGATATGGCGGAGATACCCAGGACCAGCCCAGAATTTCGCCTTCACCAACCGTTTGCATGGTAGTGGGGCCGCGCTGCGGGATATTCAATTCGATGGAGACGGACCCTTTTCGGATGAAATAGAATTCGTTTGCCGCATCCACTTCCAGCACAATGAAATGGCCTTCGGGAAACTCAACATTCTTCGCGCAGCTGGTAATGATTTGTAGATGATTTTCAGGAAAATTATTAAAAAATGGATGTTCTCGAATTACCGATTCCAGGGAATTAACCATTGCAACGCATCCTTCCTTCATGGGCAAAACAGACAATTAGTAATGCCAGTACTTGGAATACTCCTTTGTGAGATTGCGCGCAACCCTTCCCATCACACCAGTTCGTGATAGGTCCGCTTGCTTCTTAACCCTGGCTACTCAACAAGTTATAGATTTTCTGACGATACTACGGAACCGCATGTTTTCCCGCCGCTGGCACTGGGAAATGCAGAACCAGCGTGCCTCGAACGAATTGGGTTTCGTCCGTACCTTGCAACGCGATTGTCAGTTTTTCAGCGCCCTCCGCTGATTTCGAAATCGTGCCACTTTCCGCGCTGGTTATTTCTTTCCCATTGAAAAGCGAAAGCTCATAGGAGCGCCCGGGGATTCCTTCCAGCTCCAGGGTCAGCTGGTTGCGCGACGCGTTCCAAGCTTCTGACAGGATTCGCAGCCCGCCACTTTTTTTGCCAAGGGCGGGAAGTTGCGAATGGTAGCTGATCGCGAAATCATCGCGAACATGAATCCGCAGAGCACTCGGTCCACTGGCGATCGGAAATTGCGTCACTAGATGTTGATCGCTCTCGTTGGCCTTCAGTTGGAAAGGGATTGCATGGCCGTTCAGTTCCACGCTAAGAACTTCGGCGCGCAAGCTGAGGGCCGGTTGAAATTCAAATGTGCATTCGCCCGTTTTGGTCGGATGAATTTCCAGAACAATTTCCGAGGGGGTGCGGTGGAACTTAACGTCCAGCATAGCGCTGCCAGCGCGAAGATTACGCAAATTAAATGATGTCCAATCCGCGGGCAATGATGGGGCGAGCGTAAGCGTGTGCGCTACCGCGTCGGTTCTTAGACCGAAAAGACCGCGCAGCATCGGACTGACAACCATTGCCGCCGACCAGATCTGATGAGGAGAACTGGTGGACAGATCCTGGTAATAATCTCCGGAAAGCACTTCCGTGACGTGACCGGGTGAACCATCCAACGCCAGCAGCGCATTCGCCCGCAAATTCTGCAGCGCGGGATGAACCTGATGGTAATTATACTCAGCAACCGAAGCCCATCCCGTGAACAGTGGCCAGACAGAACCAAAATGATAGCCGCCGGCGCTGTAGTTTGCGGAACGGTTGGAAATGATGCGCATGCCCCAATCGGTGGCGTGCTCCGCGCTGGAAAGTTGCGCAATCGTTTGCTTGGATTTCGCGCCGTCCAGCAAGCCAAACCACATGGGCACGGTCGCCAGAACGCTGGGTTCGATCACCTGTTTATTTTCTTGATTAATTGCCAGCGCATGGATATTTCTTTCCGGTGACCAGAAAGTACTATTCACCCTGGCTTGCTGTTTCGCGAATTCATCGGCAAGGGTTCTAGCTTCCATGTCCTTGCCGGTCCATTTTGCCAACTGTGCCAGCGCGCGAAGTGCTTCCGCTCCCACGCCACTTTGATACAGCTCCGATTTTACCGGCAGAAGGGGGCCACCCTCAATCCACCCGTGGCCTATCCCGAAGTTTTTGGGCAAACCATTTTCGTCATACGTCGAACGAAGAAACTGATACGCCTTCCACAGATTGCTCCAATGATCATTCGCGAAGGCAACATCACCGCTGGTTCTTACATAATCCTCCGTAGTAATGATGAACAGAGGGGTGGCGTCAGCGGACGCAGTCCCATAGGGATAGTCCTTAAACCAATTCACCAGCGAAGCAGTTTGTGCAATTTCGTGCGGGATTCTTCCGTTGTCCTGCTGAAACTTGATCAGGAAGTTCAGGGCATCCTTTGTGGTCGAAAAATCGCCAATGCTATTGAAAGCCAGCGAAGTCCACTCCGAATCGCGCCCGAAATACCATGCAAACCCTGGTCGCTGCGATTCGCCAGAGGTTCGATAGCCCGCAATCAGGCCTGTTCCCAGATAAGGGTTTTTCACCACTCCTTGCAGCACGCTTACTCGCGACCAATCATAGGCTTGTTGAAGTTGCGCATCCGGAATCTCGGCAATCACGGTCTGCTGCAGATATTGCGCGTAATAATTCGCCGAGTCCCTCTGCAGCTCAACATGTTTGTCAATTAACCTTTGATAAGTTTTCTCTGCCTCAGCGGCGCCATTTATAGAAGCAGCCATAACGATCAGCTTGGTTTCTTTGCCTCTAGCTGTAACACCAAGGCGCATTCCGGCCATTGAAGACGCATTGTAGTTGGTGTCGAATTGTTGGTCGGAAACCGTAGCCGTGGGCGAGCCAAGAAATCCAGCAAACTCTTTATGATCTACCGTAAACGCTGTGGCATGAAGGCGGGAATCCCACGAAGAATTTGTTGCTCCTAGTGCCGCGGGCCACTCCAATTGAAAATCGGGGTGGAACGTGGCTTCAATTTCAAGCGGTTGTTCGGTTTCAACTTCCAGCTGAATGATTGCCCCAGGCTCATCCACAGGAGTGAAGAAAGTTTCCTTCACGCGGAAAGTATCTCCATCATAAAGAATAGTCGTGGATTCAGGTCGGACCGTGATCGTGCGCGCCAGAGTTTCCGCGGGAAGGGCGCGACTGTCAGCGTGAAAGATCAAAGAAAAGTCGCGGAATAATTTCAGCGGGTAGGCCCAGCCCTCGACCCTTCCTGATTCATTACCGAAAATTGCGGCTTGCTTCCCTACCGAGCAAAGAAATTCCCATGTACGCACCGGGCGAGTAAGCTCAAGCCCCGGGTTTGTATCAGCCGGTTTCGCCGCCAAAACATTCGCGAAAATTGTGAAAACAATCGACAAGCTCAAAAACGCTACGCGGCTAAGGCTAACAATCATGAAATCTTTCATTGGCTTGCCTTCTGGACAAAATCCTGGCCCTCATTGTCCCCACTCGATTTTGGCCGAGTCTAACATACCTGAACATTGCCGAGACTCAGCCTTGCAATTTAGAGCACAACTATTTAGCTGTTTAAAGTATCCAATAATCGTTTTAACGTAAGACCATCCCAACGCGGCCATTTTTCGGATTAACCCTTATGAAAAAACCTTACATTCTTGCTCTCGACGACGATTCAGCTGTCATTCGCGCCGTGGAACGCGATCTCAAGTCCAAGTTCTCGTCGAATTATCGAATTCTTGCTGCCGATTCTCCTCAAAAGGCCATGGACCTCGTCCGCCAACTCACAACTCGTGGAGACCGCATCGCGCTCTTCCTCGTGGATCAGCGAATGCCCAATTTGAGCGGCACGGAATTCTTGATGGAAGCTCTATTGCTCCAGCCGGATGCCCGTCGCGTGCTCCTCACCGCCTATGCCGACTCCAATGCGGCCATCGACGCCATTAATAAAGTGAAGCTCAACCATTATTTGATGAAGCCGTGGGAACCTCCGGAGCAAAACCTCTATCCCATCCTTTCGGATTTGCTGGAAGACTGGAACGCCACCAGCCGCGAATCCTTTGACGGAATTTATGTTGTTGGCACCCGCTGGGCTCCCAGCACCCACGAGCTAAAGAATTTTCTCGCCAAAAGCCAAATTCCTTACCGCTGGATGGAGCCAGGCGCAACTTCGGACCCGCGAATTCAGGCAGCGGTCGGGGACACTCCGACCGATCTACCGGTAGTCATTTTTTCGGACGGCTCGATCCTGAAAAAACCGACTTTGCCCGATGTCGCGTCGAAGCTAGGCCTCACTACTTCTCCCAGCCGCGAATTTTACGACGTCATCATCGTTGGCGCTGGCCCTGCCGGACTGGCTTGTGCACTCTATTGCAGCACCGAAGGCCTTCGCACAATTCTGGTCGAACGCGAAGCCGCAGGCGGCCAAGCCGGTCTAAGTTCGCGCATCGAGAATTATTTGGGTTTTCCGTCCGGTCTGAGCGGCGCAGATCTGGCCCGCCGTGGCGTCTCGCAGGTAAAGCGCTTCGGAACGGAAGTTCTCGCGCCGGTTCAGGCGGTTTCGCTTTCCGTTGATGGCGAATACAAAGTCGTAAAACTCTCCAGCGGCCAGGAACTTTTGGGACACAGCGTAGTGATTGCTGCAGGTGTGCAATGGCGCCGTCTGGATATTCCAGGCATCGACAAACTGACCGGCGCCGGAGTTTACTATGGCGCCGCAAACACCGAAGCCTCCTCCTGCAAAGGCGAAGATGTTTACATCATTGGCGGCGCGAACTCCGCAGGCCAAGCCGCCGTGCATTTTTCCGACTTGGCCCGTTCGGTAAAGATGTTGGTGCGCGCTGAATCTCTTTCCAAATCAATGTCCCACTATCTGGTGGAGCGCATTAAGACGATCCCCAACATTACCGTCGAACCATTTACCGAGGTGATCGAAGTTCATGGAGAAGACCGGTTGACCAGCCTATCGATTCGCCATCATGATGCCAAGACCACCGAAGAACGCCCGGCAGGCGCGGTATTCATTTTTATTGGCGCAGAACCGCAGACGGAATGGCTCGAAGGTACCGTGTGCCGCGATCGCAAAGGCTTTTTGGTTACCGGGCGCAATTTGTTGGTCGATGGAAAACGCCCCGCCGGCTGGCGGTTGGATCGCGATCCATCCCTGCTGGAAACGAATGTTCCGGGTGTATTTGCGGTGGGCGATGTGCGTGACGGCGCAGTGCGCCGCGTAGCAAATAGCGTCGGCGAAGGTTCTATCGTTCTTTACTTCATTAATCAATATCTGGCGAATCGCTAAGGAGAACCACCATGGAGAATGATTCCTGCGCGCGGCTCACCCCTGATGAACTAAAGCAAATTCCACTCTTTGCCGACGATGATCGCGCCGCGCTCGAATGGCTCGCAGAGCATTTTGAAGTGCGTTGCTACGAATCCGGTGACGTTGTCATCAAAGAGGGATCGCCGGCCGCGGAATTCATCGTCGTCCTCGAGGGAGAGTTCCAATTTCGCCGGCTCAACGATCCTTACGCCCCTGTTTTTGTACGGGTTGCTGGACAAGCTACTGGCGTGCTTCCATTCTCACGCATGAAAGTGATCCGTGGACGTGGCACCGCCATTGGGCCATTGCGAATCGCGGTGATGCCTGCAACGGAGTTGCGAGAACTTGTCTACCGCGCCCCAAATCTGGCGCAAAAACTTGTCGGCGAAATGACCGATCGCACCCGGGAATTCGCACAATCGGAAGAGCGAACCAGCAAAATGTTGGCTTTGGGCAAACTATCGGCGGGTCTCGCCCACGAACTTAACAATCCCGCTTCCGCGGCCCTGCGTTCATCTACGCTTCTGCGCGAAACCCTTGCGCTTCGCCGACGTGAAGCGATCGCCTTGCGTGGCCAACTACTATCGCCAGAAGCGCAGAACTTGATGAACTCCCTCAGTGAATCAATCGCGGATTGCTCCACTGGCGTTGCCAACCTGGATCCCCTTGAGCGCGCCGACATGGAATCCGATCTTAGCGATTGGTTGGAACAGAGGAATTTGCTTTCCGAACTCGCCGGAGATTTGGTGCAAGCCGGAATCACCAATGACAAATTGGAGCCGCTTGAGCATGTGTTGAACCCCGCCAACTTCGCTCGTGGCTTGCACATTCTTGTTTACGATCATCAGATTATTTGCCTCACGCGCGAAATTGAAGAAGCCTCTCGCCGCATATCGGATCTCGTTCAAGCGGTCAAATCCTATTCCTATATGGATCAGACTCCGCTCAGCGAAATTGATGTGGAACAAGGCATCGACGTGACTCTGCGCATGTTTCAGCATCAGTTGAAACACGGGTTTGAGGTGCAGCGCAAATTTTCCGGCAACCTTCCCAAAATCCCGGCAAACGGCAGTGAGTTGAATCAGATTTGGACCAACCTGATAGACAATGCCATTAGCGCCATGAGTTCAGCCCCGAACGGAAAAAAGATTTTGGAGGTTTGCACCGCCTTGGAGCCGGAGGCGCTCCTGGTCCAATTCACCGATAGCGGATCGGGAATCCCATCCGAAATTCAGGGAAGGATCTTTGACCCTTTTTTTACAACGAAGCCGGTCGGAGAAGGCACAGGTTTGGGCTTGGATATTGTTCAGCGCATCGTCCGCAATCATCAGGGTACGATACGCCTCGAATCCAGGCCCGGTCGCACCGTTTTCCAGGTACGGTTGCCCCTAGTTCGCACCGATTTGAGAACAAAAATCAACACTCCTGTAGCGCTCACCTAGGGATTCGAAGCCCCGATTTGCCCGTATTCCCTCCCCTCCCGCTGCAAATCCTGTGCTTGCATATCCCCCATCTATGGCACAGAATCAGGCCCTCATTATTATTAGGGTCTGCAGTAGCCAGGATTCCTGAAATCGCTGGCGAGGAGTGATTGGCGTGAGCCGTCTGATTCTCAGCCTCGTTCGCCCTTACCGCGGCACTCTGTTCCTCATTCTGCTCGCTATGCTGGTGGAGACTGTGATGGGGGTTGCTTCTCCCTGGCCGCTAAAAATAATCCTCGATAACGTCGTTGGTTCCCACAAACTTCCCTCTTGGCTCGACCATCTTCTCGCGCCAATCTTAAGTGGAACCGGAAAAATGCAAATAGCATTAGCCGCTGCACTCGCAACCATAATTATCGCCGTACTTGGTGCACTGGCTTCCTACGTCGCGAACTATTACACCACCAGTGTTGGTCAATATGTAGCCAACGATTTACGCGTCAGGACTTACCACCACCTGCAGCAACTTTCCCTGCGCTACTACGATACCCACCAGACTGGCAACCTGCTGAGCACGATCACCTCCGACGTGCAAACCATTCAAGGTTTTGCTTCTTCGGACACCCTGGGAATTTTGGTCGATCTGCTTACCATTATCGGGATGTTGTTCATTATGTTTTGGCTCAATTGGGATTTCACCCTGATCGCTGTCGCCATTACCCCGTTCATGCTCCTGCTGGTCTCTCGCTTTAAAAAAGCAGTGAAGAAAGCCACGCACGAAGTTCGCAAAGAGCAAAGCAAGATCGTCTCCGTGGTCGAACAGGGACTGCAGTCTATGCGCGTGGTAAAAGCGTTTGGCAGGCAGGATTTGGCGGAACAGGGTCTCGCTGAAGTCAGCCATGCTACCGTCGAAGCATCCCTGAAAGCCCGGCGCGTAAAGGCGCTGCTGTCGCCCATCGTTTCAATCACGGTTGCCCTATGCACTGCCGTGGTCTTGTGGCGTGGTTCCGCTCTGATTCTTGCGGGAGCGATGACCGCCGGTGCGCTTACCGTTTTTCTTTCCTATCTGAGCAAATTCTTCAAACCCGTGCAGGATCTGGCCAAGATGACCAACGCCATCGCGCAAGCGGCTGTAGGCGTTGAACGCGTCAGGAACATTCTTGACGCGGATACGATCATCCCCGAACGCCCCGATGCCAGCGTGCCGGATACCATCAGAGGCGAAATTGAATTTGAACATGTGGCTTTCGCCTATACGGAAGACTCGCCGGTGTTAAAAGATGTTTCTTTTCACATTCAGCCCGGCCAGATGGTGGGTGTTGTCGGGCCGACCGGTGGTGGCAAGTCCACCATCGTCAGCTTGATTCCGCGCTTTTACGATCCGGGTGCCGGCGTGGTGAAGATTGATGGCAAGGATATTCGCGATTACAAATGCCACGCCTTGCGCGATCAGATCGGTTATGTTCTCCAGGAAACTATCCTTTTTGAAGGCACAGTTCGCGACAACATCGCTTATGGCCGCAAAGGCGTAACACCTGAAGAAATCATAACCGCCGCAAAATTGGCGAATGCCGATGAATTTATTTCCCGCATGCCTCACGGTTACGACACTATGGTCGGTGAGCGCGGAGAAACGCTCTCCGGAGGCCAGCGCCAGCGAATTGGTATTGCTCGCGCCATCATTCGCAACAATCCCATCCTCATTCTTGACGAACCGACCGCGGCTTTGGACACCGAGTCGGAACGCTTGGTGATCGAGGCGCTGGAGCGGTTGATGAAAGGCCGGACGGTGATCACCATTGCCCATCGTCTCAGCACCATTCGTGACGCAAACAAAATTATCGTGCTGAAGGGTGGCGTAGTAGCGGAAGAAGGAACGCACGACGAGTTGTTAGCTCGAGGTGGCGTTTATGCCGACCTCTACCACATTCAATTCAATACTGTGCCGTCGACGCAGGCCGCATCCGCCCCCGGCTAGGTTGGCGAATCGACGTTGATGTCAGGAGGTATTCTCAACTATGGGTGGATCTCGCGAATTAATTGTCCTGCCGGATGATTCGGCCAAGCCAATCCTCGAACTCATCGAAAGCGCCAAGAAATCTATGCGCATCAAAATGTTTCTTTTTTCCGATCCTGCTTTGCTCAAGGCCGTAGTTGCAGCCAGGCATCGCGGTGTCGATGTAAAAGTGATGTTGAATCCCGCCCGGCGTAGCGGCGAATCCGAAAACAAGGAATCACATAAGCATTTGGCGGCTGCCGGAGTCCATGTAATGGACAGCAACCCCGCCTATGACGTAACCCACGAGAAATCCATGGTCCTCGACGATTCCACCGCCATTGTGTGTTCACTGAATTGGGCCACGAAAAACTTGACCGAAACGCGTGACTATGCGGTTTCCACTTCACACGCTCACGAAGTTGCGGAAATTATGGAATGCTTCGATGCGGATTGGGCCAGGAAGGATTTTAAGGTCAGCAAGGATTCGCACTTGATCTGGTGCCACGGCAATGGCCGCGAGCGCATCGCAGACTTTATTGACAGCGCGGAAGACACCATCTTTCTACAGAATGAACGTTATCAGGATGCGGTGATCATTGAACGCCTGGTTCGCGCGGCCCGGCGTGGTGTGAAGATTCATGTTATGGCCCGCCCTCCGCATAAATTAAAAAAGGAAAAATTGGTGGAAGCGGTTGGCGGCCTGCGCATCATGGAAGATGTGGGCATCAAAATTAACAAGTTGAAGCACCTTAAATTGCACGCCAAGATGCTATTGGCGGATCATCGGCACGCTATCGTTGGTTCGATCAATCTGGCCCCCGGCAGTTTCGACAGCCGCAGGGAATTAGCGATCCAAGTGAAGGACAAACATGTAGTGGATCGCCTCCAGGAAATCGCCCACCACGATTGGAAGCATTCGCATACCCTCGATCTTTCCGACGAGGGCCTTCTGGCTGAATTTAAAGACCACAATGCAAAAGGTGCGGAGGGTTTAGCGTTGCATGACGATGACCACGAAGATCACGACAACGACTAATCCGCATCGATCAATGTTCTAAGTAAAAACCATCTCGTGTCTGCACTGTCATGTCTTTCTGTTTCACCGCCAAATGCAGCTTGTGATATCCCACACTGCTGTCTGATTTGTCCGGCGTGTAGCCCAGGCTATATTGATTGCGCAACTCTTCATCGATCGCCGCGTAAATCTTGTCTATTGGTTCTTTTTTTGTCACCTCGAAAAAACGTCCGCCACTCGCTTTTGACATCTGTTCAAGAACTTTCTTTCCGTCAGGATGCGATTCTTCGGTTCGCCGTGGATAACCGCCGCCCCTGCCGCCCATTCCACCCACGTGCGAGCCGCCAAAACCACCGCCATTACCGTACCCTTCTTTATCCGCAAAAAGGATGCAATAGACCAGTGTATCGGTGCGCTGTGCGGTCTCGATCGCTTCCTCCAAAGTTTCTTTGCTGCCGTGGTCCACGCCATCGGTCAGGACAATCAGCGCCTTGCGACCTTGTTGTTTTTTCATCAATTCATCGGAGGCCAGGTAAACCGCATCATAAAGCAGTGTGCCCGCACCCCCTCCTCTGCCGTGCGAGCCATGCCCGCCATAGCCGCCACCTCCTCCGCCTCCCCCACTTTGCGATCTACCACCAGATCCGGATTGCGAAAATTCCGGACTGTCGATTTTGTCGATGGCAGTTTGTAGTTTTTGCCGGGAAGCTGTCAGCTCTTGAAGAAGCTCAACCTCGCGCGCGAATTGAATGACAAAAGCCTTGTCCTTGTCCTCGCGCAAAACGTGGTCCAGAAAAGAGCGGCTGGCCTCGCGCTCCTGACCCAGAACGTGCCTTTGGCTCATGCTGGTGTCGACCAGCAAACCCAATGTGAGAGGGAGATTAGATTCCTTCACAAAATAGGTAATCGTTTGCGGCTTGCCGTCCTGCTCCAAAACGAAATCATCTTTCGCCAGGTTCGCAACGATGTTTCCATGCTTATCCCGAACCGTGGCCAGCAGGTTGACCGCATTGACGTCCAATGTAATGGGCGCGGTTTGCTGGCTGCGCACCTGAAAGTCTGGCAGCAAAAACACTGCAAAGAAAAGAAATGCACTTAGCCTCAGCCACAAATTATGAGTTTGTTCACGGCCATGAAAATCTTTTAATTCGCGTGGGTGCCCCGGCATCGACATCAATTGCCTTTTCCAACGGTTCTGATCGGTGCTTCCGTAACTCGTTTGAGAAAGTTTCTCGTGTAGATAATTCCCTGCCAGCCCTCAAAAAGTTCCCACATTTCAAATAGCCGATCGCTAGATTGGGGCTCGTAGTTCGATGCTGCTGGCCTTTTCGCGGTTTGCTTTGATTCGTGCGATAGTCGCGGTGGCCTTGTTAAAGTGCGCCCAAGACTGCAAATGTTCCCCAGCCGCAACCCGTCCCTGAGAATTTCGCTGTGGCGATGCCTTGCATTATCCTAGTCCTGTCAACACTCGGTGAGGAAAATGCTGCCGCCCGAAGTATCTAACGACGATCCTCAGGCAACAATCCAGGCTGCAAAAGTGCGAAGAATTCTGTTCCTCGCTTTTGGGGGGCTCCTCGCCCTCATGGTGGTCGCTGGCCTCGATGCTTTGCATTCTCTTCGCCAACTCGACGGCATCGAGCGCCAGGTAAATCAAAGATACTCCGCGCACAATCAAGCCCTGACGACCATCCTTATTTCTGTGCATGTTTATCACGACCAGATGGAGCGCTATTTGATTCAGGGCGACGATTCCGAAGACAATGCCGGCGCTTCAGATGTGAAAAACCGTGGCGACGAAGTGCAGACCGCCCTGCAAAAATATCCAACCGATTCCGATCCGGAAGAAAAAACGCTGCTCTTTGAAATTCAGCAGAAATTCCTGGAGCAGGAAAACTCCTTCGCTTTACTCGTTGTCGCCCAAGCGCACGGCGTTCCGCAGGAAAGGCTGCAATTTGTTCTGGAACAAATGATGCTCCGCCGGGCCTACATCCTGCGGATTTCGCGTGATGTATTTTCCTGGAATGATCGAAAATTAGTGGAAGCGACGCAAACTTTGGCGGCTAATTTTCAAAGCCTGCAGACTCGCCTGGTCTATATGGTTGCCTTATCCCTCATGGCAGGGCTGCTCTTGTCCTTAATCGGCGGATTTTACATTTTGCGCTTGGAGAAGCAAGGCCGCCGCCGGTATGACGAACTGGTAGCGAGCCGCCAAGAGTTAGCATCATTATCTGCTCGATTGGTTGACGCGCAGGAAGAAGAGCGCCGCTCCATCTCCCGCGAATTGCATGACGAAGTCGGCCAAACGCTAGGCGCACTCCTTATGGACCTGGGACAGCTTTCCAAGCTGGTGCCCCCGGAGGACAATTTTCTTCAGGCGCAAATCGTGCGCATTAAATCCGCAGCAGAAACGGCTGTGAAGTCCATCCGCGACATGGCTTTGTTGTTGCGCCCGCCGATGTTGGACGACTTGGGTTTAGTCCCGGCTTTGGAATGGCAAGGCCGCGAAATTTCCCGTCGCGGAGAAATGGAAGTTGACGTCCACTCCAAGGATGTATCAGAGCAACTCTCCGACGACATTAAGGTCTGCATCTACCGGCTGGTTCAGGAGGCACTTAATAATGCGGCCCGGCACTCCGGCGCAAAGCACTCCAACGTATCGGTTACGCAGAACGCCGACAAGATTCACGTGGAAGTCAGCGACGATGGAATGGGCTTCCTCGCCGAACGTGTGAGAGGCATGGGAATTCTTGGCATGGAAGAGCGCGTCAGGCGCCTCGGCGGCACTCTCTCGATTCAGTCGACGCCCGGAAGAGGAACCACTGTCATTGCGAAATTGCCTTTGCACCACGTGGAGTCGGCTAAGCCATGAGAAAAATTCGCATCGTTTTGGCCGATGATCACAAATTGATGCGCAGCGGTCTGCGCGTGCTCCTCGAGCAACAGCAGGATTTTGCGGTTGTCGGTGAGGCCTCCGATGGCCGCGAAGCTGTTTCCCTGGTCAGTTCGCAAAAACCTGACGTTCTGGTGATGGACATCGGTATGCCAAACTTAAATGGAATCGAAGCGGCTGCGCAGATTACCCAGAACCATCCGGGAATCTCCATCGTCATGCTTAGCATGCACTCCGACGAAAGTTATGTTTTGCGCGCCCTAAAAGCCGGCGCCAAGGGCTATCTTCTAAAAGACTCAGCTGAAACAGATCTCATTCGAGCAGTGCATTCGGTTGCCGAGGGCAAGTCTTTTTTCAGCCCAGTGGTCAGCAAAGTCTTGCTCGACGACTACGTGCGCAAGCTGAAGCGTTCCGGCACCGAAGATCCCTACGATCTGCTCACACCGCGAGAGCGTGAAGTTTTGCAGCTCGTTGCCGAAGGCAAATCCAACAAAGACGTCGCGCAGTTGTTGAATTTGAGCGTCTACACCGTAGAAACGCATCGCTCCAACATCATGGAAAAGTTAAATCTGCACGGAGTTCCCGAGTTAATTCTGTACGCCGTAAGAAAAGGCATCATCTCCTAGTCGATCCAGCCCACATCCCGCTTATTTTCTTATCGTTACGCGTACCCAATCGCAGGTCATAAAGATACCTACTCCCCGGGAGAATCAACCGCTCTCCCCAACGCGTCAAACCTAACGAAACCAAAAGTAGCGCACTCCTCAACACAACCGTTTGTGTAGGTTGCGCAAAAGCCTAAGGACGGACACATGACAGAAAATTATTTTTCGCTTAAATCCAGACCCGCTGCGCTCGCCCTCGGATTGGTATTGGGGGCCGCTGGCTTGGGTTTTGCTCATACGATTCAGAAATCAGTGGATGGCGCAAAAACAAACGCCGCCGAAAAACCGGCCAATCCGCCAGCAACTCTAAAGCTCGCTGACGTAAACGAAGGCGCCAGCAAGACCAGTTTTGCCCCGGTCGTGAAAGCGGTGTTGCCATCGGTAGTAAATATTTCCTCCTCAAAAGTTGTGAAGTCGCAGGGAATGGAGCAGTCGCAAATGGATCCTATGTTCCGCCAATTCTTCGGCGAACAAGGTGAAGGGCATTTCCGCGCCCCGAAGGACCAGCGCGAGAAGGGCCTCGGCTCCGGTGTAATCGTCAGTCCCGAGGGCTACATCTTGACCAACAATCACGTAGTTGATGGCGCAACCGACGTTCGCGTCACGCTCGCCGATAAGCGAGAATTCCAGGCGCGCATTGTCGGTACCGACCCGAAGACCGACGTTGCCGTTCTGAAAATTGACGCCAACAATCTTTCTCCGCTAACCATCGGTGACTCTTCCAAAGTTGAAGTTGGCGATGTCGCAATTGCCGTCGGCGACCCGTTCGGTGTTGGTCAGACCGTCACCAAGGGAATCATCAGCGCCAAGGGCCGCGGTGGACTCGGCATTGAAGACTACGAAGATTTCCTTCAGACCGATGCGCCCATCAATCCGGGAAATTCCGGCGGCGCGCTGGTCAATGATCGCGGCGAATTGATCGGCATCAACACTGCAATCATTTCGCACGGTTCGGGCGGTAGCCAGGGTATTGGTTTTGCCGTGCCTGCCAATCTCGCGCGCGAAGTAATGGATCAAATCTTGAAGAACGGTAAAGTTGTCCGCGCCTATCTCGGCATCTTGCCGCAAGACGTCACGCCTGGCATGGCCAAAGCTTTCGGTCAAAAGGAAGCGCGCGGCATCGTTGTTGGCGACGTTACCCCTAACAGCCCTGCACAACACAGTGGCATCGAACGCGGCGACATTCTGCTTGAGGTAGATGGCAAACCCGTGACCGACAGCAACGCTCTGCGCATGAGCATCTCCATGATGCCGCCAGGAACCAGCGTCAAACTGAAAGTGCTGCGCAACGGCAGCGATCATGACATGACCGTGAAACTCGCGGAGATGCCCACCGAGACCGCGAAACTCAATTCGCACGAGGAAAACGGCAACGCAACTCTCGACGGCGTGGAAGTCACCAGCCTCAACCCGCAAATTGCCGAACAACTCAATTTGCCTCCCAGCACCACGGGAGTTGTGGTCAACGGTGTCGATCCTTCCAGCAAAATGGCCGATTCCGGGCTGCAACAAGGCGACGTGATCCAGGAAGTGAATCACCAGCCGGTGAAGAATGTCTCTGAGTTCCAGAGTGCTGTGCGCAAGGCGGGAGACTCTCCGTTGCTGCTCGTCAATCGCGGCGGCAGGACGTTGTTCATCGCCTCTTAACTGCTGCATTTCCTTATGGTGCCCGTTCCGTCGCACCGCGGCGGGCGCCACAAAGGATGCAACTTTTTGTTCAGCCCGGGTTTATACAGATAGCGACGGACTGGGGGTAAAACATGAAAGACACAAAGGAAATCCCGAACTCGCAGAAAGAATGCGAAACCATCGCCAAAGAGATTCGCAGATCACTAAACCCGATCGATGACGTCACGCAATGGGAACTGCAAATCCTGGATTCGATTTTCGACGAGTCTCGCAATCAACCGGAAGAGTTTCAGCGGAAATATGTGAAGCCATTGTTGAGTGAGGGAGTAGGTGTGGAAACAGCCTTTCAACTACTGGTTGAGGGCGTCTTTCGGCCAAATTAATTCCGGGCCACAGACCCAAACTATCGAAGGAAAAAAAGAAACCTCAACCCCCAATGGGGATTGAGGTTTCTCCATTTCTAATCAATCAATTCTAACTACCAGCCAGTGCGATATTGCCGGCTGAAGTATTGGTTCGCTTCCGGAACGTTGGTCACCTGCATATTCGCCCCGTCGTACAGGATTTTCTTGCTGCCAGCGCGTAATGAAACCACGCCGAGCAACATGACCTCCGTCAGGTTTGCGGCGTATTCGAATGGGCAAGATGCCTTCGTCTTACCCTTCGCCGCATCAACCCAGTTCATTTCGTGTTCCTCGTTTTCAATCCGGGGAAGCGTTTGTGGCGGCTTGCCCACCGAGTCTTGCAAAGACTTCGGCAGCAGCCGAGGATTTGCTCCGTACGTATCGTGCAGCAGCTTGCCCTTGCTGCCAATCAGCAAGCTTCCACCTTCCTTCTTCAACTCTTCTTCCCCGATCTCTACCGGTTTTGCGGGCATTAATCCGCCGTCATACCACGTCAACTTTACCGGTGGCATTGATCCGCGCGCTGCGAATTCGTAAAACGTCATGGTCGCCGTGGGATAAGAAGCGCCGTTAAATGGAGTCGACACGGTCTGGATGCTGGTCGGCAAACCGAGATTCAGCGACCACATCGAAACATCCAGCAGGTGTGCTCCCATATCGCCGATCGCCCCAACTCCCCAATCGACCCAGCCACGCCAATTAAACGGGTGATAGATCGGGTGATACGGAACGTTCGGCCCAACTCCCAGGAAAACATCCCAGGATAGCGTCTGCGGAATCGGATAATTCCCCACCATCGCCGCGGCCAGTCGCGTATTCACTCCGGCGGGATTCCATGCCAGTGTGTCGAGAGGATCCGTTGGAGCCTGCGGCCGTGGCACTCCCTGCGGCCAGAATCCGACAGGGCGATCGGTCCAAATGTGGATCTCTCGTACTTCTCCAATCGCTCCGGATTGAATCCACTCCACGGCCATGCGCGCATCATTCAATGAATGCCCTTGATTGCCCATCTGCGTGGCCAACTTTGTTTCTTGCGCGCGCTTCGATAGCTTGCGCGCTTCATCAATCGACCACGTCAGCGGCTTCTGCACATAAACATGTTTCGACAAATCCATCGACGCCAGAGTAATTGCCGCGTGCATATGGTCCGGTGTAGCAACCACCACGCCGTCGATGTCTTTCTGTTTTTCCAGCATCACGCGATAGTCCGAATACTTCTTCGCCTTCGGGATCAAGTCATTCTTCAAATGCAGTATGTTGGCCAGCCGCGCTTTCATCTTGGCATCCGCAGCGGAAGCAGCGGGAGTTGTGGCCGCACCCTCGGTCGGATGATCGATGTGACTCTGCAAATTGGAAGCGTCGGTATCAAGCGTCGAGAGCTTCTTATCCGTGAAACCCCAATCCACGTCGCACAGCGCCACGATATTCTGGCTCGCCAGGTTTATCAGATTGCTTCGCCCCATTCCGCCCACTCCCACGCACGCGATATTCAGCATGTCGCTGGGTGGAGTAAACCCACGACCCAGAACGTGCCTGGGAACGATCGTCACTGCTGCGCTCGCCACCGCTGCCTTTTCTATAAAACTTCGACGCGAGATTTCATTCTTTTCGGACATCCGATTACCTCCAGTAGGTCATTTGGCGCGATATGATTTTGGAAGAAATTGCCAGTTGGTTTCGCACTACGTACTTAACTACGCCTCCCAGCTAAGAAACGCAAGAAATGATATCTCGCGCGATGATTGACGTGCCAGCACCAAGGTGGGAAAGTCCCTGTCGAAAGCGTACGCGATCTCAGCGAGCGGTCCGCTTCACCTTCGCCAGAAACATCCTCATTTCGTCTGACTAGCTGTTTGACCGAACCTTGTGTGCATCGCTTCCGGGGTGTGGATGTAGAGTAATTTCTGATCCAAATGCTCCGCACGCACTACGGAAGGCAGCGCTATGGGGTAGCGTACCTCTCGTTGGTGGTCTGCCACCTGCCGCTTCGCGTTATATACGCTCGAAAATTTCCAGAGCATCTTGACGAAGTTCGTCTGTCCCTTTGCCAGAAAACCCGCCGCCAGGAAAAATGTATCCTTTAATGCAGCGAATCCCAGATGCTTCTGATTCAACACCTGCTGGCTCCGAACCAGCTCCTGATAGAAACGGTCGAGCGGCAGTTTGGTGGGCAACACAGCGTGCTGCACGTCGAAAAGCCGGTAATCGCGTGTGGAAAAATTTCGAGATTCCGTCACCCATGATTCGGTCCCTGGATAAGGAGTATTTACAGTAATGTGGACGATCTCAGGCACTGAAAGCGCCCATTCGCGCACCGCCTCAAAGTGCCGTTCATCCCAACTAGGGTCAGCAATGATGTTCACCGCAGCGTGAATGCGAAGTTCCCGTGCGCATTCCAGGGCTTCGAAATTTTTTTTCACGGTAACGCGCTTGCGATGAGCCTGCAGTCCCTCATCATCGATCGCCTCAAGCCCCAGAAACATATATTTCAACCCAAGTCGCTTCCACATGCGAAAGATTTCTTTGTTACGCAATAAAACATCGCCGCGTGTCTCCAGATAATATTGCTTCCGGATATTGCGTTTCTCAATTTCTCGCGCCAGAGCCAATCCGTGGTCGGAATGGATGAACGCGACATCATCCACGATAAACACTCCCGGCTCCTGGATGCTGGCGAGGTCTTCCACAGCGACCTCCGGATTCAGCTTCCGGTAGTTGCGCCCATAAAAAGTCCAGGCGCTGCAAAACGAACAATCCCATGGGCAGCCACGAGTGAATTCGATCGAGGCGCACGGGTCAAGCACGCCAATAAAATATTTCTTGCGCTTGGCGATCAAGTCTCGCGCTGGATGCAGTGCGTTCAGATCTTCCACCAGGCGTGGGGAAGGACCTTCACCGTAAACGCTCGTAATTCCGGGAAGCTTGCGCAGATTCTCTGGCTCTCGCGACGCTTCCAATACTTGTGGCGTAATATCTTCGCCCTCGCCCCGCACTACACAAGTGATCGCCCCCTCGGCATGCGCAAGAATCTCTTTCGCAGTGAAAGAAGCGCTGTGCCCGCCCGCAAAAATAAAACATTCCGGCAAAGATTCTTTGGTCTTCTTTGCCAGGTCGACCACTTCGGGAATATTCGCCAGATAGTTTAGCGAAAACCCGATGGCCTCGGGCTTCCATTCATCGAGCACCTTGAAGTACTCGTGGTGCCGAAACACTTGCAGGTCAAGCAGACGCACCTCATGGCCGGCCTTCCGCGCCGATTCCGATACCAACTCCAGTCCCAGTGGCTCGAGCCGCAAGTAAATTTCCGAGTACATCAGCGGGCTGGGATGTACGAAGAGAACTTTCATTGTGTCCTCCTGCGGCCTCACTACCTCTTTAGTTGGATGCGCTCACGACTCTCCCTGGCGGTCTCCATGCCAAGCCTTTGTCGGGTGGCCAACGGATCGGGTGTTGGCATGGGTTTGTGGGTGCCGGGCCAAACCCTTCGGTATCGGTTCTCGAGACAAAAATCTAACTGCCCTGTCTGGTGTCGCTTCCGAAAGATCGGAAGCCATTCTTACCCGAGTAACTGCACCCCAGACTGCGGCGAACACAGGCCTGGCAATACCATTTGCTATTCGAATAGCGAATGTACATTGACAGGGTGCAACTGAAACCCCACCTTCGATGTCGACGTAATTGCTGAGATTGCTTCCTATGCTGATTACGCTGCATTTGCCAAACGTTTGCGTGCGTTGAGTTTTGCAGAGGACACGAGCGAAGGCGCGCCACTCTGTCGCTGGTTGATTGATGAAATGAAGGTTGAACGTGATGCCGATCGAAGAAAAAAGGATTCACGAACCGATGGTACCCGGCGGCGATGGATTCAGCCCAAGAAGTTGAGCTCGAACCAGGGCTTCGAATTCGGACGGTGACTGCGTTGTGTTTCATCGCACCCAAGTTGGAAGCATTTCGTGGAAGAGGACGCGGAGATTTTACTACCAGTCACGATATGGAAGACTTGCTGACCGCTATCGATGGGCGGGAGGAGATTGCAGAGGAAATAACGTTGCTACTGACGTAGGGGCTTACATCGCTAGCGTGCCGCACGGTTTAATCGAAGATCAGGCCTTCCTTGATGCTCTGCCAGGTCATCTTCTGCCTGATACCGCCAGCCAAGCGCGCGTTCCACTGCTTGTTGACCGAATCAAACAAATCGCGTCAGGGCCGAGACAAGAAGACCGATAGTCTCAGCCTTACAGGAATGTCGCTCCGCAACTAAGCCACGCATCACATGATAGGAGATCGCATGGTTTGAGCTATTTGCGGTCCGGTAGAGACGGGGCTAATTAAGCAGTTTTCAACTCACTTTGTCCCGGCACCTGCGGGGCCTGGGCCGTGGCGATGCCACCAGCCTACCGATTTGGGCGTCGAGTAGAGCGGTGGAGTTTTGTCTTTCTTTTTGTGTTTTTCGTGGTGCCACCAATGCCAATGGCTCTTCACTTTCTTGCCCTCGACCCCGGCACCCTGTGGACTCTGCGCCGAGACAGATACAGCTCCCAGGCTGCTCAAAAACAGCACGCACGAAAGCGCCAGGATGGATCTTTTCATGGCATAGGCTCCATTCATCCTTTTGTCACATGCCGGAGGGTGGAAGCGCTACTGTACGGAAGGGCATTGTGGCGAGATAGCCACCATGCTGAGATGACTCTTTGGACCGGAACCGGGCTGGAAAATCTTGATGTTCAACAATTTATCGTTGGCAAAAAAGGAGCCAAAGGAGCAAGCATCTCAACCCAATCCCTGCTCCCCGTGATTTCAACGTTTCTAAATTTAGTGGAGGAACTGAAAGCAAAATTCCTGTCGAAAACGATTCTTCAGTCCTTGACCTTGGTCCAGGTGCTGTCCGGATTATATTCGGTGATCGCTTTCGCCAATTCGGTGGTGTTTTCGCCCAGATTCTTTTGATAGATAACACCGTCCTGGTTGATGATAAAGGTCATCACACCGCTGCTCTTATATTGCGCGGGATACGCGACTAAGCCTACTCCACCTTTCAGCACGCCATCCACGACATAGCTTTTTGCGCCGCCCTTTGCTGCTGCACCTTGCGCTTTCAACCCGTGGTAGTAATAGCCGTGATAAGGATCGCCTTTTTGATAGCCTTCCTCGGCGGCTTGCGCCAGGAACGGACCGGCGGGACTCGGGTCTTCCCCTTCCTTTACTTCCCAATACAGGCCATTATGTTTGCCGGGATCGCTGCGAAGTCTTTCCGCATAAATGCCTGCCGGCAAACCGTCATGTCCAACGGCGGCATAGTCCAATTGAGAAGCGATGGCGCCGCGGCATACCGCAATCGCGCCCAATTCGTTGTCACCAATTCGGCGATAAATCAGTTCCTGTTTTCCCGCGGCGGTGTCGAAACGCCATTTGCCGTCGGTCAGTACGATGGGGATAGGCAGTTCCCAATTTTTCGTGCCTACTTGGAGCACTCGCGTATTCCCATCTTCCGTGATGATGGCGTGTTTGGTCTTGTATGACTTCACGAAGTTGGCGCGCCCATTTTTGTCTTGAACCTCGTCGCCGGAAGAGACGAGATCCTTACCGTCTTCACCAAAAATTGCGACGAGTTCATCCAGGTTGTTGGACTCCACTGCGGCCATCAACGCTTTCACGGCCTCGCCCGGCGTGGCAAATGTTTTCTGATCGGCAGCAAAGCACAATGCCGCGGAGATGGAAATGAAGACAGCACAAACAAGAATGATCTTTCCTGTTTTCATGGTCGCTTACCTCTTCACATTCTTTGGTGCAGCTTGCTTGCTTCCGCCACCACCAGTGTGTTGCGGCGCTCCCATGCTGGCGTGTCCGCGATTGCTGGCTGAACGATCCGCGCTTGGATTGCTCGCGCCGCCAAATGCACTGGGTTTAGATTGTTGCTGCGGGCGAGGGGCTGCAGTTTGCGTCGGGGCCGGACGAGTTTGATTGTTTGGCGCTGGCCGAGAAGCAGGAGCGTTTCCCGTCGTGGGGCGAGCCGCTGGGGTATTCCCCGTGGATGGGCGGGCGGCAGGAGTTCCGGTGTTTTGTCTTCCGCCACCCTGCTGTCCGTATCCTCTATCAACATTGGCGTTGCCGAATTTATTGTTGCCGCTTGGCGCGCCGGCGTTTGCTCCACCTGGACGGGTGCTTGGTGCTCCAGTATTTGCGCCGCCTGGACGAGTCTGCCCATTTGCTCCACCAGCTTTGTTACCTTGATAAGTGCTTTGGCCCTTCCAATTATTGTTAGCTCCTCCAGCCGTATTTCCCGGCCGTGGGGCAACGGTGTTCCCCGGCTGAGCATTATTGCCCGGTCTTTGCCCAGCGTTGTTTCCCACCTGTCCATTATTGTTGTTCCCGCCTGCCGGCCGATTCGGTTGATTCGCGGGACGAGTTTGCGCATTGCCCTGGTAATTGTTGCCGTTGTTCGGACGATTGTATTTCACACCCTGGTTTGAGCCAGGCCGATTTCCCATGTTGTTCGCGTAAACCCCATTCGGTTTGTTGTTGTAATGAACCGGCATTGGTTTGTAATTGGAGTTGAGGTTGGAGTTGTTGTTGAAACGGTTGTAGTAATTGTTGTTGTAGTGATTGTTGTTGATGTAGATGTTGTTGTTCCCGTAGTGCACGGGACGGTTGTATCCGTAAGCGGGTCCCCAACCTCCATGGTAGTGAGGATAATAGGGAGGCGGGTAGTAGGGACGCCCGCCGTAATACACGCCGCCGTAACCCCAGGCCGGATAATAGTAATTGTTGTTGTTGATCGCCGCACCAACCGCGATTCCCGCACCGAAAGAAAGCAGTCCTATCATTACCGCGGTGCCGGTGCTAACTCCGCTACTTTGCGGTTGTGGCGCTGCTTGTTGCTGGACCACCACTGTGTTGTTTGTGCTGGTTGCTGGCGCGGGGCCACTGGTTGTTGTCGTGGTTGTGGTCGAGCCGTCGGGGTTCGTCGTTGTCGTCGTGGTGCTGAATACTTGTTGGGGATCGTACTGCGGTACGTAGACAACTTTCGGATTTGCAGGTTCTATCTGAACAACGTTTTGACCTTGATCGCTCTTCACGTCCACTTTCATTTGCGAAGAGGTTTTTAGTGCACCATTATCCACAGCAATGGCACGCAGACGTTGCACGGAACCAAGAACGGACTTAGGATCTGCCGAATACGCTGCACCGAGTTGTTTGGTCCAATCAAACTGCGTGCACATCATGTCCACGACAGAGGGATAGTGCAGCAAAGCTTGCATCACTGGAGTAAACCCCGCCTTTGAGGAAGCTTGATCCAACGCCGCTTCCTTTAAATTCTGATTCTGATCCAGCGTCAGCCAATTGCCCCCATCCATAACCTGCTGGGGATCAACGGCCGCTTGCAACATGACTGCCAGTACGGGATCAGGATAAAGGGCGATCGGAGCCAACAGTTCATCAAGGCCTTCGGGCGTAAGGTTGACGTCCGGCAATTGGATCGGCTGCTGCTGTGCCGCTTGTTGTTGCGGATCGGCTTGCTGATTTACCACGGGTGTTGCTGCCACAGCATCTTGCGAACTCAGAGGAGCCTGTTGAACGGCGGGTACTGGTTCCTTATCTTTCGAGCCGCAACCTTCTAATCCCAGGGGCGACCCGATCAAAGAGAAGGTGGATACCCACGCTAAACAAATTCGAAGATTATTCATAGTGCCTCACATGCCCAATCTTGGCCATCTGGAAAGGGGGAAATACAGCAGAACTACAATTCCATTCTTGGGCGGAAAGGATCTGTTGGCGAGCTGCCTTAGGGTTAATGGCGAAATGATAGCACATTCACAGTATTGCGATTATCCATGCGAACAGGAATGATTACCGCCCGGAAAAGAGCCACGTTCATGGAAGATAAGCGGCATTTGGGCACAGTGTTCCCGTCTTCAAACTACCGCCTAGTTAGTATGGATTGGCCCATGCCTCTTGAACTAAATTGCGATGACGATGGGGCGAAAAGGAAGCCCGTCGACAATTTTGGGTTTGCGGTGAGGGGATGTTCCTGGCTCGTTTTCGGGCGGAAAAGGGCTCAGGTCTGACTCGTCATCGCAATAGAACGGCTCCGGAGCTGGGCGAAACGGAGCCGTTCTGTATTTCAGTTCAATGGAAAGAGCCATTCGGTCGGTTTAAGTTTGCATGACCTTTTTATTTTGAGTTGATACCAGAATTCACCTTGTACGCCATTGCTTTTTGAAGCAGAACGCTCGTCGCAATTACTCCATTGCGAACTAACCTTACCGAGTTTTTTGCCAGTGCCAGGAGTTTACATCACGATTTCCAGTGAATATTTGCAAAATTATTTCACTCCTGCCGAGCATAAAAAATTACAACTGCACAGTGGAATCCCTTGCTACCAACCTTGATCATCGTTGGGGTTTGTGACTCGAGTGTGAACCTTTCGACCAACCCAAGCTAAGGGATGTTCAGGGTTTATGTTCGAGCAAAGCCATCAGGTCTTTCAGCAGTAGATCGTCCTTAAAGCCGCATTGATTGACGAAATAGCAGTAGTTCGAGCGATCACCTGCAGTTTGACCGGACAAGTTTCACTGCTCAACAAATTCCGATCGGAGGGAAAAACAGTCATGGACTTCATTTCCAAACTCACAAAGGTATTGATCGTGCTTGCTTTATCGTTTCTGCTCTATCCCCTGGGAACTTTCGCGCAACACTACACACAAACCAACCTGGTGTCCGACATTTTAGGCATGGCACCAACCCACGATCCCAACCTCGTAAACCCGTGGGGACTTAGCCGTAGCTCAACTTCACCATGGTGGGTTTCGGACAATAACTCCGGCGATTCGACTCTCTACACGGGCACCGGTCAAATCATTCCGATCAACGGAAATGGAATCGTTACCATTCCGCCCCCGAAAAATGCACCGGCAGGGACCATTGCCACGCCCACCGGTACTGTCTTCAATGGCAGCGCAGACTTTGTCCTCCCGGCACCGAACGGGAAGCCTGCGGTGTTTATCTTTGCAACGGAAGATGGGACCATCTCCGGGTGGAACGGTGGGCCGTCGGCTTTCCGGGCGGTGGACAATAACGATAACGGCTCCGCGAATGGGGCAGTTTACAAGGGCCTCACCTCCGCCATCCACAATGGGAAGCGTTTTCTTTACGTCACCAATTTCCGGGCTGGGCGCGTGGAGGTGTACGACACCAATTTCAAACACGTGAAGTTAGACGATGAAGCCTTTGATCCGAACCACGACGGGGAGCGCGAAGGCACTGACAGCCACGACAGCGAACGCGTCCCCAGAGGATTCGCACCATTCAACATTCAGAACATCGGAGGCAGCTTGTTTGTGACATATGCCAAGCAGGATGCTGCGCGGCACGATGACGTGCCTGGCGAAGGTAATGGTTACCTTGAAATCTTTACCCCTGCCGGCAAACACATTGGCCACCTCGAACATGGTTCATGGTTTAACTCACCCTGGGGAGTGGTCTGGACGCCGCGCGATTTCGGCAGATTCAGCAATACCATTCTGGTCGGAAATTTCAGGAGCGGTTGGATTGCTGCGTTCAATGGGTTCACTTACAAATTCATCGGATTTGTAAAGAATCCGGATGATTCCCTGCTGACAATTGATGGCCTGTGGTCGCTTACTTTTGGCAATGGGGGCACCGCGGGCCCTTCGACAACGCTCTTTTTCACTGCAGGTCCCGACAATGAAACGCACGGCCTTTTTGGCACGCTTACTCCAGTTTTAGCCGAACAGGATGGATCGGTAGAGTAAATCAGAATCAAGTGGCCCAGAACGAAAGACGGTGGGGAGAGGTCCATAACCCTGCCGTCTTTCGCCTATAAAGTACAAATTCCTTGTCGAGCCGCAGGGACCGCAAGGATTCTTCCGACAGGTGCTTATTTTTCTGGAGCGACGGGCTGATTGCCCGGCATAAATTTATAACCGGAACCATGCATGGTGAGAAAGTAGCGAGGAGTAGCCGGATCGGGTTCAAGTTTCTGACGTAGACGAAGCACGTGATTGTCCACGGTGCGCGTTGTTGGATAGTTCTCGTATCCCCACACCTGATTCAACAATTCCTCTCTGGAAATAACGCGCGAGGGAGAATTAGCGAAATATTTCAGAAGTTTGAATTCCTGTGACGTGAAGCTAAGTGAACTGGCGCCGCGCATCGCCACCATGCTGGTGAAGTCGATGCGTACTTCATCAAATGCCAGGATTTCGTGCTGAACGCCGGGAGCAGCGGTGGGCGCAGCTTCGGCCAGTTGATTGCTACGCCGCATTGCACGCCGGACGCGAGCCAGCAATTCTTTGGGGCTGAAAGGCTTGGTGACGTAATCATCGGCACCAAGTTCGAGCAGAAGTACCTTATCGTCTACTTCACTGTTCGCGCTGAGCACAACAACAGGAACGGAAGCGGCGTGGGCCTTGAAGGCACGACAGACTTCTTTCCCCGGCAATCGGGGGAGTTTCAAATCCAGAACGACAACGCTGGGGATTTGTTTTCGAAAGGCTTCAAGACCTTCCACACCATCCGCGGCAAGCTGCACTTTCAGTCCGTCAGCCTCAAACAGCCGCTGAAGGGTGCGCTGCATGGGCCGGCTGTCTTCTACGATTAGAACAGTATCCACGCGAATCCTTTGAACTGGGCAGTCTCCGAAGAGGGTGCCGTATCTCAATTATACAACCGCCCCGCTGCGACAATCTCATCGATTCTTTTGCTCGCAGCAGGGCGTTGCTCATTCTGACTAGTGAAGAAGATCTAATGTGTTGGTGGCGTCGTCAACAAATACGACTCCGCGCTCGGGTTCAAAGATGAGCCCAAACAACGCACCTGCGCCGGCTGGCGACCCAGAATTGTCCAATTGAGTCTTGGCGATCTGCGCGCCTTTCGCCGTGATTTCCGTGATGAAGCCATCACCGCTGTTAACCGTCAAGATGTGGCCGCCTTCGGTAACGGTCAGCCCCAACGGACCATTCAGACTTCCGCCAGAAGTAAGTGTGGAGCCGGTCCCAGCGGAATGATCGCGAGTGATCGCGTGTGGGATTACGGTAATGCGGTTATTCAAGGTGTCGGCAACATATAACACGGGTTCTTCATCCCTGTCCCACTTGGCTCGGCAGTCATCTCGGTCCGACTCGGCGCAATTGGGGCTGAGTCCGACGCCGGTTGGACCAATTACCAGCGCCGCGGGATCAGTGCGCTCGGCAAAGCCGGAGCCAATCACGGTCATTGATTCGATCCAAGGCATCTTTGTTTCGGAAACGCGAAGATTGATGCGCAGCACTGTTCCCTGGTTCACGGTCGAGCCATTCGCGGCCACTGTTCCGTTAAGAACGTTGGTGACAAACAGCCAAGCCTCATCTCCGCCATCCAGTGAAGTCATGTCCCACGGACCATTGATCAGAGAGCCAAAGAAGGTCTCCACAGGCTTACCCGTATTGTCGAGAACGATCAAGCACCCTGCTTGGGCGGTTGCGGAGGTGCCATCCATGGTTGGCAAACTGCCGACGATCACCCAGCCAGAACGAAGTGCAACGAGGGCAGTCGTCAACCCTACTCCCCCCGGACAGGAACCAGGCAGGGTACTGGCGTTGATTTGTGCGAAGAGGCTCACCGAACCGTCTGG
>DASXIT010000165.1:0-20782 GCA_036497825.1 Candidatus Acidiferrum sp.
GCGACGAGCTTCTGGATGTTCCCGCAATCATCATCACCGGAAAAGGCAGCGAAGAACGCGTCGTGGCGGCGATAGAGTCTGGCGCGTTCTGGTATATCGAAAAGCCATTGAAAGGGCCGGTGTTGCGTGCGTTGCTGGACCGGGCGTTAAGCAAGGCTCGCGACGCGCAGAATCTTGCGGTATTGCAGCGGCAACTGCGCGAGGCCGGACGCATTGGCGATCTGGTGGGCGGTTCCAAGCCAATGCAGGAAGTGATGCGCATTGTTGAGATGGCCGCGCCAAGTTCTGCTTCGGTGCTAATCACCGGAGAAACGGGTTCCGGCAAGGAAATTGTGGCGCGAACGATTCACAAATTGTCGCCACGAAATAACGGGCCATTTGTGGCCATTAATTGTTCGGCAATTCCCGAATCGTTGATGGAGAGCGAAATTTTTGGCCATGAGCGTGGGGCCTTTACCGGCGCGGCGGAACGGCGCATAGGCTGCTTTGAATTAGCTGATGGCGGGACACTGCTACTGGATGAAATTGGCGAAATGCCCGCGCCGACTCAGGCAAAACTCTTGCGTGTACTGGAAGACCGCAAAGTGCGACGACTGGGCAGCAAAGTAGAAACACCCGTTGATGTGCGCGTGCTGGCGGCAACGAATAAAGATCCGGAACAAGCTGTCTCAAGCGGTCAAATGCGGCAAGATTTATATTTTCGCCTTAATGTGTTTCACATTCACCTGCCACCTTTGCGCGAACACAAAGATGATATTCCTCCTTTGGTGGAATATATGTTGCGCGACATCAACACCAAACACGGCAAGAGCGTGCGGGGCATCGGCGCAGAAGTTCTAGACATTTTCATGGGGCATACCTGGCCGGGAAATATCCGCGAGTTACGCAATGTGCTGGAACGAGCGGCAATCATGTCGGAAAAAGATCTGATCGGACGATCGAGCTTGCCGGGAGAGTTCGGACGGACGCCTGCAAAAGGGCCGAACGATTTAACTTCCATTAAATTCCCAATTGGGACTACCGTTGACGCGATGGAGCGGGAGCTGATTGTTCAGACTCTTTCAGCGACCGGTAATAATAAGACACGAGCAGCGGAACTCTTAGGTGTCAGCCTGAAAACGTTGCACAATAAGCTGAATGAATACGGCAGTGAGCGTGCCGAAACGGAGTCGTAGCCGCTATGCAGCTTGGGCTGCGCGCAAAACTTACCTTGATCATGACGGGACTGGTGCTGTTGTCCGTCACTGTGCTCTCCAGCGTTTTCTTTGAACAACTTCTGCAACAAGTCATGCACGATACCGATAAGCGTGCAAATGAACTGGCGCACGAAGTTTTTGATTCCGCACATCAAGCAGTAATCGACGCAAAGGCTCAGGGATTGCGGCCCACATCCGATGACCCGGTAGATACGCATGAATACGTCAGGCGCGCGTTTGAAATGAGCGAGGGGTTGAATTCACGGTTGAAATCGGCGACGGATTCGCCTTCAGTGTATGAAGTTTCCATTGTGGACCGCGATGGAATCGTATTGGTCTCCAGCGATCCGTCAGCATCGGGAAAAGTTGCTCCGCGGCGTCCGCTATTTTCTCAGTTGGTGCAGAGTCCGTTCGTACGGCAGGCCCGCATCCTTGCGGAACCGGCCCACGTGTATGAAGTTGACCTGCCCTTCACGCTACGTGGAGAGCCTTTTGCCGATGTGCGCGTATCCGTCTCCACGGCACTGTTGTTGGACGACATCAAACCTCGCCTGAAGAGGTGGGGAACCCTGGTGGCGCTGGCGTTGGTGCTGTCGACCATTCTCGCGGCGGTAGTGAGCGGAGCAGCGTTGGCTCCGATACGAGATATCCTTGCGCAACTGGAGCGAATTTCTGCCGGCGAATATGATCCCACACCGCTGATCGCGAAAGAGGGCAAGGGAAACATCGACGAACTTGGACAAGTGCGCCAGAAAATTACGCAAGTTGGTCAGCAATTGCGCGGCGTCCATGAAATTTTCAGCTCTTTGCGGGAAAACATGAATTCCGTGATGGCTGGACTTGAAGATGGACTGATTTTGTTCACGCGCGATGCCCGCGCGGTGATGGTAAGTCCCGCAGCAGAAAAATTTTTGGGTGCGCCTGCATCTAACTTTTTAGGCCGCCGCGTGACTGATATTTTTCCGCCGGGACACCCATTGTTTGAGGCACTACACTTGGAAGGAGACCAGTTTCACGAAATCGCTTCTGAAACGGAATTGGAAACCCAGGAAGGGCATAAGCGCATCAGCGTTAGTGTGCAAGAAATCCGGGAAGCCGGAGAGCATATGGGCGCATTGGTGACGCTTCGCGATCTGGACTCCATCGAAAACATCAATACGCAGTTGCAGGTAAGCGAACGGCTGGCAGCGGTGGGGAGAATTACAGCTGGCGTGGCGCACGAAGTAAAGAATCCACTGAATTCCATGCGGTTGTGGCTGGAAAATTTGAAAGAGGCATTGCCAGCGGAAACGGATGGGATGGCACAGCAAGCCGTGCATGTGCTGGACGTGGAGATTGACCGGTTGGATGCAGTGGTAAAACGATTCCTGGATTTCGCGCGGCCGATGGAAGTGCGCCTGGAGCCAACGCAGCTTGCGGATTTGCTACACGAAGTATTAGAAATTGCGCATCCGCAATTGCAGCAAGCGAAAGTGGATGTGGCGCAATTGATTCCGATTGGCGTGCCGGAAGCGTTCGTGGACCGTGCGCTGCTCAAGCAGGCCGTGCTGAATCTGGTGCTGAATGCCGCCGAGGCCATGCCGTACGGGGGCCAATTGCAATTGACGCTAAGCAGGCGAGGCGAAATGGCAGAGATTACAGTAGGCGATACGGGCAAAGGAATTCCGCCAGAGAATCGCCAAAAAGTTTTTCAATTATTTTTCACTACGCGACCCGGAGGAAGCGGCATCGGATTGGCAAGCACGTTCCGAATTGTGCAGCTTCACAACGGTTCGATAGATTTTACAACGGAGGTTGGCCGCGGAACGATTTTTCGCATCGAACTGCCTTTAGCCGCGTGAGAATGCCGAACACCAGGAACCTGCGCCCAATGGAACGAGCCACCGCCACCACGCAAAAATTAAGAATGCTGGCCGTGTGTGTTTGGGTGATGTGGTGTGGAGGCTGCTTTACGAGCAAGCCACCCGCCGCGCGGCACACTCCCATCGCTTTCGCTCATCCGATCGTGCCGGCTGCAATATCAACTGCGTCGCTGGGGGCTGCGCCAGACATTCCTCTCGAATTTGCTGCGCCGCCGCGGCTGGTTGTTCCTCGGAGTTCACCACCACGGCCGCGAGTTGCACAAGCAGCACCTGCGGAACCCGCCGTGGTGGAAAAACCTGCTGATCCGGTGATTGTGCCGGACTTGAGCACGGAACAATTGAATGTGGCGAAGTCCGAGACAGAACACAGCTTGGAAATCGCAGAATGGAATTTGGCGCAAACCCAGGGAAAAAAGCTGAACAGCACACAGCAAGATGTAGCCTCAAAGATTCGCGGTTTTATGGATACGGCGAAGGATGCGATGAAGAATAGCGATTGGCAGCGGGCAAAAAATCTGGCGAAGAAGGCCGAAGTGCTTTCCCACGAATTGGTGGCGAACCTCTAGTTCATTTCGGCAGTTTCGTTTATGCGTCACATTTTCCAATCCAAAGTTGCGATAGACTAGCCACATGAATGGATATGATGCAGTGATTGCGGGCGGCGGCGTGATTGGGGCTTCGATCGCGCTCGAACTTGCCGGCGCCGGTTTACATGTGGCTCTGTTTGACGCGAATCAACCCGGAAAAGAAGCATCGTGGGCTAGCGCGGGAATGATCTCGCCAGCGCCCGAAAATTTGGGATCGATTCCATTTGTGCCGATCAGTTTGGCCAGCGTCGCACTTTATCCGGAATTCATTCGGAACGTGGAGGAATTGTCGGGCATCGATGTCGGCTACCGGCAGGATGGAGCCATCGATGCACTCCTTGATGGCAACGTTGAAGAAGAACTGAGTACGGTCATCGCGTTGCAACACGGGGTCGGATTGCGCGCGGAGGCGTTGAGCGCGCAGCAAGCGCGGGAAATGGAGCCCGCGCTGTCTGAGGCGATAGAAGCGGCGATATTTCGGCCGGATGAAGCGTCACTGGATAATCGCGCGTTTACGGAAGCGGTATTGAAAGCCGCGCAGCGAAATGGTGTGAAGATTTTCGCGGGAAATGGCGCGAAGGCAATTTGGAAAGAGAACGGACGCTGCAAAGGGTTGATCCTGCAAAATGGCCAGGTTGAAGCGAAATCGACAATCATCGCGGCGGGTTGTTTTTCCGCACAGATTGAGGGCGTGGCGGCGTATGCTCAGGTTTTCCCTGCAAAAGGACAGATGATTGCCTTGCGCTGCGAGTCGGTCGAAATTCGGCGCGTTCTGTGGCTAGAGCATACCTATTTGGTACCGCGGAATGATGGAAGAATTATTGCGGGATCAACGATTGAACGTACGGGGTTCGACCGCAGCGTGACTGCGGGTGGGATCAAGAAAATATTGAGTGAGGTATTGCAGCTAGCGCCCGGGTTGGAAAAAGCGCAGATCGAAGAGACCTGGGCGGGACTGCGACCGGATTCTCCAGATCATTTGCCGATTCTTGGCCCGACAGACCTCGATGGATTGCTGATTGCGACGGGACATTTTCGCAGCGGCATTTTGCTAGCGCCCATTACAGCACGGCTGATGCGGGAGTGGATTTGCTCGCAGACGGTTAGCGTGGATTGGGAACGGTTTAGTCCGTTGCGGTTTTTGGAAGCACCAAGGAAGCAGAGCGCGTAGCTTTCTGGCGCTGCCTGTGTAGCGCCACTTTCGCCCTTCCGATCCGAGGTGGGTGGGTTTAGAAAATCAAACTAATTTTGGGGATTTTGCTGGATTACAACTGTGTTGGCTTGGCCGACATGGGAATAGTGGATCTGGTCGGCGTCGAGTTGTAAATCGTGCTCAAGAACTAAATCCAAAGAAGAGCCGCGAGGGAGCTGCGCTTCCGGGCCGCGTGAGAGCAAGACCGCGGCAAGGCCGACGAGGCCGCCAGTTCCTGCGCCGATGCCTGCGCCCTTGCCCCCGCCGGCTATTGCGCCGATACCCGCACCAGCAATAGTCGCGGTGGCTATTTTTTCTGCATCGGCCCCTTTGCCGCCCGGGCCAGTGATTTTACCTTCGGAATCAGTTTTGGTTTGGCTACCGCTGTCAGTGCTATGCGGTTCGGCATTCATGTCAACGGTGTAGCCGTTCGGAAAAATCAGGGTATTCAACCGGAGCCGGAGTTCGCCCTTCCCTTTTACGCGACCTGGCCGCTTGGAATCGCTGACTTCCCCACGAAGATAAGAACCCACCGGAACGACAACTTTGTTATTGATGGTAATTGGAAAAGAAGTACGAAAATAGACGGAGTCGCCAGGTTTGGCGGTAGCCGTAGAAATTCCATTCTCCAGAGTGACTCCGATGCGCGTTCCTGTTGGGACGATAATGTGTTCGCCCGTTTTCGCCTGCGGGGCTGGTTGAGGGGTCGGCACGGGCATGGCTGGAGGTGGCGCGTCAGACTGCGGACCATCGGGGACCTGAGCCGCGATCGTAGCGGCGTATATGGATAATCCTGCCACGACAAGAAAGAGCGACCGAGCGACACTGGCGACCTTCACGAGAAACCTCCTGCGTTGCCAAATCGGATGCGGCGGGCTAAGGCGCGGGATGCCTGTGCCCAGCATAGTCCAAAGTCTTGAGTGTTCCTAGCGTGTGGTTGAAATTGACCTTGCTGGCCGTTAGCAGATAGGCTGGGCAGTGAGAATGAGACGAGGAGTATTCGATGGCAAAACTGGCACTGATCTATGGAATGCGGCTTTTACCGGTCGATGATCTGGGGGAAGTCAAAGAAGCAACGGTAGTCTTGAAAAACGGAAAAACAGCGCGTGTGGCGATGCATTTGATTGAGGGAAGCAAAGAAGAAATTGAAGATACGTTCCGGCAATCGATCGATGCGTTTTTTGAGATGTATCCGGAAATTTGAAGAGTTATCAGTGATCAGTTGTCAGTTTTAAGTTTCAGAAAAAGCGAAGAGAAGGCAGGATAATAGTTGGCAGGGCTTGGAAAAAGCGGCAGTCGGACTGCCGCACTTCAGTGGTTTACTTATCACTGAAAACTGGTTACTGAGAGCCTTTCATTAACGATTGCCGAAATTTTCGGGATCTTCGCTGGGGTCGCCTAGATTGTCATTTATGAGCACCGTCGATTGGCCCGTTAGCTCAAAACGTTTGCGGCACTTGTAGCAGGCGACCAGGTCGTCGAGGCGCACCATGAAAGAGGTGGCCTTGGCGAATTTGCGCCGATCTTCTTCACTTATGCCGCGAGGCAGCTCTTTTTTCTTGCGACAAACCTTCCAGCGCACGGGTGCTTCAAATTCGCCGCGACAACTGGGACAGACCAGTTTGACCTTGCGAGTTTCTTCTTTTTCAGTATAAAAGGCGCGTTCATCCATAAGTTCACGCGGAATCTTTTTCCGCTTGGGTCATTGTAACAAATTCGAGGCCCAAATCACGCCACCTCGGAAGCCAATATTCGAGGGCTGCCAAGGTAACTGACCTGTCACCATTCTGTTGGCGGTAATTCCCGTCATGCAAGCAGAGAATGTGGCCTGTGGACCGATGTGCAGTTGCTGCCTGAGGAGTTGCTTTGATTTGGGTGTCGGTGACAACTGGCTGCATTCGCCTTATGAGCCATCCGACGGGTTTCGCGCGCCAATCTCCCGGAAGCAACGACCAGGTGACCATGTGCATGTTCTGGTCGTGGACGATCTCTGCGAGCCAGGGGCTGCGATAGCCAAACGGCGGGCGGAAGAATTGCGGATCTTCCAGGATTATATTTTGGATGGTTTTGCTGCAACGGCGGAGTTCCGTTCGGGTTTCTTCGGGACCGCAGAAAAAAAGATTTGGATGAGAATCGGTATGATTTCCGATGTTATGGCCACGCGAGTACGTTTCTTTCAGGAGTTCGGGGCATTCACGGGCAAATTGCCCGATGACGAAAAATGTTGCTTTGGCTTTGTAGCGATCCAGCAGGTCCAACAGTTTGGGGGTGATAGAGGGATTTGGACCATCGTCAAAGGTAAGCGCAAGCTTTCGCGGCGCGGTGGTGGTGGTTAGGGCATGACCAAACAATTGGGAGCCATGATGAACCGCGGCATAAGCGGTGATTCCCGCCATTCCGGTAACAATTGTGGGCGCGGCAATCCACCAAGGATTCATTTAGAGCATTTTCGCATGAGATATGAAGGGTGTGCAGCTTTTCACCACTGTCAAAGTGTTGCCTGTGAAAAATTAGATCAGAAGTTGGCGGCGGCTTCTTCTACGGTTGGAAAGACGTGGACAAGTTTATCGACGCTGGTCATTTTCAGGATTTCTTCCACGATACCTTTGGGCCCAGCGATGCGCATTTCGCCACCTTCTTTTTTGATCTTGGCTTGACTGAGAACAAGGATGCCTACGCCAGTGCTGTCGAGCATAGTGATTGCATGAAGGTCGACAATAATCTTTTTGACATGCTCGTTAAGAACCTGGGCAAGCTTGAGTTCCACGTCGCGGGAATTGTTGCCCATGATGATGCGGCCAGCCATTTCCAGGACGGTGATGTCTGGGGCGATTTGTTTACGTTCGATCGTTAAAATCATCGGGCACCTCGGTGCGGGCGTCCCACCCTAACTTCATTCCAACTGACCTGGGGTGACAGCGACGCGATGAGGGATTCTACCTCACCGCGAGGTACGGTGGAACAAATTCAGGAACTGGACCTGAAATGGGATCAGGAACAGATTCAACCCCAAGAAGGGCACGGCGTGCCGTGCCCCACCCGGTTATGATAGCTGGCGTTCGGGAGGAAGGCCGCGACGAGACTTCAGGTCGCTGAGGAGACGCTCGACCTCGGTGTCGCGATCGAGGCGGTTCAAGCGGTCGGCAACGTCGTCGGTGAGTAACTCCATTTCGGCTGTGGCGGTTGCTTCGCTGTGATTCACACGATCTTTCATGCGATCGAAGCTGGCACTCTTTGAGCCATCACCAATGGCGACCTGGGCTCTGGTGGCTTTGTCGAGAGCGATGCTGCGGCGATGACGGGCCAGGAGCACTTCGCGCTTGGATTTTGCTTCATCGAGTTTTTGCTCAAGCTTAATCAGCGCGGTCTTCAAAGTCTCCACTTGTGTTTTTTGATCGTTCACTTGTTCCTGGAAACTCTGGGCCAAACGCTGAGAAGTCTGGTAGCGGTCGAGGGCGGCGCGGGCGAGATCGTCCTGAGATTTGTCCACGGCAATTTCCGCTTTGCGCATCCAGTCTTTGCCAGTGTCTTCCTGCTCGTGCTGCCTCTTCTCGAGAATATGTTGATCGGCGATAGAAACGGCCACCTGCGTCTTGACCTGCAAGTATTGATTCTCCATGTCGAGAATTACTTGCTTGATCATTTTTTCCGGATCTTCCGCGCGATCGACCATGTCATTGATGTTTGCCCGAATCAGTGTGCTTACTCGTTCTAACAGTCCCATGTTAATTCTCCCTTCATACTAGCTCAGGGGTTGAAACCCCTTCGATTCCGGTCAACTTCAGAAAAGCAGATCCCTCGCTCCGCTCGGGATGACAACTTGAAGCCATCTCATAAAATAGGCGGCGAGTCCTTGCGGAACTTTCTTCAGGGGCTAAAGCCCACGTTCTCTATCGCTTGTACGTCGGGGCTGAAGCCCCGATCTCCTAAAGAAGCATTTATGAGATAAGTTCTACTAAAACCTGCCCTGAAAAACCAATTGAAACCCTGCACTTACGATGAATCGTCCTTTGGCACGTCTGAAACCGTGCCCTGACGCCTTGTTCAAAATGGCGAGAGGCAATGCGAAAAAGCCCCGACAATTTGCGCCCACGCCAAGCTTGCCAGAATGACCGTCAACAAAATGGTTAAAGCTCCATACAGGTTTTTTCTCTTTTGGTGAAGCGTAAGACTCATAATCATCCCCCATGAAACGAAGCGCCGAAGCGGGGTTAAGTCCGCTCCGGCGGAATGAGTTTAAGACTTCATCGGTGCAGCTTGATCCGGCTTTGTCGCTTTGTCGCCAATCATTCGGACCTTGCCTAGCAACTCTGACATTTGCATACCTGAAAGGGCTTCAAAGAGAGCCGGAACCTGTGCGGCCATCCTGGTTATGTCGCCGGTAACTTTGTAGGCTCCGGCTGCATCGCCATTGCCCGTGGAGACGACGGTAATTTTGTCGACTTTGCTGAGTGGCTCGCTGAGCGCGCGAACGATGTCCGGCAAACCGGTAATGAGTTTGTCAACGACCGCGGCCTGGTTGTATTCCTGGAAGGCTTCGGCTTTCACGTTCATCGCGCGAGCTTCCGCATCGCCCTTCTTGAAGATGATTTCGGCTTCGGCTTCGCCCTGCGCGCGAGTAGCGGCAGCGCGGCCTTCAGCTTCGGTCATCAGGCGTTGACGTTCGGCACTGGCCAGTGTTTCGATGCGCTGACGTTCGACTTCGGCCTGCTTCAAGACAGTGGCTACCAGTTCGCGTTGGACGCGCTCGATTTCGGCTTCCTGTACTTTGACCTGGGCTTCGCGTTCGACTTGCTGCACGCGAACGAGCTCGGTCACAACAGTCTGCTGCTGGCGGTTGGTTTCGATTTCATAGGCCTTGTCGGCTTGTGCCTGGGCCTTCTTGCTGGTTTCCAGGTAGCTGGCTTTCTTGATGTCGAGGTCGCGTTCGGCCTCGGCCTGCTTGGCCATGGACGCGGTTTCCGCGGCGACGCGTTCCTGGTCGGCTTGGGCTTTGGCAATGGCCGAGGCGCGTGAAGCTTCGGCGCGCTTGATGGCGATATCGCGATCGGCTTCGGCCGCGGCCACTTCCGCGTCGCGCTTGATGCGGGCGATGTCGGGCCGGCCCATGTTGGTAATGTAATCGTTTTTGTCGCGAACTTCCTTGAGCGTGAAGCTTACGACGTCCAGCCCCATCTTGCTCATGTCATCCGCGCACGTGGAACGCATGCGGCCACCCACCATTTCCGGTTCCTTAACGATTTGTTCAACCGTGAGTTGGCCGATGATGCCGCGCAGGTGGCCTTCCATCACCAGGCGGATCAAGCCTTCGCGCTGCTCGGGTTCCTTGGTCAGGAACTGTTCGGCTGCGGTTCGAATGGAAACGGGATCGGACTTCACTTTGAGTTGAGCTACGGCTTCGACGGTCACCGCAACGCCTTGATTGGTGTACAGACTTTGTTGCGGGGCTACATCGAAAGACATCAGCTCGAGCGAAAGTTCACGGCAGACTTCAACCATCGGGAAGACCACCGTGCCGCCACCATTGATGATGCGAGTTTTGCGAAAGCCGTAAACAATCAAGGCTTCGTGCGGACCCGCTTTGCGATACGTTCGGGCCACTAGGCCCATGATGAGAAGCACCGCCACAACGAGAAGACCGGCGATGATCCAAACACTTGGAAACTCCGACATAAGACCTCCCTTTTTCCTTTTGCGTCGACCTGGAACTGTTGGCTGCGTTCTTCAGTTCCTGAAACTCTTGGTGCAACTGGCTTACTTTTGGGCGGCCACTACGTCTTCGTGAATTCGTCCCACTTCTTTACGTAGGCGATTCCTTTTTCGTAGCGGCTGATTACGACTTCGCTGCCCTTCTCGATGGGAGTGCCGTCCTCACTGCGCGCTCCGGCACTTCGACGGCTACCGTGTTGCTCGAAGATGACTTCGCCGGTGCCGTTGGTGCGTATGCTCATACTGACGGTGCCGACGGCGCCTTCGTGGCGATAATCCCAGTCAAACATTTCACCTTCCTCCTTCATAAGCCGGGCCATAAAGCGGAAGACCAGCCAAGCAGCGCACAGGCCCGCCAGAATTGCGATGGACAGGCTTGCCATCGCAACCAAATGCGATTTTCTGGTCAGGATGTAGCCTGTGCCGCCGAACCAGGCCAAGAACGCCATCACCGTAAATGCGTTGAACCAGGAAATGTGCGCGCTTCCTTTTGCGGCTGGGCCAGCGCGATGTCCGACGTGGCCAACATGTCCGTGGAACGGGAAATGCAACTTGAACGGCAAATGAAGATGCACTGCGCCCGCAAGGAATGAAATCACGCTGAGCGAAAAGCCGACCAGGAAACAGAGCAGATAAAAATCAGACCAGGACATGGAGGACATATTTTCACCTCGAAAGCGACACCCCGTCGCATTACTTGGCACAGATACTTGGCCTAGATGGCTCTAAATGCGCCCCGCCTCCCCCTTAGCCGGGGACTAGCAGAGGGCGGCCGCTACACAACCCTAGGTCGCGGACTTGGTTGCAGGACTTCGGTTAAGCGCTCTGCCAAGCCCGGAGTTCGCAGAATTTCACCGAGCAGTAACAACGCGCCGCGCGAGTCGGGAACCTCGGCAATCGCCAGGAGCGCGCTTTCCAGTTGCGGGTCGGCGCTGAACTGATCGGCACCTGCGTAGAGCCAGGAATCAATGGTGGTGTCGGCCATGCGCAGTTCCGACTGGAGCTCGCGGGTGAAACCCGCCGGATCGTCAACGAGGAAGCCCGGATAGACGCGAAAGAAACGTGCCAGAAGCTCACGCGAGGTGTTGGTCATGTGCGGCCGGGCGCCGCTCTCGATTTGCGAGAGGTACGCCTGGCTGAGACCACGACCAACTTCCGCCTTCATGGCTTCGACCACTTCGGATTGGGTCATGGGGCGGCCCAGACCGCGAAGAGAACCCTCAATGGCCCGGAGGGAGCGAAGTTTGTCGCCGAGATTCATGGAAAGCCTCCCCAGGAACTATTGCAATATGCAAAATGTATATAGCAATATGCAATCTGTCAAGTCAAATCGAACATACCAATAAGTCAATTGAAATGATTACGTTACGGGTCGTATGTGGAGACCCAGAGGACTTGCAGGCGGTATTTCTTACTCTGGTTTGCGGAGTTCGCTTAGATCGATACCTAGTTGCTGGCACTTCTTGTAGAGGTGGCTGCGCTCGAGTCCGAGGGCGCGAGCAACGTTGGTCATGTGAAAATTGTGGTGACGGATTTCGGCGAGGAGGACTTCGCGTTCGAAGGCTTCGGTGCGTTCGACGAGAGTTCCCTGCCCATTCCCGGCTTTGGAAACCGCCGAATTTGCAGCGCTTGTGTCGTTTGATGGAAGAACCAAACGCACATCATCGGGGGTGACAGTTTCTTCGGTGGCGAGAAGGACAAGGCGCTCGACAATATTGCGCAATTCGCGGACGTTGCCGGGCCAGGAATATTTGCGGAGAGCGGCGATCGATGGTTCGGAGAAGACCTTCTCTTTCCAGCCATTTTGTTTGGCAACTTGCTTGGCGAAGTGGGCGACGAGTTCAGGGAAATCTTCCAGGCGATCGCGGAGCGGAGGCAAAGAGAGCGGAAAAACGTAAACGCGGTGAAAGAGGTCGCGGCGAAATTCGTTTTTCTTGATCAGCTCTTCGAGGTTGCGGTGGGTGGCGACCAGGACGCGGACATTGACCTTGATAGGCTTGTCGCCGCCGACGCGCTCGACTTCCCCTTCTTCGAGCACCCGCAACAGCTTGGCTTGCATGGCGACCGGCATATCGCCGATTTCGTCCAGAAACAAAGTGCCGCCTTCGGCTTGCTCAAATTTTCCAAGGTGCCGGCCACCTGCCCCAGTGAACGCGCCTTTTTCATGGCCAAAAAGCTCGGATTCGATCAGTTCCGCGGGGACGGCAGCGCAATTGAGGGTGATGAAGGCGTTCTCATGGCGAGGCGATTTTTCGTGGATCGCGCGGGCCACTAATTCCTTGCCGGTGCCCGTCTCGCCGAGAATGCAGACACGTGTTTCGCTGGCGGCCACGCGATCAATTTGCGCGAGAAGTTTTTTCATCGCGGGACCGCTGCCCACCAGTTCGTGTTTGCCGAGGCGGCTGCGAAGTTCGCGGTTTTCGTCCTGGAGCCGAGTGAGGCGCAGGGCATTGTCCACGGTGACGAGCAACTTGTCGGTGCTAAGCGGCTTTTCCAGAAAATCGAGAGCGCCGAGGCGAGTGGCTTTCACTGCCATTTCGATATTTGCCTGGCCGGAGATGAGGACGATGGGAGTTTGCACGCCTGCTTTTTTAAGTTCTTCGAGAAGTTCCATGCCGCTTTTGCCGGGCATGACAACGTCGGAGAGGATAAGGTCAAAATGTTCGTTTTGGACGAGTTCAGCCGCGCGCAAGGCATTGTCGCAAACGGTGGCCTCGTGGCCGGCGAGGCGGAAGGCTCGAGCAAGGGATGCCAGCGTGTTGGGATCGTCATCAATCAGCAGCAGATGGGCTTTGCGAGGCACGGCGCTCCTTTCAAGGAGTTACGGTGAAGTTTTCAAGCCGGCGGATTCATTATCTAATTCATCTGCAATCTCAAAAGCGGGAGCGGGGCTCCTGCACTCCAAAGTTAGTCGGTGGCCGCTGCGGGTTGCACCTGCTCGGAGGAGCTATCAACCTTCGGAGCTTGTGGCTTGGTAATCACACCGGCTTGATGTTTGGGGAGATCGATGTGGAAAGTCGTGCCGCGATTTTCTTCGCTACTGACGCTGATGGTGCCGTGATGGTCGCTGACCACAGATTGCACAATGGCGAGCCCCAGACCAGTTCCCTGCACCTTTGTGGTGTAGTAGGGGGTAAACAAGCGAGAGCATTCTTCCGGGGTGAGACCTTTCCCGGTATCGACGACTTCGATGTGAACCGTTTCGCCGCGGTCCGAGGTGCGCACGGTCAGCGTTCCGCCGGCGGGCATGGCATCCATGGCGTTGAGGACCAAATTCTGAAATGCGCGGTGGAGCAACTCGCCGTCACCATCGATTTCCGGCAGGGATTCGCTTAAGAAAAATTCAGTAGTGATGGAGGGCTTACCCACGGCGGTAAATTGCGCTTCGAAGAGGCGAACGGCATTGCGAAGCGCTTCATTGATATTCACGCGAACGAATTGCGGGGTGGGCATTTTGGAAAAATCGCTGAAGCGGCCAACGATGGAATTCAGGTTGGTAAGCTCCGCTTTGAGGGTCGCCGTGGCTTCGTTGAAGACCTCCTGAAACTGCGTTGGACCCAATTGGCGGGCGCGCTGGAGATTTTCCACGGTGATTTGCAATGGGAAAAGAGGATTTCTCAGTTCGTGCGCCAGGCGACGGGCCAATTCTCTCCACGCGGCGACCCGCTCGGTCTGCACGAGTTTTTCTTTTTGTGAGGCGAGCGTGCGGGTCATGTCGTTGAACGCGCCAGCCAGTTGGCCGATTTCGTCTTTGCTGTTCACCGCAATCTGGGTGTCCCAATGTCCAGTAGCGACCTCGCGAGCGGCTTCGGAGAGTTCTTCGACAGGTTTGGTAATGCGCCGAGAGATCCACCAACTCAAGAGCAAACCAATAAGAAGAGCTGCCAGGGAAACGACGGCGGCGGTTTTCAAGATATCGCGTTTTAGGGTGATCAGTTCCCTGCGCGAACTGCCTAAGAGCAAAACGCCAAGAAGTTCGCCGTTGCGACCTTTGAGGGGCATGGCATGAAAAGTTTCGGAGGCGGCGGGATCGCGGCTCCAATCGATGGTCTTGGTAACTTCTTCGGGCTGCTTCTGGATTTGTTCGATGATCGGCTGGAGAAGATCGGCTTGAGAGACGACGCCTGCGGCATCAGTGAGAGCGGTGGGAACAAAAGTTGGCTCCAAATTGCGATAGAGAAGAGCACGCATGCCAGCGGGCAGGATGAGCGAAGCGAGAAAATTCTGATCGAGCTTGCGTCCACCAATGACGTAAAAGTTTTTGTCGCCGACGGGCAGGGTACGGACAGCGGTCATAGAAAGGGCTACGCCGTCGGGCAATTCCTCGCGTTTCAAGAATGCTTTGGAGCCGCGCCAATCTTTTGAGGCTGTGACCCAGTCATTCTTGTAGCCAACACGGGAGGGATATTGCGCGGAAGAGATAAGCGCTCCGTCGCCGTTGACGAACTCCACGAAATCGAGTCCGTGATCCTGGGCGGCGCCGTTGGCATCGTGCACATACAAAGATGAGTCGGCGTTGGCACGGGCGAGGTCGAGCGCCATGCGCAAAGTAATATCGGCGTTGGTGATGTTTTCTACTTGTTGGACAACGGTTTCTCCGCGCTGGGCAAATTCCTGATTGAACTGGGCAACGAGGGCCTTGCTGCGCTGGGCGTCCATTTCTTCGAATGCCTGTTGGGTATAGTAGGTTACGCCGTAGGCGACGAGGGAAACGGAAGCCAAAACGGTAATGAGAAAGATCAGAAATATTTTTGTGCGGAAGCTCATCTTGCGTTCACCACTACGCCCCTTCAAATCCCCCGTGCCCTCAGGGGTTGAAACCCCTTCGCTTCAGTGACTTTGTGGCACGGATAAAGCCGTGCCCTGACGATACTGCCACCGACGAATACAGCGCCTGACGAATACTGCCTTGACGAATAGCGCTACAAAAATATCGTGAAGCGACAAAGGAACTAGAAAATGTATCCGAATTGCCGATGATAGCACGGCTGTAATTCATGAAATTCGAGTGCGACCGATGAATCAATGCTGGCGATATTCCTTGAACAAGTCCAAGCGGTTTATCAGACCCAACATCACGCGGGTGAAGGCCAGATATTCATCCAGGCTTTCGTCGGAGACGTCGTATAGGGATTTGTGCCGGGCTTCGCGGATTTTGTCGAAGTCCTCAGGCTGCAAGGTGGCAATTGCGCTGTTGATAAAGGCGGTGTGGTTCGCAATACCGTAGATGGGTTCACCTTCGGCCACAGCTTTGTCCAAATCCGCCTGGGTGGCCTTCTTGTCGCGCATTTGCTTGTCGAATTCGGCGCCCTTGGTGGCCATGCGCTCGTCGAATTCTTTGCGGGTGTGCGGCAAGGTAGCGATGATTGTCAGGACTTGCTCGCGGGAAAATTTAGGATCGGCCAGGTCGGAGGGGACCGGCGCCTGATATTTCATGATTGCCTGAATATCATTGCGCCGAAAATCCTCTTCCACTTTAGGCAGGCCGTCCCAACGAGCTAGCGCGCGGTAACTCTCTTCCGTCATTTGTTCGGCGAGGAGATGTGCGGCGGCGGAGCGAACGAATTGCTCTGGCCCTTGCAATTCTTCGATGAGGGCGTTGCTGGCTTGGACCGGCGGCATGCTTCCATACAGAAAGAGCGCCGCAGTATCCGCGTCTAGATCGAGAGCGTGTTCCGGAATTTGAATGGCAGCGTTGGGGTAGCGGAGCAGTCGAGCGGCCAAGGTGCGAATGTCGACGCCAGCCTGCGACAGTTCCAACGAGAGAGAAAGATAGTTGGCCGGATCGGTTTCTTGAAAATCGGCCTGAGCGATGGAATCACGAACCAAGAGCAGGGTCTCTGGAGATTTGTCCTTGGGAAAAAGCCAGGCAGCGGCTTCGAATTGAAAGTAGTGGTCGGTTTTTTCAGCTTGCAACATTTGCTTCACGCAATTTACTCCTTCGGGGCCCGCGCTATCCGCCTGCTTCCAGAAAACGTCCATTTCCTTGCTTTTGGCTTCAATTTGCGTCTCGTTCAGTTGCGCTAGATTGAAGGCAAACACTTTCGATTTTGCAGCCTGCAAAGAATCACAGGTTACCGGCTTGTCTTGAGGGTTGACGGCCTGGGTGGCCAGTGCAGCACCAACGAAAGGTAGATTTAACAGGATCAATAAAAGAATTCGACGCAATCCTCACCTCGGTGAACTCATTCGATGCTAACACCATCCGAAAGAGTTTACCGGGCGGCGTGGCACCGCCCGGCAGCTCAGATGTACTTAGGGAGTATGGTTTTGTTGTTCTGTGGTTCTCCTTTCATGGACGCTTGTTGGGTTTGCGTTGAGCAACGGCTGAGGCGACTGGCGCAGGGGCATCGGTGTCATCATCACCATCGTTCGAACTGGCGCCGCTGCCATTACTATTTCCCATGCCATTGGTGAATGCGGAGCGCATGACATCGGAAGCAAAGAAGTTCTTGCCATCCATGGGCACCATCATGATTTGGAGTTTATCGGAGAGACGTTCGGCGATAATTTTCTGGATGAGCATGGGATTCTGCTTCAGCACGGTGGCTTCAAACTTCAGGCGCTCGGCATCGGCAGCAGCGGTGACACGGATTCGGTTGGCTTCCGCCTCGGAAAGATTGTGCTGGCGCTCGACTTCGGCCTTGCTATCGATAATCTTGGCCTGGGCGGCGGCTTCGGCGTTTTGCAGGGTAGCTTCCTTGCGCGCTTCAGCTTCCAGCTTGCTTTGCTCGATCTGCTTTTGCTTAAGCGGAAGGGTGTATTGCATGGCGTCGGCTTCGGCCTTGGCTTGCAAGACGCGGACTTGAGCTTGGGATTCGGCGTTTTTGACGTCACGCGCCTTCTGGGCATCGGATTCGAGTTCGGCAATCCTGACTTCTTTGAGCTTGATGTCTTGCTCGGTGGTGAGGCGCTCGTTCTCTTGTTCTTTGAGGAGAAGTCCTTCAAGGCCCTTGGCGTATTCGGCAGGAAGCTGGATGTCTCGGAGGAGCACTTCGCGGACGACAATGCCGTCGGTAGCGAGGCGAGTCTTGATGGAGTCGGCGGCTTTGACTCGGAGTTCTTCGCGCTTCAGGGCAAAAATTTCGCGGGTATCGTAGCTGGGGCAAAGTTGACGGTAGATTGAAGAGACGACTGGACCAACCACCTGTTCATCAACAGGCTGGGGGAGACTCTGGTGAATGCCGCTGAGTTTTGAGGGGTCGAGGCGATAGCGAACGGTGACGGCGAGGCCGATGTTCAAACCTTCACGGGCTTGGACGACGAGAACCTCCGAAGCGGTTTTCGAGGCGGTCTTTGCGGCTTCGCTGGCTGCGGTGGTGTAAACGCGCTCGCGCGTGTCATACAGAATTACGTTGTCAACCAGCGGAGTGATGAAGTGCACGCCGGGATACAACGTACCGGAGCGGACGCCGGAGAACTGGCTGACGCGAATGGCGGCTGAGCCGTCGGGTACCACGGTGATGCTGAGCGACAGCAGAAGCGGAAGCAGGCCGAGCAGGGCCAATTGATACCCGAGCTTCCAGCGGACGGGCCCTAAAGGGCGGCGGGTACCCAACTTCGGCAGTACCTGTGGACCCGCCTCTTCCTCCTCTTTGCGCGCTAGCAACCAGTTCAATTGCATCGCCCGATAAACGTCGTACGTTACGATTCCTGCCGCAGTCGCAAAAATGCCTAGACTGAAGAGCATTAGCAAAAATTTCAAAGCCAACATGATCTTTTCCTTCCTTCTCTACTCCCGGTGCCGCGGCGGCGGCCGTCGCTTTCTGCGATTCGTGCGCGCCGCGGTCTGATCCAGGAATTTCAACTCTTACTGGCGCTACCGGGTGCGGGCATAGGCCCGGGCTGTCAATTGAGTGCCGCGTTCCAGCTTGGCCACGGGCACGCGACGATCCGCGGCGGCCGGTTGCATGAGCAAGAACATGCCACGCAGAAGCAGCCAATCCAGCGCGAGTGCAGCGAACAGGGCGATCAAGGAAGTGATGAGGAGTGCGACAAAACTAATGAGAGTATCCATTGATGTTCTCCTTTGCTCGGCCGGGAAGCTCGTGTTTCGGTTATTTGTATTGCCGAGTTTTTGTTTCGTTGGTCCGGCGTACAACTAGGGAATGGCAAGCGGGACGCCACGATTAGACGATTGAAAAATTGAGGGTTAGTCGCGATGAAGGCGCTGCGTGGCGTGGATGCGCCGACACGATGTGTCTGCTGGGACGCATTTTTGGAGTTTTGAAAAGCGACGGCTCTTGGTGATGTGTGCGTTCAGAGTTAGTCTAGAAGTAGTTGCTGACGAGGGAATACGTTCATGGCGCAATCGCAGGGTTTCCGGATCGGGAGAGTGATCGGAATCCCCATCTACATCGATTTCAGTTGGATCATTATTTTTGGGCTAATCACATACATGCTGTCGCAGCAGTTCAATCAGCAGCATCCCCAGTGGACTACGACAGAGCATTGGGCGGTTGGAATCCTGACGAGCCTATTGTTTTTTGGTTCGGTGCTATTTCACGAGCTATCGCACAGCGTGGTGGCGCAGCATTACAAGCTGAAAGTGATTTCAATTACGTTGTTCATTTTTGGCGGGCTGGCACGAATCGGGCGGGAACCTTCGAAGGCGATCCAAGAATTTAACATCGCGATCGCGGGGCCAATCGCCAGCGGTTTCTTGGCCGTTTGCTTTTATCTCCTTACCTTGGTGTTTCCCTATAACCAGATGATTGGCGCCCTGGCGACTTATCTATGGCAGACGAATTTGGTGTTAGCGATTTTTAATTTACTACCCGGATTCCCGTTGGATGGCGGGCGAATTTTCCGGGCGATGGTTTGGGGAACGACAAAGGATTTCAGCAAGGCAACGCGGGTAGCCGGGGCTAGCGGGAAATTGATCGCTTACGGGCTGATCGCGATTGGGCTGTGGTCGGCATTCAATGGCCGTTGGGGAGGGATTTGGACGGGGCTGGTCGGCTGGTTTTTGTTGAACGCGGCGCATGCCAGCGTGCAACAGGTGACGATTCGCGAGACGTTGACTGGGTTGACGGCGGCGGATGTGATGAGCAATGAGGTACCGACGATCCCAGGGAATATGAGCCTGGAAGAATATAGTGGCGAGGTGCTGCGGACTGGACGGCGGGTGCACATCGTGACTTCGGACGACCGGCTGGTTGGGTTGATGAATGTGGCGGCGCTGAATACCGTGCCACGGGACGAGTGGAACATGAACTCGGTGCAGGCAACGATGGTGCCGCGTGACAAGATTTTGTGGGCTTCGCCGGAAGAACCTTTACAACGGTTACTGGAGAGATTGATGTCGGCGGACGTGAATCAGATGCCAGTGGTGCGGCATGGAGAAGATGGATCGGCGAATATTGTGGGAATGGTGACGCGGGATGCGATATTGCGGGTGATACAGACACGGAGTGAGTTGGGCGCGGCGATGGCGGGGCGGTAGGCGAGCGTTGTCGGAATAATGCGGCCGGTAATTTGGGATTTGTTGGGAGTGCGGATCGCCTCAGAAGGCGGTCCCTACATTAGATTCGCAGATTAGATTTGTAGATTCGGTGCGTGGGGCGGTAAGGCACACCGTCAAGAGTGACGGCGCCACCAGGAGGCCACCCAAGTGCAAATAGGATTAGGCGGGACGGGTGGCGGCTATGCGGAAGACTCCAGGGTGGAAGTCGACGGAGATATGCGAAAAGCCGACATTGGAGAGGCGGGCGAAAGAAGAGCCTGGAGCTAGTGGGGTGTAGGTGCTTCCGATATGGCCAATGTGATGGATCCAACTCTCGGTGATTTCGAGAACCAGGAAAATGCCGCCGGGGCGAAGGGTGCGAAAGACTTCTGCGAAGGCAAGATTCTGCAATTCTGGGGACTTCAAGTGGTGCAAAACCAGTACGGCGATTGCTGAAGAAAAAGATTGGTTGGCAAAAGGCAGGTAAGAGGCGTCTCCGCAAAGAGCATCCCCGTTCACTCCATTGTTGTACTTTTTCAGTTTTGCTACCGAGCTTGCATCGTATTCCAACGATGTAACTCGGGCTACGCGCTCGCTTAGGGAGCGAGTTGCCGCTCCGTATCCCGCTCCGATTTCCAAAATGTGATCGCCTAGCCGCCTTTTCTCACGAGGAGCAAATTAACCGAGCGATTCAGGTTTTCTGTTAATCAACTCTCTCTGCTGAATTGTTTTTCTGTCTATGGGGACTCTCGGTCGTCCACGGCTCGTTAAAAAACGCCTTCAGACAGACT
>DASXIT010000166.1:0-75017 GCA_036497825.1 Candidatus Acidiferrum sp.
GTTCGGGCAAACGGAAGGCGGATGCTACATGACCCGGTAAGGCCGCACGGCTATTGCTCTGGTAGAAAGACGATGCAGATTGGTGACGGAGTGTGGGTGAGTTCGCCGGTTTGGGTTAGTTTGCCGGTGGCAGAATCGATACGAAATTCTACGATGGTGTTGGTGTTCTGATTTTCGGCTAGCAGATACCGGCCGGTTGGATCGATGACGAAGTTGCGCGGTTCCTTGCCGCCGGTCGGGACGTCGTCGATTTTGGTGAGAGTTCCCTTCGCAGGATCAATCGAGAAAATCGCAATCGAATCGTGGCCGCGGTTGGAGGTGTACAAGAATTTTCCGTTGGGAAGGATAGCGATTTCGGCGGCATCGTTGCGATCCGTAAATCCCTTTGGGAGCGCGGAGATTTCCTGGATGCTGCGAAACGTTTCCTGACCATCGTTGGCGAAGACCGTAACGGTGGAGGTTAATTCGGCCAAGACGTACATGAACTTTCCGTCGGGAGCGAATGCCACGTGACGGGGACCGTCGCCGGGAGCCAGGGAAGCGGAAAAATGATCGATGGGCGCGCCGGGAGTGAGCGCGCCGTTGGCTTCATCAAATTTGTAGATCAGGACGCGGTCGAGGCCAAGATCAGAGACGTAAACGAAATGATTGTGGGCGGAAGGTTCGATCCAGTGGGCGTGGGGTGCTTCCTGGCGCTCCTTGTTTGGGCCGACGGGGCCTTGGTCGGATTGCAGCGCGGTGTGTTCTCCTAAGTGACCATCGAGAGAAATCGGAAAAACTACCACGTTGCCAGAAGTGTAGTTTGCGACCAGGAGATATTTGCCGGTCTTATCGATCGATAAGTAACAGGGGTCTTCGCCTAGCGCGGGAAGTTTGTTCAGGAAAGTCAGCTTGCCAGATTTTGGATCGATGGCAAAGGCGCTCACGGTGCTGGATTTGCCGGATTCATTGACGGAGTAAAGGAATTTTTTGTTGGGATGGACTACCAACCAGGAGGGATCGGTCGTCTCAGCGGCCAGACCTTTGGAGGTGAGCTTGCCGGTGTCGGGGGAAAACTCGAAGAGGTAAATTCCCTGGCTGTCGGTTTTCGAGGTGTAATTGCCGACGTAGAGGAAATATTTTTGGTTTGCGGGAGGATTTTCGGCGGAGTGGGTGGTGATGGGGAAAAAGAACTTAGCAATCAGGACGATAGAAATAAGCAGGCGGTATGTGATTTTCATGTGGGTTAGTGTAGCGCATTTGAAGAGGAAGAAAGATAACGCAGAGACGCTGAGATGCGCAGAGGTTCGCAGAGAAGAGTGATTTCTCCACTCCAAGCCAGCAAAGTGTGCTGGGTCTCTGGTCGAAATGAGAGGGTTGCGGAGGAACCCAAGACCCACACGCTAGTGCGGCGGCTGGGACAGCCACGGAAATGAGCTACTTCTTTTCTTCTTCCTCGGCTTCCTGGAGGATCGCGGCCGCGGCTACAGAATCGTCGTCGTCTAGGCGGAGTAGGCGGACGCCCTGGGTGGAACGGCCCGCTTCGCGGATTTCGTTAGCGTGGACGCGGATGACTTTGCCTTGTTCGGAGATGATCATGACGTCTGATTCTTCGGTGACTTGCAAAGTGGCGACGACAGAACCATTGCGATCGGTCGTTTTGATGTTGACGACACCCTTGCCGCCCCGCGAAGTGATGCGGTATTCGGCAAGTGGAGTGCGTTTGCCGTAGCCCTTCTCGGCAACGGTGAGCATCAACGTGGTCAGCGAATCCTTGATCTGCTCATTCTCGAGTTCCTCGAGATTCGTGGTGGCGGTCTTGTGTTCCTTGGCGATGATTTCGAAGTCGGGTTGCACGGCGTCCATGCTGACGACGTAATCTTCCTTGTCGAGATCCATGCCGTTGACGCCGCCTGCGTTGCGGCCCATCGGGCGCACTTCGGTTTCGCGGAAGAGAATGGCCTGGCCTTCATGGCTGGCCAGGAAAATCATTTGCTTGCCGTCGGTAAGTTTCGCGCCGATCAGTTCGTCCTTGTCATCGAGATTGATGGCAATGATGCCGTTGGAACGCGGATTGGAGAATTCGGTGAGGGCGGATTTTTTTACCGTGCCGCTCTTGGTGGCCATGAAAACAAAGCGGCCTTCTTCTTCAAGATTGGTTGCGGCGACCAGAGCGGTGAGCTTTTCGTCTTCCTGGAATTTGACGAGGCTGGAGATGGCTTTGCCGCGCGTTGCGGCGGCCGCTTCTGGAAGTTCGTAGACCTTCAGCCAGTAGACGCGGCCTTTGGAAGTGAAGAGCAGGATGTAGCTGTGGGTAGAGGCGGTAAAGAGATACTCTACGAAATCCTCTTCCTTGGTCTTTGCGCCGATGCGGCCCTTCCCGCCGCGGGTCTGATGGCGATAGACATCCGCGGCAGTGCGCTTGATGTAGCCGGCGTGGCTGACTGTGATCAGCATCTCGGTGTCGGCGATGAGATCTTCGAGCTTGATCTCGTCGACCTTATCGACGATTTGCGTGCGGCGGTCGTCGCCGTAGGCTTTGTGGACTTCCTTGAGTTCGGTAGTGATGACGGATTTCAGCTTCTTGTCGCTATTGAGAATTTCGCGCAGTTCACCGATGAGTTCGCGAATGAACTTCAATTCCTTGAGAATTTCATCGATGGAGAGTTGCGTGAGGCGATGGAGTTGCAATTCGAGGATGGCGTCGATCTGGGCGTAACTGAGACCGGCATCCGCAGGGAGACCATACTTTTTGCGATCGAGAATGATGCCGTTGATTTTTTTGTTGGAGCCGTTTTCGGTGATGGTGACGGCGTTGTTAGTGAAATATTTGAAGAGGTTTTCTTTGGCATCAGCGCGGCTGCTGGAACCACGGATGATGCGGATGACGTTATCGAGATGATCGAGGGCGATCTGGTAGCCGAGCAAGATATGCTCGCGCTGTTCGGCTTTCTTCAGCTCGAAGATGGTGCGGCGGCGAACGACTTCGATGCGGTGTTCAATGAACAGCTTAATGAGCGGAATGAGGCCGAGTTCGCGCGGCTGGCCACCGACAATGGAGAGCAGGATCATGCCGAAGGATTCCTGCATCTGGGTCTGCTTGAAGAGATTGTTGAGGATGAGCTGCGATTCTTCACCGCGCTTCAGTTCGATGACGATGCGCATGCCTTCACGGGAAGATTCGTCGCGAACGTCGGAGATGCCGTCAATTTTTTTGTTTTGCACGAGTTCGGCGATGCGCTCGATGAGGCGGGCTTTGTTGACCTGGTAAGGAATTTCGGTGATGACAATGTTTTCGCGGTCTTTTCCCGCCTCTTCGATGGCGGCTTTTGCGCGCATCGTGAAGCTGCCACGGCCAGTGCGATAGGCGGCTTCGATGCCTTCGCGGCCCGCGATGTAAGCGCCGGTCGGAAAGTCCGGGCCAGGGACGATCTTCATCACTTCTTTTAGGGTGGTGTCGGGCTTTTCGATCAGCAGGATGGCGGCGTCCACAATTTCGCGCAGGTTGTGCGGAGGAATGTTGGTGGCCATGCCGACGGCGATGCCGCTGGCGCCATTGACGAGAAGATTCGGGATGCGCGAAGGAAGAACGACCGGCTCTTCGCGGGTCTGATCGAAATTGGGAATGAAATCGACGGTTTCCTTTTCGAGATCGGCGAGAATGTCCTCGGAAATTTTCGCCAAGCGGGCTTCGGTGTACCGCATGGCCGCCGGAGGATCACCGTCGACGGAGCCGAAGTTACCCTGGCCATCGACGAGCGGGTAACGCATGTTGAAATCCTGCGCGAGGCGGACCATGGCCGGGTAAATGACGGCTTCACCGTGCGGGTGATAGTTACCGGAAGTGTCGCCGCAGATCTTGGCGCATTTGCGATAGCCGCGATTGGAGGCCAGGCCAAGGTCGTTCATGGCGACCAGGATGCGGCGCTGGACCGGCTTGAGGCCGTCGCGCACGTCGGGCAGGGCGCGCGCGATGATGACGCTCATCGCATAGTCGAGATACGACTTGCGCATTTCCGCTTCGATATCGATGGGAAGCAGTATGGATGTGTTTTGTTCGTCCGCCATGTGTCCTCACTCTGCGGCCCAATTCAGGGCCGAAATTCTAAAAACGTGTTGTTGCCCACCTAGCTGGCATTCCCTACTATCGCTTTATGAACTACCGTTTCTCAGCACTAATCACAAAAGAAAACGGGTGGTACGTGGCGCGCTACCCTGAATTGAATGTGACCTCGCAAGGCAAAGATGTTGAAGGCGCGCGGGCAAATCTGGCAGAAACCATCGAGCTTTATTTAGAGACTTGGGGACTTCCAGAAGAACGGCCATCCGAAACGGAATCCTTCTGGACGACCGTCGAAGTCTCTCAGTGAAATACCAAAGCTTCCGAGTGTTTCCGGTGAGCGCGTCGTGCGAGCGCTTAAGCGTGCGGGATTTGTGCAGCTTCGTCAAAAAGGGAGTCCTGTCTCGCTGGAAAGACGAGTTGGAGACAAGGTATTCAAGACCATGGTTCCTATGCACAGTGCAATAGCCAAGGGCACTCTTTCTGACATCCTGAAACAATCCGGCCTCTCTCTTGAAGAATTTCTAGAACAGCTATAAAGCGACTTATAGAACCTCTACGACGGTCAATGTCAGTCAGATCTATGTTGAGATCCTTCGCTTCGCTCAGGATGACAACCTGAAAACTAACAGCTGCAAGACCCTACAACTTCAAACTTGCGATCCTTCGGCCTCTTGCGCAGTCGCGTCTTGAAAAGCCACAGGCTTAAGCCTGTGCTACTGATTTGTTGCGGCGCGGTCGACGACATAGGCTCTTACTGTGTCGAAAGCGTCGGCGGCGTTCGTGAATCGCCTGGAAGCGAATTCTGCTTCGATGAGACGTAAGAACGAATCACGAGCCGCTTCATCCGCGAATTCTGTAGCCACGCCCTTTTCGTTGTCGGGAGTGGTGGTGGGCGTTGCGCGAAATTCACTTACGCTCAGGCCACGTAAACCCGGTAATGTTGTCCAGCCCAACTGGTACAGCATTGCTTCTGTTCCATCCTAAAACCAACCGAAGAGTGGCGACCCGAAGATCGCGCCGTTACGGTTGGCCGGGCTAGAGCCCGGCACCTACATTTAGATATCCAGGTTCACTACTTCGAGGGCATTTTCCTCGATGAATTTGCGGCGGGCTTCCACGTTTTCGCCCATGAGCGTCGTGAAAATATCTTCCGCAGCGACCGCGTCTTCTAGCTTCACTTGGAGGAGCGTGCGGGTGTCGGCGTTCATAGTGGTTTCCCACAGTTGTTCGGCATTCATTTCGCCCAAGCCCTTGAATCGGGTGATAGTGAAATCTTTTTTGGCGTCTTCAACGATGTAGTCGAGGACATCGGTCACCTTTTCCTTGGAGGTTTTGTCTCCGTTGCGGGCTACGATGAACGGGGGATGATTGAATTCCTCGATTTGCTTGGCCAGACCGCGCAATTTCTTGTAATCGGCGGTGGAAACGACGCCCCAATTGATCTTTTGATTGTGTGGAGGGCCAAACTGAATTTCATAAAGGCTGTGTTCTTCGTCGAACACAACTTTGCCTTCGAGTTTTAATTTGGCTTTGTCGATTTCCTTAAGGAGTTTTTCGACGGTCTTTTTGTCTTCAAAGTCGGATTTCTTTTCAATGCCGCTCTCGACGAGCAATTCAACTAGCGCGATGTCGCGCAGGCGGCGGCCAAGTTTCGCGGCGGCGGCTTCATACTCCTGAACGTTGAGGAGGAACGAAGTGAGTTTCGCACCCTCGAGAGAAACGCCTTCCTTGGCTTTGACGACGTGGTCTTCGGTGGCGCGCTTCATGAGTTCGCGAGCAAAATCGCGTTCGTCGCGAATGTACTTTTCGGTTTTGCCGCGCTTCACGCGATAGAGAGGCGGTTGCGCGATGTAGACGTGGCCGCGCTCAATCAGCTCCTTCATGTGGCGGAAGAAGAAGGTGAGGAGCAGAGTGCGAATGTGGCTGCCGTCCACGTCGGCGTCGGTCATCAAAATGATTTTGTGATAGCGGAGTTTGCCAGCGTCGAAATCGTCTTTGCCGATGCCGGTGCCAAGTGCGGTGATGATGGCGCGAATTTCTTCGTGGCCAAGCATCTTGTCGTAGCGAGCCTTCTCGACGTTCAGGATTTTACCCTTGAGCGGCAGGATGGCCTGGAACTTGCGGTCGCGGCCCATCTTGGCGGAGCCGCCTGCGGATTCTCCCTCAACGACGAAGAGCTCGCAGCGAGCCGGATCGCGCTCCTGGCAATCCGCGAGTTTGCCCGGCAGACCGCTGGAATCCATCGCCGATTTGCGGCGAGTGAGTTCGCGGGCCTTGCGCGCCGCTTCCCTGGCGCGGGCAGCGTCAATGCACTTGCCGATGATGCGGCGGGCAACGGTGGAATGTTTGTCGAACCATTCGCCGAGCTTTTCGTTCACGAGCTGCTCGACGTCGCCCTTAATGTCGCTATTGAGCTTGCCCTTGGTCTGGCCTTCAAACTGAGGCTGCGGGAGGCGCACGCTAACGACGGCGACTAGGCCTTCGCGAACATCGTCACCGGAAATGGTGACTTCGTCTTTTTGTTCCTTGAGCATGCCCTGGCTGGAAGCAAAGTTGTTGATCGTGCGGGTGAGAGCGGAACGGAAACCGGAGAGGTGCGTGCCACCATCAACAGTGTTGATGGTGTTAGCGAAAGCAAAAACATTTTCTCCGTAGGTGTCGTTGTACTGCAGGGCAATTTCGATTTCGACGGTGCCGCGTTTCCCCTCCATGTAGATGGGGGAATCGTGCAAGGTGGTTTTGCCGCGATTCAAGTGCTTAACGAATTCGGCAATGCCGCCAGTGAAACGGAACTCCGCAGTTTTTTCGGTGCGCTCGTCGGTGAGCGTAACCTTCAGGCCCTTGTTCAGGAAAGCGTATTCGCGAAGGCGCGTAGCCAAAATGTCGTAGCTAAAAACGGTTTTGTCGAAGATGGTGGGATCGGGATGGAAAGTGACTTTTGTACCGGTTTTGCGCGTTTTACCGGTTTGTTTGAGCTTGGTGGTGGGCTTGCCCTTCTCGTAGGACTGTTCCCACACCGCGCCATCGCGCTGAATTTCGAGTTCGAGAACATCGGATAACGCGTTGACGACGGAAACGCCGACGCCGTGGAGCCCGCCGGAAACTTTGTAAGTGTCGCTGTCAAATTTTCCGCCGGCGTGAAGAACGGTGAGAACAACCTCGGCGGCTGGACGTTTTTCGGTGGCGTGCATATCGACAGGAATGCCGCGGCCGTTGTCGATGACCGTTACGGAATTGTCAGCGTGAACCGTGACGTTCACTTCGTCGGCATAACCGGCCATAGCTTCATCGACGGAATTGTCGACCACTTCCCAGACCAAGTGATGAAGGCCCGTTTCACTTGTAGAACCGATGTACATGGCAGGACGCAAACGAACGGCTTCCAGTCCACCGAGAACTTTGATGGATTTTGCGTCGTAGGTATGACCAGTTTTTATCGTCTCTTTGTCGCCCATTTAATCTCCTAGCATGCAAACCTGCGGCAACCGATCCGCGCGAAGCCGTTGGCAAATCGCCGAAGCTTCCGGCAACGATGAAACCAGTGAAAAGTTGAAGCGAGGAAAGGCGTGAAGTGTGAATCCCTCATGCGTCGCCTGACCCTTTGACCCCGATGATGCGAGAGGCTCGTAGGGCTCCTGCTTCATCCCGTCTCGCGCTACGAGACGTGGCGAAGACTTATGTACTCCAGGAAATTGACGGCCCTCTGGCGCAAGGGGTTCAAGGTCAAATGATCCTGGCGGACGTGCCGAGGTGGGGAAAAAACCACGACTCGACAACAGTTAAATTCTACTGGAATTTGGGTATTTTCTCAAGGCCACGGGGAGACCTTGTGGATAAATAACGTTATTTTTTTCAGATAGTTACGAGTTGGTTCTTCGGTTAGCTTTCGGAGCAACGATTGTCACATCGGTGTGGAAACCGATCTGGCGTTTTGGGTGGGATGGGAGTCTCCAGCATCTGGCGAATGGCTGCAAAAATGGACTGGAATCTTGCGTCGTAGCGCTTTTCCTTCAATTTTTCGGGGCAGTTCTTCGTGAGTGCTGATCATTTCTCGGATATGAACGAACGTGCGGATGATGGCGAGGTTTACTTGAACCGCGCGATACGGATTTGAAACATGAAGTCCGGCGGGAATCTACCTAAATTTCGTTTTACGGCTTTGTTTGGATTTGCAGTTGTTGCACCATAAAGACGCGCAAGATCTGCATCAATCATCACGCGAGTGCCCCGAATAAAATGGATTTTCTGGCGGATAAGAGAAGCCGGAACAAGGGACGTGTTTGGTGAATTCCGCATGAGAATCAACGACTCGCGAAGGGTCATCGTAGAAGAATTGTGATGATCAATGAATTACTAAATTGTTCAGGATCTATCGCAGGGAAACCAGGATAACGTTTCAGATGCGCATGGGCATGATTACGTAGCGGTAGCGATAGCTGTCATCGGCCAGGGGACGCATTTGGCCGGCAGACTGTTCGTCTTTTAGCTCAATGCTGATGGGGCCGTCGGCCGCGGCCGCGAGAAAGTCGAGTACGTAACTGGAATTGAAGCCGATGGAGATGGCGTCGCCCTTGTATTCCTTGTCAATGGTTTCTTTGGCTTCGCCGTATTCCGGGCTGGAGGCGGAAATTTCCACGCCTTCGGGAGTGACGGCGAGTTTCACGGCGTGCGAGCGTTGATCGGCAAGTTGCGAAACGCGGCGAACCGCATCGCTTAATTCAGTGCGCTCCAGGACAACAGTCTTGTTGTTTTCGCGCGGGAGCACCGCCTCGTAATTGGGGAATTGGCCGGTGAGGATGCGGGAAATCAGCAGGCGATGCTCCACTTGAAAGAACAGGTGGCTTTCATCCTTGGCAAATTCAAGATGAGCTTCGGCGCCGGCGGCGCTGGAAAGTTTTTCAACTTCGTCCATGGCCTTCTTGGGAATCAGAACGCGGACTTCCCCGTTCAGGCCGGAAAGTTTCTGGTCGGTTTCGGCAAGGGCCAGGCGGTGGCCATCGGTGGCAACCATCGCCAAAGTGTCGGGCTTGATGATCAACAAGCCGCCATTCAGGGTATAACGCGATTCCTCCATGGAAATGGCGAATTTTGTTTTGGCGATAAGGCTTTCCAGGACGGCCGCGGGAATCTTCACCAGGGTGTGCGGCATAGCCGGAAGAGCGGGGAAATTTTCCTTGGCCATTCCAACGAGTTTGTATTTTTTTTTGTCGCTGACAATTTCGATCCAGTGATTGTCAAGTAACTTGAATTTGATTTCGCCTTCCGGGAGCAAGCGCACGAGCTCTAACAATTTTTTGGCAGGAATGGTGCCAGCGCCTTCTTTCTTGACTTTAGCTTCGCAAGAAGTGCGAACGCTCAATTCAAGATCGGTGGCCGTGATGGTGAGACGGCTGCCTTTGGCCTCGACAAGCAGGTTCGAGAGAATGGGAATCGTGGTCTTACGTTCCACGACGCCTTGCGTGGTGGTGAGCTCATTGAGCAGAGCAGATTTCGATACGCTGAATTCCATCGATTGACTTTCCTCGCGTGCGGTTCCAGTGGTTGCTGGCATGTAGTCTCCGGTCAAAAATCTACCGCTAGCGTACTGTACTCGTTTTTAAGCAAAGTATAAAGTGCGCAAGTGGGATGGAGACTGTGGAAATAGTAGAATTTATTCTGGAACGCTGCAGCCGGAGAAGCCGCAAACTGCCCGGCTTTTTACACAGACCACAATCATCAAAGCAAGAATTTGAACTTAAAAAATGATTAGAAACCCTTGTTGTGATGATGACTGCTGTGGATTAGTGGAAAAGCCCTCGGAACAAATGTCTGGTTGCGTTTTCTGGCGGAGGTGTTCAGTGAATTTTCCTGCGAAGCTTCGGATAACTGAAGTGAAAGAGAAGTGGAACAAAAATTCCGAAACTTTATAAACAAATTGTCCGCAAGTTACGCAACGGTTGTACACACATTCTGCACAAGGGATCCGGGCAACAATATCGACGAGAATGCATCCAAAGCGATATGGAAGGTCACCTTTCCACAGAATGTTCACTAGTTTTTATCTCTACTTTATTTTTGAAATTCGGGCGAGGAGAGAGTATGGCGACAGTTTTGGTTACGGGAGCCAATCGTGGGTTGGGACTGGAATTTGCCCGTCAGTATGCCGCAGATGGTTGGGAAGTTTACGCCACGGCGCGTGAGCCGAAAAAAAGTGAAGAGCTAAGAAAGTTGGCCGGAGAGCATTCGAACGTGAAGGTTAAAGAATTGGATATTGCGAAGGAAGAGTCCGTGCAGGCACTGGCCGAAGAGTTGGATGGCAAGGCCATAGACGTGTTGATTCTAAATTCGGGAGTTTATCCTCGCAAAGGGCAGAAGATTGGCCAGATCGACTACGAAGGCTGGCGAGAGGCCTTTGAAACGAATGTGCTGGGTACAATCCGGGTAGCGGAGGCGATGCTGGACCATATTGCGGCCAGCGAGCGCAAACAGATCGCGGTGATCAGCACGGGCATGGCGTCGTTGCGGGGAGTTCAGGGGGGATCGGTGGGGCAGGCGGGGGCGTCGTATCAGTATCGAAGTACGAAAACGGCATTGAACATGGCGATGTTGATTTTGGCGAAGGAAGTGGCGCCGCGTGAGATCAGTGTGGTGCTGTTTGATCCGGGTTGGGTAAAAACGGATATGGGCGGACCGCACGCCCAACTAACACCCAAAGAGAGTATTGCAGGAATGAGAAAAGTGCTGGCGGGAAATGCTATGGAACTGTCCGGGAAATTTTTGGGACATGATGGGTCGCCGAGGCCGTGGTGAATGATGCGGGCTAATCTGGGCAGGAAGGGCAGATCGCCCAAAACAAGATGGTAGAGAGCCAAGGGTTTGAGGCGGTGGATAGGTTGGGTGAGCGGACCGCCTCGGAAGGCGGTCCCTACAAGGTTGTTAGCAATCGGTTCGATGGGATTGATGTGCTGCGGGGGTTGTCGATTGTGGCGGTGGTGCTGCACCACATCAACCTAAGGTTCTTGCTGAATGATGTTCCGTTCGAGCAGGCTCTTCCCAAGCAAGTGAGCAAGATTCTGTTCTGGAATGGCGCCAACGGCGTCACGGTCTTTTTTGCGATTTCCGGATTTCTGATCACCACCATGGCGTTGCGGCGATGGAAATCGTTGAGCGCCATTCATGTGGTGAATTTTTACAAATTGCGGATTGCGCGGATTGCCCCACTGCTACTGGCGCTACTTGCGGTTCTCAGTGTCCTGCATCTATCGCATGTAAATGGTTTTGTAATTCCCGCGGAGCGAGCAAGCCTGGGCCGGGCGTTGCTGGCAGCGCTGACCTTTCATATCAATTGGCTGGAATCGGTACGGGGTTACCTGCCGGCGAGCTGGGATGTGTTGTGGTCGCTTTCAGTGGAAGAAGTTTTCTATCTTTTCTTCCCGTTACTTTGCCGATGGACGGAAGGTAGGGCCGCGCTCGTTGCGGTGCTGGTTGCGTTCGTGGCGCTGGGGCCGTTTGCGCGAACGGTACTGACGAAAAATGAGCTGTGGGCGGATTACGGATACCTTTCGTGCATGGATGGGATCGCGTTGGGGTGTCTGACGGCAATGCTGGCGAATGTGTGGCGCGCGAATCGTTGGCAGTTGATCGCGCTCAGAATCAGCGGAGCGCTGCTGATCATGCTGGTAATGCTGGCGCGGCCGCTGGTGAATTGGCTGCATTGGCTGCACTTGTATCAGGCGGGGCTTGATTTTACCGCGCTGGCCCTAGGAACTTGTTTGGTGATGCTGGCAGTGGCCCAGGAAAACAAAGTGGGGCGCCGGCCAACCGGATGGGTGCGCTGGTTTGGAAGGCATAGCTACGAGGTTTATCTCACTCACGGATTCGTGATGATGTGGGGGATACAGATTTATCTGGCCATGGGACTGTCGCGCGCGTGGGGTCCGGCTTGGTACGTGATCATGTTTGTGGCATCGGCGGTTTTGGGATGGATTGTGGCGCGATGGTATTCGGAGCCAATGAATCGGAGATTGCGGAGAGGATTGAAATTCGCGACGGCGGTCAAACCTAGAGTCTAGGAAAGCGGACCGTGATGGAGATAGCGCTCAGGCCGGATGCGCTGCAAACCGATCAAACGAGCTACCAAAAAAGGAGGGCGGCATAAAGCCGCCCCTACTACCCGACGAGTGCGTAAAAATTCGCGAGGGTAAATTACTGCAAGGCGTCCATCAGGCGGGTGATGGTGCGATTCAGCTCCTTGTCGGAGCGGCGGAGTTCTTCGATTTTGTTGATGGAGTGTAAAACGGTGGTGTGATGCTTGCCACCGAACTGGCGTCCGATTTCGGGAAGCGAGGCGGTGGTAAGCTGTTTCACGATGTACATGGCGACCTGGCGCGGGAAAGCGATGGCGCGGGTGTTGCTGCGGATCTTGAGATCCTGCTCGCGCAGATTGAAATGCTCGCTGACGCGTTTCTGGATTAGGTCGATGGTGACGCGTTTCTCTTGCGAGGCGATGATGTTGCGCAAAACCTGTTGCGCGGTGGCCAACGAAATGGAAGTGCCGGTCAGCGAGGCGTAGGCCATCAAGCGAGTGAGTGCACCTTCGAGTTCGCGAACGTTGGATTTGATGGCGCGCGCGATGTATTCAGCAACTTCATCGGGCAGATTGAAGCGGTCGTTCTCCGCCTTCTTCTGCAAGATGGCAATTTTGGTTTCAAGATCGGGCGGCTGAATGTCGGCGATGAGGCCCCACTCGAAACGGGAGCGCAGGCGTTCTTCGATCGAGTTGATATCCTTCGGCAGGCAATCGGAAGAGATCACGATCTGCTTCTGTTGTTCATATAGCGCGTTGAAGGTGTGGAAGAACTCTTCCTGGGTGCGTTCTTTGCCTGCAATGAACTGGATGTCGTCAACGAGCAAAACATCGACGGTGTGGAAACGATCACGGAAGCTGATCATGCGATCGAAACGCAAGGAGTTGATGACTTCGATGGTGAACTTTTCGGCGCTGACATAACTGAGGCGCATGGCCGGATTGCGCTTTTTGATGGTGTGCCCAATGGCATGCATCAAGTGGGTCTTGCCCATGCCCACACCGCCGTACAGGAATAGCGGGTTGTAGGACTTGGAAGGCTGTTCAGCGACAGCGCGCGAGGCGGCGTGCGCAAACTCGTTGGATTTGCCAACAACGAAAGAATCAAAAGTGTAACGGGTGTTCAGTTGATGATCACTGCTCTCAAAATCAAGTTTGGATTGTTTGGCCGCGGAGATGGCAGGGGCGGCCTGGACGGGTTCCTCTTCGGTGCAAACGTATTGCACCTTGGTGTTGGGAGTGCCCATCTGATGGAAGACGGCCTTAATGATTTCGCCGTACGTACGGGTGAGAACCTGGCGGAACACGGCGCTGGGAATCTGGATAAAGAGAGTGTCGCCTTCGCCGCGGTTTAGACGAGTAGGCTGGAACCAGGTGTTGTAGGTATTGATGCTGACGCGGGACTTGATCAGGTCAAGAAACTTGTCCCAGATGTTTTGCACTTCGTTTTCTCTGCCAAGTTGGGTAGCGGTTGTCATCGTGTGTAAAAAAACCAAATCCCGGCCAATTTCCACAGGTGTGAATATGCTGTGGAAAGCCGTTATGCCCTAAAGCTTCTCGCTTTGGAGTTCAAGCACGCGCCGGGAATGAACCTTGCTTGCCCCGTGGATCCCCGTGCGGCCCCTTCAGAGTTGCTGGACCAAATCTCGCACCTACAAACTGGGAGGATTCTCGCGCACTGTTCGGGTGGGAGCAAGCGAAAAGTGAAAGAGAGTATGTAGGAACGTTCACACAACATTCACAACTTTTCCACAAGCACAAGAATTGTGCAAGTGCTGATAAAAACGCCAAGTTTCCTTGAGATTTTGCGGTTTAAGGATTTCTCGAAAAGCATATTGCCCAATTGTGGTGCAGTTGAGCCTGAGGAAAACGCAGGTTGTTTTTCAGTGATTTCTGTCGGGACGATGGAATTCGAAGATTCCGAGAGGGTCGGAGCCGATAAGAAGACGATCTTCCTCGACTAAAAGAACGTTCGCTTCAAGACGAGCGTTGTCGGAAGTATAGATTTGATACGCAGAACGGCGGTTTCCGTCCTTATCGAAGTGCAGCAAAGTGTTGTGAAGGCACATCCAAACGTCGCCATTGACGGGATCAACGCCGAACGCGGTAAGGACGGGATGAAGAGAAGGCGGCTCGGTGCGCTTGTCCTGGCGATCAATTTCGCGGCGCGCTGCACGACCTTCGGACCATGCGCCGAGGCCAGTGAACTCGAAGTCCATGCCGCCATAGCCGAAGCGATCGTATTGACGTACGCGCGGCTCCGGAAGATAGGTGTAGCCATAATAAACGCGAGCCTGAGAGTCGGAGGCCAGCCGGCCCTGGCTTAGGTAACGATTCAACTCAGGACGAGTGGCAAGGTCTTCGGGATCACCAAACTCGCGTACAAGACGGCCGGTGGCGTTGTAAACGGTAATCAGATGGGTGCCGTGAAAAGCGGTGACCGCCACTTCGCCATCGGGGAGGGCGAGGACGCCTGTGGGGCCGTTGACGGGAATGGAACGGAGGATTTTCCCATCGGGAGCAAACTCGTTGATGAGATTATAACCGCGATCGGCTACGTACATGTTGCCCTTGGAGTCGACATCGCAATCTTCAGCAAAAGCGATGGCGGAACGGCCAGCTTTATTGGCGATGGGCTCGGGCGGTGGAGCACCGATTAGGGCTAATTGCTTGCCTTCAGGATCAAAGACGGCCAAGCCAACATTCGGGGTGGCTAAAATATAGTATTTGCCGTCGGAGCCGCGACGAAGCGAGCGCAATCCTAGGCCGATCCCTTTGAAGAGATGCTTGTTGGCGGTAAGTTGGTCGTCAACTTCCTGAGCAGCAGCGGCAAAAACGATTCCAAGGAGACAAAGTAGTACAGCAGCACTTAGAAACTGGGCCGAAGATCTTTGCATGGTCTTTCAGATTACTGGAAATCCTTTCCGGTTGCCCGGGAAAAACAAAGATAACGCAGAGACGCAGAGGGGCGCAGAGATTCGCAGTGCAGAGGGAAGATTGCAGAAAGAGGGATTTCTCCGCTCCGAGCCCGCAAAGTGCGCTGGCTTTCTGGTCGAAATGACCGGCTAATGAAACTAGTCGATGCGCAGGCGAATGCGTTCTATGGACTTGGCACGGAGGCGGCCGGCTTGGTTGCGCGGTGACTCGTCGTCAGTTTCGATCAGGACGGAGTTCATTTGCACGTCACCAGAGGCGACTTCGAATCTGGAGGGAAGAACGTCGATAAATTTTTTCAGAACACCGGTTCGTTCCATACCGATGACGCCATCGTGCGGTCCGGTCATGCCGACGTCGGTGATGTAGGCAGTGCCATTGGGAAGGACCTGCTCATCAGCGGTGGTGACATGAGTGTGAGTGCCGACTACGGCGGTGACGCGACCATCGAGATACCAACCCAGAGCGATTTTCTCGCTGGTGGTTTCCGCGTGCATGTCCACGAGAACGAAGGCGACATCGGGGGGAAGTTTCTCGAGCTCGGTGTCCGCTTTCTTGAAGGGATCGTCGATGGCGGGAAGAAAAACGCGGCCCTGCAAATTCAGTACAGCGAATTTCAGGCTATTCTTGGCAGTGCCAACATACAAACCGGAACCTGGATTTTTTTCAGGGAAATTGGCTGGGCGAAGGAGGCGCGGCTCATGGGGCATGAAGTCCATGATTTCTTTGCGATCCCAACTGTGATTGCCACCGGAAATCACGGCGATGTTCAAGGCCAGCAATTCCTCCACGATGCGAGGAGTGATGCCGAAGCCCGAGGCGGAATTTTCACCGTTGGCGATAACCAGATCGATGGCGCGATGCTCGATAAGGTCAGCGAGGCGATCACGAACAATCTGGCGGCCGGGAGAACCAACGATGTCACCAATGAACAGAACCTTCATCGAGGAGAAAGGGCCTTTCGAGAATTATGGTTTTAGAAAGGCAAAAGCAGATCCCTCATCCGCAAGAGGCGCGGCTAAGGGATGACAACTTACCTTCTTCGTGGTGCCGAGCTTTGCAGTGCAAAAAATAAGGAGCGGAACTGCTTGGCCGTGAGAGGCTAGGCCGTGAACCTCTGAAATAGGTGGGCACCGCGAGCCAACCATTAGGCTTTCCTGCCCCGCTGGCGGGTTCTTAGGAGAACCAGCTAACGGGACAGGCCGTGCACACAAGCTGACTTTGCGCAGCACCCCAGAGATTCGTTACGGTTCAAACGGCGTTCGCTTCTGCACCTGCTTCGAAGTACCGCTCCACGGATATTATCCTACCTGGAAGGTGCGGCGTCCAATTGAGCGGCGGGTAATTTGATCGGCCGTGGCGAGCGAACTTTGCATGCTTTCCTTTCGGAGCGGCGGGCCGCTACAATTGCGTTGCAGACGAGGCGAGGAGATTTTCGATGAATTATCGGCGGTTTGGGCGGACCGGATGGAAGGTCAGCGAGATTGGTTACGGAATGTGGGGGCTGGCCGGGTGGAGCGGTTCAGATGACGCGGAGACATTGGGCTCGTTGCATTGTGCGATTGAACTGGGTTGCAACTTTTTCGATACGGCGTGGGCTTATGGTGACGGAAAGAGCGAGCAGATCCTGGCGAAAGTCTTGCGCGAGAACAAAAATAGCGCCAGTTCTGGTGGACCGGACAAGCACTTATATTTTGCGACGAAGATTCCGCCGAAGAATCGGAGATGGCCGAGTACCCGCGAATTTACTTTGGACGATTGCTACCCGCCGGAGTATGTCGAAGAGTACATCGAGAAGAGTTTGAAGAATTTGGGCGTGGATACAATCGATTTGATGCAATTCCACACCTGGGAAGACCGCTGGTTGAATGATGAGCGGCTGCCACGATGCATTGAGAATATGAAGAAGAGTGGGAAGGTGCGTGCGGTTGGACCGAGCATGAATCGATGGGAGCCCGCCAACGGTTTGCGGGCGGTGCTGGAAGGATATGCGGATGCGGTGCAGGTGATTTACAACATATTCGACCAGAATCCGGAGGACGCGCTGTTGCCGATATGCCGGATGAAAGATGTGGGATTCATTGCGCGGGTGCCGTTTGATGAAGGTACGCTGACCGGAACGTTGACGCTGAATTCCAAGTGGCCTGCGGATGATTGGCGAAGTACGTATTTCGTGCCGGAAAACCTTCAGTCGAGTGTCAAACATGCGGAAGCGCTGCGGCCGTTGATTCACGTGGGGATGACCATGCCGGAGATGGCGCTGCGATTTATTCTGTCGAATAAAGAGGTAAGCACGATTATTCCTGGAATGCGCAAGATCAAAAATGTGGAAGCAAATGTGGCGACCAGCGCGGCCGGGCCGCTTCCGGCGGAACTACTGAAGAAACTTCGGGCGCACCGGTGGGATCGCAATCCGACTTCATGGTCGCAGTGATCGAGGCGTGTATGAGCGCGGCAACTAAAGTTCAGATATTCGGGCAAACGTACACGATCGCGGGCGATCTGGACGAGGGATACGTGCGCGAATTGGCGGCTTATGTAGATGGAAAGATGCAGGCGATTTCCGAGAATACGACGACGATCGATACGCAGAAGGCGGCGGTGCTGGCGGCGCTATCGATTGCGGATGAATTGTACAGTTTGAGAAAAGAGCGCGGGAATCGCGAGGAATTGTTGAAGGAGCAAGCGGAGCGGTGTTTGACGTTGGTGGAGAGGGCGATTCGGCAGACGGAGTAGAGCGCCTGAATATTTGGGAGTGCTAACCCAAGAGCACAGTCAAGAGTGACTGTGCCACAATGGGGGAATCAGGTAGCGCGGAGGGTGGCGTTTAGATTTTTTTGCAGGACGCTGATGATTCTGGTGGAAAAATCGGTTAGTTGAGCGTCGGTGAAAGTCGCTTCGCGGCTTTGGAAAGTGACGCGGACGAGCAGGGAGTATTTTCCTGTTGGCACGTTTTTCCCGCGGAAGAGATCGGCGGCTTCAATCGAAGTAACCTCTGGAATTTTCAGCGAAGCGATGGTGTCGGTAACTTGCGCGAAAGTTACGCCATCTTCCAGGAACAGCGAGAAATCGCGTTCGACTCCTGGGAAACGCGGAAGTGGATCGTAGCGGCGATTGTTTTTGACGCCGTAGAACATGCAATAAACGGGACCCAATTCAATTTCGGCTAGAAAACCATCCTGACGGAATTTCAGTTTATCGGCGATGCGCTTGGCGAGTTGACCGGCTACGCCTAGAGGTTGCTTGCCCTCTTTGCCGAGGAAAAGTTGGCCGCGTTTTGCGGCGTGCAGCCATTCGGGACCCCCCTGCTGCCATTGGAAGCCGCCGGAAAGAGCGCCAATCGAATCGAGATCGCCCTTCAAGTCGGCGAAATTATATTCGCGTGCGGGATCGTAGAGGCCTTGCTGACGGGCGAGTCCGGTTGCGCCGATGGTGAGCACACGAGACTCTACGGATTTTCCATCGATGAGCCGATAGCGGTGGGCGATTTCAAACAGTTGAACGTTGCGTTGGCCGTGATTGAGGTTCCACTCAAGTGCGGCGGCCATGGTGACTGCGCCGGTAGATTTCAGAACGCCAGCTTCTTCAGAGAGCGGATTGGCGAGCTTCGCCGGGCTTACCTCGGCGGAGCGGAACAAATCGTTGCGGTCTTCCGCGACGTGCGGAATGGTCACGATTTCGTGATAGCCGAGGCCAATCAGGCGCTCGCGCAAAGCCGATTCTGCTTCGTAATGAGGTAAGCGCGTTGCACCGATGCGGGCGGCAGGCAAGCGCGGCGGAAATTTATCCAGGCCATGAATACGGGCGACTTCTTCAATGAGGTCGATCTCGCGCTCGACGTCGGCGCGCCAAGATGGTTGAGTGCATTCCCAGGCAGCGAGAAGAGAATTTTCCGCGCCGCGGTTGTGGTCTGCGCGTTTCGGAGCGAAACCCAACGACCGAAGGATCGCTTCAATTTCCTTGTCGGGAATGTCCGCACCAAGAATGCGAAGAAGTTCTGCTCGCGTGATACAGATTTTCTTCGGCGCGCGTTTCCCGGGATACACGTCCACTACGCCGGAAAGCAATTCCCCGCCCGCTAGTTGCAGGATTAATTCAGCGCAGCGACGAGAGGCTACTTCCGCCATTTCCGGATCGGCGCCGCGGCCAAAACGGGTGCTGGCTTCGGTGTGAAGTTTCAAGAAACGAGCAGCGCGACGGATGGCGATGGGATCAAACCAGGCACACTCAACGAGAACATTTTTTGTAGAGAATGAAATTTCGGTTTGGGTTCCACCCATGACGCCACTGCCTATGGCTCGGGAGCCATCCCCATCGCAAACCAGCGGCATGTTTGGTTCGAGTTGACGCTCGATACCATCCAGGGTGGTCATCTTTTCGCCGGGTGTGGCGCGGCGAACAACGATTTGGTGATCGCGAACGGTGTCATGGTCGAAGGCGTGGATGGGATTGCCGAGTTCGAGCATGACGCAGTTGGTGGCATCGACGACGTTGTTGATACTGGCGATGCCGACAGCTTCCAGGCGCTCTTTCAACCAAGAAGGCGAGGGCTGAATCCTTACACCGCGAACGACACGAGCCGTGTAGCGGCCGCAGAGTTCCGGAGATTCGATCTTTACCTTGACGGCATCGACTGCTTTTGCGGAAGTGCTTTCAACCGGCTTCGGCGAAATGTTTTTTAGAGGCAGGCGATAAATGGTGGCAACTTCGCGGGCGATGCCGAGCATGCCGAGGCAATCCGGACGATTGGAAGTAACTTCCGCATCGATCACGGCGCCGTGAGGGCCTTTTTCAATGCCGGCGATATTGGTTCCGGAAAGAGCCATGCGCGATGCGAGCTCTTCAGGAGATACAGTGACGTCGACGAAGTCTTTCAGCCAGTTGTAAGAAACCTTCATGCGTTCATTCCTATCGAGGGCCTGTCGAGGGCAAATTTCCGGCAAAGATTCTGGTGCGATATTCGAAGCGAACGGCATCGTCTTTCTGATAGGTCGCGAAAATATGTCTCAGCTCGGCCATCATGGGCGCAAAATCTGAGTGATCGGGCGTAGGAGCATAGGAACTGCTACGCAGACGACCGCTGAGGCCCTCGAAATCAAAATCCTGAGAGTTGGGAAGGTCGTGGGAAAGAAAGTTGTTAGAGCCAAAGAAAGCGCACATATCTTCAGGACGAGGATAGCTATCGCTGACGCGGGCATAGTCGGTGCCGAAACGGCGGAGGAGAGCTTCGTAGTCGCGAAGAAAAGGAGTGGTGTCCGTTTCGCGTTCATTGCTGACGACGACGACCCAGCCGCCCGGTTTCAAAATGCGCGAGAATTCATTGCGAGTAGCGACGGGATCGAACCAGTGGAAAGCCTGTCCCACAGTGACGAAATCAATGCTGCGCTCGGCAAGGGTGGTAGCTTCGGCTGAACCGGTGATGCCTGCAAAATTCGGATAGGAGTGAAGGAAATCTTCGCCGGCGGCTTGCATTTCTACATTGGGCTCGACGCCATAGACATGATTGCCATTTTCCAAAAACAATTTGCTGAGCAGGCCGGTGCCGGAGCCGATGTCGGCAATGACGTGGCGACCGTGCAGTCCGCAATTTTGAGCGAGAAAAGTGAGAACGTTAGTGGGATACCCCGGACGATAGCGGACGTAGTCTTGTACGCGATTGGAGAAGCGTTGTTTGGCGTTGGCGAACGTCATGGAAAAGTTGTCAGTGATCCGTTTAAGTTATAAGTAAATTGCAACCAATTCGACCGCTAAAGCGTTCACGGAAATTGTTTCAGGAAGCGGACATCGTTTTTAAAAAATACCTGGATGTCGTCGATACCGTATTTCAACATGGCCAGGCGATCGATGCCGATGCCGAAGGCGAAGCCGCTGACCTTTTTCGGATCGTAATTCACGAAACCGTAGACCGCGGGATCTACCATGCCCGCGCCGAATAGTTCGATCCAGCCGGAGCCTTTGCACTTGCCACAGGTGCCGCCGTTGGAGATGCCACTGCCGCCGCAGAAGACGCAGGAGGCATCGAACTCTACGGAGGGTTCGGTGAACGGGAAATAGCTGGGACGGAAGCGAGTCTTCACATTTTCGCCAAAAAATTTTTTCACGAAATAATCGATGGTGCCAGTGAAATCGCAGAAGGTGATGTCGGTATCGACCGCCAAGCCTTCGATTTGGTGGAACATGAAAGAGTGTGTGGCGTCGGGATTATCGCGACGATAGACCTTTCCGGGAGCAATGACCCGAACCGGGGGCTGGCGCTTCTCCATGGTGCGAATCTGCACGGGTGAAGTGTGAGTGCGAAGAAGCAATTGTCCGGGCGCGCCTTTTGGCAATTCGAGGTAGAAGGTGTCCATGTCGTCGCGGACCGGATGAAATTCAGGAATGTTCAGCGCTTCGAAATTGTAATAAGGGGTTTCGATTTCGGGGCCTTCGGCAACGGAAAAACCGATAGAGAAGAAAATATCTTCGATTTCCTGCATAACCTGGCGAATGAGGTGATGCGTGCCGATGGGGCGGATTACGCCGGGAAGTGAAAGATCGATGCGATCTTTTGCGCTTACCGCGGTTTCGGCGCCTGTTTCCAGGTCGGCCTGGCGTTCGGCAATTTGTGCATCGACAAGCTTACGTAAATCGTTTAGAGAGGCGCCCACGGCGCGTTTCAACTCCGGTGTAGCGGGCTTCAGCCAGTTGTCCGTGATTAGGGTGATCACGCCGGATTTTCGAGCTAGCCAAGTGTCGCGAAACGTTTTGAAGGAGGCATCGCTCTTGACGGCGGCAATTTCCACGTCAAAGCGTGAGCGAACTTCCGCGAATAGCGATTGGACCTGTTCAGCGGAAGAAATGTTCAGTGCCGCAAGAGTTTGCGCGAGTTTCGAATCCGGAGTCGTCATAGTCAGTGATACAGGATACAACGCGGGGCACGAACTAACGTGCCCCTGCCGAGGAAATCCTCACGCCTGGAAGGTGGAGGTACAAGTTGCTTGCTGCGATTAGGTCTTGCGCGGCTTGGTGCTGGTTTTGACTTGTGGAGGAGCGGCGGCTCTGGCCTTTTCGGCGATCTGTGCAAAGCCTGCAGGATCCTTCACAGCCATGTCGGCAAGGACCTTGCGGTCCAACGTAATGCCCGCGGCTTTCATACCGTGGACCAGCTGGCCATAGGTCAAACCGTTCAGGCGAGCGGCGGCGCCGACACGCTGAATCCACAAGCGGCGGTACTGGCGCTTCTTGACACGGCGATCGCGGAACGCGTAACGATCCGCGCGATTGGCGGCTTCCTGAGCGGATTGGTAGAGCTTGCCCTTAGTGAGGAAAAAGCCTTTTGTCCTTTTAAGATACTTCTTACGCCGAGCTCGGCGTTTAGTGCCGCGTTTTACGCGTGGCATGGGTTTTCTCCTTCAAATTTATGCAACCCGGTGACCAGGGATGAGGGTTTGCGCGGTTGGCGGAAAACCCTCAGGCCTGAAGGCCTGAGCTACAGTTTTTTGGGAAACAAAAAGGTCGCGGAGAAACGCGGCGATGCAGAATGCGTTTCGCGCAACGGGTTTGTTTCCGGTGTGATTTGTAGTTGGCGGTAAAACCGCCCCTACAATCTGCAGGATGGCCGGGCTAAAGCCCGGCACCTACATTTGTTCTGGCGAGCTTGCGCCCGCTAGAACATACTCCGCGATGCGGAGCTAACGGCCGGCAGGCACCCGTGAAGCGCTGCCTGGCACGTTTTGCGGGATTGAATCCCGCAACTTCATTGTGAAAGCGCGATGAATTGCGCCGCCACGAAGATCGAAAAACTAAGCTTTCTTCGGGGGCTACAGCCCAATAACAGGCTGCGCTTGTTGGCGGAGCTAAAGCTCCGGCCCCCTAAAGGCTCCTAAGAGAAGGCCTCCGAAAAGGTCGCCATAAAGGCGCTTAGGAAAATCACTAGAAGCTGTAAGGCATCATCTGGCGAACGGCGTTGACGTCGGTCTTGTCGACTTTGGTCAGCTTCTTGAGCTTGCGCATGCGCTTGGCGGCATTGGTGCCGAGCAAGTGGCGTTTACCGGAATGCATGCGGATGACTTTGCCATTCGCGGTAATCTTAAAACGCTTGCGCGCACCGCGATGGGTCTTCAACTTCAATTTTGGTTTCAGCGAATTGCGTGGCATTGCTTTGAATCCTCTCCGTACGGGCCAAGTAGACTTGACCACTGCTTAAATTGCTTCAGAATTCCCACTACGCGCTCTGTTGAGCCGAACTTGCCGGCTTGCTCACGGGCGCGCCACCCTTTTTGGGAGCGAGGAGCGCGACGAGAACGTTGCCTTCCATGCGCGGCATCGTTTCGATCTGACCCTGTTCGCCAATTTCCGCCAATAAACGAGTCATCTTGGCGCGGCCAACTTCCTGGTGAGCCATTTCGCGGCCACGGTGAAAAATCATGGCGCGAACTTTGTGGCCTTCTCCGAGGAACTTCAGAATCTGGTTCTTGCGAACCTGAAAATCGTGCTCCGCGGTAGCCGGACGAAACTTTACCTCTTTTAATTGCGAGCCACGGCTGCTTTTCCGCTGTTCGTGGGCTTTTTTGTTCTGCTGGTATAGAAACTTGCCATAATCGGTAATCTTGCAAACCGGTGGATCCGCCGTGGGCGAAATTTCCACCAGATCGAGACCCTTTTCACGTGCCATTCGCACGGCTTCAAAGGGCTGCATTACACCAAGCTGGCCACCTGCATCGTCAATCACCCGGACTTCTCGAGCGCGTATTCGCTCGTTAATACGAATACGGTCGGCTTGCCGGAAATTCCGCTCAGCGATAAATCCCCCTAGAGATAAGAAAGGCACCCATGAACCGGGACGCACTCCGTTTTGAACAACCAAGCCTCAGCCGCGAAAGCGAAGGAGGCAGGCTATAAAGTATAGCATGGCAAAAGGATGGCACAAGATAGGAAGAATCTTAAAGACGATCAGAATTTTCAGGTCCGGGCGTTCGAGGGGACGGAGCGTGACATAAGAATGAACTCGCCGAGTTGTCCCGCGATCCTGGCGCGAAGCTGAGCACGCTCAAACTTGGCTTCTGCGGGGTAAGGAGAGATCTTGTATCCCGGTTTCGGGGGGAATTCTTCCATAAGCTTGCCGGTGTGGCGAAAATCTAGAAGAAGGCAGCCTCCCGGAGCGTCTTCTGACGGGTGTTCGCAGGCAGGATCCCAGGCAATGTAGAAAGGCAGGATTCCGTTAACATCATTAACACGGCTCAGCGTCGTCCAGCGGAGCACCTCGCCGCTCGGCGTAGCGCGAGAGCCTTGCACTGGGCCAATAACTTCGATACCACGCTTTCGAAAAGTGGCGGCCATATCGTCTAGTTTTGAGTCCTTCATCGCCCAGCCGATCAGCATCGGCTCCGAGAGTTCGGCAATTTCCTTATGCCACTGCAAGCCATTCTGTTCCGGGTCAGGAGCGAGAATTTCGAGGTAGGAATGTGGACCCATCTTCAGGAGAGCGTTGCGGGTGCCGCGAGAGGGATGAGAACCGCCAAACGCTGCACGATAACCGGATAGTTTTTCGAGGTAAGCGATTCCCGCGTCGAGATCACTGCAACCCAGAATGATGTGGTCGAGATTTTCCAGCACGTAAGGAAACTCCCTTGAGAATACACATAACCAAGAGGGGAGAGATTTCTCCGCGGAGCGCCAGCAAACTGCACTGGCTCTCCGGTCGAAATGACATTGACGCTGAATCTATTGAATGGTGCGCGACGAAATTTCCGATTGCAAGTTGGCAATTAGTTCGGCGAGGGGACGGGGGCCGAGGTCGCCTTTGGTGCGATGACGGACGCTGACGGTGCCGGCTTCGGCTTCTTTGGGGCCGAGGACCAGCATGTAGGGAATTTTTTGGAGTTGGGCGTCGCGGATTTTCGCGGGCAATTTTTCGTTGCGCTCGTCGAGATGGACGCGGATTCCGTGACTCTTTAGCGTGTCGAAGATGTGGCGGGCGTAGTCTTGCACTTTTTCGCTGACCGGGCAGATTTCCACCTGCACCGGTGCGAGCCATAGCGGGAATGCGCCGGCGTAATGTTCGATAAGAATGCCGAAGAAGCGTTCGACGGAACCGAGCAAAGCGCGGTGAACCATCAAGGGTTGATGACGCGCGCCGTCTTCGCCAACGAATTCGAGGGCAAAACGGGCGGGCAGGTTGAAATCAAATTGCACGGTGCCGAGCTGCCAGGGGCGGCCGATCGCGTCGATCAACTTGATATCGATTTTGGGGCCGTAGAATGCGGCTTCGCCTTCGATGCGCTTGTAGGGAATCTTCATGCGATTCATGGTGCTGGCCAGAGCGTTGGTGGCGCGAGCCCAATCTTCGGCTTTACCAGAGTAATTCTCCGGGTGCTTGGCGTCCCAATCGGAAAGTTCGACCTCGAATTTGTCAAAGCCAAAATTCTTCATGACGGCGAACGCGAAGTCGACGCAAGCTTCCACTTCCGATTCGATCTGATCGGGAGTGCAGAAAATATGAGCATCATCCTGGGTGAAACCGCGAACACGCAAGAGGCCGTGAAGGACGCCGCTGCGCTCGTAACGATAGACGGTACCGAGTTCGGCGAGGCGCACGGGTAGATCGCGATAGCTGCGGAGCTTCGATTTGTAAATCAGGATGTGGCCCGGGCAATTCATGGGCTTCAACTGATAATCGGCCTTCTCTACTTCGACGGGGCCGAACATATTGTCTTTGTAGTAGCCGGTGTGGCCGGAGGTTTTCCAGAGGTCGAGGCGCATGATGTGCGGAGTGAAAACCAAATCATAGCCGCGCTTCAGGAGTTCATCACGCAGCCAATTTTCCACCAAAGTGCGGATCAGGCCGCCCTTGGGATGCCAAAAAATCAGGCCTGGGCCGGCTTCCTCCTGAACGCTGAAGAGGTCAAGTTCCGCGCCGAGTTTGCGATGATCGCGGCGCTTCGCTTCTTCCAGGTGATGGAGATATTCGTCGAGCTGCTTCTGGTTGTAGAACGCGGCGGCGTAAATGCGCTGAAGCTGCGGATTCCCTTCCTGGCCTTTCCAGTAGGCTCCGGCAACGCTCATCAATTTGAAAGCCTGAATGCGCTTGGTGGAAGGAATGTGCGGGCCGCGACAGAAATCGATGAATTTCCCGGTGGTGTAAAACGAGACCATGGGCTCATCGGCTTTTTCCTGGACCAGCTCACATTTGAAGAGCTGCTTGGAATCCTGGTAGAGCTTGAGTGCTTCGTCTTTGGGAAGGAGTTTGCGTTCGTTGGGCAAGTCCTTGGCTGCGAGCTCGCGCATTTTCTTTTCGATTTTCTCGAGATCATCGGGGACGAAAGGCTGCTCGCGCAGGAATTCGTAGAAAAAGCCGTTTTCTACCGGAGGGCCGATGCCAAGCTTCACTTCCGGATAAAGTTCCATCACGGCAGCGGCGAGAAGATGCGCGGCGGAATGGCGAAAGACGTAGAGCGCGTCGGGATCTTTCTCGGTGAGGATTTGCAGCTTTACATCTTGCTCGAGGGGGCGTCGAAGATCGAACAGCAAGCTGCCGTCTTCCGCGGGATCGACAGAATTGGAGAAGATTCCCAATTTCTCTTTGCTGCCGTTTTCGCCGGTAGCAAAAACTTTGGCGACCAGAGCCGCATCGGCCAGGCGCGGAGAGATGGATTTGGCGATGTCGATGGGCGTGGTGCCTTTGGGCACTTCTTTTACGCTGCCATCGGGGAGAGTTACGTGAATCTGGTCCATGAGACTTTGTCCTGACAGGCTGAGGAGCTGCCGAGTATTTGAACTAATTAGAGTATCGGCGGGTGGGATGCGGGTCAAGCGTGTATGGAACTACTACCCGTCAAGCGGGTTTGCGCAAACTCGGATCCGGTCGTTGCGATCGCGAAGATCATCTTTCCAGACCATCCCTTTGGCAATACCTCTGAGGTCCTTGATGGAGCGAGGTCTCCCGACCCGGATTGTTTTGTCGAGGAGATAGATATGTAATTCCTCGCCAGGCACGAGTTCTAGCGCTTCTCAAATTGTTTTGGGAATCGTTATTTGGAATTTGGAAGAAACTTTGAGGGGTCCATGTTTACATCCCGTGGAACGATTGTCGTTCATTCGTGAGCATGTAAACATCCGCAATAGTTGAGAGAATCCAACTCGATAGCGCGGTACACTGCAATGCTCGCTTGAATTATGGACAGGGGAAACAATGAATTGGTCGAAACTGAGTTGGGTGCTTCTGTTATGTGCCTTGGTGGCTAGTCCAATTCTTGGGCAGACACAGCTGCTGGTTCGAGGGGCGGACGAGCGGTTTAAGGTGGACATTTTGGTGGTGGTGGCCCACCCGGATGATGAGGGAGGGGCTACGCCGTATCTGGCGCGGGCAATTTACGATCTGCATAAGCGGGTGGCCGTGGTGTACGCGACGCGCGGCGGAAGTGGGGGAAATGATTATTCGCGGGAGCATGGGAATGCGCTGGCGAATATTCGCGAGATGGAAGCGCGGGAAGCTTGCGCGAAACTGGGGATCACCAATGTCTGGTTTCTGGACGGGCAGGATACGGCATCGCAGAATGTGATGAATTCGCTGGCCAATTGGGGGCATGGAGAGAATCTGGAGAAGCTGGTGGGAATTTTCCGGTTGACGCGGCCGGAAGTGGTGATCGCCTGGCTACCCAGTGTATTTATCGGCGAAAATCACGGAGACCACCAGGCGTCTGGAGTGCTGGCGACCGAGGCGTTTGATCTTGCGGGCGATCCGGAAGTCTTTCCGGCGCAGGTTGCGGGAACGTCGAAACGGCTGGAACCTTACCTGGAAAATTTGACTCCGTGGCAGGCGAAGAAAATCTATTACTTCAGCGATGCGCAGGACGATAAACAATTTGCGGGGAAAGGACCGAGTTATTCGATCAAGGAGATTTCCGCGTCGCAGAAAAAACCGTACTGGCGATTGGCGCTGGATGCGGCCACTCCGCACAAAACGCAGTTTCCTAAAGAGATCGAGCAGGTGTTGAAGGCAAGCGACGAACAGATTGAAAAAATGATGAGCGTTCCGAATACCGGCTGGTGGACGGAGCCGGAGACATTGATTTTTGGGAAATCAGAAGTGCGAGGTGTGCCTACCGACGATGTTTTTGCGGGACTTAAGCCTGGGCCGTTACCCGTGGAAATGCATGTCATGAAATATGAGGACATTATTTTCTCGAAGGGTGATCACCTATCGATTGGCGGGCCCTGGCTTTACTACGGATATTTTAGGGCGAGACACAATCTCAATGGTATCCCCGTTGCGCGAACTCCTGAGATCGCCATCAAAGCGGGGACGATTGTGGCCGTTCCGCTTGCTGTGCAGCATGGCGATTCGATGGCTCCGATGAATGTAACTCTTACGGTGGAGGCGCCCACAGCATGGAAGATCCAGTCAGGGCAAGGGCAATTCACATTGCCTGCGGAAGCGTCTACCGACTTGCGAGTGGAGATTGAGACGCCATCGTTGACAGCGGAGGAGCTAAAGAAAATTCAGGCGCAGGAAATTGTTGTGAAGGGCGAGGCGAACGGCAAGTCCATTGGCGAAGTGCACCTGCGAGTGTTATTGCGGGCGAATGCGTTGCCGCAGTAATGCCAGTGAATTATTTTTTGGTGCGGGCGGATTCCATTTGTTCCCACATGGCGTCGGGGAGCATGGCGAGGTCGTTGAATTCGCCAGCGCCGCGCAGCCATTGACCACCATCGATTACCACACATTCTCCATTAATGTATTCGGCCATATCGCTGATGAGAAAGGCGGCGAGGTTGGTAAGTTCTTCGTGTTTGCCAAAACGCTTCATGGGAATTTTGTTGATGGCGTGTTCTTCGAACTGTTTGCTGGGAATCAAGCGCGACCATGCGCCCTCGGTGGGAAACGGTCCTGGCGCAATAGCGTTTAGTCGAATGTGATATTTGGCCCATTCGACGGCTAAGGAAGTGGTCATGGCCAAAACGCCGGCTTTCGCGCACGCGGAAGGCACGACAAAACCTGAGCCGGAATTTGCTGCGGCGTAGGTGGTGGTGATGTTGAGAATATTGCCACCGAGTTTTTGAGCGATGCGGCGAGTGGCGAAGGCCTGGGTGCAATGAAATGTTCCGTTCAGAACGATGCCGACAACAGCGTTGAAGGCATTGGGTGAGAGTTTTTCGGTGCGCGCCATGAAATTGCCGGCAGCGTTGTTGACGAGTGTGTCGATTTCGCCGAATTGCTGCACCGCAGCAGTGAAGGAAGCTTCCACGGCCGAAAAGTCGCGAACATCACAAAGAGAATAGGCTGCAGCGCCGCCATTTTTATGGATTTCCGCGCAAACTTCTTTGAGTGGTTGCTCTCTGCGGCCGACTACGAACAGGCGTGCCCCGAGCTTCGCAAAATGGATGGCCATCGAGCGGCCAAGACCGGTGCCACCGCCGGTAAGAAAAATCGCGCGACCCTTCAGGAGATCGGGCTGAAACATGCGATACCGCCTTTCAAAAAATCAAGAGCATTGTAGCAGCCGGAAGTTCGAAGAGGGAAAGACGGAAGATGGTAACACAGAGACACAGAGGGGACGGAGAAGAGAGGGGAAAACCCCAGGACCCACACGCAAATACGGCCAGTGGGGCACCCTGATTCGCAAAGGCAAAAGGCGGAGTGGGGACCTGGATCCCATTCCGCCTTCGCGAGCGGTTGCGGAGAATACAGCCGCAAAATGACTGAGCTCTTTCCCTGCTCTTGCTTTCGCCTGCAAAGGCGGGAACTGTTAGGGCAACGCGGCGAGAAGAGTATCGACAGCGTGGACCAAATCCTTCCAGGCAACTTCGACCGCTTCCTGAAACTTTTCAAGTTCGCGATCATCCGCAAATTCAAGGTCCTGAATGCGGCGCTTGAACTCTGCGAACCCCGTGCGCACGTATTCCAGTTCCCAGTAATGCTCCAACTTGACGCTGACGCGCTGCCGAGCGAAACGGCCTTTCAACTCCGCCACTCGAGAGGCTAAATCCTCGACTTCACCCACTACGCGTTCCAGGGCTGCTTCTTTCTGTTGCACTTGCATAAAACCCTCGCTCTCCTTCCGAAAATAGAGCGAAGACACTCTTCGCTAATGCAGGGAGAGGATGCAGTTGAGAAGCCAAAATGGTTTTTGAGTAAAGAGCTGAAAATAAAAGGGTTGTGGTTCAGAAAAAGGGTTGTAAGTGAATTAAGCTGAGTGGGGAAACCCAGTTTGCAGAAGAAGTATCGAAGAATGACCCACGCCCTGGATAAGGAAATGGTTAATTAGCAGGCACCAAGACTGCCGGAATGGGGCGGCCCATGGCTTTCGCATATTCGGCGTCGTAAACGCTGTTACCGGGAAATTCTTCGGTTAGTTCTTTGAGATTTTTGCGAGCGAGTTCTTCATCCTTTTCACGACGGGCAGAAAGAGCGAGCAAAATTTTGGCGAAAGGCTTGAGGTAGTTTCCATCGTCGGCCGTTTTCTGGACTTCCTTCATGCCCAGTCCCCTGTCGCCGTGAATGCCACCGAACCAGAGCATGAAGCGGGCGGATGAAGAAAGGGAGCCGATGACATAATTGGCGATTCCCTGCGCAACGTAGGCGTCGTAGGCGTCAGGGTTATGAGCGAGCAACAGCTCGGCGTTAGAGTTGGCTTCCTTGAGATGCTTGAGGGCATCCAGATGCTTTTTGAGGAGCATGCTGTCTGCGTCAGATTGCATGCCAGCACAAAGAGTGAGGGTGAACAATCCTTCTGGATCGCGAGGATGTTTCTTCAAGCGAGCCAAGGCGAGTTGTCGGGCCTTCACGATCGAGGCGTCAAAATTTCTGATGCGTTCTTTATCCGGAGCTCCCTCGATGCCACCGATAAAGCGCTTGTCGTTCAGGAAGTATTCGCTGGTGAGGATACGCTGAACAAAGAACTCTTCGAAAAGATAGCTGGCCGCGAGGGAAACCTGGCCAAAAGGTTGATCCGGGTTAGCAGAGACCCACTTCTGGAAGACCTCGCGTGCATCCGTAAATTTTTGCTCATAAAGAAGCTTGTAGCCCTCTTCCAATTCCGGAACCTGAGAGAGTCCAGGCGTAGGGTCTTGCGCGGGAGAAGACGTGCAAGCGATGAGGAAACTAATAGCAACAAAGAGGAGAGAGAGCGAAAAGCGCATGTTCAAGTTGCCTCAAAAAAGTCCTGGCAAGAACCGCGGCTTGCCTGCCATTGCGGTGCGATAATTGGCATCGGAGAAGAGTACACGTTCTTCCGTGGCAAGTCGTTGGGAAAGTACCAGGGTGTGGGCGAGGGAGCCAAGGACGGCGGTAATCCAGGCGGTGTGAATCAAAGGCAAAACCAACATTTCCACGAATACAGCCGCATAGTTCGGATGACGAACGTAGCGGAAAGGGCCGGTGGTGATTACGCCCAGGGAAGTGGAATTCATGACCTGTACGTTCCAGTGATTCCCGAGCGTACGAATGACCCACCAACGAACCGCATTGGCGGCCAGGAAAATGGCAAAGCAAATGCCGCCGAAGATGGGATAAAAGGGGCGATGAAGGAATACGACTTCGAGCGCGGCACCGACTATAACCAAGGTATGCACCAAAACCATCCAGCGGAATCGAGGCTCAGCAACTTTGGATGCGCCTTGTGCGACCATCTGTTGCTGATGCTGGCGGGAAATGCGCAGTTCGTAGAAGCGCAAAAGCGCCACGACGGCGAGAAGCCCGAGATAAAGCTTTACGCTTAGTTCCATTGAAGCAATAAGAATTCAGCGCTAAAACCTGGGCCGAAAGCCGCGGCCATGGCGTGTTCACCGGTCTTGAGAGGGCGTTTGTCCAGCCACTCCTGGAGAATAAAGAGAATGGTGGCGCTGGAAAGATTGCCAACGTTGCCCAGGATGTCCCAAGAGGGCTGAGTATCGCATTTGCAAAGGCCCAACTCTTGTTCCACGTTGCCAAGCAGACGAGCTCCACCCGGATGAAGAATCCAACCCTTAATATCTTTTTGAGTTTTTCCGTTGCGAGTTAGAAAACTGTCGACGAGGCCACGAATTTTGCCGCCGATCATTTCTGGGACGTCTTTGGCGAGAAGAATGTGAAAGCCTGAATCGCGAAGATCAAAACCCATAGCGCCAAGAGAGTCGGGGAAGGTGTAGGTTTCCGTGACAAGAATCTGCGGGCCAGGAACTTTTCTGCCGGTAACGATCACGGCTGCCGCACCATCTCCGAAAAGAATGGAGGAGATGAGATTTGCCTGGGTAATGTCTTTCCGCTGGAAAGTGAGCGAAGGAAGCTCCACAGAAATAATCAAGACATTGCCACCGGGGTGGGCAATCAAATAATCCGCAGCGCGGGAAAGAGACATTGCGCCGGCGGCACAGCCCAATTCGGTGAAGGGCATGCGGTGAACGTTGGAGCGGAAGCCCATTAACTTGATCAGATGCGCATCCAGCGAAGGAATCATGAAGCCGGTGCAGGAAACGGTGATGATCAGATCAATGTCTTCGGGCTTAAGCTTCGCGCGCTCCAGGCACTTCTCAGCCGCTTCACGTCCGAGCTTTACCGCGTGCTCGATATATTCATTGTTGGTCTGGGAAAGTGCACGAGGCTCAATGGTGTATTCAATGGGGAAAATAGAATGGCGCTGGTGCACCTGGGCATTGTCGACGATCGACATCATCGCTTCGAGTCGACGCTCGGGTATATCGAATACCCGGCCCATGTAATACTTAACGTCATCACGAGTGATGAGATAAGGGGGAAGTGCAGTGGCAGTCGCGGCAATAGTGGCATGCGGGGCGTTGCCATTTGAAGAACCTGGAACAGAATTATTCACAAACACCGTCCTAACCACCTGGAAGTCAACTTCATCAATTAACAGTCAAACAACAAGGATAAGAGATTCTAGAGACAAAAGCTATTGACGGCTACTTTACAACAAGAATGGCTGCCGTGGAAATGCCGAGGAGCAATGAAGAGAGCCTGTGTAGCGATAGAGATACTGTGCTGCATATCTATTTTAGCATGTCCATGGAGCACGTGGGCGCAGGAAAAGGCTGCTCCATTGCTGGTTATTGTCTCCATCGATGGCCTGCGGCCGGACTATGTGACTGCGGCTGAGGCACATGGGATAAAAGCACCCAACTTGAAACGATTTATGAAAGATGGAGCGTTTGCGGAAGGAGTCGTGGGAGTGATTCCGACGGTCACGTATCCGAGCCACACCACGCTGGTGACGGGAGTATGGCCGGCAAAACACGGCATCTTCGCAAATACCACGTTCGATCCACTGCAGAAAAACTACCAAGGTTGGTATTGGTATGCAGAAGATATTCGCGTGCCCACATTGTGGGACGCTGCGCGAGAGGCGGGATGGGTGACCGCGAGTATCCAGTGGCCGGTGACGGTGGGGGCAAATATTTCGTGGAATATTCCTGAAGTGTGGCGAGCCGGAACGCCTGAAGATGCAAAACTTGTGCACGTGGTTTCTACTCCCGGCTTGTTAGAAGTGGCGAGCAAGGACATCGGCGAATTTCGCGGAGGAATCGATACTTCCGGAGATGCCGATGAAGAGCGCGGGAAATACGCTGTCTGGATTCTGGAGCATAAGAAGCCGGCGCTGCTGACATTGCATTTGACGGCTTTGGATCACATCGAACATGAGACGGGAGTATTCAGCCCGGAGGCAATTGCGATTTTGGAGCGACTCGATGTGGTGATCGGGAATGTACGGGAAGCCGCGGAGAGAATTGCCCCGAAGCGTGCGTATGTGGCAGTAGTGTCGGATCACGGGTTTGCGAATTACGACCAGCAACTGAATTTATTTCCGGCGTTTCGCGATGCAAAGCTCATTACTACTGACGAGAAAGGAGCGATCACGGATTGGAGAGCAATGCCATGGGTGACTGGCGGGTCAGCGGCGATCATACTGAAAAATCCGAAAGATGTGGCGACGCTAGAGGAAGTGCGAACGCTTCTGGCGAAATTGCAGGCGGATCCGGCTAATGGAATTGATCGGGTTCTTGAGGCAGAGGAATTGCACAAAATGGGTGGTTACCCAACGGCTTCATTCTTTGTGAGCTTGAAGCCTGGCTGGCGTACGGGAACATCGCTGAATGGGGCGGTGGTTTCCAAAGTGAAGCCTGGTGCGACGCACGGTCAACTGCCGGATGTGCCGGAGTTGCGAGCGGCATTTTTTGTTGTTGGGCCGGGTGTGGCTGCGGGGAAAAACCTTGGCGTGATTGACATGCGAGATATCGCGCCAACGTTGGCGAAGGAGGCGGGGTTGTCGATGCCGAGTGCGGATGGGAAGGCGCTGCTGCCGTAGGATTTGTGAGGAGTGAAAACTCAAGGTTCAGGCCTATATTTCGAGAAGGCGGCCGCTACATGAGTTTCATTTGATAACTTCGGTGTTTTCAGCCATTTCTAGTAATTTTTGGACGGTGTTCCAATTCCTGCCGGTGCAGGCTATCTTCAGCACTCTTTCAACTTTGGGCAGGGAGAGTTTTGGACGGGCCATGCCATTGGGGAAATAAATATAAAGTTCGCGGCCAAGCATGCGCAATTCTTCGGGATGCGATTCGATGGCCAGAACTTTTTCGCGAATCTCCTTGCCGGGATCACAATCGAGGAAGTGGACGAGCAATTTGCTGGGGTCGATGCCATTTCGCGCGGCAAAAGGATTTTTAGCGATGACGTCGCGGAGTTCCGAAGCAGTGCGCAGGATTACGGGCGGGCGAAAGCCGAATTTACGTTCGATGGCGTCGCTGATCCGTTTGTTTAGAACCGCACAATTCCGTTCCTTGGCGCTAAAGACAACGTTGCCGCTCTGGATGAGGGTCTGTGGATTCGTCATGCCAAGCGACTCATAGAGAGCCCGGAGTTCTTCCATCCTGATTTTATTGTGGCCGCCAACATTGACGCCGCGCAGCATGGAGATAAATACGGGCATCTCTGCACCAATGCTCCCGCCGAATCTATAGCACGAAATCCTACACCAGAGGCTAAAAGCCTACTTGGTGGACTCTTGGCTGGCGCGAATTTCCTGCCAGCGGCGCGGGCGCTTGTTATATTGCAAAACCTTTTTGCGGAGGCGAATGGATTTGGGAGTAATTTCCACGCACTCGTCGTCGGCAATGAATTCGATGGCTTGCTCCAGACTGAGGACGCGATGCGGAACAAGGCGAATCGCTTCGTCGGCCGAAGAGGAGCGCATGTTGGTGAGCTTCTTTTCCTTGGTGACATTCACTTCCATGTCTTGCTCGCGCGAATTTTCGCCGATGACCATGCCCTCGTAAACTTCCGTGGTGGGGCCGATAAACAATTCGCCGCGCTCTTGTGTGCCCCACAGTGCGTAAGCCGTGGAAACTCCCGCGCGATCTGCCACGAGAGCCCCGGTGGGGCGGAGGGCCATATCGCCGCCGTAGTCCATCCAGCCTTCGAAGATGGAGTGGATCAACGCGGTACCGCGAGTATCGGTGAGCAACTGGCTGCGCAGACCGATCAAGCCACGCGATGGAATTTTAAAATCGAGACGAACGCGGCCCGAGCCGTGGTTGCTCATCTTGACCATTTCGCCGCGGCGGCTGCCAAGCGTTTCCATGATGATGCCGATGAAATTATCGGGAATGTCGATGACCAGGCGCTCGAGTGGTTCAAGTCTCTTGCCGTTTTCCGTGCGCACGACGATTTCCGGTTTGCCAACCATGAGTTCAAAACCTTCACGGCGCATGGTTTCAATCAGGATGGCGAGTTGCAATTCGCCGCGGCCGAGCACACGGAAAGATTCAGGAGTGTCGGTGTCTTCCACGCGAATGGAAACGTTGGTGAGAAGTTCTTTGGCCAAGCGATCGCGGAGGTCGCGGGAAGTGAGGTAGCTGCCTTCGCGGCCGGAAAGCGGGCTGGAGTTAACGCTGAAAATCATGGCGAGGGTAGGCTCGTCGATGGTGAGCGGCTCGAGAGGAGAAGGGTTTTCGAGGGAGGTGATGCTCTCACCGATCTGGATGCCTTCTACACCGGCGATGGCGACGATATCTCCCGCGAGGACGGTTTCCGCTTCGTCGCGATCCAGGCCGCGAAAAGTGTAGAGCTTGGTGATTTTGGTGGAAATCAATTTGCCATCGAGCTTGCTGATGCCAACTTCCTCACCGCGGTGCAAAGTGCCATTGAAAACGCGGGCAATCGCGATGCGGCCGAGGAATTCGCTGTAATCGAGGTTGGTGACTTGCAACTGCAAGACGCCGTTGGGATCCCCGGTGGGACGAGGGATTTTGTTGACGATGGCTTCAAAGAGCGGAAGCAAATCTTTCGAGTCGTCACCGATTTTGCGATGAGCAACGCCGGCGCGGGCGTTGGTGTAGACGACGGGAAAATCGAGTTGCTCTTCCGTGGCGTCGAGATCGATAAAGAGATCGTAAATTTCGTTAAGAACTTCTTCGCAGCGGGCGTCGGGGCGATCGATTTTGTTCAAAACGACGACCGGGGGAAGTTTGGAGGCGAGAGCCTTCTGCAAAACGTAGCGAGTTTGCGGAAGCGGGCCTTCGCTGGCGTCCACAAGAAGAACGACGCCGTCGACCATGCGCAAAGCGCGTTCAACTTCACCGCCAAAGTCGCTGTGGCCGGGAGTGTCGACGATGTTGATCTTGGTGTCGTGGAAAAAGAGTGCGGTATTTTTGGCGAGAATGGTGATGCCGCGCTCGCGCTCGAGATCGTTGGAATCCATAACGCGCTCGACGAGTTCTTGGTTGGCGCGAAAGATGCCGCTCTGGCGGAGCATGGTGTCCACGAGAGTGGTCTTGCCGTGGTCAACGTGAGCGATGATAGCGATGTTGCGAATATCGGTGGTCATGATTTTCAATGCGTCTTCAGACAAAAATGGCTGCTGATACACCAGCAGCCCGGAAGAACCCCTTCTTCAGTGAATTCAGGTGCGGTCAAACGAACTCCAAGTTTAACAGAGGTGCGGGTTCCCGGCCAGAAAAAGCGTAAAAAGCCATGTAAATAGAGGGTGAAGGCGCGGGTGTGGTATTCTCACGAAACTCCACCAAGCGCTGAGGCAAAAAGGGAGAAACATGAGGATTTTCGAGGTAAGTGTCCGGAGAGCGGCAGTCATTTTTGTGGGGCTGGTGATTTGCCTCAGCGTGGCTGGGGCCCAAGAACCAAAAGCGGCGCGACCGGACCTGACAAAATTGTTCGCGAAGCAAGATGTGATGATCCCGATGCGCGATGGCGTAAAGCTGCATACGGAAATTTACTCGCCGATCGATGCGAAAGAGCCACTACCGATATTTATGGAGCGATCGCCTTACGGAATTTCCGGAGAAAACAAGGGGCACAGCCCAATTTTGTTTCGTTATTCGGAAATGTGGGCCGATGGGTACATTTTCGCGTTGCAGGACATTCGCGGACGATATGGATCAGAAGGCAAATTTGAAATGAACAGACCAGTCCACGAGGCGAATGACCCAAAGGGAGTGGATGAGAGCACGGATACATACGACACGATCGAGTGGTTGGTCAAAAATGTAAAGAATAACAATGGACGCGCGGGGATCGCCGGGATTTCCTACGGAGGATTTCTTGCCGCGATGGCGATGGTGAATCCACACCCAGCGCTGAAGGCTGTGTCTGAGCAAGCGTGCATGGGCGATGCGTGGCTGGGCGATGATTTTTTTCACAACGGGGCGTTTCGCTTGAGCTATGGATTTGAGTATTCAGCTTTGATGGAAACGTCGAACGAAAATTACAGTTTTTCGTTCGACCAGTTTGATTTGTACGAATGGTATTTAAGGCTGGGAGTACTCTCCAACGTAAACGAGAAATATTTTCACGGGAAAATTCCCACCTGGAATAATTTCGTGAATCATCCTGCATATGACGATTTCTGGCAGAGGCACGCCATTGCTTCATCGCTTATGCAGACCACGGTGCCGAACTTGAACGTGGCCGGTTGGTGGGATCAGGAAGATTTTTTTGGGCCCACGAGCACGTATGCGAATCTGGAGAAAGCTGACACGAAGCATTTGAATTATCTGGTCGTGGGACCGTGGAATCACGGTGGCTGGGCACGCGGACCGGGTAGTTCGCTGGGGCAAATTCCATTCGATTCAGACACGGGAACGTATTACCGGCAAAAGGTAGAAGCGGCTTGGTTTGCCTACTGGTTACACGACAAAGGTAATTTACCTTTGAAGGAAGCGCTGACTTTCCAGACGGGAAGCAATACGTGGACGAGTTTTGACGCGTGGCCACCGCGAGAAGCGCAAAAGAAGAGTCTTTATCTGGGTGAGGGTGGGACGCTTTCCTGGGACGCGCCAAAAACAGATGCGAAGGAGGCGTTTGATTCCTACGTCAGTGACCCGGCACATCCGGTGCCGTACCGTCACATTCCTGTTGATATGACTTATCCGGAAGATTATCCGGGAAGTTGGTACACGTGGTTGGTTCAAGATCAACGATTTGTGGAAGCGCGGCCGGATGTATTGACCTGGGAGACGGAAGAGTTGACGGAGGATGTGACGGTAGCGGGGCAAGTTACGGCGAAACTGTTTGCGTCAACAACGGGCACGGATGGCGACTGGGTTGTGAAATTGATCGATGTATATCCGCAAAAAGTGAAGAAGGACTGGAAGCTTTCGGGGTTTGAACTGATGGTGGCGGACGAGATATTTCGCGGGCGCTATCGCAAATCGTACGAGAAGCCGGAAGCGATCGTGGCGGGCGAAGTGACACCGTACTCGATTGATTTACACACGACCAATCACGTTTTCCGGAAGGGGCACCGGATCATGGTGCAGGTGCAAAGCACGTGGTTCCCGCTGTACGATCGCAATCCGCAAAAATTTGTTCCGAATATATTTGAGGCGAAGGAAGCGGATTACCAGAAGGCTACCGAGAAGGTGTATCGGAACAAGACGTATCCATCAAATGTGGAAGTTTCGGTAGTGCCGAATGGAAGCGGTGCGCTGAATTAAATTTATCGCGCCACGAGTGCGTTCACCGGTGGCGGATTCTGAGTTGGACGCAAATTAAGAACAACCTGAAACCACCAATTCGGCTGATAGCGAATCTGCAATGGAACACCCCGTTGGTTTCCTTGAGTGCCCACAGAAATCGTGAAATAGACTTTTTTGCCGGTTTCCTTGTGTGTTGATACAAAATCCAGTTGCGATAAATCGTGGTAGGTCGTGTCTAGTAATGTTGAGTTGTTGGGGCCGTGGAGTTGAATTGGCAAGTTTGAGATAGGGGAAATTTTTTCCAGGGTTAGTGTGTTTTCCTGCGCGTCGTGGATGTAACAGCGAGAAATCACCTCTCGCCGGCCGTCGATTGCGGCATCCATTAATTCAGCCACTGTGGTCATGAAGCCGCTACCGCTAGAACAGTGAGAGGCAACCGGCAAAGTTTTTACCGGGCCATCAAAAAGACTAATGCGTTGAAACATGACCGGCTCGGCTAGAGCGTATTGATGGAGATTGTAGTCAGTGTCGGATTGCATGGGAACGATTACGGAAATAGCGCTGGTAGGCTCGACGCGGCTAAGAATGCCGGTGAAGGAATGCTCACCCTGCTCCTTCTCTTTCTTCAGTTCCGCCTGCATCTCCGATACGGATTTTCCACGTGATGATTTCATGAAGCCAAAAAAGGCGCTTCCGACGACATCGTCTTCAGGCGGCAGCGCAGTTACGGGAGATTTGTGGAGGGCGACTTCCCTGCCAGCTCCCCAGCGATTGATGGACCGGGCTTTGTCGGGATCGCTTCCAAAAAGCACCTGAAAGAATTCCTGATGAGCATCTTGTTGCGAGACGCCACGGCGAATGTAGCCGCTACCTACATCATCTTTTCCGGTCCAGAAGAAAAGGAGATGAATGCGAATGGTCATAATGTAGTCGTAGTCTGCGAGGGTCTGCGGGGTGCTTTTTACCCAACGAAGGGCTTCGGCCAGGGGCTGTTGATCTAGTGGGGTCGTCGCAGAAGCAAATCCAGCAAGTAAGAAGAAGAGAAAAGGAAGGCGGCAACGAGGGGTAACCCTCATCCCAGAGGGGCCTTCGTTCGGGAAAATGAAACGGCGAGGCAGCATCACGATGAGAGAATCACATGCGTTTGTTACGAAGGGTTGAAGGAGGTTTTACAGCAAAAACAGGATGCGGCGCATTGTGTTCTAAAAGTTAACGAACTGACAAATGTTGATATCGATTTCGCGGATGAGTAACAGCGCTTTCTTACCCTGAACCTAATCGCGAGCGGTTAAGCGAAACGAGGGAGCGTGCTATGAAAAGCTGCGTCACTCGAATTCAGAAGTTCTCACCGAAGATGTTGTTCAGCCAGGAATATCGAACCGGCGTTTCCCTGCACAGCCATACCATGCACTCCAAGGAATTTCTGGGGCGATTACCAACTTACATCGCGAAAGTACCCGTTGGATCGTACATTTTGGAACGAGAGATTGGGCGATCACACTTGTACACCGGACAGATTTACGATTTCGGCAAATTTTTTTGGACGCCACCGCTATCCCCGCGCGAAGCTCATGAATTGGAAAAGAAGCAAATTGAGGAGCGATTAGGGCTGCCTGCGCTCGTTTCGCTGTCCGATCATGACAACATTGAAGCCGGGATTCAGCTCAGAATGTTGGAAGCGACCGCGAGTGTTCCTATCTCGCTTGAATGGACGGTGCCCTATGAAAGGACTGAATTCCACATTGGAGTTCACAATCTGCCGCCGTCACGCGCAACGGCTTGGACGAAGGCACTTACAACATTTTCCAGGCGCCTGATTGATTTATTCGGACTGTTGGCGGAGCTCCATGCGGAACCGGACGTGCTCATCGTGTTGAACCATCCATACTGGGATGCGGAAAGCATTGGGCCGGTTTGTCACCGCAGGTTGCTGCAAGAGTTTATCGAGAAGTTTTCGCCATTTCTACACGCGGTCGAGGTGAATGGGATGCGTTCGCGGCGGGAGAATCGCGAGGTGGTTGCCCTTGGAAAAGAAATAAATCTTCCCGTGGTGGCGGGCGGGGACCGTCACGGATTTGAACCGAATGCGGTGCTGAACCTCTCGTGGGCCAGAACCTTTGCCGAATTTGTGTCGGAGATCCGACAAGAACGAAGAAGCGAGATCGTCCTGATGCCGCAATTTTCTGAACCGCTACAGTTGCGCCTGTTGGAGAATGCATGGCATGCTCTTGCCGATGCACCCGGAGAATTCGGCAGGAGACATTGGATGACGCGAGTCTTTTGCATAGAGAATGGCGAGGCCAGGCCACTGTCGCGATATACGGGAACGCGTTTTCACAGGGTGATCGATAAATGCCGCTGGTGGATGGCGCTGTTGGCCAGTCCGGTGCTGCGGCCAGCATTGAAATTGCCGTTTTTAGGAAATGAAGAAGGGGGGCTATGAGCCGCGAGCCCCGCGTGGCATTGTTTTGTGAAACATTTCACGAAATAAATGGGGTAGCTCTGACTGTGCGGCAGTTGGTGGCGTTCGCGAAGCGGCAGAATCGGCCGCTGTTGGCGATTCATGGGGGAAGAAATCCTGGGATAGAAGAAGAAGGAAGCGTGCGGCGCATTGAGTTGCGGCGAGCACGATTGAGCATCCCGATCGAAAGCGACCTTCACTACGATTTATTCTTCTGGAGATATACGAAGCAGATTCACAAAGAAATTGTAGCCTTCCAGCCTGACGCAATTCACATAACCAGCCCCGGAGAATTTGGACAGATCGGCGCGCATCTGGCACACCGGCTGAAGATTCCTTTGGTGGCTTCGTGGCACACGAATTTTCATCAATTTGCAGCGCGGCGGTTGCAGAAAGTGCTTAGCGTTTTGCCCGAGGGAATTTCCGCGCCGACGGTGGCGTGGTCGCAAGATAGAGCACTGGATATCCTTTTATGGTTTTATGGGCGAGCAACGGTCACCCTAGCGCCGACTGCGACGCAGGTGCAGTGGCTGGAGCAAATGCTGGGGCGGCCGTCGTTCTTGATGCCGCGCGGGGTCGACGGCGAGCTGTTCCATCCCAATAAGAGGACCGTGGAGGATGCGGTATTAAGACTTGGTTTTGTAGGCAGGATTACGCCTGAAAAAGGAGTGCGGCTATTTCAGGAAATTGAGCGCGCACTGGAGGCTGGGGGTCATAAAGATTTTCGGATTCTTTTTGTTGGTGACGGCAGCGAAGTGGGTTGGCTGAAGCAGAATTTGAAGCATGGAGAATTTTTGGGTGTGTTGCGCGGCGAAGAGCTGGCCCACGCGTATGCCAACATGGATTTGTTTGTATTCCCTTCGAAGACGGACACGTTTGGAAACGTGATTCAGGAATCGGCAGCTTCGCAAGTGGCAGCGGTGGTAACAAATGAAGGCGGGCCGCAACATCTTGTGGCGGATGGTGTGACTGGATTTGTCACGCAGGGTAACGAGGATTTCATCCGTAAAGTTGTGGAACTATGCGGGGATCGAGTGAAGCTGCGAACGATGGGAACCGCGGCGCGGGAAAAAGTTTATGGAACGTCCTGGGACAACGCGTTCGAAATGACGTATCAGGCGTATCGACATTGTTTGCCGGGAAATTCTGAGCCGAAGAGAAATTTCTCCACTCCGAGCCAGCCTAATTCGCTGGCTCTCCGATCGAAATGACAGTTATTGAGGGCTTATTTTTGGATTAAGGGAGTTTCGCCGGAAGCGAACGTGGTCCACGGGCCCGCTTTCATATCGCGCAGCAGAGGTTCTTGATAGGCGAATTCCGGGTGCGCCGCTAAGAATGGTTTGGCCAGAAAATCCTGGCCGCAAGGATGGCCCATGCGCGCGGTTAGGCGCATTTCTTTCGCCATCGTTGAATCGGCGGCTTTTCCCTGGACAGCGCCGCCGGGATAAGAAGGCCCCCAGGACCAGATCGCCACGCCCCTTGCCGAAGCATCGACGTGTCCGCAGAGCGTGCGTTCGTCGGCCTCTTCTTTTTTCTGAAACGAGTCCAGGTGGTCGCCGAGCATTTGCTGCGCAAGCGCCACATCGATCTTTCCTTTGTTTTCATTCAGCAACTGTTCCCAACGAACGCGTCGCGCATTGGGTGAGGTTTCCAGATTGTTGGGGTCAAACTGCGGAGTATCTTCCTTTAATACTTTTGGATCGCGCGCCCAATTCGAGCCGGAAAGAACACCATCTCTTGTTCGCCACAACTTATAGGCTTTCAGGCCGAGTTCGAGTTGAGCAATTTCTCCCGTCTTGCGATCACCGAGAAGCCAATCATTCGCGTAGCCGCCGTTGTTTCCATCGAGCATGATTTTTGTGTATTCGTCGATAGATCCGGCATATTGCAGGGCTTTTCGCGCGCGCATGAATTCGGGTTTGCCGTTGGAATCCCAGCCTTCGAATTGGGTGATGGTGGTTTCGGTGACCATGAGGCCGTCACTATTGATACCGAAATCGTCGTCGCTGGCAATGACCCCGGGAAAGCCGTCCATCAAAATGCGATAACCGTTTTTGGGCTGGATATCAAAAATGATGCGCCAGCGTTCGCCGTTCATGTAATTGGTCCAATTGTTGTGGGCGATGACGATCTGGCCGTCTTTGGTCCAACTGCCCGTAGCGACGAATGCGCTGCAATTGCCGGGGCTTTTTAGTTTGGGGGCATTGGCCGCCTTTTCACGCTTGTTGAGCCAGGGGACATAGTAATCGGGCACTTCTTCGAAAGAATTCAACGCCACGATGTCGTAAACGTCCAAAGGGGAGCCGGTGCGGGCATTCAAACCTTCGGCAATTCCCTCTAATTCCAGTTGGTACTCAGGGTCAATTTTGGGCCACAGAATTTCGCGGGCGACTTGGCGGAAGAAAGGCCAATCGCGATTCGTGGAGTGCATCATGTTGGTGCTGACGGACGCGAAGCCATCCTCAATCTCGGGGGCGAGCATATAACCATGCTGAAAGCCGATTTGTGCGGGGTCGCCTTCAAGATGGACATACACCCAGCCACCGCGCTCGAATCGATAGGTGCCGACAAGGCGGGGGTCGTTCGAAGAAGCGCGTTCGCGAGCGTAGGCGACGGTAGAATCCAGCTCGGATTTGGCGGCGTCGGCCTCTTTGGCGGCGTCTCTGGCGATCCATAGAAGCGCTGCGCCTACGATAAGGATTACGATCGCGACAATTCTGCGAAATCCGTTAGACATGGAAAAAGCTCCTCAATGCAGTCCGGAAAATAATTCATGAACCAGGCTGTTCTGCAATGGTCTGCTGAGTTTACTGAGAAAAATCGTCGCTCACAAGGCAGAGAGAAATCTTGGGTGACATGCAATTCGTGGATGTTCTTTGATAAAGTCAAACCATGCTGACAGCCATCACTCGCGCGGTAAGTTCGGCGCTCGTAAATTGCGAATTGAATTTTATCGAAAGAAAGCCCATCGACCTGGAGAAAGCGCGGACCCAACACCACAGCTACGAAGCATTACTGGCGAAATTGGGCGCCAAGGTCATTTCACTTCCCGAAGAACCGGACTTGCCCGACTCGATGTTTGTGGAGGATCCGGCCATTGTTCTGGATGAAGTGGCGATTATCTGCCCGCTGGGAACGGAGACGCGGCGAAAGGAAGCACCGTCGATTGCAGCGGCGCTGGAAAAATACCGCAAGCTGGCGTATGTAAAATTGCCGGGGACGCTGGAAGGCGGGGATGTTTTGCGAATTGGCAAACAGATTTTTGTGGGAATTACGCGGCGTTCGAATCCGGACGGAATTCGGCAATTGGCGGTGATTGCTGCTGCACATGGATACGACTTGACCGCAGTGGCGGTAACCGGGTGTTTGCATTTGAAGTCGGCGGTGACTTTTCTGGGTAAGAACACTTTGCTTGGGAACCGTGCGTGGTTCGATTGGAAGAGGATGCAGGGATTTGAATGGATCGACGTGAATCCCGGCGAACCGCATGCGGGGAATGCGCTGCAGATTAGTGAGAGCGTGATCTTTCCCGCGTCTTTTCCGAAGACGGCAGAGTCGATCAAGGAAAGAGGATTTCGAGTGGAATCTTTGGATATTTCGGAATTGCAGAAAGCAGAATCGGGGCTGACCTGTTCGAGTTTGATTTTCGAGGCGCAGGAGTAAGCCAACCCAAGATGGCGGCGTAAAGCCGCCACTACACAAGACAGAATATACATGGACGAAAGAAGAAACGGCCGCTCCGGATGCGAAGCGGCCGTCTTTTTATCTGGGTGCTGGAGCGGATTGCTCAGTCCATTGAGTTGACTCCGGTGTAGTAGAGGACGACGTAACCTTTTATGGAGCCGTCGGCTTGAGGCACACCAAATACCTTCACGGGCGTGCCCGAGATGAGATTGGTTTGTAGTGTGGTCTGCCCTGCCGGCGTGGTGATGTCGACTGGACTGATGGTGACAACCCCATTCGTGCGATCCACCTGATAGACAAGCGCGGCAGAACCAGAAGTGGTGCTGAGCGTAACGGTCGGCGCATTTACTCCGCCCGTTACGGTGAATGTGAAATTGGAATTTGTAGCCGAGTAGCCGGACGCAACCACTCCGCGCGGAAGGTTTGTCGGCATCAGAACGGTCCAGGGAGCGGTCCATGCAGTTGGGGCGGCTGGATCATTCCATCTTGCAAAAGATTCACCCCAAGCAGAGACCGGACCGACAGAGCCCCCAAAGTTGGCTGTTCCGTTGGTGGCGTTGACGAAATCACCGACGGCATTTGTACCGGTATCGGCCAAGGTTGGAAATGTGAAGTTCCACCACTTGAAGCCGCTGATGGCCTTACCACTGGAGTCTTTGCCGTTCGGCGAACTGGTGGAGATGTAATCCAGAGCATTGGTGTAATCGTCGATGGCAGTGCGGAAGTCACGAGTGTAGGTGAAGGCCGTGGCTGTGGGATTTGAAATCGTACCGTCAAAACGTGCGATTTCAATATCAATCGATTGTGCGACCAAGGGAACGGCAAGCGGATCAACGACGCTGGCATGCACTTTGAAACCGCGAACGAAATTGTCTGACGTCAGGAACGCGGTACCAGTGGCGATGGGAGTAGCATCGGCGACGGCATCCCACGGGACACGGAAGAAGAATTGGGTCTGTGAATTTACCAGCATGGGAACGCCAACGCCGGTCTCACTTGCCACGGTGATGATGTCGGTGCTGGTATTCACGTGCAGGACGTGACCCTCAGGGCCGATCCAAACGCTGTTGAACGAGGAACTCGCCCAAACGCGGACAGCTGTCAAAGTGCCGTTCTCTTGATAGCGGGCAGCTATGCGAACAAATTTACCGGACAGAGAGATGGCGACGGAGGAAAAGTCCTTGATGGTGGTGCTGGTCTTTGCGTCAACATCATAGAAGAGGGTTCCGTTGGTAGCGTCCGCGAGGATCTGAAGAGATTGCGAAGACGCGACGGAAGTTTCCGGATTTGTGGGAGGCTCCACGGGAAACACTTTGGTAACGGTGATGGAAGTGTTGTCCGAGGAAACGGAAGTGACGCTGCCATACATGTGGCGCAAGATGAGTCTGGCGATGTCATCGACATGGTGTTGGCGGACGGGGCCGTTGAAGTTCACAGCCCAAATCGTGTTGCCACCGCCGGCGGGTGGAACATGGCCAACGATGAAGGCGGGATGTGCCAGGTCGAATTCGAGATCAAGCGCGCTGTTTTGGTTCGCGGTGACAACGAGTTGAGAATCGAATTTCACGTTTACCGGAACCGTCAAACTGCCGGCGCCGCCAGTTGTACCCTGAATTTGAATTTGATTGGAAGGAATTGTCGAGCCGGAAGTTCCTGCAAAGCCAGTTTCCGGGTCGGCAGAAACTACCAAAGAAACATCTCCGGGGTTTCCGCCAATCGTCATTTGCGCTCCGGTATACGTCCCGGCAGGCACGGTGATGTTCCCGAGGATTTCGCCGAGTTGATCCAACTGCACAAGGTTGAGAGCCGGGGCAGGATTCGGAGCGGTGTAAACCGTTACGTTGGATCCACCACCTTGGGGAACCAAAGAAATGCTCAACACTTTTACGTTAATGCCCGCCCAATCTTCGGTTGACGCATCACTGACAATCAAACTGACTGTGCCATTTTGCGCTTGAGGAATTGGAGTTGGATTGCCGGCTGTGCTGGAACTTGAGCCTGAGCTACAGCCACTCAGTAAAGCAACAAGAGCAAGCGAGAGAAAACCACTAGACCACTTCTTGAATTGCATAAAAGATGTTCCTTTCGAATGTGAATTCGTTTTGGACATCCCCCGGAAGCCGAGGAGCTTCCCATCCCTTGCGGAAGTAAACCCAGGGAAAGGAGCAAAGTTGCGGCTGCTAAGTGGCTGTATTTTTATAGGTTTGCGACTTCGTACTAGATCCAGTGATCGTCATGGTGGGGTCTTTGTTAGTTGCACAACATTTATCTTGATAGCCCATTTTTCTCAGTGAATTCTTTCTGTGTGTGCTATCCTCTCCTGCATGTTGCCAGTCTCCTGCAACCGCACCGTTGAAGCGATAGCCCCGCTGGTCATTACGATCACGGCTACGCGGAGCACTACGATTAAGCGCACTACAACGGCTTCGGGCGACGGGAGAAACGACTAGAAGGCAGCAAAAAGTTTCCAACCCACCGCCAGAAGCGAACCTGGCGGTGGGTTTTTTAGTTTGAGCCTGCTCCAGAAAACTCTCCGGCGGAAATCAAAGGAGCCAAGGTCATGAATCGAGGACATCTGAACGAGCAGCGACAGTCAGGATTGAGATTGAGCGGGGGTGCGGCATGAGCGACGCGGTGAATCCAAAACAGAAATGGCGCGCAGGGGTGTTGGGTGCGACGGGAATGGTTGGACAGCGAATCGTCAAGATGTTGGCGGAGCATCCGTGGTTTGAGTTGACGGAAGTGGTTGCGTCAGAGCGGTCGTCAGGCAAGCGCTATGTCGATGCGATGCGGTGGCACTTGGAGGGCCCGGTGCCGGAAGCGGCGCGCTCTCTGGTAGTAAGAGATTTGGAATCTACGCTGGATTGCGACTTTCTGTTTTCTGCGCTGGATTCATCCGTTGCCGGAACTGCAGAAGAAGCCTACGCGCGCGCTGGTTATCCGGTGGTCAGCAATTCCAAGAATCACCGCATGGATGCGGATGTGCCATTGCTGATACCGGAAGTGAATGCCGCTCACCTGAATGCAATTGGGCTGCAACAGAAAAATCGCGGATACGATACTGGATTTATCGTGACCAACCCGAATTGTTCGACGGCCGGATTGGTGGTGGTGCTGAAGCCGCTGGCGGACGCGTTTGGGATCGAGAAATTATTTGTGGTGACGATGCAGGCGGTTTCCGGGGCAGGATATCCCGGAGTTGCGTCGATGGACATACTTGGAAACGTGGTGCCGTTCATCAGCGGTGAAGAAGAAAAGATGGAAGAGGAGCCGCAGAAGCTGCTTGGCAAGTGGGATGGCTCGCGATTCATCGGAGCAGGACTGGGAATCAGCGCGCACTGCAACCGAGTGGCGGTGACCGACGGACACCTGGAATGCGTTTCCGTGCGGCTGAAGAAAACGGCCACACTGGAAGAAGTTCGTGAAACGCTGCGGAATTTCCAGGTATCGGACGAACTCGCGGCGCTGCCCACTGCGGTGAAATACCCCGTGGTGGTGATGGATGAGCCAGACCGGCCGCAACCGCGCAAAGATGTAAATGCGGGAAGAGGAATGGCGGCGGTGGTTGGACGCATACGGGAATGTCCGCTGCTGGATCTGAAACTTACGTTGTTGTCGCACAATTTGGTACGTGGAGCCGCGGGTGCGGCGTTACTGAACGCGGAATTGCTTGCGGCGCAGGGATATTTGAAAACACGAGTGTCGCCTAGCAAGGCCGTAGGAGAAGTGGTCTCGCGGTAGGGTCGGCGAAGAGGAAAGGAAGTCCCCTCAGGCAAATACGGTGTGTGGGGCACCTGTTAGTTGGAGAAATAGAAGCGCACGATGTGAAAAAAGATAGGCGCGGCAAAGCAGAAGGAATCAATGCGGTCGAGGATGCCGACGTCTCCTTCGATGACGACGCCAAAATCTTTAATGCCGATGTCACGCTTGATGGCGTTCATCACCAAACCCCCGGCAAATCCCAGGATGCAAATCGCAAAAGATATGGCGGCGGATTGCAGCGGAGTGAAAGGTGTCACCCACCAGAGAGCCGCGCCAATGGCGGTTGCGCTTAGCACCCCACCTACGAATCCTTCCCAAGTCTTGTCGGGGCTTACGCGCCAGGCGATTTTGCGTTTGCCGATCAGTTTTCCCCAAACGAACTGCAACACGTCGCTTAATTGATCGACGAGAACCAGATACAGCAACAGTCGAGCGTTATGTCCATGCAAATCCGGGACCCGGAGAAAAAGTAATGCGGGCAAGTGGCTGAGGCAGTAGGCGCTCACCATAATGCCGAACTGTATTTTGGCAACCCGTTCGAGAAAGTGGGAAGTATCGCCTTCGATGGCGATACTGGTGGGAATAAAAGTAAATACGAAAAATGGCAGCACGACCACGAAGAACGGAATCCACTGCATCCCGAGCAGGAAATATTGCAGCGGCATAATTACGAAGAAGCTCCAGAAAAGTGTTAAGTGATCGCTGCGGTGGGTGGGGACCAGGGTCATGTATTCGCGCATAGCCATGAAGGAAATCACGCCGAAGATCACAAGGGGGGTGATGCGCCCGAAGAGAAGGCAAAGAATGAAGACGAAACACATCTTCCACCAGGCGCGAAGGCGCGAATTCAGATTTTCGACCGTCGCGCGGGATGAATCGCTGTCTGAGCGGGACTTCAAGAAAGTGGCGATCGCTCTCAGGACCAACAAAAAAAGAATGGCGGACCCGAAAAGGATCATCATCTTTTGATCGTGGAATGCTTCAAACATCAGGCAGATCCGATCCGGCGTAAGGAGCTTACCGCTTCACGCGCGCGTTCCAAAAAAGCATCCCTATCTTCGTTCGGTTCCAGACGAATCGGTTTGCCAAAGGTGAGCAAGCTCAGCATCGGCACAGGCATGACTTCACCCTTCGGCAAAATACGATTCAAATTTTCCAGGTAGGCGGGGACAAGTTCTACCTGTGGGAAACGATGCGCGAGATGGTAAAGGCCGGAACGAAATGTGCCGACCTTTTCTCCGGTTCCGCGCGTGCCCTCTGGAAAAAGAATGAGTGAATTTTCGTGGCCCAGGGCATCTGTCAGGTGTTCGATCAACGAACGGCTCGCAAATTTGGAATGGTCCGGGGATTTCGGTTTGCCCAACACGCTGCGCTCCACCAACACAGCCTTAAAAACTCTTTCCGAAAGGTAGCGGCGCACAGCTGTCTCTTCCCAATAGTCCTTTGCGGCAATCGGGCGAGTTTTTGCACGAATTTCGGATGGGAGGGCAGACCAAAGAACGATGAAATCGAGATGGCTGGTGTGATTGGCAAAGTAGATTCGTTGTTTTTGGCTCGGTTGGCAGCCCGCCCATTGAACCTGAATTCCACTGATGCCACGCGCCACAGCGGCCAATAAATTAGCGAGCGGATGAATGCCGTTGTTCATGGGTAGCCAGGCTATAACACGGTTGAAGTGGCAATGCTTGCGCCGGTTGCATAACGCTGAAGAAGGTCTGCCATTCGCTGACAGGAGGCGTCGAGGCTATCATTGCCGCCGAACGACACGATGATCGCGGCGATGTTTTTGGTTGCGGGAGTCACCATGGTGCGTTCGGAATCGCTGGTGGGACTGCCATGCGGGCCGGTGGCATCACAAAAAACAGGAAGTCCTTCGAGATTTAGATCGTATTTGCCGATACCTTTATAGGATTCGGCGGCGCGACCCACGCGGAATACGACATCGCCTTTCACATGATCGAGATCGTAGAGGCCGACGGGCAAACGACTTTCAACAGAAACGAGGTTGATGATGTCGACGACATTGTTGATTTGCGGGAAGGATTTTCCGCTGATGATGCGGCGAAGAAGAGCTTCTGCCGAGCCACGGTAACGCGAAGGATCTTTTCCCAATGCTTTGTAGCCGGAGCGCGTGGCGAGAATTTTTGAGGATTCGAGCGCCGCTTTCGGTTCCGGCAATTTCAGGATTTCAGTTTCGCGGGATTTTAACTCAGCGAGGAGTTCGGCCGAGGATTCACAGGTTACTACATGTGCCGTCACCAGGCCGAGAGCCGTGCGCGGCGCTTTTTTCTTCAACTCGGGATCAATTGTGATTTGCATGATGAGTTAGGCCTGAATTGGCTTGAGACGCGCGCTGAAATGCCGCAAGAACGGCGCCTGGTGCACGATCTCATAGCCACAGATTTTTTCACGGCGACGCCAGACGTCGAGAATCACTTCGACGACGTATTCAATGTGGCTCTGGGTATAAACACGCCGAGGAATAGCCAGGCGCACCAAGTCCATGGTGGCATGCTCGCCAAACATCAGCGAGCCAATTTCCACCGAGCGGATGCCGCCTTCCAAGTACAGTTCGACGGCAAGGGCCACGCCGGGAAATTGCGAAGTGGGAATGTGCGGCAAGAAAGCTCGCGCATCAATATAAATGGCGTGGCCACCGGGAGGTTGAACGATGGGGACACCTTCCTTGGCAATGTGATTCCCGAGGAACGCCGTGGAAGCAATACGGTAGCGCAGATAGTCTTCGTCCAGGGCTTCGTTCAGGCCAACAGCGATGGCATCGAGGTCGCGGCCTGCCAGGCCTCCATAGGTGGGAAATCCCTCCGTAAGAATGAGAAGATCCTTTTCCTGCTGCGCGAGGATGTCGTCATTCGTGCACAGAAATCCACCGATGTTCGCCAAACCATCTTTTTTTGCAGACATAGTGCAGCCATCCGCATGAGAAAAAATCTCCTGGGCAATGGCGCGCGGCGATTTATCAGCGTAGCCCGGCTCGCGCAGTTTGATGAAGTAAGCATTTTCCGCAAAGCGGCAGGCATCGATGTACAACGGGATGCCATGTTTTTTGCAGACCTGTTTCACTTCGCGGATGTTGGCCATGGAAACCGGCTGGCCGCCGCCGGAATTGTTGGTGATGGTCAGCATGACCAGGGGAATTTTTTTCGCTCCTTCCCGCTCAATCAGCGTTTTCAGGCTGTCGACGTCCATGTTGCCTTTGAAGGGATGCAATTCAGCGGGATGTCTTGCTTCTGGGATGGGCAGGTCGAGCGCTGTGGCGCCAACAAATTCGCAGTTGGCACGGGTGGTGTCAAAATGCGCGTTGTTGGGAACGATGTAGCCTTTTTTGCACATTACATTAAAGAGGATGCGTTCGGCAGCGCGCCCTTGATGCGTTGGAATTACATGGCGCAAGCCAAAAATGGCTTGCACGGATTCACGAAAGCGGGTGAAACTTGGCGAACCGGCGTAGGATTCATCGCCACGCATCATGGCGGCCCATTGTTCGGTAGACATGGCCGAGGTGCCGGAATCGGTAAGCAGGTCAATCAGGATCGCTTCGGAAGCGATGAGAAAAAGGTTGTAGCCAGCGGCTTCGAGAAGTTTCTGACGCTCTTCGCGGGTAGTGGTGCGAATCGGCTCAACGCTCTTGATGCGAAATGGTTCAATAATGGTGCGGATCGACATGACAGGCGCGCGGGCTCCCCTTGCAGACACTAGCATAATAGCGCGGGGCGGCGTAAAGCCGCTGCTACAAAGTCAGTTGCTTCGCCAAGTGAGATGGCGGGCCAACGTTTTTTTTATTTAGAGGCGCTGTGGTCGGAGCGAAGAGGACGCGGAGAAGATGAATCGCTGCCTTTCGTCGTTAGACTTGGTGAATTTTGGGTGGGTTGCTGCGATCCCTCCACTGCGTTGCCGCAAAAATGCGCGGCACTCCGGTCGGGAGGACAGAGTTTAGGATGACAGTTTCGCCGCCGAATTACTTGTGTTTCAAGGAGGGCAGTGAGTGTGCACTGCTGCCCTTCGCGTTTGTTAGTCGTCGCCGTGGGCGGGTTCTGGTGCTGGCTTTGGCGCTGCCGCAACGATGGCATCCTGCTCGGGATTTTCCACCAGGCCAGCGCGTTCGAGTTGGCGGTAGTAGGCCGGGCGCGCATGGCGGTAATGGTCGGCGGAGATTTTTCCATCGAGCCACGCGGTGTCCATGGGATAAACCGTGGGATCAAAGATCACCAGATAGAAGTGCCAGATGAGAATGGAGAAAGTGGCGAGCAACGCTTCATACCAGTGAACGGCTGTTGCCGCATCGCTGATCCACTCCGGAAAATGGCGCAGCGTGAAATTGTTGAACCACAGTAAGAAGCCGGAGACAGCCATCACCACGGTGCCCCACATGAAGGCAAGATATTCCATTTTTTCTGCGTAGTTGCATTTGGCGAATTGGGGCTCTTTGTCGGTGAGTCCAAGATTGAAGCGGAACACATCCAGCATGTCCGTGGCGTCTTTGATGGTCGGAATCATGGCCCAAAGGAACGAGCGATCGCGTTTCTTCATGGCCAAGTGCACGAGGTGAAAGACGGTGGCGGCAATCATCACGATTGCTGCTGTTCGATGGAGACCGCCGCGAACACCAGTGCTGGATTCCCAGAGCAGCAAGGGCTTCGCCCACCAGCTATCGGGATATTTCAAGGCGAAACCGGTTACGACCAGAGTCGGGAAGCTGACCATAATTCCCCAATGAGCAATGCGGAACCACAGGTTCATTCGCAAAACGACTTCGCCGGTTTCATGGCGTGGGCGACGGCGAATGAGTTTGCTCAACAGGTCGAGCAGATTGTGAAGCAACATGAAGCCTAGAGTGGCGGGGATTAGCACCCAGTAGGTCCAACGAATCCACTTCACGACAGGATGATTTGGTCCGGCATTTGTTTGCACATGGATGGGGCCGATGACGTAGCGAGAGTCGATCGCGCCTTGATGGCATTGTCCGCAGGTTTTTCCGAGGTTAGCGGCGCTAACGGTTGAGCGCGAATCGCTAGACTTAAATATGTTGTGAACGCCGTGACACGAAGCGCAATTAGCAGCGGTGAGTTTTCCACCTTTAAGCGCGAGGCCGTGATAACTCTCGGCATAAGAAGGAACGCGATCTGCGGGCAAGTCGTAGAGCTGAGCCATTCGCGCGCTGCTATGGCAGCGGCCGCAAGTTTCAGACGACACATTGGCCACATTTACTGGAGAGGCCGGATTCTTTGGGCCCAAGATGAGATGTTCGCCGTGACAATCGACGCATACGGGAGCATCTTTCACTCCTGACTTCACCGCGTCGCCGTGTACGCTTTCGTTATAGACCTTGGCAATTTCCTTGTGACAATCGCCGCAAGTGTCGGCAATCTTCCAGCGATTTACTCTTGAGCGGGCGTCCCTGGCCGGATAAATATTGTGATTTCCGTGGCAATCATTACAGTTTGCAGCCTTTTGGTTGCCCGCGGCAATGGCGCGGCCATGCACGCTCAGCTTGTAAGATTCTACCGGATGAGCCACGGGGACTTTGTGGCGAGAAAGGAAGCCGGCGTCGCTGTGGCACTTCGCGCAAGTGTCCGCCAGCTTTTTGTCAGCCACCAGCGAATCTGGCTCCGTAGCTGCCTTGATTTCGTGGATAGAGCCATGACAGGAGAAACACTTCGGCGCATCGGGGTCGCCGTTCTTGGCGGCCACTCCGTGAATGCTGGAATCGAACTCACCGACTTCCTGCGCATGGCATTCCGTACACTTTTTCGGCAGTAGAGTTTGGGCAGACGTTAGTTCGTGCGCGCTGCCGTGACAATTGGAGCAGGCACTGTCGCCAAGCAAGGAATGGACGCTGGAACTGAACGATTTCACGACATCTTCATGGCACGTCTTGCATTGCACTCTAGCGATGTGAGCCGGATGGGGAAAATCTTTGATGTCCGCATGGCAGTCCGTACACCCGAGAATTCCGTGAGAACTCGCGGCATGCTTGGCAGGATCGACAGAAATGCTCTTGCCCTTATCGGATTTCATGTCCGCGGTACCGTGGCATGCCAGGCAAGCTTCATCCTGCTTTTGCGGTTGAACTTTTTTTACGTCAGCGGCAGCGCGAGTGGGAGCGAGCACCCACGCCAGCACGAAAAGCACACCGGAAATTAGTTTCCAGGAATGCTTATGCGCTCGATTGGAGCTCATAAAGCGCTACCTCCGGGCCCTGATCAGGCCCACGAATTGTTTAAACTACTACTTCAATCCAAGGTCCGTAAGTACCTTGGGATTTTCCTCCTGGACCGCCAGTAAATTGTGGCAAGCGGTGCAATCGTTGGAAATCGTTTGTCCATCGGCGCTGGTGTGCGAGCCGTCATGACACCGGAAACATCCGGGAAAATCGTTGTGGCCGATATTGTTGGGATGAACGCCCCAGGTCACTTTCATGTCGGGAAAAATATTGCGCAGGTAGATTGCCGCGACGGCATCGGCAGATTGTTCGACGAGAGCGCGTTTGGTGTTGTAAATTTCCGGGTAACTGGTGCGGTAGAAAGTGTTGATGCCTTCCACAATGCGCGCTTTTGCAGTATCGCGATTGGGGTAATCCGCTTTCAGCAGCTCGACAGCTTTTTTGCGGATGAACGGCAATTCGGGGCTGACGATCCCGCGAGACATTCGCTGGTCCACCGCGTTTTCCGGCAATTCAAACGCATGCGTGGGGCGATTGTGGCAGTCGATGCAATCCATCATCCGCTTCTCGCCCTTTTCCAACTGTTCCTTGGAAACTTTGATATCCGTCGAGATGTATTCGACGGTCTTGCCCTTGTCATCGGTGTAATAGACAACCGGGATGACTTGGCGCCGGTCATCGGTGGAGATATAGCGAATACGCGAGCCCTCATCCAGGTGACGTCCGTGAATGCCGACGGAGCCTTCCCTAGTGTGGCCGCCGATCTTCACGATGAGCGCGGTAGTCAATGGAGTATTCTTCTCGTCTTCCTTGTAATTTGTTCTCACCACAAATTTATCGCCAGAGAACCGCTGCGGCCAATGACACTGCTCACAAGTGTCTCTGGCGGGGCGGAGGTATTTCACCGGAGAAGGAATTGGAGTTGAATAGGTTTTGAAAGTGACCGCGTAGACCTGGCGCAATCCGGAGAGTTTGGATCTAACGAACCAGCCAGCACCAGGGCCGATGTGGCATTGCACGCATTCCACCCGGCCATGTGGCGAATTTTGATACGCAGAGAATTCCGGCTGCATGACGGTGTGGCAGGTCTGGCCACAGAATGTGGTGGAGTCCATATAGGACACGCCGCGGTAAGAAGCAAAACCAAATATCAGAACGTTCAGGAAGGAGGCGAGTGCAACGAACATCAGACTGTTGCGCACCATCGGCAATTTCAGATCTATCTCCGGATAGATCGCGGGAACTTCGCCAGCGGCGAGCAGCTTCCGGCGACGCAGGAGAATGCCGACAGGGATCAAGACCAGTCCCAAGACAAAGAAACCGGGCAGGAGCAAAAACAGAAGAATCCCCACGTACGGGTGAGGTGGCCCCGGCAAAATAAAATCGTAAACCCAAAAAGCGACTAAAGTGATCGCGCTACTGGTGGTAAGTACAACGCCCAGGAGACTGATGAAGTTCTGACTGAAGAAATAAAGTAACCGCGCCCAATCGCGGACGGCATGCCGCTGACTCATATCTGTATTGACCCCACAATTCCCAAAATGGTTTTCAGTATTAAAGAACAAGCCCCAGCGGAAGACCGCCGGGGCCTGTGACTTGCTCAATTTTGCGAGCCTGAAGAGAAACAGGCGCACCGGCGAAAGTTACTTGATAAGAGTCCGCATATAGGCGATTACGTCTTTCACCTCAGCGTCGGAAATCTTCTTATCATAGGACGGCATCTTGTTCTTGCCTTTAGTAATAATGTCGGCCCATGTGGCGTCGGATTCCTTCTTCACTTCGTCTGAGGAAAAGTCGCGAGCCTTAGTGGCTTTGCCTGCTGCCGTTTCGCCCTTACCGTCCGGGCCATGGCAACTGGCGCACTTTGCCTTGAAGACTTTTTCTCCGCTGGCTACATCTTGTGCGCGCATGCCTGTAGCGGCGAGACATAGAACGGCGAGCACTGCGATTCCCGTATGCAACTTCTTCATTTCCATCCTCCTATTGATTTTTAAGTTGCACGGAACGCGAAGGAGCGTACGCGCTCCGTGCCAGACCTTTTTATCTCTGCTGCAATTACTTCTTCAGCGAACGGATGTAGGAAACCAGATCCTTCACCTGATCGGCCGACAGCGTTTTGTAGGGCGGCATTTTGCCCTTGCCATTGGTGATGATGCCGGTCAGATCCGCATCGCTCTGTTTCTGGACATCGGCGGAGCCCATGTCGCGAGTCTTCATGGCATCCTTACCAGCTCCGTCGGCGCCGTGACACCCCGCGCACTTCGCTTTAAAGGTGGCCCCACCTGCAGCGGCGTCAGCCATAGCCGGTGTGCTGAACAGGCATGTGCCTGCCAACAAGGCAGCGGCGAACGTCACTGCTCCGATATACTTCTTTGCGATCTTCATATTAGTTTGTCTCCCTAACGATTTTTCGGATCGGAAAAACACTTTCGTTTTCCTTCCCGATGCTTCAAAACGCATAGCGAACCGAAAACATCACCCAAGTCGCCCCGAAATTTCCTGGGACAAGCAGGCCCGATGCGCTGAACTGGCGTTTAGCTAGTAACGGTAATAAGCCTTTACGGCGCGGCCTGTCCAGTCTTTCGAGAATCATTATGGAGTCCGCCGCAAAGGTCGGTAAAGACCGGAACTCAAGAGAACTGAGAATAAATCGACGAAGTCAATACCCGTAGCTGTCGGTGGAGAATTCTCGGAGGATCCATCCAAGGATTCTTGACCGGGAAAAGATTCCGAGAGCCTGAGCGAACTGAGGAAGGGAGTTTGTAAGCAGCTTTCGTGGAGATACGCCAGCCGTTTCATACCGCCTCCTTTCTCGTTCGAACGGACGTTTAGGCGAAACGTCGCGTGAGCCAATTCGCGTGAGCTCTTGAGAAGTTGACATTCAGCGTTGGCGAAAGATGAAGGCGCCTGACTGAAAATGTCAGGAGAAGGTCGAAAGGATAGCTTAAAAATACAACAAAGTGAGGAGCAATTAAACAACATTCGTCACACAAGACAGAATTTCACGAGACGCTAAACACGACCATTTCAGTCGGTTAAGGTGCTGTTTACAGGAGAATTCGGGACTGTAAATGCGTCGTGGACAACGATGAAGCCTAGGGTGAGGACGAAAACGGCAGAGTGACGTACTACCTTCGTTTTGTGACGAGTCTGCAATAATTTGGGTTAGGAAGTCTGTGAATGGAAGAAGTTTGCACATGCCGTGGGGGTCCCACAAATGAACGGCTGTAAATCTAGGAATACAATATATTTAGGTTGACGGTACTGGCCCTTATTTGGCATAGTACCTGCTCTAAGGTACAGGTCATTGTTGTATCGGTGTTTGCGCGGGGGTGCGCTCTTGAGACTTTTTAGACTTTTACTAATCTCGGCGATGGCGGCCACATTTTCAGCGGCTGCTTGGGCAGATGGAATCCCTGGCGATCCGAAGATAACCATCAAGACAGGTGGCGGCTCGCCCATTACGACGAGCGGTTCGAGCCAGGCCGATCCGATCGTGGTAGCCGATGGTTCCGGCGTCTCCGATTTTCTTTATGAGGGGCCATCCAGCAATTTTCTGTTTATTGAGGTGGTACCTGCTGCCAACGAATTGGCGAGCTACTTCAACAGCGAGTTCTTCACTTGCGATCCGGGAATCGCGCAGCAGTGCTTCTTCACCTCACCGATCACGATTCCGGGTGTCGAAGTTGCCTTTTACGCTCCTACCGGGCTTTTCGTTCCTGGCTTGGACGTCCAAGTGTCGGTGCCGGAACCAAGCATTCTGACTCTCTTCTCGGTTGGCTTGTTTGGCTTGATACTGCTTGGTTATAAGAAGGCCCAAGCGGTTCGCGCATAAGATTCAAGAATTCCAAAGAGCACAGTTTTCCTCAAGGTTGAGGCCACTGTGCTCTTTTTTTATTTGTTCACAGGAATTTACTTGGCCGCCGAGCATTTCGAAATCAGGGCCTGAAACTCTGGCAATTTTCGGAGAGCTTCCAAGTCAGGGTCGTCGCCCACCGTTTCGCAGGGATAATGATTGTCTAAAGCCTCTCTTAGACTCTTGATTGCGTCAGCGGATTTCCCACCTAGAGTGTGGATCTTCGCCTGGTCATAGATGTAGCCGACATTCTTTTTGTCGATTCCGCGTGCCTTCGAGATAAAATTTTCGGCTTCCTTTGATTTGCCGACCTTGGCGTAGGAAAGCGCAATTACATCCATCACGTCGGCGTTCTGAGGATTGGTTTCCAGTTCCTTAAAGCCCAAGGATATTGCTTTGGTGTAGGCATCAGTCGCTTTTTGCTGCTGCCCGGCGGCTCTGTAGCCATCGGCGAGGTTCACCATGGTATTTGTGTCGTTCGGATTGAGCTCTGCGGCCTTTTCGTACATTTCAACGGCTTTTGGATATTGCTTCAAGCCGAAATAGGCCGTGCCCAGGTTTCCATAGGTCGAGTAAAACGGCTGAATCTGCAGGGATTTTTGATAGAAAGGAATCGCTTCCTGATATTTTCCCTGCGCGTTATAAACGTTGCCGACGTTCTGATAACCGACGTCGAGGTCGGGGGCAAGTACGATGACCTGTTGAAATGCGTCCAGAGCCTTTTGATAATCACCCAGAGTGAAATACGCATTGCCGAGCTGATTCTGGTTTGCCCAATAATAAGGATTAAGTTCGATGGCCTTTTTGAAAGCTTCAAAAGCCTGATCGCTGCGGCCACTGGTCAGGTAAACTATGCCCAAACGGCGATATCCTAGATCAGAACTGGGAGCGAGGGAAATGGCGCGTTTAAGTTCGGCGATCGCTTCATTGTTTTTTCCCAATTTGCTGTAGACAGAGCCTAAAGTCGAGTGAACTTCCGGCAGCGAATCATTCAATTGCTGCGCCTGGAGTGCGGCGGCGAGAGCCTTCTGCATCCAGAATGGATCCTTCTTAATGTCGTACATCTGGATGCCTGCATCAGCTATGCCTGCGTAGGCGAGGGCGAACGAGCGATCCTGCTGGAGAGCCTGGCCAAAATAGTCCAACGCCGATTGCATGCTTTTGGTGTCTGCCCCACGTATTGCATTTCGACCACGCAAGTAAAGATCGTAAGCCGCAATATTGTCGGTGGGCCGCGTCTCGGCCTTGGCTTCTTCTTCGTGCGTGGGGCTTACGCCCAACGCGGGGACGAGGTCGCTATAAATTTTATCTTCCAACGTGAAAATGTCGGCAGCTACCCCGTCAAATTCCCTGCTCCACAAGCGCTTGCCGCCGGCAACATCCTCCAGATGCATGGTAATGCGAATTTTGTCCCCAGCGCCTTGAACTGTGCCCTGCAAGACCAGGTTGGCGCCCAATTCGCGAGCGATTTTTGGCAAAGGCAGCTTTTGATCTGCCTTCTCAACTGCTTCACCCGAAGTGACATGCACGCCTTGCAATTGAAAGAGCTTGGCGGAAAGAGCTTCCTGAATACCTTCGGCCAGATAACCCAACTGCGATTGGTCTCCCAGCGTCTGCAAAGGAAGAACGGCCAAATATTTCCCCTGGCTTAGGGCCGGCAAGCCGCTCACCACGGGCTCATTCACCGCAGGATTTGTTGTTGAGCCGCGGAAGACAAGATTTCTGGTCGTGGGAATCGTGAAGAAAAGAATACCAGCCAAGAGAGTTCCGCCTGCAATATACAGCCACAGGGGCGCACGATCTGGCATCGTGAACTGTACCGTGCGAGAGGCCGAGGTTGCCGCGGGAGGCGCCGGGCGATACATCGATGTCGTAGACATTTCCGGCGCGCGATGGGCATCAATATCGGTAATAATTTCTTTGGCAGTCTGATAACGATCCGCCGGATTGCGTTCCAAACAATGCATGATGATGCGCGCGATGTTATCCGGCACTTCCGGATTTGCCACTTTCACTTCTTTGGGCGCGTCTTTTACGCGCTGGTACATGACTTGCCAGGTCGAATCGCCCGCGAACGGTACTTCGCCCGCAACCATTTCATACAAAACCAGACCGAGGGAATAGAGATCACTGCGGCTGTCGACCGTCTTGCCTTCCACTTGCTCGGGAGACATGTAGCGCGGCGTGCCAACAAAGGCGCCGGTTCGGGTCATGCCCATTTTGGCGGTTTCCAAAGATGTCGCCAGGCCAAAATCGGAAACGTAAACGTGATCGTTTTTACCGACCAAAACGTTGTGCGGCTTAAAATCGCGGTGAACTACACCTTCACTGTGCGCGGCATCCAGGGCGTCGCAAAGCTGGCGGCCAATCTTCATCGAGCGTTCAATCGAAAAGCGCGGTTCTTCCTTCAAGATCTGGTTTAAATCGCGCCCTTCGATAAAGGCCATGGTGATGAACTTCACGCCATCAAACTCGCTTAAATCGTGAATGCGAAGAATATTGCGATGAGAAATCTTGCTGGCCAGCAGTAGTTCCTGCTTGAAGCGAAGGATAACGTTCGGGTCTTTGGTTAGTTCTGGCTGAAGAATTTTCAGTGCGACGGTTCGACCCAAGTCTTTATCAAGGGCCTTATAGACTTTTCCCATTCCGCCTTCGCCCAAGAGCTGCTCAATGCGGAAACGCGGGCCAAAATCCATCCCTGGTTCCAGCCCGCCAGAAGTGTTGAAGGAGGCTCCCCCGCTACGGACACGAGTGCCCGAAAATCCAGGGGTAATCGCGGGATTGGAAGAGGCTTGATTGGAAGCGTCGCCACCACCATAGAGGGTTCCCGCCTCCATATCGCCCTTTGTGAATTGATCGTTGTAGTCAAAACCTGACGGCGTTTTGCTGATGACCTGCGAATCTTTCCAATTTTCGCTCTTTGGCCGAGCGCCGCCCATCGAGCCGCCGGTCGGTCCTGGTGGGCGACCGCCCGCACCTGGAGTTGGTCGATTGCCCAAATCTTTCGACTTATCCTCGGCCCCCGGGAGAGAGCCGGCGTCCACGTTTTCCATGGTTCGATCTTCAGGACGCGGAAATGCCTTGCCGCAATGGGAGCAGCACGGGGCCAAAGCGGAGTTTTCAACACCGCACGAAGGGCATTTCATGATTGAGGGCTGGCTGATTTACAGCCATCCGGAGGATTATCCTGCACGAAAATTGGGGCGGCAAGAGGTTTCTTCCCGGGATGCGCCGAGATAGTCGATGACAGCGCATTTCAGAGGCGAAAGTGGGGCCGCTTCCAGCCTAGATGCGGCGCGGAGGGCTACCAACAAGCACGGGAGCATCGGTGAATGGGCACACCTCGAGCGGAAAGTTCCGCAAGTAATTCGACGGCTCCGGCAGAGACTTCCCGATCACCTTTGACGATCACGCCCCATTCCAGATTCTCGCGAAATTCCTTGTGACGGAGCTGCCATTTGCCAAAGGAAGAACATTGGGATTCGCCAATTTGGGTCAGCGAGAAATGTCGAGCCAGAGCCAAGGCATCCTGTTCGTCGGGCAGCGGCCCGCTGAGGATGAAATGATTGTTGCCGTGTACGAGAATGCCGACCATGGCGCTCCTATGACCGACATCCGCATCAGGCGGTCATTCTGTCTGAGTGGGGACGGCAATGGAACGCGCGCCATTCTTCCCGATAGCGCGCACAGCATAGAAATGATTGTCGGTGGAAACGCCCTTCAAAACTGTTTCGGCACCCGTTGAGACGAAATCATAAACTTGCCAGCGAGGGTCAATTGTCTCTCGCCAAAGAATCTCAAAACCGGCGCGTTCCGGATCATCTTCCGCTACCCAGGAAATTTTTGCATCGGGTGTTACCGCGCCGCGGAGGGTCGCCTTGGTTGGAGGTGCGGGAGCCATCGCCAGTTGACGCAAAGCCTCGGCGTTGTCGCGCGCTACATCACCCATAAAAGTGAAGTTGAGAAATTTTTCCAAATCGCCATATTCCACACCCTTTTCGGTGCGCGGTGTCTGATGCTCGTGGGCGTAATTCTCGAGCGGCTCGGTAAAGCGCACCGCGGGTAAGCCTGCCTTGTAAAAGTAATAGTGGTCTCCGCCTCGTCCATAGCGGTCAACGCGGAAAATCATTCGAATTGCAGTGCGACCATCGATCTCTTCGACAGCGCGGGCCAATTCGCGGGAAGGAGAATCGCAATCATCGATTTCGCCGTTGCCGGAAAAAAGGCGAACGCGGTGTGGTGCGCCGGGCGCGAAATCGGCTCCGACGATATCGTCGTCCAGCATCCCACCGACGGTATAGCCTTGCTGCTTGGTCCATTCCAACAAGTGGGCGCTGCCGAGAAGGCCTTGCTCCTCGCCGGATACGGCAGCAAACAGAATCGTGGCGCGAAACGAACCATGTCCGCTCGCAGCTATTTTGCCTAACAGGCGAGCGCATTCCACGCTGACCGCTGTTCCGGAAGCGTCGTCATCGGCGCCGGGAGCATCGGCTTGCGGATCCATCACGTTTGATGGCATGGAATCCATGTGGCCGGACACGATGAACAGGGTCTTCGCCAGTTTTGGATCCGAGCCCGGAAGAATAGCGTAGATATTTTCGAGTGGGGCGGGCTTGTTATTGGTGCGCTTTGCTGTCGCTTCAAATTTATCCACTACCACTTGCAGCTTGTTGCCGGAAGCCTTGGCGATCTCATTGAAGCGGGCTACCACCTGATCGCGACCGCAGCCAACTCCACGTTGTGGATCGGTCCAGGAGGAAAGGGTGAGGCGAGTGCCGCAAGCGACAAGTTGGTGGATCAAGGCGCACATGGACTTTTCGTCGATCATTTGCCGTGTGACCGCACCCGTCGGCCTCGACAAAAGCTTTGGTTGCGGCTTGCTCTGCAACGGCTCCGCTGGATCGCGCGGAACGGTGTGCTGCGCGAAAGTGGGCGTTGCCAAAAGCCAGACGCAGATGATTACGGCAGCGCAGCATTTCAAAGCGAATTCACGAATCATGGTTTGAATTATTTTCATCAGATGATCCCTTTTGACGAATATGCTCTCATCAGGGAAATGATTTTAGCGCGACTGGTGGCAAACGCCGTTCGGAATTCTTGATAAGGCGCAGTAACCTGGTACGTGTTTTATCCGCTGGCCAAAATCTTTCGCAAAATCCCTTGTCTAGTTCACCTTCCCAGCGGCTTACGGCAATGGTGGCAACACTGTTGCCAATTACGTTGGTTATCGCGCGGCATTCGCTCATCAATTTGTCCACACCGAGAAGCAACGCGAGAGACTGCACGGGAATCGCAGGGATCACGCTGAGCATGGCGGCGACTTTTACAAACGCACCGCCTGGCACGCCTGCGCCTCCGGTTGATGCCACCATGGAAAAAAGCAAGAGGCGAAGTTGTTGTCCGGGCGTGAAGTGCACATTTGTTGCTTGAGCAAGAAAGAATACCGCCAGCGTCATGTAAATATTTGCTCCGGCATTATTGAAGCTGTAACCCATGGGGAAAACCAGTCCCACGGTGGCACGCGGGGAGCCCAAGCCTTCCAGCTTGCGGATCATATCGGGGATGACTGTCTCTGACGAGCTCGTTCCCACTACGTTCATCAATTCTTCTTTGATATACGCGATGAACCGAAAAATGGAGAAGCCTGCAAGCCAGGCAATTACTCCCAGAATCAAAAGGACGAACAATATGCTGGCCCACCGTGAAGGCCATAGCTCCGAAGGCCCCAATCGGTGCGAGTCTCACGATTACACGAATGATTGCGAAAAAAATTTTGTTGGCAGTGTCTACCGCGCGCGCTGCTTGCCTGCCCGCTTCGCAAATCTGCACCAGGGCGAACCCGCAGAAAATGGCCAGCAAGACTACTTGAAGTACATTCAGGTGAGTGAAAGCTCCGACAAATGTTTTTGGAATGCTCTCCAGCAGCCAAGTTCCGAGGCCTGCGTCCTGAGCGTGTGGCACATAAGTTTCTACAGGACGATGCCACCTCGTTCAAGCCTTTGCCCGGCTGCAAAAATTCCGCCACCAGCCAACCCGCGAGGAGTACCACGCTGAAACCAACGCAAAATAAAGCAGAGTTTTCAGGCCCACGCGCCCGAGTTTCTTCATGTCGGTCATGGAAGCAATGCCCTGCACCAAGATCCGAAGATGATCGGGCCGATCATCATCTGAATGAGCGAGATGAAACCGTCTCCCGGCGGTTTGAGCGCTACGCCCGTTTTTGGAAAGAAATGCCCGACAGAAGTACCCAGAAGAACCTGCGCGTACAGACTGCCGTACCAGGCTCGCTGCTTCACGGCTGCGTTTTTTCGTTTTGCTGCTCGGACCGTGCGGCCGCCAGCTCACCCTTCTTGGTCTTGAGGGTCATCAACCAGCGCTGCCCACCCGATATAAATCCTATCCAGTAGCCGATTTCAACCAGTTGCGGCTCGGTGAACTCTGCGTGCAGGCGCTTCCACAATTCGTCATCCGCGCGGTCTGGAGCCCAGATGATGGTGTCCGCGTAGGCCAACGACAGTTTTTCCCGCGCGGTGAACCGGTCCGAGCCTTCGTACCGGGTTACTTCAGACATCCGGTCTTCTTTTGATCGCGCACCCTGCGCGACTCCCTGATTCGCTCAATAACTGCACGACATACTGATAGCGATATAGGCGCGCAACAACTCCTTGAGGTCCCACTCCACCGTACCTTTGCCCTCTTTGAAGAGCATGTCAAACGTCATCGTGAAGGAGCGCATTACATCGGGCTGGTGCGCGCGGATAGCTTGATTTTCGGGGCCTGGGCGGCCTGCGCGGATAGAATCTTCCAGCCACTGGCGTGCCTGGGGGTCAGAGATTTTTTCAGGGGATAGATAGGAAATGCGAGCCATGGAAACCACCTCACGGACGGTATGTGGTGGTGCCAGATGTCATACCATATTCCGGTATTACACCTCTACCCCCAGCAGCAAATTTGCGCTCATTTTGTTCTCCCGTCAAGGGATATCGCGGTCTAGCTCAAACTCACTCGTGGCTTCCAGGCGAGCTGGTCATTTTTATGTGTGCAGTATACAAAGGCGATTCTCAGTGGAATTCCATACTGCCGTCGGCCTTGACACGCCACGTCGGATTCCAGGCTACTTCCCATGCGAACCCATCGGGATCTGCAAAATAGCCCGAATACCCGCCCCAAGAGGCTTCTCGAGCCGGCTTTAGAATCTTGGCACCCGCCGTTGCAGCGCGTTTCATCAGTGGATCCACTTCGGTTTTCGCACGAACGTTATAAGCCAGGGCCATGGCTGCCGGTCCAAAGGTTGCAGGATCGGTCTGAAAATCCGCAGCAAGTTTGTCGCGCAAAAAGAGAGCAAAGATCATTCCACCTGTCTGAAAAAAGATGATCTCCTTATCTTCGTATACCGGTTTCCAGCCGAGACCATCCACATAAAATCGCTTTGAGGTTTCGAGATTCTTCACTCCGAGTGTCACAAGACTGATTCGCTGATCCATAGTCTGAGATTCTCCTATTGCGCAGGGATAAAGCGAAAGCGTCGCCAAGCCTGCCAAAAGTTCTCTCCGAGTCAGCATAGGATTCTTATTTAGACGGATGTGCCAGCCATCGGAATCGTCATCAGGACTAGAAAACGAAATCGGCGCCTCGATACAGGATTCGCCCGATAGCGGGTCTCTCGACTGTTCGCTAACACATCGGAAGGAGGTCCAATCGTGGATCATAAACCCAGAGTTCTTTTCTTTTCGACCGGCGATTCCACACGCAGTCAAATTGCTGAGGGCTTTCTGCGGGCATTCGCCGGTCATGAACTCGTGGCAGTAAGCACGGCAACAAAGTCCATCGAAGTGGACCCGCTGGCTTGTGAAGTTATGAAGGAAGTTGGAATTGACATATCCGGACAACGCGCCAAAGAGGTTGCTGAGTCATTCAGAGAGCATTTCTCCTATGTCATCACGGTGTGTGATTCTTCGAGAGAAAGGTTCCCGGTGTGGCCCTTTGCCCGCAACATCCTGCACTGGAGCTTGATCGATCCAGAGCAAGTTCAGGAACCAGCGGAACAAAAACGCGAGGTATTTCGGCGCGTGCGTGATGAAATCAGCCGGAAAGTTCGCGACTTCGTAAATCAACTGCATGGCAATCAGTGGTCGGCAAATAGAGCGACGGGCTAGCGCGCAACTGTGCGCAGCCATTCATCACTGCAAGGTCAGCCTACACCCAATCGCTCAGAGGGAAGAACAATGAGGTTTCTGATTACGGGAATTCCCGGCGCGGGCAAGACACAATTTGGCGAATATCTAGTGTCTACTCATTGTTTCGTGCACAAAGATTTGGAGAACCCCAACGAATTCGCGAAGTTTGTTGGGAACCCTTCGAATTATCTTCAGAAGCTGTCAGCGGGAGGGCAAAAACCAGTAATTACCTGGGGCTTTGTACCGGGCTCAGATCAGATCGAACTGGTACGTAGCATCAGACGACACGGTTTCGGTATTTTCTGGTTTGACGGTGATCGACCCGCCGCGCTGCGCGCTTTTCAAAAACGCGGAACCTCGCCGGAAGCGAATTTCTATCTGCAAATGTATCGAATCGAGAGCTCCAGGGCGTTTGAATCGGTCAAGCCAGTGACGATAAACAGTTTTGACGAGCGCGGCGAATTCAAGCATCCCTCGGTTGTCTTCGATGAAATCAAGAGGGCCCTCGGCGAGAACGGTACGAAGATCGACTGCCGGTGAGCAGCATTAAATTCGTGCGTGATGGACTTCGTGAACTCAAATTCATGGTGTGGCTAAGTTGCCTGATAGTCGCTTCCGCGACGGTGAAAAGACTATTTGGACGGATCGCCAACTATTCTGCCAAGTGGTTGCAAACAGTAGCCTCTGGATTGCTGACCGGATTGTGGTAAAGAAAGTTTTCACAGTCAGTTCGTTCTTATCACAGCGGGAGACCGACGAGGTTGAGCAAGTCGACGAAGCGTGGGCGCTATTTGCGCACTTGCAATTGGGTTGTTCGATCCGCAGTTCTGGTTGCTCTTGATGCTGCTCTGTGGTGTTGGGGTTGGCGGCGGCTGCCATGCGGGAATCAACACACTCTCGGCTCTGGCTTATCCGCCTGCCATTCGCTCGACAGGCACGGGCTGGGCGCTGGGTGTGGGCCGTGTGGGCACTATTGCCGGACCGCTTCTAGGTGGTCTGCTCTTGGGACTCGGTTTTCCACACACTGGATATTCGCAATGGCCTCCATCCCCTGCGTTTGGCGCGACGCTGTTTATGGCGATTCTCGGGCGATTGCGGCGGGGGATGTGAGACCGGCCGCCCACCGGGGAGGAGTTCAACTTGCCAGTGCGGAGCTCGAAACTAGCTCGCAAGAGACCTCCTTTGACCATCTGCCTCTACCTTGATCGGTATCTCCCTAACGAGATAACATCGCGCAGAAGAGGTAGGAAAACCATGGCCCATCAAGCACCACTGAACTATATCTTCTACATCGCGGCCACACCGGACAAGGTGTGGGAGGGCGTCGTGTCGCCGGAGTCCAACCGCATCATCTTTATGGGAGCAGAGCTTGAAGCAGATTATAGGCCCGGCGGCTCAATAGCGTGGGTCGGGCCGGGACCTGAAGGCAAACCTGTAGCCTATGTTCGCGGTAAGGTACTGAAGTTTGAGCCGCCAAAACTTCTCCAATACACCTTTGCGATGGGCCAGAATGAAAAGATATCTCGCGCAACTGTCCAACTAGTGCCGGAAACCGAAGCTACCAAAGTGATCGTGACTCACGACGAATGGGCCGAGGATGACCCCACCTACGCCGCCTGCGCCGATGGATGGCCGCGTATTCTTTCTCGCCTGAAGACACTGATTGAGACTGGGAAGACGTTCAAACCGCACTGATTCGAGTTCATGGAGCGTTGAAATAAATGATAGGTCCGTGGGGACTCGATTTACGGTACTTCAACAAATAGCCAGTGTTTATGCGGCGTTGCAACCCCACCGACCACTCCCAATCATTACGTTCTATTACGTTGAGTCCCTAGAAGTCCGCACGCTCTCAGACGGTACGGATTAGCTACAGGGAGTAGCGTCATGCGTCGATACAACCACTTATTATCCCGTGGACGAACAAAAAGCGAAAGAGTATGATGATTACGATGTACGGATTGGAAGGTCGTCGAGGACTTCTAATGGCTTGCGTTGGACTTACCGAACAAGACAAAATGACTGACTTCTTCGGAAAAGGAATCCAACGTGATAACACCGGATGACCTCGCCACAACAACAATCAGACATGTCATTTTCCATGACGTGCCGGAAAAGGGCCATGAAGGCTCGACTGAACCTATGTTATCCGATGTCGAGACGAGAGTAGATGGGAGTCAGAAGAATCACCTGCTGACCAAACTCACGAGAGTTATTACGTCAACCAAGTCTTACCCGGTCCGTTTTCTTTCGGGCACGGCGTCGCCAGTTCCCAAGCAGGCTCGGCTGCTCACTGCTGACGGCTTTAATCGAAAGAGATTCGTGGACGGTTCCCGTGAGCTCGCAAACTATCTTTTCGAGCAGCATACGAAAGTAACATCTCCCGGTCTTTTGTGTGTAATAGACGCCGCATCTGGCGGCAACTCCGCGATCGTTCTAATGAAGCTGGAGCGTGAGCGGGGTGCCCAACTGGAATTGGGTGGTAAGGAAGGTGAAAGGTCATTCTCCATGTCGGTCTTGAACGATCTTGTGCTGACAGACGGAACGCGTCTGTTCAAGTCCGCAATGTTTATTCGCACTGGGGCCGGTGATGACGACTTTAAGTTGCAGGTTTGCGAAGGTCAGAACCATGTATTCTCGGCCGACGACCTTGCTCAGTTCTGGATGCGGTTCTTAGGGTGCGGTTTTGTTGTAGAACCGCGTGTGGCAACGCAACGCTTCTTCGAGTCCACCCTCGACTTCATTAGCAATGTTGTGACAGAACCAACTGTGAAGGCTCAGATCTATGAGCATCTGCAATCCCAGATGAAGGCCAACACGAGAAGTTTTGCGCCACAGACCTTCATTCAAGAATATGTGCCTGAACAATATCAGGAGCCATACCGCGAACACCTGCAGGCTGACAATGTCCCTCTCGCGCAATTCCGGAAAGACCTGGCTGATATTGAACGAAGCCTTGAGAGGAGATTATATAAGACGAAGAAAGGCGGAATGATTTCCGTTCCAACAGACGTCGATAATTTTCTGGAAATCCGCTCCGAAGACATACTGATAAAGGATACGGTGGCGAAGGTCAAGTGACCGACGTAGAACAGGCGCGTAAGCGATGGACAAAGGAGCGGCCGCGATACGAAGAATTCGGTCAGCTTCTGGCAGCGCGGCTCGTTGCTCCACTCAAAACCCTTGGGGTTTGGTTTTACGTCCAGGCAAGGGCGAAGACGATAGACAGCCTGGTAAAAAAGCTGCTGACAAAACAGCATCACACGTTCGAGAGCCTGCCTGATAAAGTTGGCGTTCGTGTCGTTATCAGGTATCGCGCCGACGTGGATAAGGTGGTCGAGAAAATCAGAACGCTCTTCGACTCGAACGAGCCGGAAGACAAGGAGACGCTGCTTGGCACCGACCGATTTGGGTATTTGAGCGTGCACCTGGACAATGTACGTCTCCGTCAGGAGGACGGCGCCTCAGCGCAATTTCCGCCAAGTACATTTTGGGTGGAGTTGCAGGTAAGGACACTCGCTCAGCACTTGTGGTCGGAGATGTCGCACGATACGGTGTACAAGAATCAAGGAATGATTGCGCAGCTAGACCCCGATTTACGACGTCGAGTCTCATTGATGGCTGGGCAAATCGAGATTGCAGACAGGGAATTTGATCGTCTTAATATGGAAATGTCTACACAACCCACGGTTCAACTCTTGCAAGTGCTGGAACGGCATTATTACACCGTGGCATCTCGACGGCCCAATCTCGAGCTATCGGTTGAAGTGCTTGATGCCCTGAGGCCCTTGGTTCCCCAAGAGGATATCGGTGCTTTTGCAACCAAGCTGAATGAGTTCTTGACTGAAAAGCATTCGGTGATCACAGGAGTCTACGAGAAAGCTCGTGAGCTCGGTGCCGAAGATGCGGAGACCCCAGCGTTTCTCTTTCAACCAGAAGTTCTGCTGATCTACAATTTGCTAAGCTCTGCCCGTGACAAGACGCGCCGGGTATGGAACGAGAACTATCCTGAACGCGAATTGGAACGCATTGCGAATGCCTTTGGAGTTTCTCTGGACTAATGCCTAAACCTGGCGATATCTGCGACTCGGGGAGGCTAACTGGTTATCCCAACGACGCTGCAGGGCCGTCAGGGATGTTGAATTTCTTGCGGTTTTCGCTCGAATTTTGCGAGTGAAACCTAACTACCCAGCGAGTGCGTCCATCCCCCGTCCGCGTGTTCCCATATGAACGGCAGGATCGATACCTACGATTCTGTAAGCGTTGGAAACTCCAAAGACATTTGCTCTGCTGGGAAGATGCTCGACATAGACCAACGATAGCGAAGCGAGAAAGCTGATTGCAGGCTTGATGTTGTCGCGCTTGACGCCAGAGTATTCCTCGATCTTTTCGTAACCAATGTTAGCTAAATTCGTGCGCTGGTCGCGACGCGCGACGAACAGAAAAAACAATTTCAGCGCATCGAGTTCAACTCTTCTCCGCAGCCGGAAATCGTTGAAGGCTGTAATTCGCCCCGCGGAATACATGCTTCTAACTGGAAATTTCGCCCATCCCCGGGAAGGATCATATTCAACCAATTGATATGTGCTGCGAGCTTCGTCAGGTCCCGGTTTAACGAGCTTGATGCGTTTAAGAACATTTAGACCATTGGATAGTTTGACCCGGCTCAGCTCAGTCACTTCGCAAAGCCGATCATAGGTTATGCGCGCCACACCCGTATCTTCGTCCGCTGCGTGGGCAATTGCGGTCAGTGCCATCAGCGCAGCGATATTGTCTGCACCCTTGCCTCGATAATGCCAAGAAAGCTGCTTTAGGTCGTGGCGATCGATCCATCCAGACGGAAGCCTCATCCACGCATTATTCGCCACTTGAACCCTTCCCTGACATTTTCACGACCGCCGATATTGCGTAAGCGGCCAAACCGAATGCCGCGAGAATTACCAATACGATTAAAGCGACTGCGGGCATCCCGCCCAAGGCCTTGGTGATTTCAATCAGCTGGTCCATATGCCATCCGAAATATCGAATTTGAAACCGCGCCAGATTTCTTTGCGCGATTTTAGATTTTTTCACGACAGCGCGGATATATCTAGAGACAGTGCCACCACTTTGTCATGCCAGAGTGGTAGTATACGCTTATATTATGGGCTAATTCGCGATAAAATGATGGTTTATGGCATTACCTGATTCAGTTCACGAACAAGGGTAGGTAGACTGATGGCGAGAAGCCTCGAATTCTCTTCGGGCACGGCATCAAATCCAGTATTTTAGGATGGCGTCTTGATCAAGCTCCCCCTGCTTGCGCAGTGACCTCTCATCAGCCGAGAACCAATTTATCTCCTGTGATACTGGCTTTAACTGTGTGAAGCAGACTGAATGAGGATCACGAGTTCACATTCCCGCCCTCAGCCTGTTGAACCCGGCGACGACCACTCAAGCCTTGGAAAAACTGTGATAGCACCTCGCTCAGTCGTCCATCATCAACAGTAGCAAGAGCCCTGAGCTGTCTACCTCCTTGGTAGCGTTGCTCAGGCTTTCAACGGCCACAATCAATCAGCTGTGATTCCGAATGTAGGTGAATGGTGCGGGCGAATTGGTGTCCTTGTAGAGCAGTTCGCCGTCCGCGCGTACGAAGCACGACATGCCAATTTTTCCGTACTCCACGAGACCGTCAGCCTCGTTGTACACCTTGATACCGGACTTTTCGTCGATGACGAGGCGCGTACACCAGTAGGTCAGGTCACCGAGGACCACTGGCACGTTACTCGCGCCAATCTGGTCCATGCTGGGGCAAATTCGCACGGGGACGCCGAAGATGAGCGGTTCACCGTCAACCCACTGTACGAGATTCAATTGGTTTCCGAATTTGTTGATGATGCTCGAGACAGTCACTAACGTTTTCCGGGTCATGAGCCATGCGCACTTCGGGGACTGTGCGTAGGCTTCATCTAGGTTTTCAAGGGAGGCAGCGAAGTCGGCAGAGCCAAGCGTCGTTGCACCAGTTTCGGAACCGCCAGTGTTCCCCGAGGAGCCACTTGCGGTGACGAAGGGAACACCGACTGCTTCCAGCGAAGGAACCAATCCCAGGGGCTTGCTCGAACCGTTTCCAGTCACGAGGTCCTTTGCGATACCGCGAGCGAGGCGGTCCGCAGTGAAACTCTTGAACAGTTTAACGACGGACAGTGATTCGTCCACGTCTTGGAAGGATTCAAGGGAGGCCACGAATCGTGGCGTCTTGTAGCTGTAGGCAGTGAGTATCGCTTGTCCCGTTGCAGAGATGTCGGTCGGAGTTTGCGTCCCTGCTTCGCCCACGACAGTTGCAACGTTCTCGATGTCGCCGATGAGTGGCACAGTTGTGACACGACCATTCGTCGTTTTGAGGACCGTGCAAGCATCGTCGTCGAACAGAACGTCGTGTGCAGCCATCGCGGAAAAGACGGTCGGAAAAAATTCGGTGGGCACAAAGTACCCAAGTCCCGTGTACGAACCAAGTCGCCCGGCGGGGTTACCTTCCACCATGTCTCGTTTCTGGACGACAGCTTGCCAGCCACGAGCTTCAATCGTTCTTGCGTCGGGAGGAGGGTCGAGAGACACACCGTACTGTTTAGCCTTGTTGCGATGGTCGGCGTCCAGTACATCTGCGAGTGATGCACCAGAGCGCAGCGCAGCAATTGCAGTTTGGAGATAGGCCATTCGGCGTTTCTGGAGAGCATCAGGGTTGCGAACCTCACTGAGTTCGTTGTACTCCACGAGGTGGGAGTTCAACGCTCCGTAATCGATATTCATCTTCGTTTCTCATTTCCCCTGAGGTTGACCGCTCAGGGCGGTTTGATTTTCCGAGTACCGCTCGGTCGGTTAAATCTGTTTCCCGTTCAATTCGTATGTGTCAGGCGTCGGCCGATTGCCGTTGAAACTGCGAACGAGTTTCGCAAGCCCCTGAACGTTGGGCGCTCTGCCGATTTGTTTGCAGACCGCTCCGGTGACCATCTCGCGCAAGTGAGCGCGCTGCTCTGGGGTCAAGTCGGGAATCGATTCAACCTCCATGTAAGCTGCCTGCTTGATTGCGTCCTGCGTTTGTGCTTTGTTGATGCTCATAACTGGTACTTCCTTTCGGTTTGGGATTTCCGAGGTTCCCCGCTCGGTCGGGTTTTACAAATCCAAAATAGCTAGGCGGCGTTTCCGCACGTCGAACGCACTTTCTGCCTTCACGTCGTCAACACGTTCCGCAATCGACGGCGAGGGTTGCTTCATCGCAGCTACGCTGCTGCGGGCTTCCGCGCCGACAACCGAGAGCACGCGGGAATCGACACTGGTATTCGGATATGCAGGGTGTGTGACCACGCTCACATCAATCAGGTTGGCGAAGTCACGGATGGAACGAACGATGGTGCGGATAGTGCGCTGCACTCTCCCGCGAAATCCGTCCTCTTCCTCCGCCTCGATGTCTTCTTCGCGGTAGCTGCACATATTGCGGTCGTCAACCATGAAGGCAAATGAGCAACCGTTCAAATCAGAACGTTGCACGAGTTCATATGTTTCGCGTCCGACTTGCGTGTCTGGTAGGTCGCATTCAAACTTCAAACCGCGGGCATCTTCTTGGAGCCGCAGTGTGCCGCTGGTGGTGCGGCCAAGAACTTTGTGGTCGTCGTGATTGAAAAGGCAAACGCAATCGGGGTTGGACGCCAGGATGCGCGTGAATGCTCCCGGTTCGATGCGTTCACGGAAGGTTTGACCATCTCCCGCGGGGATTGGATTGCTCAGTACGCTGTATCGTGCGGCGTACCCGGCGATGGTTCGCTTGCCCTTTACGGCGCGAACTTCGGTCGCCTGAAATCTTTTCTCCATGAGCGAGGATGCGGCGGCGCGCATGTTGCTGTCATCGACAGCAGGTGGGTTGAACTTGAGCTTTTTCGGTCCGTAAACGAGTTTCATCGTGATTACTCCTACTTGC
>DASXIT010000167.1:0-36227 GCA_036497825.1 Candidatus Acidiferrum sp.
CTGTTGTGGCCAATTGATGAGCTTGTGCCGCGTTGTCAAACTCGCCCCAGAGTACTCCAGGGCCAGCCACGATTTCGCGAGAGAGGGGATCTACCTGAAGTCCTTTCATGAGAGAAAGGTCGATCATCAGCCCGCCATCACACACAGCCGTACCGGCGACGGCGTGTCCTCCGCCCCTCACGCTTATGCCCAGATTTTCGGCTCGCGCAAGTTTCAGGGCCGCACGAACATCTGAGACCGAGATACACCGCGCAATCAGGGCGGGCCGACGATCGATCATTCCATTCCAGATGCGACGTGATGCGTCGTATCCATCCTGATTTGGCGTGATTAATTGGCCATGGAATTGACTCTGCCACCGATTGACGATTGGACCCATCCCGGTTTCTGTCATGAGCCCTCCTACTTCTCAGCACTCGGATTTTATGCCCTGGATTGCAGTGGTGTCGGGGAATTGTACATGAGTTTCGTTCTGTGCGGGAGTAATCCACATGCTTGATAAACGCCGTTCCCGGACAAGTGGCATGGGCGGAGATACGCGCACTGCTAACTTGTGACTGGACCGAGTTCGCGGCAGGAAGGGTCAGCACTCGGGCAAATTCTGAATCGCTCACAGGGCGTAGTCGTGAATCGGGTGGCGGCACTGAATCCAATGTGAGTAATTAGGGCTAGTCACGGGTGGCAGTCACTTCTAAGTACTCGGCAGAAACCAATGTTCGCCCGTTCTCACCTTTATTGTGTTCGCTCCAGAGTTTTTCCAAGTCTGCTGCAAGCGCCGATTGTCCTGCTGCGTCGAGTCTTGAAAACGTTATTTGGGTGGGACCGAAATGATCACGAAAAAACTGCACGACCTGCCGTGGAGGAAGTGGGTAATCAAAAGTGATCACCCGCCGGGCCGTCTCCGTCCTCGACGCATACCCGCCAAGCCGCTCCTTTACAACGTTTTCAAGGCCCCACAAGACGGGAGCCGGGATGCCCTGTGGCGGTGGAACATAACGGCTGGTAAGACTGAAGGTCTTTCCGACAAATCCTTCCGGCGTCCAGTTTGCCATCGCAATTGTCCCCCCCTGACGACAAACTCGCGCCAGTTCTGACGAAACTCGTTCCGGACGCGGAGCGAACATTGCGCCGAACATACTCATCACCAGATCGAACTGCGCATCTGGATAAGGTAATTGCTCTGCGTCTCCTTCTTCGAAAGTTGCTGACAAACCTTGCCCGACGGCTCTCTGGCGAGCCTGCTCCACCAGGTTTGGTGCGATATCGACACCAGTAACCCGCGCACCCCTGCGCGCTGCAGGTATGGCCAGATTGCCGGTGCCACAGGCGACATCGAGCACTCGCATCCCAGGTGAAATCGCCAAACGATTCACGAACTCCTCAGCGCCTTTGGCCGAGTACTGCGCAATTTGACCGAAGTCGCCGGCCATCCATGTACCGCGCATACGCTGCTTCAATTGTTCAAGATCGATTTGCGAATCTGGCATGTTCTGTCCTGTGTCAACAATTCTAACAAGAATCACTGAAGTCCGTCTTCGACCACCAAGTGACGTTTGCTGATCAATACGGCAGTGGTAGAGTTGGCCTCGAGGAATCACAGAATGGTCGCATGGACTCTTGTGGGACACGTCTTCGGTCTCGTGCTATGGATAGCCGGTTTGCTGATGACGACGGTTGTTTTGATTCAACACTCCCAAGAGACCTCTTCGGAGGCCCGACGAACTTTGACCAGGATGGGAAGAATTTGTTTGCGGGGTTTGGCAGATCCAGGCGCGTTGCTCACGTTGCTCGCCGGAATTGTTCTGGTCACCACAAACCGAAGTTACTATATCCATGCTCGTTGGTTGCATATAAAGCTCGTTTTTGTAGTAGTTCTGACGGCCGTGCATGCGATAGTCGCGATGAGAAACAAGTCCCTGGTATCGGGACGCGCGAACTTTCAGCCCAACCACGCAAAGATCCTCTTCGTGGTGATCCTACTTGTTTTTCTTCTGATTCTCATTTCAACTCTGCCGGGCGAGGTTTCCCTTACCTAGTCTCGTGGGAGCTTCCGTCAGGCTATCCGATAAGTTTCGCATCGGCCGGTAACGCGATTTATACATTCAAACAACCCAGGAGTTATGGCAACCTCCTTATGACACTCGCAGCGATTGTCAGGTGTATACTGCCAGCAAGAGGAGGGACTATGTTGCAACAAGTGAATCAAACAGAGGCCCGGGACCTCGAGTGGTCTTGTCAAGCCGTTTCGTGCATGGATGAGCCCTGCGATTCCGCCGCAACTTTCCACTGCGGTATCTGCGGGCGGTGGTTCTGCGCCGTCCATGCCGACGATGAGACATGGCACACCTGCGCCCTCGAGCCGGGCGATGAAGGCGGCGAGGCTTAAGGTCTGAAAGGGCTTCATGACCGACGAAAAACAAGCGAGACTCGAAGCTCGGGCAAGAATCGACATCAAGAACCTCTACGACAGAGGGCAAGTCTCATCGAAAGACTCTGCAGCTGCATTTCGGCATGTGAAATTTGTTTGGCTCGGGAATCTCACGGATGCCCAAATTGATGAGTTTGTCCGCAAGGAAATCGCAGAGCTGGAACCCCCAGTAATCAATCCCGCCGAGTAGTCTTCTACGGCGACAAATGAACGCTCCAAGCCTGTATCGATTGGTTGGTATTTTCAAGGATATCTATCTCTTCTGTTTTGTCCTTGGAAACCTGTCCGGCCGCCATTCCAGCAAATCCCCCGGTGTGCATTTGAGTGCATAGCAAAGTTTATTTAGAACATCAGCTCTGTAGCCTTTGCTGCGGTCGTGAAAAAGCGCATGGAGAGTTGGGTAGGTGATCCCGGACACCTTTTGCAGTTTGTACCGCGTCCAGCCTTTACGTTTAAGAACTTCCTTTAGCCTGCATCTGATCATGGTTGCACCCCCAAGCTGTGCATCTGGATTGGTTTAATGCCTATCGTATATATACTATTATTTACATATAGACTAGTCTAGGTATAATAGTCTATAGCCATAGGGAGCCAGGCCCCCAAAAGGGCTTGGGGCAACCGATCGCCCAACCTCGCGCCCCGTAGGGCCCTTGGCGATCGTTTTAAACGGGGGCTTGGCTGGCAGAAACGGGCTTTTGGGGAGGTTTAAAATGAAAATAGCAATTTATGCTAGGGTAAGCACTAACAACAGCCAAGATCCAGAAGTGCAATTGCGCGAACTGCGGGAATACTGCGAGCGGCGGGGTTGGGAAATAACCCGAGAGTATGTGGACGTCGGGATTTCCGGCGGCAAAGAAAAACGACCCGAATTGGACGAGCTTTTGCATGACGCACATCGCCGCTATTTCGATGCGGTTGTGGTGTGGCGTTTTGACCGCTTTGCGCGCTCAGTTTCGCATCTACTAAAAGCTCTGGAAAATTTCCGCGCTCTCGGTATCGAATTCGTTTCTTTATCAGAGCAGGTTGATACCTCTACGCCTACAGGCAAGATGATCTTCACCGTGCTCGGGGCAGTGGCCGAACTTGAACGCAGCCTGATTGTCGAGCGTGTACGCGCAGGCCTACGTAATGCGCGGGCAAAGGGCAAAAAGTTGGGCAGGCCCCGCAAAGTAACAAGCCCAGAAATGATTGGGCGCATGCGGTCGCAAGGGGCCTCCTGGCGGGCCATCGGCATTGCATTGGGCGTAAGCCCCGCAACTGCTTTGCATACGGCTGCAAGGCCTAGCAAAGGCTGTTTAGAAATCCCCCGCAAAAGCTACGCTGTAACTGACTCATTGTAGGTCACCAAAGCTTGGTTTTTGGGCGTTTGGAAATCATTAGTTTTCTAAACAGCCTAAAGGGTTGGGTGGGAAAGGGGCATAGGATGCAAGGCGTAGAAACAAAGAGCTTATGATCGTGTCCTTCATAACTAAGCGGCTCGCGTTTGGGAGGAGGGTAAGGCTTTACCGGCACGTTGCAAAGCTCCGCGAGCTAGGCTTCACTCATGTGATCGATGTGCAAATGTATTCCAGCAGGAAACTCCGAGCGTTCACTTCAGAGTCGTACTTGTTTGCCCTTCTTTCGATTGCACTTAAGACAAGTGAGCCTTATGTTGTGCTCGTCTGAAGTACCTCCAAGCGAGCGCGGGATGACGTGGTCAAATTCCAGCTCATGCTCGCGTAGCAATTTGCCGCATTCCTGGCACGTGTAGTTGTCCCTTCGTGCTACGCGCAATTTTGTTTGGAAAGAAATCGAACTGTCTCCCTTCCTCAAATTGCCGGTCTCAGTGAATGGTTCTGCAACAAAAAATACAGGGCAGTAGTGCCCGAATATGTGGCAGCCCATGAAGTCTTCTTCCTCGGGTATCTGCTCGGGATAATTCTGCGGCTTGAAGTTTCTAACTTCAGCAGTGAATTCTTTTTTGCGCCTCTCCTTGTATCTCTTAGCTGTTAGCCCCTCTTTCAGAGATTTGTTGTGTTGGATGGCGTCAGAACGGATGAGGCGTGGCAGTGGAAATTGCTCAACGAGAGGGCCGTATGGACAGTATCTAAGTTCCCAACACGGCTTGCAACGTGTTCTGAATATTGTTTTGAGTACGCGTTTTATAGTTTTCGGTCGGGCTCGTTTTGTAAGCCCAAGCGACCGGACAATATACGGGTCATACGGCAATTCGCCCTTAGGGATTCTCGGTCGGACAGAATTCAGAATCGCGAGCGCTTTTATGAAACGAGGGTCGTCGAGCGATACGCTAGGTTTGCGACGGGCCATTTCCAAGATGATAATTCTACTTCGCTGTGGCAGCAACTAAGAAACTCACGCCATTATTCGGGTTTACCGTTTCCCGTCGTTCGCACTCGCAACCTTAACATCAGCATCAGAGTCTATTTCACGCAAGCTGTCGGGGAGTGGTTACAAAAGTAAGAATAAGAATATGGAGGTGGAGATTCGGCGCATTTCATTCTTCGGTCGCGCCGAAAATGATTAGGAAATCCCTTTGGAATAATTTAGCTATTTGATCTAGCCCCACTCTAACCACAATTTGTCGGACGTTTCTGCTTCTTCTTTAAAGTTCATAAATTTTGTCACCAAATTGGTTATCATCCATGTGGCACTGGTGCTAAGATTGATCACTTCTAGGATCTCTCCTTCTTTGTAACTTTGCTCCAAATTGTGCCCGTCAAAACGTCTGGAAAGTTGAGCCGTTCCCGCATGGGTGTAACTGTGTAGCGCAACCTTGCCCCGGATAAACAGGTTCGTAAACAAGTCTTCAGTGCCAAACTCTTTATCTATCCATGGCCCGATGGTCCCAAAGTTTGTTTTGTACTCATCGCTCCGCAGCGCCGCTACATCTTCTGATGTTCCCTTCACTGCTAAGTGTGCCCGAACAAGCGCTTCTAGACTCGGACGAATGAGAGCGAATGCACTCCCATAGAGTTTTTTGTGTACCAAATTGAGGATTGCTTTATGAAAATCGAAGAGAAGTGACCAATATGCGATTACAAGAACATGGCGCTCATCGTCGGGGCACTCACCGCGTTTGACAACGAGCGATTCCAGCTGCTCAGTTAGTTTTTGGGCGCGGTCTAGTCTTGTCTCTATAATCGACATATTGTTTCTTTGGAAATAGCTTTTGGTTCTGACCCAGATATTCAGAATGCGAGTTCTTAGCTTCTTTCTAACCATTGTTAGAGTGAACCGAGATTTAATCAAAGCTCGAAAGATTGTTGCGAGTGTGTATTTTCCATCTTAATATAGCGCGCCCGGCGTGGCTTGAACACGTGCCCGTAAGGGTAGGCTACGCGCCATATCTAAAACTGGGATACAGAGTTGGGAAACCAAAGATTCTATCGGCCCAGTAAATATGCTCCAGCAATACCAACAATGATGACAGCTAGGAAGCTCCCCACGATTCCAGCCGTCGCCAACCAAACGCTGCCGCCAAACTTCTTAATCCCTGCTTTTACCTCGCTTTTGAGCGGACCACCAACGCGTGCGAGTATCCACAAGACTAAGGCGGACATAAGAAAAATCAGTAAGACTGAGATTATCGCGCTGAATATGACAAACGCCAATTGTCGGGGAGATCGATTGACTCCCAAAATCCTGAACATCGAAATTTTGAACGGTGTGAGTCCTGTCTCCACGATGGTCGCAAAGATAGCGAATAATACAAAACGCTTTACCCAGACCATGTCAACTCCGTGGGCACCTTAGTATCACCAACGGTTGAAGGAAGTCTACCTATCCGCTCTTATTGACCAGGGATTGAAATGACCAGAGTCATCAGTAGATGATTTCTAAAGGAATGAGCTGGAGCCGACTCCGAGGGTCGATCTTGCGATTACACAGAATCTCTGACTTGGTTGTACGTGTTTTGTACGACCAACCTGCGTCAAGAGAGTTTAAAACGTCAAGGGCGCCATGTTTTTCAATAAGTTATGCAATATCAATACGACTTTGTAGTTTGACTCCCCTCCTCCACCATCTTTGTTTCAGCGCGGATTTTAAGGAATTCCCAAGCTACTTCCATTTGGGCTCGCCCTCCACTAGGGTGATGTAGCGATCGATGGGAAGGTCTGTGAATCGCTGGGTTTGACCACTGGGCATGGGCCACTTTACATCGACCCAATCGATTTTGTCTCGCTTGCCTAGTCCCAAGACTACTCGTGGATCGTGGGAGGAAAGATAACTTCCACCGGCGATTTTTGTGCGGCTGCGTTTCAGATCTCCAGATTGATAGGTGATGGTTGCTCCGACGGCATCTGTATTGGATTTCTTTCCGACTAAACGCAGACCCAGCCAATGATTTTGCGCACCGGCGTTGTTGCGCATGAGAATTGGCGCGCCGTTGTTGATGGTGATGAGCACATCCACTGAGCCGTTGTTATCGAAATCGCCCAGGGCCATTCCCCGCCCTGCCAGCGGCTGAGAAAAGATCGGCCCGCTCTCGCTGCTAACATTCTTCAGACCGTTGCCGGTGCTATGGAACAGCAGCATCGGCTCCAGGTAGGTCACGTTGTTCACCCGGCCGTCAATCTTGTCGTCTGGGTGTCCATTGCAGAGCAATAGGTCCAATTCCCCGTCATTGTCGTAATCAAAACATTTCAGTCCCCAACCACTCAGGAGTTTCGTCGCGGCGCCGATGCCGGTGGAGATAGCCATATCGCGAAAACTTTTGTCTTTATTGTTGTGGTAGAGCGAATACATTTCCTGATCGACGTTGGCCGGCGGACCTGCATTATTACGCGACGCAAATTGTTTCCCGTACCCTGGAAGGTGGCTCGATTGATCTCTACGATCTTGGCGTGCCGTCGTTTTCCACATTATTGAGACGCTCATTTATGGTCGAGACTGAACTGAATCCTCACCCACTGAGGCTCCCTGGTTATTTTTCTTTTTGCGGAGTTTTATTTCGCTGGAGATTGTTGCTCTTCTTTTTCTTGGCACAAGGATGAAGCAAACCAGTGAACGGCAGGGCTTCGCGTGGTTTGTGATTGCCGTGGTGCTGCTTTCCACCAGCACGGCGTCCTACACATTTATTGTTCTTCTGCTGCCGGTGGTCTTGCTGCTGCAGGAGTCTGGGCCGCGTCGAAGCATTTTCCTGGTGGTTTCGTATGTGCTTGCTACTCTGCCGTTACATCCTGCTTGGCTGTTTCCGAAACTGTGGCTGTTGTTCGCATTATTTATTGCAGCGGGCTGCCCACATTGGCAGGAAATATCGCGGCGATTGGTTCTTGCGGCAATGATAGCGAGCGCCCTGATTGCAGTGGTCGATGCCAGGCGGCACATTTTGAGTTATGAAGGCGAGCCGGGACAGCACTTTGCGCGAGTCGCCGCGCAAGAGGGAGCGGCCTTTTCTTCATTTCCGACAATTTCAAAGGCCGGATTGTTTTACCAGTCGATGGGAAAAGACCGGTATGTGCTGCGCTGGTTGCACGACAATCGCGACGACGAACTGTCCTTCGAGGGGCATGCTCTTCACCCTCCGACTCGCACCCGATGGCGAATCGATTTACTTCGAATTGGTGGCCAATCGGACCTCGACGGTGATGCAGTTTGACCCGTCCACGGAAAAAGTCACCTCACTGACAATGCAAGTTCCCGCCGATTCAACTGCCTCTGTTGTTTCACCTGACGGAAAATGGATTGGCTTTGAATCGGCAAAAAATGGTCCACCGCAAATCTGGCTGCGCGATCTCTCAAGCGGCACGGAGAAGCAACTGACCGGCGGAAATTGCAATAGCACATCGCCCGCGTGGGAATTAGATTCCAAGGCCATTGTCTTCGCAAGCGATTGCGAGCGAGCGTTTGGGTTACCTGCCTTGTATCGCGCAGAAGTTACGGCAAAGAACAACTAAGTGAAAAAGTTCAAGCGAGATTGTTGGTAGTTTCCTGCAGGCGGCGCTGGAGGAAGCGGCGTTCGCTGTCGTTGTTGGTCAGGGCGAGAGCACGCTTGTAATTCGCGGCGGCTTCCTGGAAAGAACGCATGCGCCGGAGCAGGTCGGCGCGCGCCGCGTAGAGAAGATGGTAATTATCGAGGTCGCCGGCGGCAGAAAGAGCGTCGATCAATGCCAAGCCGCGTGTGGGGCCTTCGGACATGGCAACAGCCACGGCGTGATTGAGCGCGACGATGGACGAGGGTTGCACGTTGAGAAGCAGCTCGTAAAGACGGGCGATTTGCGGCCAATCGGTATCTTCGACGCGTCGGGCCTGGCAATGAAGAGCGGCGATAGCGGCTTGCAGAGTGAATGGGGCTGGGCCGCTACGAAGAGCCTGCTCGACCAAAGGCAAAGCTTCGGCAATTTCGGCGTGATCCCAAAGAGTGCGGTCCTGCTCTTCGAGGAGCACCAAATTGCCTTCGGCATCGAGCCGGGCATTGCGGCGGGAATCGTGGAGAAGCATGAGGGCAAGCAGCGCGGTGAGTTCGGGCGGCGCAGATGGCTCCATCAGCGATTTCACCACGCGGGCAAGTCGAATGGCTTCGACGCACAATTCGCGGCGCATGAGAGCTTCGCCCTGCGTAGCGGTATGGCCTTCGTTAAAGACCAAATAGATTACGGTGAGCACGGCGTCGAGGCGCTCTGGCAAATCTTCCGTGGTGGGCTGGCGATAAGGAATGTGAGCTTCACGAATTTTGCGCTTCACGCGGACAAGCCTTTGGGCCATGGTGGCAACGGGAACAAGGAAAGCGCGGGCGATTTCTTCAGTAGTGAGGCCACACAGTTCGCGAAGCGTTAGAGCGACCTGGGCTTCCTGGGCGATTGCCGTGTGGCAGCAGGTGAAAAGAAGGCGGAGGCGATCGTCAGGGATTTCGGTGTCGTCGTAATTTGGCTGTTCGGAAATTTGTTGCGTGTGGAGGTAGTCTTCACGCTTTTCTTCAAACCGGGTTTGACGGCGGAGGCGATCGATGGCTTTGTGGCGGGCGGTTTGAATGATCCAGGCGCGGGGAAATTCGGGAACGCCAGAAACGGGCCATTGCTCGACGGCGGCTGAGAAGGCTTCCTGGGCAGCGTCTTCGGCAAGGTCGAAATCGCCCAGCACGGAGATCAAGACGGCGACGATGCGGCCCCATTCTTCCCGGTGCAGGCGGGTAATGGCGTCCGGAACGGAAGGCGGGGTTGATTTCAGGTCCTGCGTCACTTAATTATTTTAGCAGCCGGTGTCGATTTCGGGGTTAGCCGTTCGATTTAGGGATGAAGGCCCAGGACAAATCTAGGGTCACACCACCAAGGAGGCAAAATGAAGTATCTATTGATGATTTATGAGGAAGAAAAGGTTTGGAACAATTTGAGTGAGGCCGAGCGAGGAAATATGTTTGGCGAGTATTACAAGTTCACCGAGGAAATTAGGAAAGAGGGAAAATACTTGGGCGGCAATCCGCTGAAGCCGACTTCGACGGCGACGACGGTTCGGGTGCGAAATGGAAAGCACTTAACCACGGACGGACCATTTGCGGAAACGAAGGAACAGCTTGGAGGCTATTACCTAGTCGAGGCCACGGATCTGGACGACGCCATCAAGATTGCCGCGAGAATTCCAGGCGCGCGAATTGGTTCGATTGAAGTGCGGCCAGTTTTGCCGATGTAGTTCGTGTGGTCCGATAAAAGCAAATCGGGGCGGGCCATTTCGTCGATCGGGACGCCTGTGGCCTGCCTTCTTTTGCGCCTGATTTGTGGCGAGAATTGAACTACAGTAAGTTACGAAGGAATGGAACACTACTTTTCTTGCCCATATTGCGGCGAGCAGATCTCCATGGTGCTCGACTTGTCGGTTTCCAAGCAGACCTATGTGGAGGACTGCGAAGTGTGCTGCAACCCCATCGAAATCAGTTATACGACCGAGGATGAGGAGTTGACCGGGTTCACTGCCCGAGTTTTGGGCTAAGTGCATTTCGCGGAAGATGGTTGAAACCTTTCTTTGACAGCTGCGTTCTTATGGTTGGACCATAATTCCGCGCATGACTGAAGCCCAATTCGCCCCTGAGCCAATCAAGAAGCGATTTCGCTGGTGGATGATTTTCCAGGCCATTTACGTGGTGTTGCTGGCCACTTCCTACATTCAACGAGCCACACTCAAAACTGATGTCGTAGCTTTATTGCCGCAGCAACACTCCCGTATGGTTGCGGAAGTTAGGGATGGGCGGCCTACGGGCAGGCAAATCCGCATCGCGTACTTTGATATTCCCGGCACAGACGTCGAGAAGAACAGCTTCCCTATCGTGCTGACGCACGGCAGCCCAGGCAGCGGAGATGATCTGGCTAAATTGACGGCAAAGCTGAAAGGCAAGCGTCGGATGATTGTGCCGGATCTTCCCGGCTTTGGAAATTCGACGCATGAGATCGCCGATTATTCGATTCGCGCGCACGCAATTTATCTAGAGGAGTTGCTGGATCAATTAGAAATCGAGAAAGTGCACCTTGTTGCGCACAGCATGGGCGGCGGCGTGGTTTTGAATCTGGCGCAAGTGGAGCCGCAAAGAGTGGCTTCCATCACTATGGTTTCTGCGATTGGAGTGCAGGAGCAGGAACTGCTCGGCGAATATTATGTGAATCACATTGTGCATGGAGCGCAATTAGCCGGGCTGCGAACGTTGCGCGTTCTTGTGCCACGGTTTGGGGAATGGAACTTGTCGGACATGGGAATCCCGTATGCGAGAAACTTCTATGATTCGGATCAGCGGCCTCTGCGCGGGATTTTGAACACTTACAGCGGGCCAATGCTGATTCTACATGGGGCGCGCGATCCGCTGGTACCAGTAGAAGCTGCGTACGAGCACGCGCGACTGGTGCCGCAAGGCAAATTGTACGTGTACGAGGGTGATCACTTTACCGTGTTCACCAATCCAGGACTGGTGGCGGAACAGATCTTACCGTTCCTGGATGAGGTAGAACGCGGCACAGCGAAGGTGCGGGGCACGGCCGATACATCGCGGCTTAAAGAAGCGACGATGCCGATGGCACACACGCACACGGCAAAGCTCTTGCCGATTACCGCGATTGTGCTTTTTCTCGCGCTGGCATTGTCAACTTTGATTAGCGAGGATTTGGCGTGCATTGCAGCGGGACTGCTGGTTTCCGACGGACGGGCCGGATTTTTGCTGGTCACGCTGGCATGCCTGATAGGAATATTCGCCGGGGACATGATGTTGTTCCTGATTGGAAAAATTGTTGGGAGAAAAACGCTGCAATGGAAACCTGTGCAATGGTTGGTCTCGCCCCAGAGATTGGAAAATAGCCAGAAGTGGTTGGAGCGGAATGGGGCGGCAGTAATTTTCACGTCGAGATTTATACCCGGAACGCGGCTGCCGACCTATCTTGCTGCCGGATTACTGCATCGAAGGTCTCTGCGGTTCATCCTCTATTTTCTCGTGTCGGCAGCGGTTTGGACTCCGCTACTGGTGGGCTCGGCGGCAGGGCTGTTTTTGCCGTTGATGCATTACGGGCCGATGGCGACGAAGCCGTTACTAATCAAGATAGTCTTGACCGCGGTGTTGATGCTGATTTTGCTCCGCGTGGGGATGAAAGTGGCAACGTTTCGCGGACGGCGCCAACTGGTGGGCTGGCTTTACCGAAAAGTCCGCTGGGAATTCTGGCCCATGTATGTTTTTTACCCCCCGGTGTTTCTGTACGTTCTGTATTTAAGCGTGAAGTACAGAGGGCTGACGGCTTTCACTTCGTGCAATCCGGGAATTGTGGCCGGCGGATTTGTGGGGGAATCGAAATGCGATATTTTGAAGCGATTGTCCGGGGCCCGAGAAGCTATGTTGCGATTCGCGTTGATACCGAAGGGCGACGCGGCGGAACGAGTTGAGACAGCCAAAGCGTTTCTGGAACGTGCGGGATTGCAATTTCCAGTGGTATTGAAACCGGATGCAGGCCAACGTGGATCGGGCGTGGCGGTTATACGTTCGGATGAAGTGCTTAGCAATTACCTAACCAATACAAATTACGACACAATCATCCAGGAGTACGCAGAGGGCAAAGAATTTGGCGTGTTTTACTACCGGAATCCGAAAGAACCAACCGGACATATTTTCTCGATCACGGAAAAACGGCTGCCTGTGCTGGTGGGAGACGGCGTGCAGACGCTGGAGCACTTGATTTTGAGCGATGATCGAGCTGTGTGCATGGCCAATTTTTATGCTCGTAAGAATGCGGGGCGATTGGAGAAGATTCTGGCGAATGGCGAGAGCGTACAATTGGTGGAGCTCGGAACGCATTGCCGGGGCGCTATTTTCCTGGATGGAAGTGCGGCGATCACTCCGGCCCTGACCGTGACGATCGATCGAATTTCGAAAACATTCGAGGGATTTTATTTTGGACGCTACGACATCCGGGCACCATCGGTTGAGGATTTAATGGCCGGACGCAATTTGAAGATTGTGGAGCTGAATGGAGTCAGCTCCGAGGCAACACATATTTACGATCCGAAACTGAGCTTGTTCAAGGCTTACCGCGTGTTGTTTGAGCAGTGGAGAATCGCGTTTGAAATTGGATGCGAGAATCGGGCCCGCGGTTGCAAACCTGCGACGGTAAGTGAGTTGCTACAGTTCCTGGTGCAATACCAAGAAACTTCACGCGAGCACGGCGAATGAAAAGGCGACTCTGGAGCAGAAATAAAAGTGCCCTGGTCCACACAGCCACTTTCTGCATGTGGGTGTTTTTTCAATTGAGTGTTTGCAGAATCGTCGCGGCTCAGGGAACAATATCGACCGCAGCGTCTTGCAAAAACATAGACTCCGCCTTAGGCTCCCCGTTGAAGGTAGCTCCGGCTACAAAAACCAGTGTGCCCGTAGCGCTGCAGCAAGATCTAGAGGTAGTTCGTGACGCATCGTTTCCCGAATTGCAGAAAAAAGTTGTGAAGACCAGTAAGTTTGAGAGTTCAGTCGATTATTTTCGAACACGCTTCAGTGTTTCGCGGTTCTTGCTGCTGCGGCCGATGCACTATTTTGTGGAGATGAATCCGCGAATTGCGAACTCCGGGCCTTCCACCGATAGTGTGTGCGCGATACTTGCGCATGAACTAGTACATATTTCGCGGATGAGTGACGGCAACCGGCTGCATTTGTTTGGTCTGGTGCGCCTGGTTTCGTCTGGATACACCGCGCGGTTCGAACGGTCTACGGACCTGGAGGCGATTCGGCGCGGATATGGGCCGGGATTAATCACCTTTCGCGAGTGGGTGTACAAGAATATTCCGGCAGAGGCTCTGAAGAGAAAGCAGCGAAATTATTTTTCGCCGGAAGAAATTGCGGCGATACAACAAATGGCTGAAGCGAAGCCTGAATTGTTTAAGTATTGGAATAAACATGTGCCGTTGAATTTAGAGGAGATTGAACAAGCTGGAAAGTAAATCGCTGATTCGGAAGATATTTAGACCCAGCCGGCGTCGATTATGTAGCTCTGGTTAGTGATGGCGCTGCTGTCGTCGGCGGCGAGGAAGAGCAAAAGATTCGCAACCTCTTCCGGTAAGAGTGGGCGCTTCAGGCATTGGCTGCGCATAATTTCCGCTTCGTATTCGGGCGTCCACCATAATTCACGCTGTCGATCAGTTAGAACCGCGCCGGGGAGAACGGCATTCACGCGGATATTCCACTCGCCGAGTTCGTGAGCCATGGTGCGCGTCAGACCTACGATGGCAGCTTTCGCAGTGACGTAGGCGACTTCCCTGACCGAAGGAATGATCCAGCCGATCGAACTCAAATTAATGATAGAGCCGGCCTTGGCTGCTTTCATTGCTGGAACCACGGACTGGATTGCAAAGAAATAGTGGCGCAGATTGATGGCCATGCGCTGGTCCCAATATTCGGGAGTGACGTTTTCAAAATTATGGCGATCGTCGTTTGCTGCGTTGTTTATCAACACATGAATGTGGCCCAGGCGCGCCTGAAGATCAGCGATCGCCTTCTGCAAGGCTGGAATGTCGATCAAGTCACAATGCACATAGATGGGCGGAATTGCGGTTGATTGAGAGATTTCGGAGACGAGTTTTTGAGCGGGCTCATCCTGGACATCGAGGAAAGCAACTCTTGCGCCCTGTTTTGCGAATTGGCGAACGGTAGAAGCGCCGATTCCGGAGGCGCCACCGGTGATCAAGACGCCGCGATCGCGGAGGGTTGGATATTGGGCAGATTGATCGGTCATGGCGGTTTCTGTTGGGCACCTCGTTGAGTGCTCTAAAAAAAACGTAAGACCGGCACAGCGTGCCGTACCGCTACTAGTAGGAACTGGCGGCTGCACCTGACGCCGCGATGGTGATGGGCGGCAGGCCCAGGCGTTTGCGGCAATCTTCCAGGATGTCTGAAGTGCGAGAGGCGCCGACTCGAGTTACGCCAATCTCGCGCGCAGCAAGAATTGTGTCGAGGTCGCGGATGCCACCAGCAGCTTTGACTTGGACATGGGCAGGCGAGTGCATGCGCATGAGGCGAAGATCGTCGAGTGTAGCGCCGGTGGGAGCATAACCCGTCGAGGTTTTTACCCAGTCCGCTCCAGCTTCACCGGAAATGCGGCATAACTCGATTTTGGATTTTTCGTCGTGATATGCGTTCTCAAAAATAATTTTGATTTTCGCACCGGCAGTGTGAGTTTCTTTGGTAAGCAGAGCGATTTCATCCGCGACATACTTCCAATCGCCACTTTTTGCTTTGCTGATGTTGATGACGATATCGAGTTCGGTAGCACCATCTTGTAGCGCCTGGCGTGCCTCGGCCAATTTGATGTTGGTGGCATGCGCGCCATGAGGGAAGCCGATGGTAGTGCTGGTCTGGACGCCGCTTCCACGCAGGATTTCGCCAGCGCGCTTGACGTAGTAAGGCAAAATGCAAATGCTGGCGACGTCGTAGGTGAGGGCCAGGCGGCATCCCGCCTCTAATTCATCGGTGGTGAGAAACGGCTGCAACAGCGCATGATCGATCATTTTGGCGATTGACGGATAATCGTAAGGCGCGGTCATTGATTATTTCTCCTCTGTGATTGTCCGAACGATTGCTCGAACGAACCTGGCATGGCATAGAATGACGAACATTGGGGGTATCATACCCGAATGCGATTGTTACTTGTGGAAGATGAAGCGCGAATCGCGCATTTCGTCGCGAAAGGACTGCGCGAGGAATCGTACGCGGTAGATGTGGTGGGCAATGGGAAAGACGCACTGTATCAAACGGAGATCAATGACTACGATGTGGTGATTTTGGATGTGATGATTCCCGGACTGGATGGGATTGCGACTTGCCGCGCGATCCGAGCAAAAGGCAAACGAATTCCGATTTTGATGCTGACGGCGCGCGATGGAGTGCAGGATCGCATTACCGGGTTGGATGCTGGCGCGGATGATTACCTGACCAAACCATTTGAATTTGGGGAATTATTGGCGAGACTGCGCGCGCTGCTACGGCGTCCGCGTGAATTGCGATCACCGCATATTGTGGTGGATGACCTGGTGCTCGATACGGCTTCGCAAACGGTGAAACGCGGGAGCCGGGCAATCCCGTTGACGGCGAAAGAGTATGCGCTTCTGGAATTTCTGGCGCGTAATGCTGGGCGGGTGATCGGACGCGCGGAAATCGCGGAACATGTGTGGGACGAATCGTTTGATCCGTTTTCGAATTTGATCGAGGTATACATCAATCGGTTGCGGCGAAAAATCGATGAGGGTACAGCAAAACCATTGCTGCAGACGCGGCGAGGAAGTGGTTACATCCTGGGGTCTGCGGTGAACAATGGAGCATCGGGCGGAGTGAGAAAGTCGCATGCTTGATTCCGTTCGCGTTCGGCTTACAGCGTGGTACAGCGTTGTGCTTGGAATCGTACTGACTTTGTTGGCCGTTTTCACATACCTCGTTTATCAGCGAAATATCACGCAGCGCACAGCTGCGAATTTATCGGAGCTTGCAGATGCTTTCGCGACCACGTTTGAAAGCGAGTTACCAGATGAAACGGGTCAGGACGCGGTAAGAGAAGCGGCGCGAGAGGCGATGATGGAACATCGTTTTCGCGACACGGTCTTTGTTGTGCTGGATTCCGCTGGAACTGTGGTGATCAGCTCACTGGAACTGCCCAGTGCGGGGCCCACGCACGAGCGGATCACGGCTGACATTTTTTCCTCGCCGGAGTTTCATAAAGTGGCCACAAGCTCTGATTTCAATGGAAGAGAAAGGGTCAGAGTACCGGGCGGCAAAGATGGATTGCGGCCATATTCCCGGGTGCTTTCCGCGGGCAAGCAGAATTACAAACTGGTGCTGTTGCAATCACTGCATCCACAAAAGGAATTATTGGAAGACATTCGCAACACATTTTTACTGGTGATACCAATCGCGTTGTTGCTGGCTAGCGCCGGGGGCTATTTTTTGGCGCGGAAGAGTCTGGCGCCGGTGGCAGCGATGGCTTCACAGGCAAAAAGCATGGGCGCGTCAAATCTTGGGGCGCGGCTGGCGGTGGCGAATCAGCGGGATGAACTGGGGCAATTGGCGTTGTCGTTCAATCAATTGTTGGCTCGCCTGGAAGAGTCATTTGAGCGCCAGCGAAGATTTATTGCAGATGCTTCGCACGAATTGCGAACTCCGGTGGCCATTCTGCGGGGCGAAACGGAAGTAACGTTGTCGAGGGCCGACCGGTCGCCGGAAGAGTATCGCGAAACACTGGGGATTTTGCGGGACGAATCGCAGCGGCTGGCCCGGATTATCGAGGATCTGTTTACGTTGACGCGTGCAGATGCTGGAGAGTACCCCTTAAGTTTCACCGATCTTTATTTGGACGAGCTAGCGGCGGATGTCCTGCATCGAACGCGTTCCCTAGCAATGGCCAAGAATATTACGCTTTGTTCTTCGATTACGCCGGAGCTTCCGCTGCACGCTGATGAAGCATTGCTGCGCCGGATGCTTTTGAACTTGCTGGATAATGCGATCAAGTACACGCCGGAAGGGGGAAAGATTTCGCTGGATTGCAAAAAGTCGGGAAATGAATACGTCGTCAGCGTGACGGATACTGGCGAAGGAATTCCAAGGGATATGCAGGAACGAGTGTTCGAACGCTTTTTTCGGGCGGATAAGGCGCGATCGCGAGAAGACGGCAATGGTGGCGCGGGATTGGGATTATCGATTGCGCGATGGATTGCTGAGGCGCACGACGGACGGTTGGAATTGACGCGGTCGGATGGGTCGGGGTCAACGTTTAGCGTCGTGCTGCCTGTTGCGGGGCATTCCTGAGTTAGATGAGTGGCTGGATGACAGCCAAATCCACGGTAAATCAAGAGGAAATCCAAAACAAACCCAAGACGGACACGGGAGTCCCGTGACCCTACTGGTTAATCCTGCGTTTATCTGCTTATAGCTAGGCTGACTTCAAGTAGAACAGGGTCATTTGACCTATGGAGGTACCGTTTATGAGATCTAGGACGATTTTGGTCATTTGCGCCGGAATATTGATGTTGGCCGTGGGTGGACAAATCTATGCACAGACTGCGGCTCCTAAGAAATCGAAAATTCCCGCATCGTTGAAGTCCGAGGCGAAACTTTCGGTTGAGGATGCGCGAGAAATTGCGGCAAAGAAGGTGCCCGGGACAATCAAGGAAGAAGAATTGGAAAAAGAAAATGGGAAGCTGGTGTATTCGTTCGACATACAAGTGAAAGGCGAGAAAGACATCACGGAGGTCCAGGTCAGCGCGATAGATGGCTCGATCGTCAGCGTAGAAAAGGAAAATGCCGCCGCGGAGGCAAACCAGAAGAAGCAAGACGCAAACAAGAAGACCAGTGGGAGTTGAAGTCCATTCAACGACAGTTTCGGACATTTGAATGAGAGAATACGCGTGAAACAGAATAATCGAATCAAATTGATAGTGTCACTGTGTTGTACCGCGATCCTTGTGGCTCCGGCACTCTTGAGCGCCGGCCAACAACCGGACGCGCCTGTGCCACAAAAAACTGCAGCCTCTCGTGTGGCTCAACCACAAACCGCATCGGCACCAATGCCGGGTGCGCCAATGGAGTTGACGCTGCAACAGGCGCTGGCCCTGGCGCAAAAAAACAGCACACAACTGCAAGCAGCGGTGACGGACGCGGGAGTCGCAAACGAGGACAAAAATATTGCGCGATCGGGATTGCTGCCGAATGCGAATTTCACGACGTCCGCGATTAATACTCAGCTTAATAGCGCTGGTCAGCCTAAGTACATAGCCAACAACGGGGCGCATGAATACATCAGCCAGGGCAACGTGCACCAACAATTGGACCTGGCAAGCATAGCGTCATATCGGAGTACAGCCGCGCTGGCAGCAGCTGCCAAGGCTCGTAAAGAAATCGCGTCACGCGGTCTGACCGTGACGGTGGTGCAGGATTATTTTGCGGTCGCCGCAGCAGAGCAAAAGCTTGATGTGGCGCGTCGAACGGCTGAGGATGGCGACAGATTTTTTCAACTGACACAAAGCCTGGAAAAAGGCGGCGAAGTGGCGCATTCCGACGTGATCAAAGCGGAAATTCAAATGACGGACCGGCGACGGCAACTGCAAGAGGCGCAACTGGCGCTGCAGAATGCACGCCTCGATTTAGCAGTGTTGATCTTTCCGGATTTCAACGACAACTTTCGAACTACAGATAATCTACACACGAGTGTTCCGCTGCCTTTGCGCGATGCGTTTGAGGCCCAGGCGGGGCAAAATAATCCGGAGATACGCGCTGCCCTGGCGAATGCGCAAGCTGCAAACTTTGATGTAAACGCGGCGAAAGCAGGATATCTCCCGTCAATCAGCTTTGACTACTTCTACGGAATTGATGCGGCCCGGTACGCAACCTACACCACAATACCTCCTGACACAAAATTCAACAATTTGGGTTCCGCAGGAATTGCTTCACTCACCTTGCCGCTCTGGAATTGGGGAGCGACACAAAGCCGGGTGCGCCAGGCAGAACTAAAACGCGACCTCGCAAAGAAAGAGCTTTCGTTTGCGCAGCGGAATTTGCTGGCGGAGATGCGGTCGCTGTACGCGGAAGCAGAGACCGCGCTGAACGAGCTTGCCGGACTGCAAAGGTCCGCGGAGCTTTCCGCGGAGAGCCTGCGGTTAACCACATTGCGGTATCAAAACGGCGAAGGAACGGTTTTGGAAGTGGTTGATGCACAAACGACGTTTGCGCAATCAAACAGCGCATATCAAGATGGCGCCGTTCGCTATCGAGTCTCCTTGGCAAATCTGCAGACTTTGACAGGAGTAATGACGAATCCATGAGAAATCGGAAGGCAGAATTCCAGAAACATTCGGCCGGCCAATGTTTAGCCGCTGGCTTATTGCTATTTGGCACATTGGCGCTGCAGGGATGCACGACCGCAGAAAAAGAGCCAGAGCCAGTGGTGAACGTGCAGACAACCCCGGCCAAACGCGGACCAATCGCGCTAACGATTTCCGCAGAGGCGGTGGTATCGCCCCTGCAACAGGCAGTAATCACGCCGAAGATTACGTCGACGATTAAAAAGTTTAATGTGCAGAGAGGCTCGCACGTAAAGGAAGGACAAGTGCTGGCGGAGTTAGAGAATGCAGACCTTGCTGCCGCAGCAGAGCAGAGCAAGGGTGAATTCGAGCAGGCGGAGGCCGGGTATGCAACGACAACCGGCGCGAGTTTGCCTCAGCAGATTCAAAAGGCTGAACTGGATGCCGCGGCCTATAAGTCAGCGTACGAGGCGCAGAAGAAAGTTTATGATGCGCGCAAAGATCTATTCGATCAGGGAGCGATTCCGCGGCGCGATCTGGATTCAGCGGAGGTGGCTCTGATACAGGCACGGAGCCAGTACGAGCAGGCGCAAAGACAACTCAACGACTTGCAACGTCTGGGCAAAGAACAAACGTTAAAGACAGCTACCGGACAGTTGTCGGCGGCGGACGCAAAATACCGGAACGCGAAAGCGCAATTGAGCTATTCGGTAATTCGCAGCCCGATTGATGGGGTTGTGACGGATCGGCCGTTGTTCCAGGGAGAACTGGCGACGGCGAATCAAGCGATCATGACCGTGATGAACACATCGAAACTGATCGCAAAGGCGCACATTTCGCAAAATGAGGCGGTGCTTCTGAAAGTAGGCGACCACGCGGAATTGGAGTTGGCCGGTCTAGAAGAACCCATCGAGGGCCGAGTGACATTAATTAGTCCGGCTCTGGATCCGGGAAGCACAACGATTGAAGTGTGGGTAGAAGCGAACAAACCAAATCCCGCACTGAAGCCGGGAATGAATGTGCAGATTAATGCGACAGCAAAGAGCGTAGAAGATGCGCTGGTGATTCCAGCCACGGCAGTTTTCAAGACGCCTGAAGGAGAAGATTACGTTTTGCTGGCGGGCTCGGACCAGAAAGCGCATCAGGCCAAAGTTAAAGTCGGAATTCGAAACAAGGAGTTTGCGGAAATTCAATCTGGGATCAAAGAAGGAGACCAGGTAATTACGCAAGGAGGATACGCGGTTCCGGACGGTACGAAAATTGTAGTTGAAGCAGCACCTCCTGCGGATACCGAAAAGGATAAAGATTCCGCAGCGCCCAGTGACAAAGCGAATGCGCCTCCTGATAAGAAGCCTGCCGCTGCACCGAAGAAAGGCAAGGAGTAGAGCGGAATGGATCCCCAGCGGCCCGAAGATAAGCAGGGTAATGCGACGAATGGCGGCGCCGTAAACAATTTGCCGTGGTTCCGGAAATTCTCCCGGCCAATTCTTTTTTTGACGATGAGCGTAGCGCTAGCCGGGGCGTATCTGGCATTCCGAATTCCTGTCTCGGTATTTCCGAACACGGATTTCCCACGCATCGTGATTGGCGTGGATAACGGGGTAATGCCAATTGACCAAATGCTGGTGATGATCACGAAGCCCATCGAAGAGGCGGTGAACAGCGTACCTGGACTGACCAAGGTGTATTCGATTACCAGCCGGGGATCGGCGGAAGTTGACCTGTTCTTCGACTGGAATTCGGACATGATTCTGACGCTACAACGCGTCGACGCGGTGGTGGCGCGCTTGCAAACCGAATTGCCTAACAGCGCAAAAATCGAAACACATCGGCTGACCTTTGCATCGTTTCCGATTCTCGGTTACAGCCTGACCTCGGACACAATTCCACAAAACAAATTGTGGGAAATAGCAACGTATGACTTGAAACCGCGGCTGAACCGGTTGGACGGTGTGGCATCCGTGCTGGTGCAAGGCGGCCGGGTACCGGAATTTCAAGTAACCCCTGATCCTGCACGGCTTCTGGCCGCTGGAATAACTGTCGGCGATATTCTGGAAGCGATTCGCCGCACAAATGTGATCGATTCGCCGGGTTTGCTGGAGCACAATCACCAACTGGTGCTGGGATTGGTCAGCGGCCAGGTACGGACTCCCGAGCAGATCGCGCAGATCGTGGTGAAGAATTCAAAAGACGGAGTGCCAATTCGCGTCGGAGATATCGCAAAAGTCGCGCCTTCGGAAGCTCCGGTCTACACAATCGTGACCGCGAATGGAAAGCCTGCAGTCCTTCTGAGTATAAATCGCCAACCGGACAGCAACACACTCGATGTAGCGCGCGAAGTTCATCAGAAAATTGCAGAGCTTCGCCCCACGCTTCCTCTGGGAGTGCATCTGGAAGCGTATTACGATCAATCGACAATCGTGCAGCAATCGATTGGAAGCGTGCGAGACGCAGTGCTGATTGGGATCGTATTGTCGGCGGCGATTCTGGTGCTATTTTTGCGCGACTGGGGATCATCGTTGGTTGCCGCGCTGGTCATACCGGTCACCTTGCTATTCACATTTATTGTTCTGCGGTTCACGGGACAAAGTTTTAACCTCATGACGCTTGGGGGCCTTGCGGCGGCAGTTGGACTGGTGATCGACGATGCAATCGTGGTGCTGGAAAATATCGTTCTGCATCGCGACGCAGGCGAATCACGCTTTCAAGCTATCCAAAGCGCGCTGAGCGAAATCACTGTGCCACTGATTGGATCGACAATCACGCCAATCGTGGTGTTCCTGCCATTGATTTCTACCACTGGAGTTTTTGGAAGTTTTTTCAGGGCGCTGGCGATTACCATGTCGGTCGCGTTGATCAGTTCCCTGGTGCTCGCAGTGACCTGGACGCCCACACTTAGCCAATATTTTGTGCGGCGCAAAAGCTCACAGGAAGCAACTGAGATGCCCTTAGGCGCCCATGATGCGGCTTCTCTTCTGGAAGCGGAAGAGGCGCACCTTTCAGGATTTTTTGGACGGATTGTTAATTTTTATTCCAGCGTGATGCTGAAGATCCTGCACCGGCCAATGCTGCTGGTTGTTTCGTCGCTAGTTATCATCGTGCTTTCCTACGTTTGCTACAACTTCCTTGGCACCGACTTGCTGCCAGAAATGGATGAAGGAAGTTTTATTCTTGACTACAACACGCCGCCGGGCAGTTCCCTGGCGGAGTCGGATCGCATCCTTCAGCACATTGAAGAAATACTTCGCTCGACACCAGAGGTAGAGAACACTTCTCGGCGCACTGGGCTGCAGCTTGGACTTGCGGCGGTGACGGAGGCGAATCGTGGCGACTTCACAGTAAAACTCAAGAAAGACAAGAAACGCGGGATTGACGATATTATTTCGGATATTCGCGCGGAAATTAAAAAAACAGAGCCGGCCACGGACGTGGATTTTGTGCAGATTTTGCAGGATATGATTGGAGACTTGACGAGCCGTCCGGAGCCGGTGGTAATCAAACTTTTCTCGCAAGATCCGAAATTGTTGGAGGCGACGGCGCCGCGCGTCGCCGATGCCATCAAGAAAAATCCTAAAGTGGTGGATGTGTTCGACGGCATCGAAAATACGGTCAGCGGGCCGGCGGTGACTTACCAGATTGATCCGATGATTGCTTCGCGCGCAGGATTTACTCCGGAAGAGATCGCCATAGATGCAGCCGCGGTTCTGGAAGGAGAACCGGCCGCGACTCCGGTAGTGTTGAATGACCGCACCTATCCAATACGCGTGCGATTCCCAGAGCAAAACCGCGCTTCGTTGGATCGGATGAGCAACACGTTGTTGGCAAGCACGACTGGCCACACGGCTACACTCGGTTCACTGGCGACTGTGACGACCGATCCAGGTCAATCGGAAGTGCGACGGGAAAATTTACAGCGATTAGTGGAAGTGACGGCGCGATTTGAAGGAGTGGACCTGGGCTCCGGAATGTCGTACATCCAAAAAACGGTGAATGATCTCCATTTACCACCATCGATTCGCGTGGAATATGGCGGTCTCTATGAAGAACAACAAAAAACATTCGGCGACTTATCAGCGGTATTTGTGCTGGCATTGATTTTGCTCTTTGTCGTGCTGCTATTTGAATTTGGAACGTTTTCCGCGCCTGTTGCGATTTTGGCTTCCGCGTTGCTCTCAACCTTTGGTGGATTCCTGGGGCTTCTGGTCACGCGTACAACATTTAACGTAGCCTCGTTTATGGGAATGATCATGGTCATCGGCATCGTAGCCAAAAACGGCATTTTGCTGCTGGATGCGGACCAACGTTACCGGGCACTGGGATTTTCTGCCGAAGAATCGATGATTCAGGCCGGACGCCGGCGATTGCGGCCGATTGCAATGACGGCGCTCGCAACGATTTTTGGAATGCTGCCTCTGGCATTAGCCTTCGGCTCCGGATCGGAAATGCTAAAGCCGTTGGCGATTGCGGTTATTGGAGGGCTGCTTAGCTCGATCGTTCTGTCACTAATTTTTACGCCCACGATCCATTATTATTTGGGACGGGTTCGAATTCCCGCCAAACAGGAATAACGATGTGGATACCTGAGCGGACCGCCTCGGAAGGCGGTCCCTACAACAGAGCTTGAAAACAATAGCAGCCCAAGGTTCCGAAATGGAGCAGTGTGTTTCTGATTCCACTTCAGAACTCTCTAATTCTCCACTCCGCGAAGAGCTTTAATCGCAATTTGAAGTGGCTCTCTTCATGTAGGTAGATACCTACAGGAGAGCCAGAGGTGAGTGCTCCGCAGAACAACCGGGCATGCACGTCGATTAATCAACGACGCAGCCAGCGCATATTGCTAGCGGTGCCTTTACTCGTGACTGGCAAACGGCCGGGCAGTGGAGCGTTTTCAGAGCGGACTTCGACAATCGTCGTAAGCGCGCATGGGGCTCTCTTGCGACTCAAAGGACTGGTACAAGTTGGACAGACCCTAACACTGAAGAATGTTGGGACTAAAGAAGAAATCGCCTGCGCAGTGATGGATATGAATAGCCGGGATAGAGAGACGCCGGAAATAGGCGTTGAGGTCGCAAATACTTGTCCCCGGTTCTGGCGTGTTTCCTTTCCACCGGCAAACTGGAATCCCAGATGCCCAGAAGCCAAACAAGTGGTTCAGCCGAAAGCAGTTCCTTCAGCAGCAAATACAGCTCCACCCTCGGTAAAGAGATTGTAAAAACAGAGAAGGATATTCACCGGATTGATGGTTCTGGTGTAGGCTCTGTGTTGCAAGTCCTGGCCGCTTGGCTCGTTACCTTACTATGGATAGCGGATTCAGGAATGTGCGTATACGATTAGGCAAGGATTGTTCTGCGAATTTTTCCTGAGGTGAATGGATATGAGGATTGTGCGAATGTTAACTGCGATCTTAGGAGTTCTAATTGTGGTAGCGATTATCGGCGTACTTGCATCACGCCTACGTGCCGGGGATAAAGAGCCGGCGGTAGGTACAGCGGCACCCGATTTCACTTTGAATTCGCAGGAGGGAAAGGCGATTAGCCTTCACGACTTCAAGGGCAAGTGGGTGGTTCTGTACTTTTATCCGAAAGATGGGACCCCGGGCTGCACGATCGAAGCACATAATTTCCAGCGCGATCTGGCTAAGTATGATGCCAAGAATGCAGTCATTCTCGGGGTGAGCGTGCAGGATGAAAAATCGCACCAGGAATTCTGCGCAAAAGAAGGGCTGAACTTTAAATTGCTGGCGGATAACAAGAAAGAAGTTTCAGAGAAATACGATTCGATTATGAATTTGGGAGTAGCGAAACTTTCTTCCCGGCATACTTTCTTAATTGGGCCGGATGGTACTGTCCGCAAAGTGTGGAATGACGTGGACGTAAAAACGCACAGCGACCAGGTGTTGGCCGCGATTGAGGAACTGAGCAAGAGCGGCGCATAAGAACGCAGCAACTAATGCACTCGATTAGGGTCGTAGTAGAACTCCACGAGATTGTCGCGGTAATCGAGCCGGATTTCGAGTTGGTACAACATCGCAAAGCCTAGAGTGCCCGAAACCTCAGTGCCAATACTGTCGCTAATGTGAGACAGATCAAAGGCGATCAGTTCCTGGTTCCGCTGAAAGTGAGAGAACCTTAGACTTACCATGCCGGTCGAATAGATTTTTTCTACTTTGCCGCTCAATCCTTTTACCACAACCTGATCCTCTGAATAGACTTTCGTGGCTTCGCGAGCGGCTGCAGGCGTCACCATATTGTCCCAGGCACCCGTATCGATCAGAAACAATTTGAAAGGCGCGTTATTGATTTTGGTTGGGAACAACAACATGTGGCCGAAGCGGTAAGCCCGCTCATATTTTTCAAATTCGGGAGGAATAAAGCGATTGTGAAGTTTAGCCTCTCCATCGTCCGCGGACTGTAGTGTTGGGTCTTTCGCCGGTTCATCGGGGAATGGAGGCAGCTGAGAGAGCCGCAATTTGTTATCGCGAAAATCGATATCAACAAGAAAATCGGCGAAGACATCCGTGCCGATCAGGCCATCCTCGCCGAGACTGTTCTTTTTGTCCACGACGTCGACGTAGCAATTTTCAAACTCCAAATTACCAATTTTTATTTGTTTCGCGAAAGCGGAGTAACCATGCGCAGCGCCCTTGTCGCCCACTCCACCAATTCTTTGCTCGTTGATTTTGGTGAGCCCAGCCTTTTCAGCGATTTTTGAATTGATAAGTATTCCGCTGGCTCCGGTATCCATCAGCAAGTTAGATCTCACGCCGTTTACGTTGACGGCAAGGCCAAATCCCCGAATACGTTTTGCGTCGTAGAAGAGAGTCTCCAGCTTAGTTTCGGTGCTCGTGACTTTGGTGGTCATCTTACAGGTGCGCTCTGGGTTCTTTTCGCGATCTTCCAGAATCGCGATGGCGTCTACAAGATTGGTCTGCTCTTCTTCATTCTCGTATTTACTCTCGGCGAAGCGTTTCTTGAATTCGGCGAGCCGTTCCTGGCGCGACAATGTGCTTATCCAAGCATGGGAAATGTCCGGATCTTTCGGAGCCATGGAGTGGGCAGAGTCCAGAAGTTTCTTGGCGGTCTTATAGTTCGCCGTGACGTGGTAGATTTCCGCCAATCCGAGATAAGCACGAGCACCTGCCTTTTTCAGCATGATGAGTGACTTATAGATATTTTCCGCTCCGCTCATTTTAGCCAAACGGAAATCCAGTTCGGCTTCCGCGGTTTGGGCCTCGGGAAGATCTCTGTCATATTGAAGAGCTTTTTGCACCGCCGACTGCGCATCCGTCAACTTATGCAGGTGAAGATAGGATCGAGCAAGCCAAACGTAGGAGAGAGCTGAGCCTTTGGGTTCTAGCGCGGCTGCCAATTGAAATTGTTCGGCGGCGTTTGAGAATTTCTCCGCCTGAAAAAACTCCAACCCTTGCGCAAAAGGAGATGCTGGAATTTTGCTTTCTGCAAGGCCTTGCACGGCGGCAGAGGAAGGAAAACTGGAATTCTGTACCTCCTTCTTGGACTCAGTATCCTGGGCTTGTAAATAGGTTGTGGGCACAATCAGAAGTAGTAAAGGTAAAGCGAATGAGGATCGGAGTAGACGACGAGTCAAAGGGCTGGCCAGGTCTATGAGTATCCCGAATCGTTGCCTCGGGTTTGCGCAGAGATTTTCAGGTGATATGGCTCAAATGTCAATTGGCGACTCTCTAGTAATACGAACATGGATGCATTGCCACCAACGAGAATCCGTGATCTACGGTTCGTCGTCGCCGTCAGCTGCTCCGCCTGGTTCCTGGGCGAGCGGCTTCTTCGGATCAATCTCCGGAAGCTTCGCCTTTTTCAGTTCTTTGTTCTGGTCGAGGAGTTCCTTCTCTTTCAGGGCGCTCCAACGTTTGCGGACTTTGGTTGATTCATCCTCCAATTCGCGAAAGGCGGCGTTGGCTTGGCTGGTGGGAGCAGCATCGGCGCTATCGGCGACAGCTAGAATCGCGGAGTAGTGCTGGTTTAGCGAGGAGAAATTTTCCGGCTGCTTACCCCTCGGTGGAGTTCCAAAGAAATTGGGCTGAGCAGCGCCTTCCAGCTCCGCGCATTGTTTGTCGAGGGCTGCAGCTTCGGTCGAGACATTCCCATGCAATTTGGGAGTGAGTTCCTTCAGTTGCGCACGAACCGATTGCACCTGTTCGAGCGATTCATAACTGTCGTCCATACCGGCCACTGCTTCCGATTCCATCTCGAACTGTTTCGCGAGGTCGCTGGCCGAGGCGGTTATGCGGGGATCCATTTTCAGTTCAAACATCGCGCTATAACGCTTTCCATCCACTGTCAATTCCACTCTATATTTACCAGGCAGAGGGCGCGCGCCGAGAGGATTCAAGGGCGTGTTATGTAAAATGGCGGAAATTGGGAATTCGTGCTCCAGCACTTTTGGCGCTTCGTAATGAAGATCCCACACAAAGCGGTGCATACCCGGCTGCGAGGAAAGAATTTCCTCTGGCCTTACCCAGTACATGGGAATCGGGTGTTCGCCGGCAAGTTTGTCGATGGATGTAGGCTTATCGGTGCTGGAATAGTGGCGGACTAAAACCGGATTCCCTTCCGCGGTAAAGATGTCGAGTGTGACGGGAGCTTTCGCGACGGTCGAAAGATAGTAATCGATGATCGCGCCGTCTGGTGGATTCTTCCCTGCCGGCACTTCAGGCGGCAAAGGCGTATCCGGATTGCGATTCCAACGCCAACGAACGGCTTCTTGCGGTGTGAACAAGAAAGCAGGGGCGTGAGCAACTTCATCGTTGACTTGCCGCAGCGGAGTGATGTCGTCAAGGATCCAGAAAGAGCGGCCGTGGGTGGCGACGATCAGATCATCGCCATGAATGGTGAGATCGCGCATGGAAGTGTGCGGGAGATTTAACTGAAGCGGTTGCCAGGAATCGCCGTCGTTGAAAGAAACATAAACGCAATCCTCCGTACCTGCGAAGAGAAGTCCTTTGCGCAGGGGATCTTCACGCACTACGTTGGAGGCTGAGTTATCGGCAATGCCGGTTGTGATTTCCTGCCAGTTTGCCCCGAAATCGCGAGTGCGGTAAATGTGCGCGTGGAGATCGTCGAGACGAAAGCTATTGATCGTGGCGTAAGCCGTGCCTGCATCAAAGTGCGAAGCTTCGATTACAGAAACTTTGCTCCAGGGTTTCAGTTGGGGAGGCGTAACGTTCTTCCAGTTTTTTCCGCCGTCGCGCGTGATGTGAATTAGACCGTCGTCCGTGCCCGCCCAGATCGTGTCGACTTCTTTATAAGAAGGAGCCACGGCGTAGATAGTGCCGCGATGATGGCCCTTTTCCGGATCGCCGGCAGAGAATGCGCCGAGGTTTGCGGGCATTTCGTAAGATTCGCGGGTCAGGTCCGGACTGATAATCGTCCAACTGTTTCCTCGATCGGTGGTTTTGAACAAAACGTTTGCGGCAAAGTAGAGCGCTTTAGGATCGAGCGGAGAAAAAACCACGGGAAGAGTGCGGTTGTAACGATATTCGCCGCGGCGAATGGGCTCGGGCGCGATATCAGCAACTTCGCCGAGCGCTTGATTGGTACGCGTGAGTTTGGCGCCGTAAACAATGTTTGAATCTTGCGGATCAACCGCGATGTAGCCATATTCAAAGACCCCAGGAAGGCTCCACTCGCGAAAAGTGATCTCGCCGTAGTCGCTGCGGCTTTGGGTAGCGACGCTGCCGCTCTCCTGTTGGGCGCCATAGACCCAATAGGGGAAGCGATTGTCGGTGGTGACGTGATAGAACTGCGCGGTTGGCTGGTTGTACCAACTGCTCCAGGTCTGGCCACCATTCACGCTGATAGCTGCGCCTTGATCGGCGCTGAGCGCGATGGTCTGGCCGTTTAACGGATTGATCCAGATGCGCTGGTAATCGTCGCCGCCGGGTGCGCCTTTGAAGCCAACAAAAGTCTTGCCGCCATCGGTGGATTTCCAAGTCGTGGTATTCGCAACATAAATTGTGTCGGCATTATCTGGCGAGACGGCAATGCCCATACCGCCAGGACCGCGGCCGCCGATACGATGATCAGAGCTTACTTGTTTCCATGTTTCACCGGAATCATCGGAAGCATAAACGCCACCACGATCTTTCTTGGCCTCGATGGTGAGATACATACGCTTTGGATTGCCGGGAGCGATCGCAATGCCGATGCGCGCAATGCCGTCATCCGCAGTGGGCAAGCCCTTGGTAATTGGCCGCCAAGTGGTGCCACCATCCGTGGATTTATGCAAACCGCTTCCCGGAATCGTGAACGATTCGCCACTGCGTATTTCCCACGGTGCGACACGCGCGGCCCACAGAGCGGCGTAGAGAATTTGCGGATTGGATGGGTCCATCACGAGGTCGGCAGCGCCTGTATTCTCATCCTTATATAGGACCTTTTCTAATGTCCTGCCTCCATCTGTCGAACGAAAGACGCCGCGCTCAGTGTTTGGTCCGTAAGCATGACCTTCTACTGCGATAAGGACGCGATCAGGGTTTTTGGGATCGATGACGATCGCGGTAATTTGCTGTGCGTCGCGTAGACCCAGATGCGTCCAGGTTTTGCCGGCGTCGACCGATTTGTAGAGTCCATCACCAGTCGCCAAGTCGGGCCGCTGTAGGCCCTCCCCGCTTCCAACATAAATAATGTTGGGGTCCGAAGCCGCAATAGCTAGCGCGCCGATAGAACCGGATGATTGCTCATCAAAAATTGGATTCCAAGTGTTGCCCGCGTCGGTAGTTTTCCACACGCCGCCGTTCACCGCCGCCATGTAGAACACACTTGGCTGCTGCGGCACACCGCTAATGGCAACCGTGCGGCCGCCGCGAAAAGGGCCAATGCAGCGCCAGCGCATTTCGCCAAACAGTTTCTGGTCGTATTGCGGTTGCGAATGCGCGGTCACGCCGGTAAACGCAATCAGCAAGAATGTCAGCAACACTTTCACTCTGAGCCCAAAATGCATTGAAGCCTCCGCGAAATATGTGAGCATAACGCGAGAAAAGATAGAGGGCAAACGGATGACAATTCCCGGGAGTGCCCTTGCACCTTTACTCGTAGCGCAGGCAATCGATGGGGTCGAGGTTAGCCGCCACTTTCGCAGGGTAGTAGCCGAAGAACAATCCCACGCCGACGGAGATCGCGAAACCAATCGTCACCCACAGATAGGAAATACTTGCGGGAATCGAAGGCACAAACGTGCGGACCACAGTAGAAACGGTGGCGCCGATCAAAATGCCGAGAGTGCCGCCGACCAAGGTGAGCGCCACGGCTTCCAGAAGAAATTGCAGACGTATATCGGCGCGGCGAGCGCCAATGGCTTTGCGTATTCCGATCTCCTGGGTGCGTTCGGTCACGGAGATAAGCATGATGTTCATTACGCCGATGCCACCAACCAGCAAGCCAATCGAACTGATCACCGTAGTGAGAATTACCAGTGCGCCGGTCAGTTGATTCCACAGATTGCTTAGAAAGTCCGGCGAACTCAGTTCGAAATCATTTTCCTTGTCCACGGGGACACGGCGCAAACGCCGCATCGCTTGAATGACTTCCCCTTGTGCCAGTTCCACGTTCACATTCTTGGGGACGGTGAAGATCATGATCAACTCTTTCGACTCCGGATACTGCTTCTTGAAATTGCTCAGCGGGATGATAGCGAAGATGTCGACTCCCGGCCCGAGGAACAGGCCCTGATCGTGCTCGAAAACGCCGACAACCTCGTATTCAGCGCCGTTGATGCGCACCGTTTTGCCGATCGCATCGGTGCCGGGAAAGAGCGATTCACTGATGGCCGCACCCAGCACCACGACGGGACGCGCGTGTTCCTGGTCGAAAGTGCTGATGAAGCGGCCTTGTGCGACCGCAAACAGCGGAATAGCCTCAGTGTATTCCGGTTCGGCGCCACGCACGATTACTTTCTCAACGCTACGGTCGCCGTTGGTAATCAGATTACTATCTCCCAGAAAAAACCCTCGAGTGCCCGAAGTGGTCACGATCTGCACATCGGGCGCGGCCTGACGGATGAAATCAGCATAGTTGTACTCAATATATCTGCGTGTGCGAATACGTTCCGGCATGTGCGCGGGGTCCATCCCCGGGGGAAATCGGGTAAGAAAATAGGTGCGCGAGCCGAGCGACTCTACTTTGTCTTGAACGAACTTATTGAGGCCCTGAATGATCGCTGCCATAGAGATGACCGAAGACACTCCAATGACGATGCCAAGTACGGTCAAGGCAGTGCGCACTTTCGATGAGCGCAAGGTCTCCATTGCAGCAAGAAAATTCTCGCGAGCTTGAGCCAACGTCATGATTCCCATCACTCAGACCTCAATGCGACCACGGGGTCCAGTTGGGATGCACGCAATGCCGGATAGATTCCAAAAAATAGTCCGACCGTAGAACTCAAGAACACACCCATCACTGCCACCCAGGTTTGTACGGAAGCCGGAAAAGGTGTGTAAGTGCGCAGCACCGTGGCGACCAAAAATCCCAACGAGATGCCAGCGAGGCCTCCAGCAATGCATTGCACCACGCTTTCCACTATGAATTGACGCAAAACATCTCGCTTTGTTGCACCGACGGCGCGGCGGACGCCAATCTCCCTCCGCCGAAGGGTCACGCTCATCAACATAACGTTCATGATGACGATGCCCCCGATCACTACGGAGATGGCGCTTACCATAATGAACACGGCGAAAAACGCCGAACTGATACTGCGCCACAAAGCCATGTAACTTTCCTTGGTGCCAATAAAAAAATCGTCGCCCATGTTTCCGGAAAGATGCCGGCGCGAGCGCAGAATCAGATGCGCCTGGTCCTGGGCCTTTTCAAAGTTCCCCGGGCCCGTTTTAACGTTAATCGTGATGCTTGAATGTATTCCCTGAATGCGCAGGAATACGGGTAGCGGAACGATGACGAAATTGTCCTGATCCTGGCCGAGGACGCTGCCGATCTTTTCCATCCCGCCTACAACTGTGAATTCGTCGTTGCCGATGCGGATAGTGCGCCCAATCGGATCTACACCAAGAAATAACTCACGCATAAGGGTGTCGCCAATCAGGCAAACATTGGCGCGATGTTCGGCTTCCGATGAAGTGAAGTAGCGGCCCACAACGATTTTTCGCGTATCAATATCTACCATGTTTGCAGTTTGGCCGTAGAGGTTGACGTCCTGCAGTTCCTTGTCGGTGGATCGCGCTCGAACGCTGGTGCTCATGCTGGCGCCGACTACCTGGCACGCGTCACATCCCTCGGCAACCGCAGTCATGTCCTCAAGTTCAATTTTCTTGAACTTCAGCGCTTTAATGATGATTTCAAAATCGGTAACCGCAAACGGGGTGCGCGCGATCTGGAAGACGTTCGTACCCAGGTTGGCGATCTTTTGCTCAACGTACAGGTTTGCGCCCTGGACAATGGTCATGACCGTGATGAGTGTGGCCACACCCATAGTCAGTCCAAGGATAGTGAGCGAAGCACGCAGCTTGTGGCCGCGCAAAGCGCTGAAACATTGGGCAAGATTGTCGCTGAACGCAAGCATGGCGGTAGAGATGACTGGTCCAGCTACCCTATGAAAAGCAGCGAAGGGTGAAGAGTTGAGTTGTTAAAGCTATGGAGCCATCTCATAAGAGTATACGCATGTAGGGTATGCAGAGTTACATTGTCCAGGAACAGGCCTTTTGGGCAGGTCGCAACTTTTGAATTCCAGTGTGTTATACAAAGCATGCTCCACTAGAAGCCGGAGGCTTTCAACGGGACCCGTGAAACAATTTGCCAAGAGAATCCTCGCTCCACTCGTAATTTCCTTCTTGTCGCTACTCGTGGGCCTTGAAATTGGGTTGGCTCAAGAGAGCGCATTGCTTCCCTTGACCCTCGACAACAAGGTACTGCCAAGTTCAGGCAAGAATTTCTTGGCCGACCCACGCGTCTTTAAACCCGAGTTTTATCGGAAGTTCAATCCACAGCTGAAGTTAGCCGACGATGACGCTGCAAAACGCGAGTGGACGAGCAGGGGCGCGCAAGCCTGCCGCAGGGGCTCATTTCTCTTCTATTCGCTAGACTACCTGAACAGGTACCGTGATCTCGCCCAGGGAGATTGCCTCGCCGCGATCGAACACTTCGTTGTTGCCGGATTCAATGAAGGCAGGATCGGCGCCGCTGATACCTACTGGGTGGTGTTCGACTTCAACTACTATGTGGACCCCGCCAACAATCCGGATCTGGATAAAGCGTATCCCCGCGTTTGGGACCTTGTGGACATCCAGCTCCACTGGCTGCAGCATGGAATCGCCGAACGCCGGGCAGCTTCGCCATTTTTTAACGTAAGGGAATACCAATCGCGATATTCGGATGTCTCGCGTGACCCGGCGCGCGCAATCTCCGAATACGTTGCCAGTGGCCAGGCTAAGGGAAGAATGGGACGCGCCGCGTGGGCCGATCCTGCGAGTTGGAATGCGCTGGTGCAAGAGTCTGTGCGACCCAGGGTGATAGCGACAGCGAATGATGTGGTGCGATCGTTCACCAGCGCGCGGGGCGCTCATGTCGAGGTGATCGTAAAATCGCCAGCCTGGTATGAGGCTGCTCTTTCGCCGGCGTGGCAAAAGCTGAATCCAGGTCAGGTCTGCACGGTGCCACCACCCGCGGCGAGCGACGATCTGAAAATGATTCAGGGCTACCTGGACCGCATGGCCACGGGCAGCAAAGAGCCTTGCCGCGTGGTGCGATTGGCGCCTCATGCGGCTTATCACATTGTGCTGCCCGCAAAATTACCGCCCTCTCAGGACTGGGTGCTCAACCATCGGCCACATTTTACGATCCACGATGCGCAGGATTATGTATTTGATGGCAATGGATCGACGCTATATTTCACGGGCTCGACGGGAGCCTTCAATATCCAGGATTGTCAACGCGGAATCTTTGAGAATCTGGTCATCGACTGGGGAAATCCATTCGATCCAAATCCAGCCTGGCGAGGCCCGCTTTTTGAGGCCATGGGAACGATCAAAAAAGATTCAGCCACTTCCGGACACATCGAGCTGGATCCTCAGACCAAGGTTCCGCCAAATTTTTCGCCGTATATTTACACCTTCCATCTGTGGGACAAGAGCACCGGCCAGATGGCGCGAGAGGATGAATTACCTGGCCCAACTGATGATGGATGCGACGCGGGCTGCATCGCTCAGAAAAAGGGTCCTGCCCAGGCCATGCATTTGAAGGGGTTGTCTCTTTACCCAAATTTTAATGCATCCGGCAAGTGGGTTGCCTCCAACCTGGTCCAATTTCCCAACCGCTACGTCCTGGTGGCATTTTCGCAATTCCCAATGGGCGCGGTGAGTCTGAATGGCACGGGAGATCTCCGCATCATCCAGTGCACGCTCCATGCGTCTCCTTATATGGGAATTGTCGGCGGAGACCGGCAGAGAGGGATTTCGATCGAGAATCTCGCCATCACTCCAAGTCAGGGACGGCACATTTCAACCACTGCAGACGGGGTTCATCTCACGGGAGCGCTGGGCGATATCATTCTCGATCACGCGACCTTCGAAGCCTTGGGCGATGATGCGGTCAACGTGGCTGTGGTTTGGGATACCTTGACGGCGGCAACGTCATCCACTTCCCTTTCGATGACCGGCGCGGATTCCCCTGCAAAGGAGGGAGACACACTGGCGTTTTTCGACGAGGCTTTGGCGTTTATTGGATCGGCTCGCGTGCAATCGTCCAGTGGGAACGGGACACAGAAGATTCAACTAAAGGACAGCGTGCACTTTCTGCGTGCCGGGCTGAAAGCAATCAATATGAGCCACGTTCCATCGGGCTTTTACATGTCGGGAGTGACGGTCCGAAAAAAAATCGGGCATGGAATCATCTTTGGCGCTTTGCATGGTGTGATTCAGGATTCGACTTTTGAATCTTTGACCATGGGCGGGATAGTTTTTCATTTTTCGAGTTCCTGGAGCGAAGGTGCGCCAAGTTCGGACATCGCCATTCGTAACAACCAGTTCATACGAACCAACTGGTCAACAAAGTTTTACCAATCTGGGACGGGGATGGGCACGTACCCGCACCGCAACGCGGCGATTGGCATAGCCAATGAGGCGGTGACGTATTACAACAAGGTCCCGGATAACTTTATTGGGATCTATCCCGTCTTTCAGGACATCGAGGTTTCCGGAAACACCATGCAAAGTCTCTCCGGCGCGGGAATTTATATGGCTGGAGTCACGAACACCAATACGAAAGGCAGCACCGAGGGGCTCTTAAGGAATCGCTTTACCGGATGTGGCCCCGTCGCGCAAACAGATCCGATGCGTGCGTATTTCGGCTCTAAATCAACCTCAGCCGTGGTGATGAATTTTGTGGATGGCATATCGTTGATTGGAAATCTGACGACAACTCGTCCTCCCTGTGCTGCCCGCGAGGATTACGGTTCAAGCAGCAATTTCAGAATCTCGAATCATTGATACGGGTCATTATCTCTTCAATTTGACTTTGCAGACTCGGCGAGGAGTTCCTGTAAATAGTTCTGCCATACAGCTGCCTGGGTATGCGTGCCGTGACCG